>NZ_CP132910.1:2170000-2820000 GCF_030846775.1 Geothrix sp. 21YS21S-2
TCCATCCTCGCCGCCCACCCCGGGGCCTCCCTGGAGCGCGTGGAACTGGACCTGAGCTCCCTGGACTCGGTGGGCGAGGCCGCCCGCACCGTGCTCAAGCGCCACGGCAGGCTGGACCTCCTCATCAACAACGCCGGCGTGATGATCCCCCCCTTCAGCCGCACCTCCGAAGGCTTCGAGCTGCAGTTCGGCACGAACCACCTGGGCCACTTCGCCCTCACCGGCCACCTGCTGCCCCTGCTCCAGGCGACCCCGGGCTCCCGGGTGGTGACCATGAGCAGCGGCGCCCACAAGTTCGGGCGGATCCGCTTCGAGGACCTGCAGTTCGCCCGGGGCTACAAGGCCTGGGCCGCCTACGCCCAGTCCAAGATCGCCAACCTGATGTTCACCTTCGAACTCCAGCGGCGCCTGGCCCGGGCCGGGAGTTCCACCCTGGCGGTGGCGGCCCACCCCGGCTGGTCCCGCACGGAACTCCAGCGGCACGCCACGCGCAACCCCTTCATGCGCTTTTTCATGACCACGTTCGGCGCCTTCCTGAGCCAGGACGCCGCCCAGGGGGCCCTGCCCCTGCTCCGGGCCGCCGTGGACCCGGAAGCGGCGGGGGCGGCCTACTACGGCCCCGCCGAATATGCCGAGATGGTCGGCGCGCCCGTGCGGGTCAGGCCCAGCGCGCGCGCCGTGGACGAGGAGGTCCAGGGCCGGCTCTGGAAGATCTCCGAGCGGCTCACCCAGGTCGCGTACCCCGTGTAGGCGGCCACCGGTTCCGTTATCATGGAGGCTCACCTCCCATTGAATCCGACTCCGCATCCTTCATGGACACGGGTCTGCGTTCAACCATGGGGGAACCCCTCCGAACCGACCTGGAGTCCGCATGCGAGTCCGTGCCCTTCTGTCCGCCGCCCTGCCCTGTGCAGTGGCATTCGCCGCGCCTGCGGAAACGGACTGGCACCTCCTGCCGGCCTTTTCGGCCGAACCCGCCGTGCTGCTGCGCGAAGGATCGAACCGGATGCCCCGGGAGGGGCAGGCTGTGCACGAACTGCTGGAGGATACCCGGGTCACCTTCGACGCCCAGGGGCGGCGCGAGACCGTCTATCGCTATATCTTCCGGGTGGACCACGAGTCCGGGGTCAAGTCCTGGCAGACCGTGGGCAGCGCCTGGGCCCCCTGGCACCAGGAGCGCCCCGTCATCCGGGCCCGCGTCATCACCCCCGACGGGCGGGTGCACGCCCTGGATCCAGCGACCCTGGGCGAATTTCCCATGAACGAGGACGACACCACCCTCTACGACGACCGCAGGAGGCTGGCCGGGCCCCTGCCCCAGCTCGCCGTGGGCGCGGTGGCCGAGGTGGAGGTCGTCACCCAGGAAACGGCCCCGGTCCACGCCTCCGGGACCCTGGCCACCCTTTCCCTCCACCAGCCGGTCCCCGTGGAGCACACCCGGGTGCGGGTGGAAGTCCCCGAAGCCCTGCCCTTCCGGTGGAAGCTGGCGGGCCTGGGGCCGGTCCAGCCCCAGCGGACCCGGGAAAACGGCCGGGTCCGCCTGACCCTCGAGCTGGGTCCCATGGAGCCTCCCGAGGACCCGGAGGCCTACTCGGATCCCGAGGCCCAGCCACGACCCAGCCTCACCTTCTCCACCGCGCCTTCCTGGGCGGCGGCGGCGGCCGGCTACCTGGAGATCACCGAACGCCAGATCGCCGGCGCCGATCTGGCGGCCTGGGCCCGCTCGGCCATGGGCGACGCGACGGATCCCAGGGAGAAGATCAACCGTCTCCTGGCCCGGATCGGGCGGACCGTCCGTTACACGGGCGTGGAATTCGGCGAAGCGGGCATCGTTCCCCGAACCCCCGCCGAAACCCTCGCGCGCGGCTACGGCGACTGCAAGGACAAGGCCGCGCTCCTGGTGGCCCTGCTCCGCCAGGCGGGCATCGAGGCCCGGATGGCCCTGCTTGAAACGGGGCCGGGCCGGGACGTTGACCCGGAGCTGCCCGGCCTGAACCACTTCGACCACGCCATCGTGGTGGTGCCCGGGGCCGAACCCCTGTGGATCGATGTCACCGCCGAGTACGGCCGCGCCGGCGACCTGCCCTTCATGGACCAGGGGCGGCAGGCCCTGGTGGTGGACCGCGGCACCACGGGCCTCGCGACCACTCCCAGGGCCCCGTCCACCGCGAACCTGATCCTGGAGACCCGGGAGGTGTTCCTGTCCGAATCCGGCAAGGCCCGGGTCGTGGAGACCTCCCATCCGTCGGGCCTCGCCGAGATGACCCTGCGGGGCGAGTTCCCGCCCGCGGACCCGAAAAAGCAGAAGGACAACCTCCGCAAATACGTCCAGGACACGTACACGGCCCGGGAGCTGGGCGAGTGCGTCGTGGCCGAGGCTTCCGACCTGGGCCGGCCCTTCACCCTCCGCCTGGAGGGGCTGGACTGCGGCATGGGCCTCACCACGGATGTGGACGCAGCGGTGACCCTCAATGCCTGGGACATGAGTTCCAGACTCCGGAAGCTCATCCCCACTTCCTACGACCGCAAGGGCAAGGCACCGGTCCAGCACCGGAAGCAGGACCTGCTCATTCCCGAGCCCTATTCGGTTGAATGGCGGTACCGGATCGCCGTTCCCGCGGGCTTCGAGGCCCGTCCCCTCCCGCCCTCGGACCGCCTTCCCTTCGGCCCCGCGAGCCTTGTGCGGACCTTCGAGAAGGGGCCGGAGGGGATGGTCCTGGCAACCTTCCGCTTCGATTCCGGCAAGGCCCGGTGGACCGCCGTGGAGGTGGAGGCGGCCCGGGAAGCCCTGGAGGCCTTCGGCGCCTCGCTGCCCACGCGCCTGCTCTTCGACCAGGTGGGCGAAGCCCATCTGGCGGCGGGCCGGATCAAGGAGGCCCTCCGGACCTTCCACACCCAGGCCGAGGCCCAGCCCTCCAAGGGCATTCCCCTCAGCCGCCTGGCCATCGCCCTGCTGCAGGCCGGCCTGGGCGGGGCCGCCCGGGACGCCGCGCGCAAGGCCTGCAGCCTGGAGCCCGCCAGCATGTTCACCCAGCGTGCCCTGGGCTGGGTTCTGCTCCACGACCTGGTGAACCGGAGCTACCACCCGGGGTGGGACTATCCGGGCGCCCTGGCCGCCTACCGCAGGGCCAAGGAGCTTGCTCCCCAGGACGCCCTGACCCGGAAGAACCTGGCCATCCTCCTGGAACACAACCGGGAGGGCATGCGCTACGGGCCGGGCGCCGACCTGGACGCGGCGATCAGGGAGTATCAGGACCTCCGCAAGGAACTCAAGGTGGAGGACATGAACGTCAACCTCCTGACCGTCCTTTGGCGGGCGGGCCGCTACAAGGAGGTGGAGGCGTGCGCCCGGACCCTGCCCACGCCCCGGGAAGGCCACGCCTGGCTCCTGGCAGCCCTGGCCGCCACCCGGGGCGGCACGGCGGCCCTCCAGGAGGGCGCCACCGTCATCGCGGACCAGGCCCAGCGGCGGTCCGCCCTGCTGGAGGCGGGCGACCTCCTCGCCGGGGCACGCTTGTACCAGGAGGCAGCCACCCTCCTGTCCGCCGGGGCGGACGGAGCCGCCAATGCGCCTGCCATCCGGGGCCGGGCCTCCGTGCTGGCCAGGACCCGCATCTTCGACGTCCGCAAGCTGGATCCCGCCGATCCCGCCACGCCGGTGTGGCGCCTGTTGCAGACCGCGGTTGACTCCGCCGCCACGGACGCCGACCTCTTAAAGCTCTTCACGCCGGCCCTCCGGGCCAGCGTGGGCAAGGAAGGGGGCGTGAAGGACCTTCGCAAGGGCCTGGGATTCAACACCATGAAGCGCAACGGGACAGGCGTCGCCCCCGCGGTCACGCTGGACGTGATCCACGCCCTGAGCCAGGTTGTGGTAACCGGAGACCCCGCGTCCGCCTTCAAGGTCTCCCTGAAGACTCCTGGAGCGGAAGATTCCAACGCACTCTCCTGGTTCGTGGTCCAGGAAAAGGGCCAGTTCCTCCTGGCGGCCACCGACAGCATCCTATCCACCCTCGGGATCGAGGCCATCCGGCGCCTGGACAAGGGCGATGAGGCCGGGGCCCGGGCCATGCTGGACCATGCCCTGGATGAGGTGAGGCCGGGAAGCAAGGACGACCCCCTGTCCGGCCACCCCTTCCGCCTGTTCTGGGAGAAGGGGCGGACGGCGACCCGGGACGAGATCCGCGTCGCCGCGGCCGCGCTGGAAGGGCCGGACAAGGACTGCGCGGGGGCCGTGGCGATCCTGGCCGCCGCGCCGCCCTCGGAGAAGCGTGACCTTGCCCTCATGAACGCCCATCTGGCGCGCTCGGAATGGAACGCCGCCCTTCCCCTGAGCGAGGGCCTGGCCAAGGCCCATCCCACCTCCAAGGTGGCCGCCCGCGCCTGGGCCGCCAGCCTGAACGGGAAGCGGAAATGGCCCGAACTCCTGGCCGCCGCGGGGCAGGCGCTCGCGAGGACCCCGGACGACAACGAACCCGCGGACTGGAAGGCCAAGGCGCTGGGCATGCTGGGACGGCACCAGGAGCGGGAAGACGTCCTCAAGGCGCTTGTCGATTCTGGCAGGGCCACGTCCACCGACTTCAACAACCTCGCCTGGGGCACCCTGGTCCAGGGCCGGGTCACCGACCAGTCGGTGGAATGGGCCCGCCGGTCGGTCCTCCTCAAGGCCGAGAAGAACGGCGCAGGGCAGCATACGCTCGCCTCCCTCCTGGCGGAGCGGGGCGAGGCCAAGGAAGCCCTGGACATCTTCCACAAGGAGATGTCGGACCTCGAGGAGGACGAGCCGCGAAGCCAGGACTGGTATCTCCTTGGCCGCATCGCCGAGCAGTTCGGGGAGACCGAGGCCGCCATCGACAGCTACCGGCGCGTGACCCCGCCCAAGGACGATTCCGAGGCCGAGGTGGATTCCTGCCACGCCCTCGCCGTGAAGCGGTTGAAACGCCTCGATAAGCCCGCCAGGAGCCAGTCTACGTAACAGGAGGCAGGCTCCTGCGCCGGAGGTGCAGCAGGAACTCCTTGTTCCCCTCCCCCCCCAGGATCGGGCTCACGTCCCACGCCAGCGGCCTCAGCCCGCTCTCCAGGAAGAAGTCCCAGATCTCCCGCTTCACCCGCTCGTGCACCTCGGGGTCCCTCACGATGCCGCCCGAGCCCACGTCGTCCCTTCCCGCCTCGAACTGGGGCTTCACCAGGAGGATGGCGTCGGCGCCGGGGGCCAGCGACGGGAGGATGGGCGGGATGGCCAGGCGCAGGGAGATGAAGCTGAGGTCGGCCACCAGGAGGGAGCAGGGCTCGGGCACGAGGGCGGGGTCCCACAGGCGGAGGTTCACCTGTTCCATGGAGACGACCCGGGGGTCGCTGCGGAGTTTCCAGTGGAGCTGGTTGGTGCCCACGTCCACGGCGTAGACGCGGGTGGCGCCCCGCTGGAGGAGGCAGTCCGTGAATCCGCCGGTGGAGGCGCCGGCGTCGAAGCAGACGCGGCCTTCGGGGTCCACCCGGAAGGCCTCCAGGCCATGGGCCAGCTTCAGGCCGCCCCGGCTGACGAAGGGGAGGGCCTCGCCCCGCAGGCGCAGGACGGCCTCCTCGGCCACCAGGGCGCCGGCCTTGGTGACGGGGCGGTCGTCCACCAGGGCGTCGCCGGCCATGATCCGCGCGGCGGCCTTGCTGCGGGTCTCGCAGAGGCCCCGCTGCACCAGGAGCAGATCCAGGCGTGTCCTAGCCATGGAGGGCCATCGCCTTCTTCTGGCGTTTGACTTCCTTGCGGTAGACGCCCACGTTGCGGTTGTGCTCGGCCAGGCTGGGGGCGAAGGAGTGGCCGCCCCTGCCGGTGGCGACGAAATAGAGGTCCCTGCCCATCTGGGGGACCTTGGCGGCCTCGATGGCCGCGGCGCTGGGGATGGCGATGGGGGTGGGGGGCAGGCCGCCCACGGTGTAGGTGTTGAAGCGGCTGGCGCGGTGGATGTCCTCGGGGGTCGGGGCCGTGAACCGCAGGTCCCCGGAGGCCCACCTCGCGTAGAGCGACGTGGGGTCGCACTGGAGACGCATGCCGATCTTCAGGCGCTGGGCGTAGACGCCGGCGACCTTGGTGAGCTCCTCGGGCAGGCGGGTCTCCTTTTCGGCAAGGCTGGCGAGGATGAGCGTCTGGTAGGGCGGCAGGGCACCTCCCTCCAGGCTTGGCAGCACCTTGTCCCGGAAGGCCTCGGCCATGGCCAGGAGGATCTCCTCGGGCTCCTGGGCGTGGTTGACGCGGTAGGTGGCCGGGGCCAGCAGCCCCTCCAGGGTCTCCGCCTCGGGGAAGCCGGCCGTCTTCGCCAGGCGGGGGCTCTTCCACAGGGTCCAGAAGACGTCTTCGGGCACGAAGTCCCGGAGGCGGCGCTGGATCGCCCAGCCGTGGGCCCCCACGGGGAGGACGATGTTGGTGTAGTGGATGTCGGCCCGCTTGAGCTTTCCGGCCACGTCGGCCAGGGACGCCCGGGGTTCGATGGTGTACTCGCCCCGGATGAGCTGGAGCTTGCGGGCCCGGGCCCAGAGCTTGAAGAGGGCGGCGCTCCGGATGAGGCCGTCGCGCTCCATCTGGTCGGCCAGGGCGTCCACCGTGGTGCCCCGCTTCACCAGGAGCATGGACTGGGCGACCAGGGGACCCTGGCGCTTCCAGAGCCAGAGGCCCGACAGGGGCAGCAGGGCCAGGAGGGCCACTGCGGCGGCAAGACGGGTGGAAGTGCGGGATCGGGCCATGGTTCCAGCCTAGGAGGAAATCCGTCGCCATGCCATGGAACCGGAGAGCGGGAGCGGGCATCTTGTTAATTTATGGATTATTTATGAATAATGCGTATCAGCGCCACATCGGCCCCTTTTCCGCAACCATGCTCATCGCCGGCTCCATGATCGGCAGCGGCATCTTCATCGTCCCCGCGGAAATGGTCCGTACCGGGGGCACGGGCGCCTTCCTTCTCCTGGCCTGGGGCCTCACGGCCGTCCTCACCCTCCTGGGGGCCCACTCCTACGGGGAGCTGGCGGGGATTTTCCCCACGGCGGGGGGCCCGTTCGTGTACCTGAAGGAGAGCTACGGGCGCCTGGTGGCCTTCCTCTATGGATGGACCACCTTCCTCATCATCGAGACCGGGGCCCTGGCCGCGGTGGCCATGGCCTTCGGGAAGTTCCTGGGGACCTTCCTGCCCGCCGTGAGCGAGACCCGTTACCTGGTGGGGCCCCTGGAGGTCCGGGCCCTGGAGGTGGTGCCGGGGATCGTGGTGGGCCCCTACCACCTGGGCCTGACCCCGGCCCGGTTGGCGGCCATCGGGGTCATCGTCCTCCTGAGCGTGGTGAACGCCTATGGCGGGCGCATCGGGGTCTGGATCCAGAACGTCTTCACGGTGGCCAAGCTGGGCAGCCTGGCGGCCCTCATCCTCGTGGGGCTGCTGGCCGACGCCCCCGCCCACCCGCCCGGGGCGGCGGTCCCGGGCGCCCTGCCCTTCCTGGCCGCCCTGCTGGTGGTCCAGAGTGGCAGCCTGTTCTCGTCGGATTCCTGGAACTCGGTCACCTTCATCGCGTCGGAGATCCGGGAGCCCCGCAGGTCCATCCCCCTGGCCCTGCTGGTGGGCCCCCTCCTGGTGCTGGGCCTCTACCTCCTGGCCAACACCGTCTACCTCCGGATCCTGGGTCCCGGGGGGATCGCCTCGGCGCCGGGGGACCGGGTGGGCACCGCCACCCTCAACGCCCTGTTCGGCCCGGCCGGGTCCCGCGCCATGGCCCTGGCCATCCTGGTCAGCACCTTCGGGTGCGCCAACGGCCTGGTGCTGGCCGGATCCCGGCTCTACCAGACCCTGGCGGCCGACCGTCTGTTTTTCTCTTTGGCTGCCCGCCTGAACCGGTTCGGGGTTCCGGCCTGGGCCATGGGGTTCCAGGCGGCCTGGGCCTGCCTCCTCACCCTCACCGGGAGCTATGCCCAACTTCTTGAATTCTCCATGGTGGCCGCCACCCTCTTCTATGTATTGACAGTAGCCGGAATCTTCGTGCTCCGATGGAAGCGGCCCACCCTGGAACGGCCGGTGAAGATCTTCGCCTATCCGTTCCCGCCCCTCATCTACCTGGCGGGCGCCCTCGCATTCATCGCTGTTTTGCTTGTTTACCGCCCATCCTACACGTGGCCCGGCATGGCCCTGGTGCTCCTGGGGGTTCCCGTCTACCGGGTCGCATTCCGGGCAAAGCATACTTTCCAGACTATTTGTAAAAGAAGATGGTGGAATCACCAAAAATGAATTACTTTTCCTTGTGCATCGTGCCCCAATGAATTGATTGGGAGTCGTTGTTCATTTGACGCCCGCCCCTGGTGCCGGCCGGTTGCATCTATCCCCCGGGAGGCCCCTCGCCGCATCGCCGGGCAGACGGTGCACCAAAATACCGCTTGCCACAAAAGGTCTGGTATGAAGAATAATTCAAGACCTCCCTGTTGCACCCGAATCCGACAGGCCTCCCTTGCGACTCAATTGCTTCCGTTTTTCAACCCAATGCAGCCCCCGGATCCAGCAGGTTCACCGATGTCGCAACCAAATGGAAGACAGTTCTCGTCACATTCCCGAACGGCTCGTTCTTTGAAGTCCGGAGATCCTAGCCATGGCTGAAACCACCGACCCTCCCCAGGCTGAAGATGGACAGGCCGGCAACCGGTTCCTGAAGGGGCCTCACGTCCGCAAGGTCGTGAAGGTCGCCCTCGACACCTTTGTCGCTTGCCTAGGTTTCGTGGTGGCGTCAAGCGTCCTCCTGCAGGGCGTGAACTTCGGGCGCGGCATGGTCGCCTTCGTGCTCATCGCCATGTTCATCAACCTGGGACTGCGGTTCCACACCCAGCACTACCGGGCCATGGACATCCACGACGCCCGATGGCTTGTCCTGGGCACCGCCACCCTTGCGGGCACCAACATGACCCTCTGCCTGGTGCGGGGCGGCTGGACGGACAATGTCCGCCCGGACGTGGTCCTGGGCGCCAGCCTCATCACCGGCATCCTTTGGGTGGTGGTGCGCATGGCGGCCCTGGCCATCCACCAGCGCCGCCATTCGCATCCGTCCGTGGTGCCCGGCGGGATGCTGGCCGAGCGGACCCTCATCATCGGCGCGGGACGCGCGGGCGTCCTGCTCTGCCAGGAGCTGCGGGAGCATCCGCGCCTGCGCTGCAACGTGCTGGGCTTCATCGACGACGACCTGGAGAAGCAGGGGCTGAGAATCCTGGGCATCCCCGTCCTGGGCCCGACCACGCTCCTTCCGCTGATCATCCGCGAACAGAACGTCTCCCAGGTCATCCTGGGCATGGCGGGGGTGCGCGGAGCGCGGCTGCGTGAACTGTCCAAGATCGTCATGACCGAGGGCATCAAGCTCAAGACCGTCCCCGGCATCATGGACCTCGTGGGCGACCGGCCCTGGAAGCCCGAGGTGCGGGACATCGCCATCGAGGACCTGCTGCGCCGGGATCCCATCACCCTCGACACGGAGGCCATCCGGAAGGCCCTGGACAACCAGGTGGTCCTCATCACCGGCGCGGGCGGTTCCATTGGAAGCGAACTGGCCCGGCGGGTGGCCGACATCCACCCCGGCAAGCTCGTGCTGCTGGGCCGCGGCGAGAACAGCCTCTGGGAGGTGCAGCGGCAGCTGGTCAACCTCTTCCCGAACCAGGAAGTGGAGATCGCCCTGTGCGACATCCGCAACCCCGCCCGCCTCCACCAGGTATTCGAGAAGTGGCGGCCCCGGGTCGTCCTGCACGCCGCCGCCCACAAGCATGTGCCGTTCCTGGAGGCCAACCCCGAGGAGGCCATCGAGAACAACATCTTCGGCACCCGCAACGTCATCGAGGCCGCCAAGGCCTGCGGCACGCGGATCTTCGTGAACGTCTCCACCGACAAGGCCGTCAATCCGGTGAACATGCTGGGGGCCTCCAAGGCCGTGGGCGAGCTCCTGGTGGCCCGGGCCGCGATCGAGTGCCCCGGCTCCAAGTTCGTGAGCGTGCGGTTCGGCAACGTCCTGGGCAGCCGCGGCAGCGTGATCCCCCTTTTCCGGGACCAGATCCGGGGCGGCGGACCCGTCACCATCACCCACCCGGACATGGTGCGCTACTTCATGACCATCCCCGAGGCGGCCCAACTGGTCCTCCAGGCGGGCATCCTGGGCGACACGGGCAAGGTCTTCGCCCTGGACATGGGCGAACCCGTGCACATCGTCAACCTGGCCGAGGAAATGGTCCGCCTGTCCGGGTTCTCCCCGGGGGTGGACGTGGACATCCGCTTCACGGGGGTCCGGCCCGGCGAGAAGCTGGTGGAGGAGCTCTTCACCGAAGGCCGCGTATCCCGCACCACCGTCCATCCCAAGGTCTTTGAGGCCAAGGAGTTCCCTGTGGATCCCGAACGGCTGCGGGAGGGGCTCGCCGTCTTGCGGGAGATCCTGGACGGCGAAGGCGAGACCTGCTACCCGAAAATGCTCCGGTGCTTCATGGAGCTGATTCCCACCTTCCAGCCCTCCCCCCACGGCCTCGGCCGGTACCTCGATGCCGAGGCGACGCCGGTCAACGGGAAAATCGTGGCGCCCGCCGCCCCGATCGATTTCAGGTCTCCGGAAACCCTGGGCCTTCGCGCTTACATCTGATGGCATACTAGAAACCACAACAATCCACCTGGCCGTTTTTTTCTTTGGAGCGCATCGTGTTGCGAACCCTGGGGCACGCTCAAGTTCCTTCATCCATTCCGGTCCGGGTGGCCCCCCTGAGGTTCCGCCTCGGCCTGGGACTGCTGGCCCTGACGCTTCTGGCCGGTTGCCAGGCTCCGGGCATGAAGCTCACCTCCCGGCCCAACAGCCATGAGCGGCCCGAGGATGTGGGAGGTCTTGCCGTCACGCTGCATCCCGTATCGCCGGAACTGGTCAACCGTCAGGCCGCGCGCCCCGCGGTCCCGGTGGATCTCTCGGCCCTCGTGTCCGATCGGGCCCAGGTCTATCACGTGGGTTCCCAGGACGTGCTGCTCGTGACGGTGTGGGATCACCCCGAGATCTCCCTCCCCATGGGGCCCAACCGCACCGACACCTCGTACGGCAACCTCGTGGACGAGGAGGGGTACATCTTCTTCCCCTACGTGGGCAAGCTGAAGGTCCAGGGCATGACCATCAGCCAGGTCCGCGACGCCCTCACCACCCAGCTGGCCAAGTCGCTGCGCAATCCCCAGGTGGACGTGAAGGTCCTGGTCTACCGTTCCCAGAAGGTCTACGTGGGCGGCGAGGTGCGGAACCCGGCCATCTACCCCGTTACGGACGTCCCCTTCACCCTCGCCGAGGCCATCAATCGGGCCGGCGGCTTGCTGCCCGCCGCGGATGACAGCCGCATGGTGCTGACCCGGGGCTCGAAGTCCTGGATGCTCAATTTCCAGGCCCTCATGGCCATGGGCAATGCCTCTGGGCAGATCCTGCTCCAGGACGGCGACTCCCTGCAGATCCCCAACGCCAGCGAGGAACCGGTGTACCTCATGGGTGAACTCATGCGGCCGGGCAACATCCCCCTCGTCCACGGCAAGCTCAGCCTTGCCAAGGCCATTTCCGAAGTGGGCGGAATCCAGGTCAGCAGCGCGGACGCGACCTCCATCTACGTCATCCGTTCCGCCGGTGCGGCCAACAAGGTGGACGTCTTCCACCTGGACGCCCGCAACCCCGCCTCCATGATCCTGGCCGACAAGTTCGCCCTGAATCCCAGGGACATCGTCTACGTCGACGCCGGCACGCTGGTGCGGTTCAGCCGCGTGATGAACCTGCTCATGCCCACCATCAACGCCGTCACGGCCGGGGCCTCCACCGGGGCGCAGGTCTACTATTTCAAGAAGCGCCTCTAGGCGAACGATCCACCCGGCCATGCCCGCCCCAACATCCTCCAAAGGTCGTCTCCTGAATTCACCCCTTTTGATCGAGTCCATTCTCGTAGTCTGCGACGGCAACCATTGTCGAAGCCCCATGGCGGAGGCCCTGCTCAAGGCCGGCGCGGGGGAGGGGCTGACCATCGGGTCCGCCGGACTCGGGGCCCTGGAGGACTACCCTGCCGATCCGGAAGCGGCCCGGCTGATGGCAGCCGAGGGCCTGGACATCGGGAGCCACCGGGGCAGGCACTTCACTCCTGCCCTCGCGCTGGAGACGGATCTCATCCTCGTCATGGACGAACGCCAGAAAAAGGACTGCGAGAGAAGGGTCCCCAGCGCCCATGGGCGCATCTTCCTCCTCGGGCACTGGCGGCCGTCCCCCGATCGGGAAATTCCGGATCCGTTCCGGAAGGGGCCCGACGTCTTCCTGCAGGTTCTCAAGCAAATTCGCCAGTCCGTCGACGACTGGCTGATTCACGTGGTTCCCAAGCAAAGGTCTTCATGAACAACGCCTCCGCCCCCAACCCCAACAGGCCCCCCTTTTCCCAAGTGGGGGTTCCAGCTCCCCTGGCCGCCCAGGACAAGGCGGATGAATTCAACTTGAGCGAGGTTTTCGCCAACCTGTGGGAGGGGCGGTACCTGATTCTGGGTTCAGTGTTCCTCTTTGGGGCCGTGGGGCTCCTCTATGTCCTTTCGGCCACCCCCATCTACCAGGTCGAAGGCCTCCTGCAGACGGAAACGGCCAAGAGCTACAGCACCCAGACCGCGGAATTCACCAAGATGGAAGGGGTCTTCGCCCAGACGACCGTGGCCCAGGGCGAAATCGAGATCGTCAAGAGCAACCTCGTGCTCGGCCGGGTCGTGACCAACCTGGGCCTGGACATCCAAGCCGCGCCCGTGCTCACCCCCCTGGTGGGCAAGCTCCTCAACCGGAACCCCCTCACCCGGCCGAAAGTGGAGGTGACCTCCTTCGAAGTGCCGGACAAAGCCAGGGGGACCCTTTTCAAGCTGACCGCCCTGGCAGGGGGACTCTACCGGTGGAGCGGCCCGGATGGTTCCGTCCTGGCTGAAGGCAAGCCCGGCGAGCGGTTGAGCGCCACCTGGAATGGCTGGCCGATGAAGCTGAAGGTGCGCACCCTCCGCGGGAAGCCGGGCCAGGAGTTCTCCCTCTCCATGCGCCCCACGGTGGACGCCATCAACAGCCTCCGGCTCGGCCTCATGGTGGAGGAACGGGGGAAGAATGCCAACCAGTCGTCCAACCTCCTCGGCCTCTCCCTGACGGATCCCGACCCCGACCAGGCAGCCCTGATCCTGAATGAGATCCTCAACCAGTACGTTCGCCAGACGATTGAACGCAAATCCGGCGACTCTTCCAAGGCTCTCATCCTCCTCCAGAATCAGCGACCCGCCCTCCAGGCCCAGCTCTCCGAAGCGGAGAGCCGATTGAACGACTACCGCCGTCAGAACGGCGCCCTGGACCTGGCCAGGGAGGGTGAGGTGTTCCTCCAGCAGGGCGCGTCCCTGGAGGCCCAGATCTCGACCCTGAAGCAGCGGCGGCAGGAACTCCTCAGGACCTATACGGAGCATTCCGACCTCGTCACGACCACCGACCAGCAGATCGCCCATCTCCAGCAGGAACTGTCCCGCACTTCCGGCAGGGTGTCCGCCCTCCCCAAGGCCCAGCAGGAAATCGTCCGGCTGACGCGGGATGCCCAGGTGAAGTCCGAAATGTACACCTCCCTGCTCACCAGCATCCAGCAGCTCCAGAACACCCTGGCAGGATCCGTAGGCAACGCCCGGGTGGTGGACTACGCCATTCCGCCCTTCGACTCCATCGCCCCCAGGAAGAAGGTCCTGATGGTCCTTTTCCTGTTCATCGGAACCACGGTCGGAGTGGGAATGGCCATCATCCGCCGGCTCATGCGCAGGGGGGTCGAGGACCACAGGATCATCGAGGCCAAGCTGGGCCTCCCGATCCTGGTGACCATCCCCCACTCGGAGTCCCAGGATAACTTCAACCGGGCCATCCGGAGGCACGCCCAGGGCACCCACCTGCTGGCCATGGGGGAACCCGAGGACATCGCCACGGAGAGCATGCGGAGCCTGCGCACCGTCCTGCATTTCATGATGGAGGACGTCACCAACCGCATCGTGCTGATCACCGGCCCTTCCCCCGAGGTGGGCAAGTCCTTCGTGAGCACCAACCTTGCCGCCGTCCTGGCCCAGGGAGGAGCCAAGGTGCTGCTGGTGGACGCAGATCTGCGGCGAGGCAACCTGCACCGCACGTTCGGAATCAAGGGGCGGGCGGGAGGCTTGTCGGAGGCCCTGACGGGGCGCGCCGACTGGAAGACCCTCCTCAAGACCACGCCCATTCCGGGGCTCAGCCTTCTCAGCACAGGCGTTCTGCCGCCGGACCCCCTGGTCCTGCTCATGTCCCCTTCCTTCTCCGAGTTCATGGGGCAGGTCTCGGAGGCCTTCGATTTTGTCATCGTGGATGCCCCGCCGATCCTCCCGGTGAGCGACGCAATCGTCCTGGGGTCCAAGGCGGACACCATCCTGCTGGTGGCCAAATACGGCAAGCATCCCCTGGAGGAGATCCAGACCTGCCAGAACCGCCTGCGGCACCTGGAGGGCAAGCTGAAGGGGTGCCTCTTCAATGACATAAAGCTGGTCAAGGTTGGCGGGCTTTATGGCTACTACAAATACGAATTCGACTACAAGTACGAGAGGGGCGGCTCCTAGAGGAGGGAGGCCAGCAGGTTCTCGGTGTTCCGGGCCAGGGCTTCCGTGCTGTAGACGGAGCAGACCCGCGCCCGCGCGGCGGCAGCCCGGGCCGCTTTCAACGGCGCGGACTCGGCAAGGAGGATGGAGGCGGCTTCGGCCAGGGCGCCGGGGTCGCCCATGTCCACCACCAGTCCCGTGTCCCCCACCAGGGCCTCGGCATCTCCGGCTCGGGTCGTCACGCACGGGACGCCGCAGGCCATGGCCTCCCCGAGGACATTGGGGAAGCCCTCGTCGGTGGACGCCAGGATCAGCAGCGAAAGGGCATTGTAGGCGCTCTTCATATCCTGGCAGACGCCTGGCCAGTGCACCCGTTCGCCTATCCCCAGGGACCCGGCCAGGTCCCTCAGGGTGCGGGCATAGGGCTCAGGGGCATTCCCCACGCAAACGAACCGGGCGGTGGGCCATTTCGTCGCAATCCGGGCGGCCGCGCGCAGAAAGGTGGGATGGTCCTTCACCGGGTCCAGGCGGCCGACAATGCCCACCAGGGGCACCTCCCCGGGGATGCCCCAGGCCTCCCGCCGCTGCGCCCCCGCGCCCGGGTCGGGCCGGAAGGTCTCCACATCGAAGCCGTTGGGCACGACCCCCATGCGCGGTGCCCGCATTCCGAACTGCGCGTGGTTGCGAAGTCCGGCCTCGGAGTTGAAGATGACCAGATCCGTGAAGGGCGAGAGGTAGACCATGACCTCCTGGAGGATACGGGAGATCCGGTCCATCTTGGACAGGTCGGCGCTGGTTCGGCGGATGCCCCAGACGACCCGCTTCCGGGAAAGGCTCCCAATGAGCAGGACGGGCAGATTCCCTTCCATGTATCCGTGGAGGATATGGGGGTCGAACCGCTGTACCAGCCGATGGAGGCGAAGCAGGGAGGACCCGTAGCCCAGGGGGCCCCTCCGCTTGTGCAGGCTTAGCAGGGTGACCCCGGGGATTGCGCTCATCTCCCGGTAGAACCCGGCTTTCGACTCGTCCGTTTGATCGTACGTCACCACCACCTGGACTTCGAAATGGTCCCGGTCGAGTGAGCGAACCAGCTCCAGGAGCTGCCTTTCGGCTCCCCCGGGGTTCAACGAATTGATGAGGAAAAGCAGCCGGGGCCGTTCCCGACTCATGTGCTTCGCCTGGATTTGAAGATAAGGCGCCTCAACCGGCCCATCGCCGGCAGGACACGATGGTTCCAGATCAGGTCCTGCATCGCGATGAAACGGTCACCGAAGGTGAGCGGCCGGTCCCGGTAGAGCTTGGTGAGCGTGGCCACATCGGTCATTCGGGGCGCATAGGTGGCAAGGTCCCTCTTGAATACGGCCATGTACTCGGGCGACCACCGGTTGTGGTGGTTGCAGACCGTCCAGACCCCCGAAGACTTCGCACTGAACCGCCAAAGCTGCTGGGGCACCCAGAAGATCGAGTCCGCGTCCGTGTGGGGCCAGGGCCAGAGGCCGTCGCAGACGACCTTCAACCCGAGTTCCACGAGGATCTTGAGGGTGGTCGCATCAAAGGAGTGGGAGGGCGCCACGAACGCGTCGGCCACCACGCCTTGTTCCGAGAAGATGGCCAGCCCCCTGACAAGCTTTTCCTTCTGGACCTCGTAGGGTAGGCCGGTGAATTCACTGTTGGGCGTCAGCCTCATCAGGCCCTTGTTGTGGTTGACGTACACATGCTGGAAGCCGTGGATGGCGATCGTGAAGCCCATCGACTGCCACTTCCGGACCCGATCCCAGAAGTCGGGGGCGGGGGGGTCGGTCATGAGCGAGGGGTCCCGGTTGTCGGGAACGACAGCGAGGATGGGGCGCACGTTGTGTTTCACAAGCTCTTGCTCGATCAATTCCCAGTTCGCCCAGTTCATGGTTGGGCAGATGTCATCGAAACGAAGCAGATACTGATTTTCAGGCATGAACTCGAGCTCCTTCAACGCATGCGTGAGGCCTGACGGACGCGTTCGGGCTGCCCATCAGGCCGAGCCGCCTCTCCTCGTCGATTGCCACGGTGACAAAAGAACATGATCGAAAACCCTTGAACTGAGTCTGACAGGGAGGGCGGTTCATGACGCACTCCTAATACCGCGGGCCCGAATCGCAGCCTGGATGGCTGACTCCCACATCTCCATCACCCTGTCCTCGCTGAACCGCTCCAGCACATCCCTGGCAGCGGCGCCCATCCGGGTCCGCTCCTCGGGGGAGGCCATGAGCCTCGCCATGGACCGGGAGAAGGCCGGCACATCCTGGGGCGGCACCAGCAGGCCATTCGAGCCATCCCGGATCAATTCCGAAGGGCCGCTCTCGCAGTCGAAACTCACGACGGGAAGGCCGCATGCCATCGCCTCCGCCAGGGCGTTGGGAAAGCCCTCCGTCCGCGAGGGGAATACGAACAGATCGGCGGCCCGCAGGCAGCCACCGACCTGTTCCGTCGCACCTTTCAGCAGGATCCGGTCCCCCAGTCCGTACGACTGGATCTCCCCTTCCAAGGCCCTGCGCTCCGGACCCTCCCCATAGATCGCCAGGTCCCAGTCCGGGAAGTCGCCCGCGATCGCAGCGAAGGCCTGGATGAGCATGTCATGGCCCTTGACCTTGCTGAGCCGGCCAAGGGTGATCGCGACCCGCCTCGGCCCCCGCGGTCCAGGCTCCGGATCCGCCGGAGGCAGCACCACCGGGTTGGGGATCACCCTGCCTTTGGACCTCACGGCACGGGAGAAGAAATTCAGCGCGTGGGTCGTCTGGACCACGACGCAGTCGGCCCAGGGGTAGGCCAGACGGCGCAAGCCATTCCATGCACGTCCGATGGATCGTCCACTTGGGTCCGTGCGCTCTGAGACGATGACAGGCAGGCCGGACATCCCCCGCGAAGCGAGCAGGCTTAGGACATTGTTGCGGTCCAGGAAGGACACCAGGATGTCCGGCCGGATGGCCTTCAAGGCCCTCCGGAGGCGGATCAACCGCCAGATATTCGACCAGGATGCGTCCAGGATATTGCTGGAATCGGATCGAAGGCCAAGCGGCAGGTGCGCAACCCGGGGATCGAGTTCGTAGAAGGGGGGATGCTCGCCCGAATCGGAGGTCAGGATCGTCACCCGCCTTCCCTGCTCCGACCAGGCCCGGGCCAGATTCACCGCGACCCTGGCCGCCCCTCCATCGATCAGGTGGTTGACGAAGATGGCCATCCGCAGGCCCACGGTGGGATTTCGCGGTGGGGCCGCCGGTCCACCCTGGCCCAGGTCCGGTTTAGTTTCACAATTTGGTGCCTTAACCGCCATGGTTTACCTTCGGCGACAGTGATCGGACGGGCGATTCCCGAGGAAGGGCAGATCTTCAACAGGGTGTGGCGACAAAGCCAATTGCGCCTTGCGTGGATGAACGGTTCCCGGAAACGGGAAGGCTGGGCTCCAGGAATACGGAATTATTAATTCACCCAAGTGAGAAAGATGGGGGGAAAATCGGACGATCAAACGCTCAAGGGGTTGAGACGTTCAAGATCCCAGTCTAACGGCCCATCCCCAGGCCACGCAAGACAAGCGTTGGTGAATTCCGGGTCGCGCCGTGGAACCCCGTCCCGGCCGAGGGTATGAACGCCCGGCTCCACCTGGGCAGGTGCCCGCCGGGGAGGCCGGGTCCGGCGGGCCTGGAGACGATTCGGAAAATACCCGCCCTGACGGGCCAAGGCCAGCAGGAAATGCACGCTGCCCCGGAATCAAGGTCAGGGAGAGGATAAATGACGCCTGGGTTGGTTTTATAACTCTCTTCTTTCGTTTGTTTTATGCGCAGAGTGGGCCCCCTGAAAATATCCTGAGAAATTCATGGGCCCGGTTTACCAGATGTAATATCTTGATTAATGGAATATGCTGATTGATGGCTTGTTAAAAGCCTGAGTGATCCCAGGGTTCATTCCGTCCCGGACGATTCGTTTGACCGAAAGGCACCAGCGTGAGAGGGAATTTCCTTCAGTTCAGCCCACCTTCCATCGGGGACACCGAGCGGTCCGAAGTCATGGACACGCTGATGTCGGATTGGATCACCACCGGTCCCAAGACCCGGCTGTTCGAGGCTGAGCTCAAGGCATACCTGGGCGCCCCCGGCCTCGTCAATTTCAATTCCTGCACTGCGGGGCTCCATGTGGGCCTGGTGGTGCTGGGCGTCGGGCCCGGCGACGAGGTCATCGTGCCCAGCCTGACCTTCTGCGCGACGGCGAACGTCTGCGAGCACGTGGGCGCCAAACCGGTCCTGGTGGATGTCCTGCCCGGAACCCTCTGCATCGATCCCCAGGCCGCGGCCCGGGCCATCACCCCCCGCACCCGGGCCATCATGCCCGTGCACTACGCAGGGCACCCCGCCCAGCTGGACGAGCTGTTCGCACTGGCGGACCTTCACGGGCTCCAGATCCTGGAGGACGCGGCCCATGCGCTCCCCGCCAGCTACAAGGGGAGACGGGTGGGCTCCCGGGGCAACCTGGCCTCCTTCAGTTTCTACGCCACCAAGAACCTCACCACGGCCGAGGGCGGGTGCCTCACCGGCGCCGAGGAGCTGATGGGCAGGGCCCGCATGATCGGCCACCACGGCATGGACAAGGAGGCCTGGAAGCGCTTCGACCGGTCCGGATCCTGGTACTACGAGGTCCTGATGCCGGGTTTCAAGTACAACATGACCGATATCCAGGCGGCCCTCGGCCTGGCCCAGCTCGCGCGCCTGGAAGGGTTCCAGGCCCGCCGCCGCCAGGTTTGGAACGCCTACAATGCCAGGCTCGGCAAGCTGGAGGAGCTGCAACTCCCCGTGGAGGACGCGGACGTGGAGTCCAGCCTGCACCTCTATGTGCTCCGCTTGCGCCCGGAAAAGCTAACCATCGAACGCAACGCGTTCATCGAGGAATTGAAGGCCCGCCAGATCGGCACGTCGGTCCATTACCTCCCGGTGCACATGCAACCCTTCTACCGGGACAAGTACCATTACCGTCCCGAGGACTGCCCCGTGGCCTTCGACGCGTTCTCCAGGATGCTCTCCCTGCCCCTGCACCCGGGCCTCACGGATCAGGATGTTGATGATGTCTGCTCCGCCATCGAAGAGATCGTCGCGACCCACCTGCGCTGACCATGATCCGGCTCTTCGACTTCTTCTCCTCCCTGCTCGGTCTGGTTGTCCTTTCGCCTTTTCTCCTGCTGGTCGGGCTGCTCGTCAAGCTGGAGGACGGCGGGGCCGTCTTCTATCGCCAGGTGCGGGTGGGCCGGCATGGCAGGCCATTCCGGATATTGAAGTTCCGGACCATGGCCGTGGACGCCGACCGCAAGGGGCCGCTCCTCACCGTGGGCCGGGACGTGCGCATCACGCGGCTGGGGGCCATGCTGCGCGCCTGGAAGATCGACGAGCTGCCCCAGCTGGTGAACGTCCTCACCGGGGACATGGGCCTGGTCGGACCGCGGCCCGAAGTCCCCAGGTACGTCTCGATCTATTCCAAGGACCAGGCCCGGGTGCTTGAGCTGAGGCCAGGGATCACGGACGCCGCGTCCATCGCCTACCGCTACGAGAACGACCTCCTCCGGGACTGTGAGGATCCGGAAACGTTCTACAAGGAGAATATCCTTCCCAACAAGATCCGCATCAACCTGGAGTACGCGGCGCAGGCCACCTTCAGCTCCAATATCAAGGTCATCCTGGCCACCCTGGGGCTCCTCCCTCCCCCCGTGAAGCCCATCCGGCCCGGTGAACGCCGCGCGTTCGACCGAACCACGCTGGAACGGCCGGTTCTGGTAACCCATCCAGGAGCAGCTTCGGCCGTTTTGCAGGCCCACAATATCAGCAGGGGGGGGATGCTGGTGGAACCCCATCCGGGGTTGCCCGAGGGCAGCCCCTGCACCCTGGCCCTGCCCGAGGAGGGGGCAACGGATCCGGGGCTCATTGCGGAAGGCGTCGTCACCAGGAACAATGGACAAGGAACGGCGGTCCGTTTTGCCGGGCCACTGGGTGGCGAGGCTCTCAAGAGCCTGGACCCCCCGCAATGAACGGCCCGGCGGATGCCTGTCGCATGACTTCGGAGGAGGCCTGGATGTCAGGGTTCGCGGAGAGCACCGGAGCTGGAGACGAGGGAGCGGGTGGGTCGTCCTGGCGGATCCGCGCCCTTTCCATCCTGGTGATGATGGTCCTGGCCGGCATGCTGCCCTTCCTCTCCCACTACCTGCGGGTATCGACCTGGCTTCTCTGGGGCCTGATGATCCTGATCATCGCCTCCTTCGGGAGCAGGCTTTCCCTGGGGCGCCTGATGTGGCCGCTGGCCGCCTACCTCTGCTGGCTCTGCTTCTACTTCGCCTGGGGAAGCATCGTGGCCGGCCGCTTGGACACCTACTTCATCATCAAGACCCTGGGCATCACGGCGCTCCTCGGGGCCACCATGGCGATCCTCTCCGCGAGTCCCCGGAACCTGCGGACCTTCGCCACCACGATCCAGTTCGCCGTCATCATCAATATCCTGGTGCTCCTCCTGTCCAGCCTGAGCTCGCAGGTGGATGCGGTGGTACGGACCGTCACCATGCGCTCGGCCGCGATGGAAGGCGGCTTCCAGCGCTATGGCGGCCTCTGGGGCAACCCGAACCTGGGCGCCTACATCTGCCTGGTGGTCCTGATCTTCTCGGCCTTCGCCGTCCCCTGGGCAGGCCTGCTGGGCCGATTGAGCTGCCTGCCCATCTTCTACCTGTCGGCCAGCCGCAAGGGAGCCATCCTCCTCGTTGTCATCACCCTCCTCTACATGGCCATCGTCCACCGGAGGAACGTCAAGGCCTGGATGGTGGCCCTTGCGCTGATCCTCGCCGGGGTCCTGGCCTTCACCTTCGGCGGCGCCCTCCGCAAGGAGTCCAGGTCCTCGTCCCCGAACGCCTATTTCGCCCGGATGATGGACGTCAAGGAGAGCAACACGGCGGAACGCGGCGAGGCCACCCGGATCGACCTGTTCAATGACTGGATGGCCGTCGTGGCCGTGGAACCCTGGTACGGGTACGGCCTCAATGCCATGATCGGAACCCAGTTCGACGAGGAGCATCCGACGGTCATGACCCAGAAGGGACTCGTGGACAACGGGACCCACAACACCTACCTGGGCGTATGGGTGGATGTGGGGCCCTTCGGGTTCTGCCTCTTCATGCTGATGATCGCCTACTACCTGCGGAAATGCCTCACCGCCCCGGCGACGCCCAGGGTCCGGTGGGTGCTCGTCTCCTTCGCCCTGGTCAACCTGGTTTTCCTGTTCGTCAGCCACTCGCAGCTCACCTCCTTTGAGGGCGAGATCATCTACACCCTGCTCTTCCTGCTGCCCACCAGCCCGGCTGTGCGGGCGCAAATGCGCTTGCCGGGGCCCGATTCCGCGTCCCAGGGCCGACTCCACTTTCTGCCTCAGTCCTAGGAGGGCCCCATGAACGTCGGTCTATGCAACCTCATGAAACCGGATTGGCAGGCGGAATTCGCCAAGGCCTGCTCGGCCCTGGGACTCGGGGTCAGGCCGATCAGGATTGGCGCGGACGACTGGATGGACCAGGTCAAGGGGTTGGACCTGTTCGTCTGGCGCCTGGTCATGGGCGAGACCAGCGGCATGGCCGAGGCCCGGACGAAGATCCCCATGCTCGAATCCATGGGCATCCCGTGCTTCCCCAATTCCCGGATGCTGTGGCTCTACGACGACAAGATCCGCGAGACCTTCTTTCTCCGCCAGCATGGATACCCCACCCCCCGCACCTGGGTCTTCTTCGGCGAGGAGGAGGCCCGGAGCTTCGTGGCCCAGGCTGCCTACCCCCTGGTGGCCAAGTCCCACTGCGGCGCCTCGGCCGGGGGCGTCCAGCTCATCGCCGCCCCCCGGGACGCCGAGCGTCTCCTGGACCGGGTCTTCCGGAAGCCGGGGATCTGGGGCGATATCGTCGAGAACTATTACATCCTCCCGCGTCTGCGCAAGGGCGACCTCATCGTCCAGCTCAAGGCCCGCTACCGGGACTCCTGGCCTCGTTACGCCTATTTCCAGGAATACATCCACATCGACCGGGACTGGCGGATCACCACGCTGGGACCCGATCTGGTGTCGGCCTTCGCCCGGAAGAACCGGCCCGGTGATTTCCGGGCGAGCGGCAGCGGCATCTGGGAGAAGGCCGAGCTCGGGGACCTGCCCGCCGATGCGTGCGATCTGGCCCTGGAGATCAGCAACTCGAATGGTTTCACCAGTATGACCTACGATTTCATGCGGAGCGGGGACCGCTGGGTCATCGGCGAGCTGTCCTATGCGTTCCTCCTCAACAACGTCTACTGCGACACGCTCTTCCGGCGGGAAAACGGAACCTACGTGAACTCCGGCCCCATCCCCATCGGGGAGATGCACCTCAGGGCGGCCCTGGGCACCCTCACGGGAGGGGCAGATGGCCGGAACCGCTGACGCCCCGGTCCAGGGGGAGGCTCCCCAGCCGGAGGAAGAGTCCATCTTCCATCGGGTGCTTTCGCGCTGGCGCCGGCTTACGACCGGTTCCGTGAACCGGCGGGTCCTGGGCGCCACCCTGGTGGTGGGATCCATGACCATCATCATCAAGGCCATCTCCCTCCTGAAGGAATCCTTCGTGGCCGCCTCCTTCGGGACGGGCGGGGACTACGACGCCTTCATCGTCGCCCTGCTGCTCCCGAGCACCATCGTGGGCATCCTTTCCGGATCCCTCAACGCGGCCCTCATTCCCACCTACATCGAAATCCGGGACAAGGAGAACAAGGAGGCCGCCCAGCGCCTCTACACGACGATCCTCCTGTGGAACACCATCCTCCTCGGGGGACTGACGCTCCTCATGGCCTGGACCGTGCGGCTCTGGCTTCCCTTCATCGCCTGGGGATTCGATCCGGCCAAGCTGGAATTGACCCGGACCATCGCCCTCTGGTCCCTTCCCCTGGTGCTCCTGACCGGGTTCGCCACGACCTGGGGAGCCATCCTCAATGCCGGGGAACGGTTCGCCCTGGTGGCCATCGCACCCGCCCTCCAGCCCCTGGCCATCATCCTCGGGCTGAGCTTCTTCTGCCGTGCCTGGGGCATCTATGCCCTCCTGTTCGGCACGGTCCTTGGCGTCCTGCTGGAAACCGTGGTCCTGGGCATGGCGCTTGCCCGGAAGGGGCATCCCCTCCTGCCCCGCTGGCACGGCGTCACCACCGCATTCCGGAAGGTGCGCGCCCAGTATGGCGCGTGCATCGCGGCGGCCTTCCTGGTCAACGGCATGGGCCTTGTGGACCAGGCCTTCGCCTCGACCCTTGGACCCCGCAGCAATTCGGCCCTGAGCTACGGCAGCAAGCTGGTGGGCCTCGTGCTCACCCTCGGCGGGACCGCGCTGGGGACGGCCATTCTGCCCCAGCTGTCCCGGATGGTCGCCAACAACAACTGGACGGGCATCCGCCGCTTCCTCCGCCAGTACACCGCTCTCATCCTCGCCGTCGCGGTACCCACCACGGTCATCCTCATCCTGCTCTCCACCTTCATCGTCAGGACCATGTTCCAGAACGGCTCGTTCAACGCCTCGGACACGGCCCTCGTGGTGCGGATCCAGATCTTCTACCTCCTGCGGATCCCCTTCTCCGCCTGCGGCATCCTGGTCACGCGGACCCTCACGGCCCTGCGCGCGAACCACTTCCTCATGTGGACGGCCGTCGTCAGCTTCACCATCAACGCGGCCCTGGACTATCTTTTCATCCAGACCTACGGGATCGCAGGCATCACCCTTTCCACGTCCGTCTGCAGCTGCATCATCTTCCTGGGCGCCAGCTATGCGATGTACCGGCTCCTCGACAGGCGGGCGCTGGAATCCCCCGCGGCATGACCTTGAGGAGGGCCACCGGATGCTGGGCACGCTCATCGAAGTGATCTTCCGAAACCCCGGGCGCCTGCCGTTCCTGCTCCGGCGGAAATGGTACCTCAGGCGGCTGGCTTCCCGGCCCAACATCCAGCTGAGGGGCCGCGTCCATCTCGCCGGCCTCCCCATGATCGACATCCATCCGGAGGCCAGCCTCGTGATCGGAGACCAGGTAACGCTGGATTCGGACAACCGGGGCTACCACTTGAACATGCACTCCCCGGTCAAGCTCCTCGCGGATGAACCGGGCGCGAGGCTCACCATCGGAGCGAAGACCCGGATCCATGGCACCTGCATCCACGCCTGTCTGTCCGTCACCATCGGCGACCACTGCCTTATCGCGGCCAATTGCCAGATCATCGATTCCAGCGGCCACCTGCTGTCCTTCCCCGATGTGGAGAACAGGATCAACACCCGCAGCGATCCCAAGCCCGTGGTGATCGAGGATCATGTGTGGATCGGAGCCGGGTCGGTCATCCTCCCGGGCGTGACCATCGGGAGAGGCTCGGTCCTCGCTGCCGGCAGCGTGGTGGTGAAGGACATCCCCCCCATGGTGGTGGCCGGCGGGAACCCTGCGAAAGTCATCCGGGACTACGGGCAGTTCCCAGGAAGGACATGATTTCCGCCGTCACCAGCCTCACGTCGTAGCGGGTCTCGGCCATCGAACGGCTCTCCGCCCCGAAGCGGGCGATCCGTTCGGGGTCCCTGGAAAGGCGTTCCATGGCGTCCGCCAGGGCCACTGCGTCGCCCACCGGGACCAGGAAGCCGTTGCGGTCCTCCCGCACGGTCTCCCGGCACCCGGGGCTGTCGGTGGTCACCACGCCGCGCCCCATGGCCATGGCCTCCAGCACCGACCGGGGCGTCCCCTCCCCGTAGGAGGGCAACACCATGATGTGGGAGGACCGGAGGACGGGGCGCACGTCCTTGGCTTCGCCCAGGTAGGTGACGAACCCGCCCTGGACCCACGCCGCCACCTCGCCGGCCTTGACCCCGTTCGTGTTCTGATCCAGGGGCCCCAGGATGGCGGAACGGAAGGAAACGTCCCGCGCCTTCAGGATCCGGCTAGCCTCCACGAATTCGTGGAGGCCCTTGTTCCGGAGCAGCCTCCCCACGAACAGGAAGGACACGGGGCCGTCCGGGAAGGGAGCCGGGGCGTAGTGGTCCAGATCGACGCCCGATCCGTTGATCAGCTTCCGGGGAACGCGGGCCGGCAGCATGCCTTCGGATCCGAAGAAATCGCAGTCGTCCTGGTTCTGGAAGAAGACGCCCTGCGTGCGCGGCAGGGCCGTCCGGTACAGGCGCTTCACGACCCGGCGGACAAGCTTCTCCCGGAAGCCCACGGGCTGTCCCTGCAGCGTGGTGCCCCGCCCCGTGATCATTGCGAAACGCCGGGGGATCCCGGCCAGCGATGCGGCCAGGGTCCCGAACACGACCGTCTTCAGCTCGTAGGAGAGCAGCAGGTCCAGGCGCAGTGCGCGGAGGCGGAGGAACAGCCGGAAGAAGTCGAGCACCGCCCCGAAGGGGTTCAGGCTCGTGCGGTCCAGGGTGATGGGGATGAAGGTGGCCCCCAGGCGGTCCAGGGCGGCGGCCGTCTCGGCCGTCCCCTCTGGAGCAATGCCGAACGCCTCATGCCCGGCCTTGGCCAACTCCGAGAGGAGGTGTCCCCGGAAATTCACAAGATCCTTGGCCTGGCTCCCAAGTACCGCGACGCGCATCAGGACGGGTTCGGCCCGGCGAACCAGGGCACGAGATGGTCCAGGCCGCCGGCCACGGAATGGGTGGGGTCATAGCCGAGCATGGCCTTGATCTTGGAGAGATCCGCCTGGGAGTGGCGGATGTCCCCGGGCCGCGGGGGCGTGTAGACGGGGTCCGGGCACGCCACCTCGGGATGGATGGCCTGGAGCCGCTCGGCGATCATCCAGTACAACTGGGTCAGGGAGGTGGTCCCGCCGAAGGAGACGTTGAAAACCTCGCCCAGGGCCTCCTCGGGTGCGGTCCCGGCCAGGAGGTTGGCCTGGACGGCGTTGGCCACGAAGCAGAAGTCCCGGCTGGTCTCCCCGTCCCCGTGGATCTGGCAGACCTCCCCCTTGAGGAGGGCCGCGATCCATTTGGGCATCACGGCCGCATAGGGGCCTTCCGGATCCTGGCGGGGGCCGAACACGTTGAAGTAGCGCAGGCCGATGGGCTTGAACCCGTAGGCCCGGCCGAAGACCCCCGCGTACCCTTCGTTGATGACCTTGTTCAGCGCGTAGGGGGAAAGGGGGTTGCCCGTGCGGGCCTCCACCTTGGGCAGGACCGGGTCGTCGCCGTAGACCGAGCTGCTGGACGCGTACACCATCCGCTGCACCCCGGCGTCACGGGCCGCCACGAGCACGTTGAGGAAGCCGTCCACGTTGGACTGGTGGCTCGTGATCGGGTCCTTGATGGACCGGGGCACGGAGCCCAGCGCCGCCTGGTGGAGAACCGTGTCCACGTTCTTGCATGCCCGGTGGCACGTTTCCAGATCCCGGATGTCCCCTTCGATGAAGGTGAACCGCTTCCAGGCCTCGGGCCTCGACGCCTGCCTCACGCTTTCCAGGTTCGCGGGATGCCCGGTCGAGAAATTGTCCAGGCCCACCACCACCTGGTCCAGCTCCAGGAGCTGTTGGAGGAGGTTGGAACCGATGAAGCCGGCCGCCCCCGTTACGAGCCAGGTGCGGGGGCTCTGGCGGAGGTGCGTGCAGAGGTCCTGATAACGGCTCATCAAAGGCTCCAGTAGGTCACGCTGTCCGGGAACTGGCCCGGTTCGAAGACGGATTTCACGTCGATGAACACCGCCCTGGAATTGAGGCGGCCGAGGATGTTTCCGAGGCCGGCCTTCAGGAACTGGTCGTGATTGACGGCGAGGATCAGGGCGTCCAGGTTCGCGAAGGAGTCGATGGAGGCGAGCTCCAGGCCGTACTCGTGATGCGTCTCCACCGGATCGGCAAGGGGATCGTGGATCATGGGCTCGATTCCGAACTGCTTCAGCTCCTTGATGATGTCCGGCACCTTGCTGTTGCGGATGTCATGCACGTCCTCCTTGAAGGTCAGGCCCAGGATGCCCACGCGGGCCCCCTTGACCTTGAGGCCGCCCTGGACCATGAGCTTGACCAGCTTCTGGGCCACGTAGGCGCCCATGCTGTCGTTGATGCGCCGGCCGGCGAGGATCACCTCGGGATGGTAGCCCAGCTCCTCCGCCTTGGTGGTGAGGTAGTAGGGATCGACTCCGATGCAGTGCCCGCCCACCAGGCCCGGCGAAAAGGGCAGGAAGTTCCACTTGGTGCGGGCGGCCGTCAGCACCTCCTTGGTGCGGATCCCCACCAGGTCGCAGATGATGGACAATTCGTTCATCAGGGCGATATTGATGTCACGCTGCGTATTCTCGATGACCTTGGCGGTCTCGGCCACCTTGATGGAGGAGGCCCGGTGGATGCCGGCCTTGATGATCGAGCCGTACACTCCGGCGATGATCTCGGCGCTCTCGGCGTCCTGCCCCGAGACGACCTTCACGATATTCTCGACCGTGTGGACCTTGTCGCCGGGATTGATGCGCTCGGGGGAGTACCCCAGCTTGAAATCGACCCCGCAGCGCAGCCCTGACTGCTTTTCCAGGATCGGCCCGCACACGTCCTCGGTGACCCCGGGGAAGACAGTGGATTCATACACCACGATGCTGCCCTTGCCGATCACCTTGCCCACGGATTCCGAGGCTTTGATCACCGGCGTCAGGTCCGGGCGGTTCCAGTCGTCCACGGGCGTGGGGACGGCCACGATGAAGAAATCGCAGCCGCGGAGGTCCTCCAGCCGGCTGGTCATGGTCAGGGTCGTCTCCTTCAGCGCCCCGGCGGGAACTTCCCGGGTGCGGTCGATGCCGTCCCGAAGTTCGCCCACCTTGGTCTCGTGGATATCGAAACCCAGGGTGCCGGGGTATTTCTTCGCCAATTCGAGAGCCAGCGGCAGGCCGACGTATCCGAGACCCACAATCGCGATTCGCATAGAACTCCTTGTGAGGAAGAAAACAGGACCACTTCGTTTTTCAGAATTGTCTCATTGCAACCTGCGCCGTTCTAGTATTTTTACGTTGTCTCCGAGGGACGGAGGCGAATTCCACCCTGGACGGCACGCACATCAAAGCACCCCATCGGCCACCTGGACGGCCTGGCCCACCTCGCCCATGGTCATGGGGACGACCCCGTAGCGATCCCGCAGGAGGCAGTGGTGGCGGAGCAGGGCCTCCAGCACGGCCAGGTTCTCCCCCAGGCGGGTGCCGAAATTGTGAGGGTGCCACCACAGGTGGAAGGACTCCCCCCTCATGGCGGCCGTCTCCATGGCCTTCTGGATCCGCCGCACGCGCAGGCCCTCCAGCCCCTGGAGCCGCTGGGAACTGGCTCGCAGGAACCGGCTCGAAGGGCAATTGACCAGGCCGGTATCCAGCCACCGCCGGGGGATGAAGCCATTGGGACCTGACAAGTCCAGGTAGTTGTCGATCAGGCGGGCCGCACGCTTGACCTGGGACTCGTCCTGACCCCGGGACTCCGCGTACATCCATGCACTCTCGTTTCCCCTGAAGACCTTGAAGCCCAGGGCCGAACAGATGGCCAGATACTCGGCATTGGCCTGGTTGCGGGGAAACACGAAGCTGGGGGTGGAGACTCCGAAGGAACCTGACACCCGCAGCCAGGCCTCCAGGTCGGCCCGGAACTGGGCGGCCTCCTGCCCCTCCTCCAGGCAGTAGTAGTGGGAGAAGGTGTGGCTTCCCAGTTCCATCCCCTCGCAGTCAAGGACCTGTTTCACGAGGGAGGAGCCGAAGTGGTAGGGATCGGCCTTCTCGTCGGGTCCCAGGTCCTTCAGGGCCAGGTAGGGATCCAGGCCGGCGTTCCGGTAGGAGGGCCTGAGGTCGGGCAGGTGCTCGAGGAGGTCGGACTTGCGCTCGAACATGGCCATCCCCACCGCCGCCCAGGTGGCCTTGACGCCGTACTTCCGGAAGAGCGCGAGCATGGCCGGAATGGCCTGGCGCTCCCCCAGGATGTTCTCCCCGTAGCTGGCGAGGCTCCGCTTGTCCCGGACCCCCCAGAAGAGCTCGAAATCCAGGGAGATGACGAAGGCGGGGGGCGGGCATTGGGGCCGGCCCGGGGCCTGGGGTTCCTGGACGTGCACCGACCGGCGCTTGGCGGTCGACCTGATCAGCTGTTTGATCAGGATCTCCCAGCGGTCCAGGATCCGCTCGTTGTCGAAACAGGCCGCCACCCGCCCCCGCCCCATGGTGCCCATGTCCAGGAGCTTTTCCGGGGACAGGGCCATCATCTCCACCATGCGCCCGGCCAGGGCCCCGGGATCCCGGCAGGGGACGATGAATCCGGATGCGCCATGCACGAGCAGCTCCCGGACCCCGCCGGCATCCGTGCTCACCACGGGCACGCCGGAGGCCATGGCTTCCATCACCGTGTTGGGCATGCCTTCCCAGGCCGAGGACAGGACATAGGCGTCGCAGGCCCGGAGCAGGCGGGGAACGTCGGACCGGGAGCCCAGGACATGGACGCGGTCCCCGAGACCGAGCTGGGCGGCTTTCCGGCGCAGGGCCTCCAGGTCCCCGGGCGTCCCCCCCCCGGCGACCAGGAGGTGCATTCCGCCCCGGGGAATGCGCCCCAGGGCCTCCATCAGGGTCGCGTAGTCCTTGGATGGCAGCAGGTTGCCCACCGCCAGCCACACGAAGGCCTCGTCCGGCAGGCCCAGCTCGGCCCGCACCTCCTCCCGGGTGGCGGGATCGGGGTAGTCCGAGGCGATGATCCCGTTATGGATCACCAGGGTCTTGCCTGGGGTGAGAATGTTCCGGGCGACCAGGTACCGGATGCCCGCATGGGAGTTGGCCGCCGTGACATCAATGAGCCGCTCGGTGCGCCGGTAGAGTCTCTCCCGTCCCGGGGTCTTCACGAAGGCCGTGCGGAAGGAGGAGACGATGGCGCGGACGCCCGCCAACCGGCCCAGGACCCGGCCCATGATGTCGCCATGGTAGTTGAACGTGATCAGCACCGCGGGCTTCCACCGGAGCAGCTTGAGGGTCATGCGGAACGCCATGGCGAAGGGCAGGCCACGCACCCACGGCATTCCATCGGCACAGGCGTGGCAGGGGATGCCGGCCTCGGCCAGTTCCCGGGTGAAGGCGACCGAGGGCAGCATGGTGAGGACGCCCACCTTCCAGCCCCGCCGCTGGAGCGTGATGGCGATGCGGGTGAGCTGGGCGTCGGCGCCGCCGCGGAGCAGGTGATCGGTGAGGAAGACGACATCCATTGAGCAGCATCCGGTGGAAGGTGGTTCGGAAGGCCGGTCGCGGCCCGGAAGCCCCGCCCTGCCCATGTTCCCTGACCAAGACTTGGAAATGATCGACCTTGATAGATCATTCTTATCGGAATGGGGCGATTCTTCCAGGGCAAATTGATCATTGAAAAACGGGGGGCCCTGGGGCCCCCCGCGCAAAGCAACCGATGATCCGCTAGAAGCCGATCTGCAGGAGGCAGTCGGGAACGGTCACGTAGATCCCCATCTTTCCAGGTTCGAAGCTGGGAACCACCGCCAGTGCCCTCGGGTAGGCGAGGGACGCCGGCAGGGCGACGGGCGTGCCGAGGCCCGCAGGGATGTTCACCATGCTGCCGGTGACCTGCGAGGCGCCCATGGGCAGGCCGCCGATGGTGCTGACGGCGCCCGCGGGGGTGACCATGCGGAGCAGGTCATTGTAGGTGTCCGCCACATAGAGGGTGCCGGCGGCGTCCACGGCGAGGCCCTGGGGATTGTTGAACCGGGCGGCAGTGCCCGTGGCATCCGTGTGGCCGGGGGTCCTGATGGTGGTGGCGCCCGCGAGGGTCGTCACGGTGCCGTCGGCGGTGACAAGCTGGCGGATGTCGTGGTTGCCCTGGTCCGCGATGTAGAGGAGGGAGTTGTCGGGCGAGAGCGCGATGCCCATGGGCGTGTTGAAGATGACGGAGCCGTCGGCCGTGTTCGAATAGCCGGAGACGTTCGGCGTCCCGACCACGGTCGATACCGTCCCGTCCACGACCTTGGTGATCGTGTTGCGGGCCTGATCGGAGACATACAGGGTGGTGTGCGACGCATCGGAGAACACCACGACGCCGGTGGGCAGGTTGAACCCGGTGACCGCATCCATCGTGTAGGAGGCCGCGAAGGTGGCACCGGCGGTGTCGAAGGTGCTGATGGAGCCCCTGCCGTAGTTCGCGATGTAGAGGATCCCGGTCCTGGAATCGAGCGCGATGCCCCAGGGCTGGAAGTTGGGGCCACCATAGTTGGGAGCCGCCAGCGCGGCACTGATGAGGGTGGTGGTGGCGCCGTCGGCCAGGGTCACCCGCCGGACGGCGGAGTTGCCGTAGTCGGCCACGTAGGCGTAGGTGCGGGTGCTGTCCACGACGACGCCCGTGGGATCGGAGAACCGCGCAGCCCCAGCGGTGTTGTCGTGGAGGCGGGGATCGCCGGCCACGCCCGCGAGGGTGCTCACTTCATTGGCGGTGGGGTCGATCTGGCGGATCGTGTTGTTGCCGAAATCCGCGGCGAATAGGGTCCCATTGGCGTAGGGAGCGGGCCCCGCGCCGGTGAAGACGGCAAGGGCGGTGGGGTAGGCGAATCTGGCGGCGCTGCCGATGCCGTCAAGGCTGCCCACGGAGCCGCTGGTGCCAGCCAGGGTGGTGATGGTGCCCGCGGTGGGGCTGGTCGGCACGATCTTCTGGATGAGGCAGTTCTCGTAGTTCGTCACGAAAAGGTTGGTGCCGTCGGTGGTCAGGCCGACGGGCGAGGTGAGCGCGGGGGCGCCGGCCAGGACCAGGGTCGTGACGTTGTAGGCTCCCGCCAGGTCCACGACGCGGATGGCGTTGTTGTTGAAGTCGGCCACATAGAGTTTGGTGCCGATCCGGGCCACGCCCGTGGGGAAGTTGAAGGAGGCCGCAGTTCCCAGGGCATCCAAGCTGCCGGAATGGGCAACGGGATTGAGGGGATCGGTGAAATCCGTGACCTGCCCGGCGATGGTGGTGATGGCTTTGGTCGTCAGGTTTACCATGCGGATCGCGTTGTTGAGCTGATCAGGCACGTAGAGGATGTTCGGGTCGGCGTCCAGGGCGATATTGACGGGGACGTCCCACTGCCGGAAGTAGAACCTGGAGGCGCTGCTGCCGACCTGGCCGGCGGTGCCCGCGACGGTGCTGACGACGCCGGCGGAATCGATCTTCCGGATGGTGTAGTTCCAGACATCGGCGACGTAGAGGTTGCCGCCTCCATCCAGCGCCAGGCCGCTGGGCCCGAAGAACTGCGCGGGAGCGTCGGCGGAACCGGGCTGGCCGACCAGGCCATAGGGCGTGGAAACGACGCCGGCCGGAGTGATCTTGCGGATGCAGTTGTTGTCGTAGTCCGAGACGTAGAGGTCCCCGGTAGCCTGGTCGAGGGCCATGCCGTTGGGTTCCCAGAAGCGGGCGAGGGTCTTGGCCGAGTCACCGGTATGGATGGGAACGGTGAAGCCGTCGATGTTGCCCTGCCCGGACGGGAGGCCGGCCCGGACGGACAATGAGCCGACCAGGACCTTGGCGGTCCAGGTGCCGGTGGCGGCGGTGTGGTCCGCGTTCTCGACGGTGAGGGTATAGGTCGTCGTGGCGCTGGGAATCGTGATCGAGACGGGCGTCAGGGGGGTGATCGCGATGGCGCCGGGGTTGATCACGGCACTGCTGGTGTCATTGCTGAAGTCGGCGGTGAAGGTCGCGGTCCCGCCGGGGCTGAAGCTGGGCTGGGTCACGGTGAAGCTGGTGACGACGGGAAGCGCCGACACCGTGACGGTGGCGGTGGAGGTGGCCGAGTTGGCCACCGCGGTCGCCTTGATGGTGTGGGTGCCCGCGGCGGTGCCGGCGGTGTAGAGGCCGGCGGCGGAGATGGTGCCCACCGCGGCGTTGCCGCCGTCGATGGCGTCCACCGACCAGGTGATGCCGGTGTTGGCCGCGCCGGTCACGCCGGACGTGAAGGTCTGGGTTCCGCCGGTGGTGAGCGCGACGCTGGCGGGGCTCACGGTGGTGAGGACGACCGTCTGGGGAGTCACCGTCGCGGTGGCGGTGGCGGTGGTGTTGGCGGCGTTGGTGACGGTCAGGGTGAAGACCTTGGCGCCGGTGGTCCAGTCGGCGGTGATGGCCGCGGACGCGACGCCCGTGGCCGGGCAGACGACGCTGTTGTCGAGGGTCCCGGTGCCCTCGGCATAGGTGGGGGTCAGGGTGAAGGTGCCGCCGAACAGGGGCGTGAGATCCGAGGCGACCAGGGAGGTGGCCACGGGGACGGCCACCACGGTGGCCGTGGCGGTCTTCTGGGTGGTGCCGTTCGCGTGGGCGGTGGCTGCGATGGTGTGGGCCCCGGTGGCGGTGCCGGCGGTGTAGAGGCCGGCCGCGGAGATCGTGCCGACCGTGGCATTGCCGCCGGCCACGCCGTCGACGGACCAGGTGATGGCGGTGTCGACCGCGCCGGTCACGGAGGAGGCGAAGGTCTGGGTGCCCCCCACGGTCAGGGTCTTGGTGGCAGGACTGACATTGGTCACGGTGACGGCCTGGGGCGTCACGGTGGCGGTGGTGGTGGCGGTGATATTGAGGACGTTGGTCACGGTCAGGGTGAAGACCTTGGCCCCCACCCAATTGGCGGTGACGGCGGCCGAGGCGGTGCCCGAGGCCGGGCAGGCGAGGCCGTTGTCGAGGGTCCCGGTGCCTGCCGAATAGGTGGGCGTCAGGGTGAAGGTGGCGCCGAAGAGCGGGGTGGTGCTGGAGGCGACCAGGGAGGTGGCCACAGGGCTGTCGGGCACGGAGACCGTGACCGTGGCGGTCTTCTGGGTGGTGCCGTTCGCGTGGGCGGTGGCGGCGATGGTGCGGGTCCCCGCCGTGGTGCCGGCGGTGTAGAGGCCGGCAGCGGAGATCGTGCCCACGGTGGCGTTTCCGCCGGCCACGCCGTCGACGGACCAGATGATGGCGGTGTCGACGGCGCCGGTCACGGAGGAGGCGAAGGTCTGGGTTTCGCCCACGTTCAGGGTCTTGGTGGCCGGACTGACATCGGCCACGGTGACGGCCTGGGGCGTCACGGTGGCGGTGGTCGTGGCGGTGACATTGAGGACGTTGGTCACGGTCAGGGTGAAGACCTTGGCCCCCACCCAGTTGGCGGTGACGGCGGCCGAGGCCGCGCCCGAAGCCGGGCAGGCGAGACCGTTGTCGAGGGTCCCGGTGCCTGCCGAATAGGTGGGCGTCAGGGTGAAGGTGGCGCCGAAGAGCGGGGTGGCGCTGGAGGCGACCAGGGAGGTGGCCACAGGGCTGTCGGGCACGGTGACCGTGACCGTGGCGGTCTTCTGGGTGGTGCCGTCCGCGTGCGCGGTGGCTGCGATGGTGCGGGTCCCGGCGGCGGTGCCGGCGGTGTAGAGGCCGGCTGCGGAAATCGTGCCGACCGTGGCATTGCCGCCGGCCACGCCGTCGACGGACCAGGTCAGGGTGGCGTCAGCGGCCCCGGTCACGCTGGACGCGAACGCCTGCGTGCCACCTGGGAAGAGCGATGCGGTGGCCGGAGCCACCGCGGCGACGACGACCGCCTGCGGAGTGACGGTGGCCGTGGTGGTCGCGGTGGCGCTGGCGGAATTGGTCACGGTCAGGGTGAAAACCTTGGCCCCCACCCAGTTCGCCGTGACCGCTGCGGAAGCGGTCCCGCTGGCGGGGCAGGTGACACCGTTGTCCAGCCTCCCGGTCCCGGCCGAATAGACCGGGGTCAGCGTGAAGGTCCCTCCATAGAGCGGAGTGGCCGAGGAGGGCGTCAAGGAGGTGGCCACCGGAGCGGGCACCACGGGGTTGCCACCCCCACCGCCTCCGCCGCTGCAGGCGGCCATCCCCATAAGGACCAATCCGGCCAGCATGGCGCAAGCACCGTGCCCCAGAGCGTATTTTGGATTCAGAGCCGGTCGACCCATGGACAATACCTCATTGGAGTTATGAAAGACGAATTCCTCCTGGGGGTACTCCAGGAGTCCGGTCCGTTTCTGGAGGTGAAAACGGGATTGAGAACTTCATGATGAATGTTCTCTACAATTCAGGCAATAGCCAGAATGGGGTTTTTTTCTGAAACCGGAATCGTGGTGCCCCCCGTGGAACCTCAAACCGAGATCGGCCGCCATTCCCCGAATGTCCAATGGGCATTGGGGAATTTCCCTGAGGGCCTGTCGAGGCCGATCGGCGGCGCCTGGGGCCCAAGCGCCGCCATCGGGCACCCAATGCGATAAATGTAACCTAAAGGTGACCGCGCAGATCCCCTTGGCGGTGAGCCTCCCAGCTAGAACCTGATGTCAGGATGGTTCCCGGAAACCGAGTTCTGTTCGGCCGTGTTCGGGCCCATGGGGCTCGCATTCCGGAGTCCACAACCGGCGTTGGCGGTCACGGTGTTGCCCGTGACGCGATTGCCTCGGGTCTGGTAGAGCAGGATGCCATTTCCCTTGTCGCTGCCCGGCCCGGAGGCGGGCCGTGTGCCCGTCACCACATTGCCCGAAATCTCGTTGCTGTTGGCTTGATTGAAGAGGTAGATGCCATTGCCCAGGCTGTTCCTGACCCGGTTGTTGCTGATCCGGTGCCCGGTGGTGTTGGAGACGACGATCCCGCCGGTCCCGTCGCGCTTGGCATTGTCGATGGCGGTGTTGTCCTCGGCCACCACCCTGCTGATGAAGGCCCGCCCCGTGAGGGAGGACGGAACGCAGATGGCCAGGCCGCCGCTGGCATTGCCCCTCAATTCGCAGCCCGTGATGGTCACATTGGCGACCGTCTGCCCCGCGTTGGGTTCCAGATCGATCCCGGCGCCGCAGACGAAGGCGCCCTTCTCCATGAAGCCTGTGGTGTTCCTGAAGGTGCTGCGGGTGACCACCAGGCCGTCGACACTGGTCACGGATAGACCCTGCCGGCGGTTCCCGTCCGCCACGACCTGGCAGAGGGTCACATCCCTGGCGCCGGCCCCCACATAGAACCCGTCCTCCCAGCAATCCTTGGCTGTCACCCCCTGGATGAAGACGTTCCGGGACCCGGCCACCTTGAGCCCGATGCCCCCCTCTTCCTCGTCCCTGATCGAGTTGTTGTGCCGGTTCCCAAGGATGGTGCCGCCCAGGATCGTGACATTCTGGACCATGCTGACCGTCAGCACCACGTAGTTGGAGGTCGTCGTCGGCATGGCCTTCAGGATGGCGCCCGGGTGGAAGCGCAGGGTCGCGTTGCTTACCGCGCGCAGTCCGGCGTTCATGGAGGCGACGGGGTCCACCAGGTAGGTCCCGGCTGGAAACACGACCGTTCCGCCCGTCCCGGCCACCGCATCGATCGCCCGCTGAATGGAGCGGGTGTCGTCCCGGACCCCGTTCCCCAGGGCGCCGTAGGCCCGATCCTTCACGTTCACGACCCGGCTGGACGAGGGCGCCGGCGGCACGCAGGGATCCTGCTCGGCGGCCAGGGCCCCCATGCTTGTCAGAAGGATCAGACCGGCGATGAAGGCCCTTCCGGGCTGGGAGGGACCGCCCTCAGGCCGGGCAAGCCACGAAATGGAAGTCATGGAGGCTCCTCGAACCGGGAATCACCGCGAACGAATTCCAAAGGGTGCCTTCACCTGGGGGTAGGGTCCGGAGGCGCGGCTCCCGCGGAATCCCCCGCGGGCTGGCCCGGGGGTGCGGTTCTCCGCGCGGAACCCCGCATGGTCATCTTCAGCAGGGCCCCCCTCTTGTTGCGGCGATATTCTTCAGGGTCATACGCAGGGTTGGCCGCGAGGGCCCATTCCGCGTACTGGTGAAGGGTCAGGAAGGGCTTGGCGGGATTTCCGGCGGCAAGCACCGAGGGGGGGATGTTCCGGGAAACCACTGAACCCGCGGCAACCACCGAATTCGGGCCGATGGTCACACCCGGCAGGATGATGGCCCGCTCCCCGATGACACAGTGGTCCTTGATGGTGATCCTGCCATATTTGATGACCTTCTGGTACCGCTCCAGGTGCCGGAAGGCGAAGGTGCCTCCATCGTGGGTGATGAAAACCACGTCAGAGGCAATGGCCACATGGTTGCCCAGGGTGATCAGGTAGGGTTCCGTGCCGAAGCTCGGCAGGCCGGAGAACCGGCAGCCTTCGCCGAAGGTGAGACCCGCCCTGCGCAGGCGCCAAAGGTGGAACCTTTTATACAGGTCCTTGAGTTGCCTAAGTAGACCCATCGTTCACACCTTTAGGTTGGCCTTTGAATCATGGAATCGGACTTGAGGGTAAATCAAGTCTAATTTTTTCCAGTCTATACCCAGGAATGGAATGGCTCCCGGGATCCTTGGCCCCTCCTGACCCGGCCTGGACGTTCCGGCCCCTCCAGGGGATTGAGGACAGGACTCTTGGGTTCGGAAACCACCCGACCCTCCGCTGAAGCCCATGCGCGCCCTCACCGGCAGATCTGCGGGAACCCCCAGGGAGACAGCGCTTTCAATTGGAAGGGCCCCGGGTTCAGGACCTGCCCGCCCCGGGACCATGGCTGCGGTTGAAAAAATGATCCGATTTTTCTTTCATCTAAAGGTATTCTCTCGATTGGACGATAGAGCGGACGTTAGGGCGGAGGAGCCCATGAACGGTATTGGCATTCAAATTCGTATCCTGGGAATCCTCGCCATTGGGGGGATCAGTTCGTACATCGCCTGCGGCGGGGCGGGGTCGCCCAACCCGGCCCTGTCGGTCACCCCCTCCAGCCTCACCCTGAACCTGGAATACCTGGACAGCAACGGCAATGACACCGTCGGGGTCTCCATCACGGCCCCGGGAACCGTCATCCCCAACCTGAATTGGAGCGTCGACAACATCCCGGGCGGCAACGAGGAGGTCGGCGTGCTCTCCGGCACGGGCGCTTCCGTCACCTACATCGCACCCACCCTGCCGGGCACCCACACCATTACCGCCACGAGCACGGCGGATGCCAAGACGACCGCCTCCGCCAACGTCCGGGTCTTCGCCCCGGCCATGAAGGTGGCCCTGAGTCCGCAAACGGCCACCCTCGCACCCGGCGCCACCGCAGCCCTCACCGCCGCGGTGACGGGAACCCGGCATACCTCCGTCAAGTGGCAGGTGGATGGGGTCCAGGGCGGGAACGCCACAACTGGAACCATCTCCGGTTCCGGGACCACGGTCACGTACTCGGCCCCCGCCTCTCCGGGCACCCACACCGTCTCGGCCATCAGTTCCGTCAATCCCTCGGTCAGCGATGATGCGGTCGTGACGGTCCAGGCCACCCCCGGCATCGTCGTGGGCCTGGTCCCGGCCTCGGCCAGCCTGGCCGTCTCCGACACCCTCACCCTCACCTCCACGGTGACCGGTTCCACCAATGCCGCCGTCACCTGGTCCGTGGACGGCACGGCGGGCGGCAGCGCCACCGCCGGGACCATCGCGGGCACCGGAAACACCGCGGTCTATACCGCCCCGGCCGCCGCGGGCATCCACACCATCACGGCCACCAGCGTCGCGGACCCCAAGAGTTCCGGGACCTCCGCGATCACGGTTCAGGCGCCCGTCTCCGTCTCCCTCACGCCCTCGTCCTCATCCGTCCCTGCCTCGGCCACCGCCTCCATCACCGCCACCGTTCTCAACGCGACGAACACGGCGGTGACGTGGTCCGTCGATGCCGTCGCGGGCGGAAACGCCACCGTGGGAACCCTCACGGGCACCGGCAACACCGTCACCTATACCGCCCCGGCGACCGCGGGATCCCACACGGTGATGGCCACGAGCGCGGCCGATCCCACCAAGAACGCCGCCACGGTGATCTCCGTGCAGGCCCCGGTGCAGGTGACCCTGAGCCCCTCCACCGCTAGCGTCAGCAGCGGGGCCACCGCCTCCATGACGGCCACCGTGACCGGATCCACCACTACCACCGTCACCTGGGCCGTTGATGGGATCGCCGGCGGCAACACGACCGTCGGAACGATTTCAGGCACCGGAAACACCGTCACCTACTCGGCTCCCACCGCCGCCGGAACCCACACCGTCACGGCCAAGAGCACGGTTGACCCCACCAAGGCGGCCACCTCCGTGGTGACCGTCAAGGCCGGAGTGGCCCTGACGTTGGCCCCCGGGGCCACCACCATGGCCACCTCCGCCACGCTCTCCTTCACCGCCACCGTGACCGGGACGACATCCACGGGTGTCACCTGGACGGTCGACTCGATCGCGGGCGGCAACGCCACGGTCGGAACCATCACCGGCACCGGGAACACCGTTACCTACACGGCTCCCGGCTCGGGGGGAACCCACACGGTCACCGCCACCAGCACGGCCGACACCACGCGGAGCGCCTCCACCCCAGTGACGGTCCAGTCCTCCGTCGTGGTCGCCTTGACCCCCGCCAGCGCCAGCGTCTCCAGCGGGGCCACGCAGCTCTTCACCTCAACGGTCACCGGAACCACCAACACCGGTGTCGTCTGGGCCGTGGACGGGATTTCGGGCGGCAACGCGACCGTGGGCACCGTTTCCGGAACGGGGGCCACCGCGACCTATACCGCTCCCGCCGCCGCCGGCACCCATACGCTCAAGGCCACCAGTTCGGCCGATCCGGCCAAGAGCTCCACCTCGTCCATCACGGTTCTCGGGCCGGTCACCGTGGTCGTGAACCCGACTTCCGCCACGGTGGCCACGGGCGCCACCGCCTCCATCACCGCCACGGCCACCGGTGGATCCACCCAGACCGTCACCTGGAAGGTGGATGGCGTTGCCGGAGGCAATTCGACGGTGGGGACCCTCACGGGGACCGGCGCCACCGTCACCTACACCGCCCCGGCCCTGGCGGGCTCCCATACCGTCACGGCGACCAGCGTCGCCAACACGGCCGTCAGCGCCTCCACCACCATCACCGTCCAGGCGCCCGTCATCACGGTCACCCTGAACCCGAGCGGATCCGCCACGATGAGCCCCTCCGGTTCCCAGTCCTTCACCGCCACGGTGGGCGGCACCACCAATTCCGGCGTCTCCTGGGACGTGGACGGGATCGCGGGCGGTTCCGCCGCCGTAGGGACCATCTCCGGCTCCGGAACGACCGTCTCCTACATCGCCCCGGCCACCACGGGCACCCACACCATAACGGCCACCAGCGCTGCGAACACCTCCGTATCGGCGAGCACGACGGTGACCGTACAGAGCTCCTCGGCGGTGACCGTCTCCCTGGCCAAGATCGGCACGTCCTATGTCAGGGCCTCGGGGGCGACCATCTTCACGGCCACCGTCTCGGGCTCAAGCAACACCAGCGTGACCTGGACCGTGGACGGCGTCGCCAACGGCAGCGCCACGGCCGGCACCATCGCCACCCCGGTATGGAACTACAAGGCGATCTACAACGCGCCTTCCTCCACCGGCACCCATACGGTGAAGGCGACCAGCGTCGCCGACCCCACCAAGAGCGCCTCCATCACCCTTACGGTGGCCAGCACCGTCATCCAGCTCGGCAACATCGTCGAGGGCGCCAATGTCAAGAACGCCCCCTACAGCGCGAGAGGGGATGGGGCCACCGACGACACGGCCGCCATCATGGCCGCCGTCAATGCGGTCAAGGGCACCGGCAAATCCGTGGTCATCCCGGCCGGCACCTACATGATCAACCCCACCGCGAACAGCGGCGCCGGCATCCGGCTCGGCAGCAACATGTCGCTGATCCTGGAGTCTGGAGCGGTCCTCCAGGCCATGTCCACCTCCACGCTCAATTACCAGGTCGTGGCCGCCAGCGGCGTTCAGAACGTGAACATCTACGGCGGCACCATCCTGGGCAACAACGGCAACAACACCATCCCCACACCCACCACCGCCGAGAACGGCAACTGCATCCAGATCTCGGGCTCGCAGAATGTGGTCGTGGAGGCGGTCGCAACCTCGAAGTGCTTCTGCGACGGCATCTACATCGCGGCCCAGTCCGACAACATCTCGATCATCAACTGCAGCGGGACCGTCTGCCGGCGCAACGGGATGTCCATCGTCTATGCCACCAACATCCTGGTGTCCGGGGGCAATTACAGCAACAACACTGGTTCCGTCGAAGTGTCGGGCCAGCCGATTATCAACGGCAGCGGCATCGATGTGGAACCCAACGCCGGCGAATCCGTGGTCAACGCCCTGTTCTCCCGCCTCACCTTCGCCAACAACGCGACCTGCGGCTTCACGTGGGGAATCAGCCTCTCCAACGCCCCGTGCAAGGACATCTACATCGATGGCTGCACGGCTTCCGGCAATGACACGGGCCTGGTCGGGGAATTCACCGACGGCTCCGGGGTGACCAACAACATCATCACCAACAGCGGTTCCTACGGAATCTACATCCACGACAGCATCACGCACACGTTCGTCCTGAACAACACCGTGACGGGCACCGGCAGCGGCGGAGACCACGCGGGCATCGAGCTCTACAACGACACCGGCACCGTCTGCGACGGCAACACGTCCACCGGGAACTATTCGTTCGGGATCCTCTCCGCGACCAGCACCAACCCGACGATCACGAACAACATCCTCACCGGCAACGGCACCGTGGGCCTCCGGATCTCCGGGTCCACGGGCGTGACCTCCTCGGGCAACGTTCAGTAGGCTATGGGATTCGGCTCCTTTGACGGTGGCGCCCGCTTGGCGGCAGGTACGGGTCCCTTCACCTCGCCCCGTCCGGGGTCGCCGGCGAAGGGGGTGCCATCGCAAGGAGTCCGGCCACGGGTGTGGGGGCCATGGCGCCGCCCTGGGACTCCGGCGAAGGGGTGAGCCGGAGGTGGAGGCCTGGAGGGTGGCCAATGCCTCGGAGCACTCCTGGGAGCCCACCGGGCCCCAGGCCCGGATTGGGAGTCCCCACCAGGAAGTCGCCGGTCACCTTCCCCGGAGTCGGCGTGTGCCAACGTGGCCCACTCCGCCGGAACGCCTGCTCTCCGTTGGCGCCGGCCTGGCCGGCGACAACGAACGGAGCGAGGTGAAGGAACCGGCTTCCGCTGCGGCCACGGCAGCGGGAGAAACGGGAACTCAGGTCCTCGCGCTGCGGGAGCGCTGCTGGATGAGCTTGAAGATGCCCAGATCGATGAACGGCTGGAGCACCAGGAGCCAGATCGCGCCGTAGACGAATGCGGCGATGATCTTGGCCCAGTCGGGCACAGCGGGGATGAAGGCGCGCAGGGCCCAGACCGGCACGATGGCAGCGGGGATGCAGGCGATGAAGGAGGTCGTCGAGATCGTCCGGAAGGTCTTCGAGGTGACCCCGAACAGCCGCTCGCAATCGTAACCGATGCGGCTCTGGCTGACCTTGAAGTAGTTTACGTAGGCACGCACCAGGGAACCGCCCAGGGACTCGGTCGAAGGCGCCGTGATCACGCCGATGGTCTGGTCGCCCAGCATGCGCGCGAACTGGATGGCAATGATCTTCTCGCCGGCCCGCACGACACGGCCCTGGGTCACGAAGCTCTCCGCCCCGTCGCCCTCCGGAAGGGCGATGGCCACCTCGCACTGGCTGCCCACGGGCAGGGGTTCGGCTGCGGTCAGAAGGAGCCCGCCCATGCTGATGTTCACGGCAATCGCGGCAAGGATGGCCTTGCCCTTGACCATGACCGTCACGCGGTTCTCAACGGGGATCCGCTTGGCCGTCCTTGACTCGATGGTCCCGCTCATGGTTGACCTCCCCAGGAGGAAGAAATGCCTGCTTCGACGGCACCCGAATTGACTTCCAATCATTCTTGCAAAAACCCGGCACTTGGGAAGGTAAATTTCGCCCTCCTGATAGGAATATCGTCACAACACAAGGTATTCTTGAGAACCCTCACAGGGGTTCATGGCCCCGCCGGGGGCCCCGCCGATGCCCTATCCGTGTAACTCCCGATGAGTCAACACTAACTTTGGAATGTCCCTTCGCAACCGCTGGGCCAACATCTCCACCAGGGCGACGCTCCGGTGCTGGCCTCCGGTGCACCCGATGGAAATGGTGTGGTAGGCCCTGCCCTCCTGCTGGATGTAGGGCCAGGCCCAAAGGATCCAGTTCTCGGTCAGGGCCAGGAACGTGCCGAAGATGTCTGATTTGAGGAGGAAGTCCCGGACCGGGATATCCTTGCCGGTAAGTGGCTTGAGTTCCGCAACATAGTGCGGATTGGGCAGGAACCGGGCATCCAGGACCATATCGGATTCCGGCGGGACCCCATGCTTGAACCCGAAACTGATGAGCCGGAGGGTGGTGCCCTCCACCGGGAGGTCCGGCAGCAGCTCGGAGATGCGATGGCGCAGCTGGGAGAGCGTCAGGTTGGTGGTGTCGATGATGGCCGTGGCCATCTCCCGCACCGGCACCAGGCTCTCGCGCTCGCGCTTGATGGCCTCGCTGAGGCCGCCGTCCTTGGCCAGGAAGTGGGGCCTGCGGGATTCCGAGAACCGGCGCAGGAGGGTGTCGTCCTGGGCCTCCACGAAGACCACGTAGACGGGGATCGAACTGTCGAGGAGGCGGTCGACCAGGGCCGGAAGTTCCTCGGCGAACTCGGGATGGCGGTTGTCCATGCCCACCGCCAGCCGGGGCCGGCTGGGGTTGAGCTTGGCCTCCAGTTCCAGGAGCGGCTCCAGGAGCCGCGCCGGCACGTTGTCCAGCGCCGTGCAGCCGGCGTCCTCCAGGGCGCTCAGCACTGAACGCCTTCCAGCTCCCGACATGCCCGTCACGATCACCAGTTCCATGGAACTAGCGAAACATAAAGCGGGCCGGATGTCAGCCGGAATTTTCCTGTTGTCCCTACTCTTCCTCGAGTCCGCCGGCCGAGAAGCGCATCACCCGCTTGACCACGTCGCCAGGAAGGCCCATCTCCACGAGGGAACCCCGCTCGTCCGGACCCAGCTCGTGCATCTCGGAGGGTTCGCGGAAGAAGGACTCGTCGTCGGGGATATAGGCGGGCTGGGGTTCGACCCGGTAGAGGTAGCTGATGATCTCGTCCTCGTACCCGAACCGCATCTGCTCGAAGTATTCGTAGCTTTCCCGTTTGTACTCGACCAGGGGGTCCTTCTGGCCGTAGCCGCGGAACCCGATGGCCTCCTTGAGGTGGTCCATGACCAGGAGGTGGCGCTTCCAGGCGGAGTCGATGATCTGGAGGATGGCGACCCGCTCGTGCCAGCGCAGGACATCCTCGCTGCCCAGGCGGCGCTCCTTCTCCTCGTAGGCCTCGGCGACCAGGGCGGCCAGCTTCTCGATGGCCTGGGCGCTGCCCATGAGGGCGATCTCGTCCAGGTCCACGCCGTCGAGGGCGTAGAGCTGCTCGAAGCGTTCCTTGAAGCCGGCGACGTCCCGCTCGCCCTTCTCGGGGAGGTAGTCGTGGACCAGGCCTTCCACGATCTCGGCGGCCACGCGCAGCACGTACTCCTTCGTGTTGCCCCGCAGGATCTCGCAGCGCAGGCCGTAGAAGAAGATGCGCTGCTTGTTCATCACGTCGTCGTATTCGAGGAGGTGCTTGCGGATCTCGAAGTGGTGGGCTTCCACGCGCTTCTGGGAGCGCTCGATGGCGCGGGTGACCATGCCCGCCTCGATGGGCTCATCATCGTTCATGCCCAGGGTGCTCATCATGCTCTTGATGCGGTCCCCGCCGAAGATGCGCATGAGGTCGTCTTCGAGGCTCAGGTAGAAGCGGGAGGAGCCGGGGTCGCCCTGGCGCCCGGCGCGGCCGCGGAGCTGGTTGTCGATGCGCCGGCTCTCGTGGCGCTCGGTGCCCAGGATGTGGAGCCCGCCGGCCTCGATGACCTCGGCCTTCTCGGCCTCGGTCTGCCTGGCCATCTCGTCCACCAGGGCGAGGAACTCGGCCGTCTCGCGGCCGTCCTCGTGGTAGATCTCGACGCCGCGCTTGCCGGCCTCCATCTTGGCCATGCCCTCGGGATTGCCGCCCAGGACGATGTCGGTGCCGCGGCCGGCCATGTTGGTGGCGATGGTCACGGAGCCCTTGCGCCCGGCCTGCGCGATGATCTCGGCCTCCTTGGCGTGATGCTTGGCGTTCAGCACGACGTGGCGGATCTTCGCGGCCTTGAGGGCCTCGGACAGGTCCTCGCTGCTCTCGATGCTGGCCGTGCCCACCAGGATGGGCTGGCCCTTGCCGTGCAGTTCCTTGATCTCGGCGACGATGGCGGCCTTCTTGCCGGTCTTGGACGCGTAGACCGTGTCGGCGAAGTCCGAGCGGATCATGGGCATGTTGGTGGGGATGACGATCACTTCGAGCTTGTAGATCTGAAGCAGCTCGCGCGCCTCGGTCTCGGCGGTGCCGGTCATGCCCGCCAGCTTTTCATACATGCGGAAGAAATTCTGGAAGGTCACCGTGGCCAGCGTCTGGTTCTCGGCGTTGACCTCCACGCCCTCCTTGGCCTCGATGGCCTGATGGAGGCCGTTGGACCAGCGGCGGCCCGGCATCATGCGGCCGGTGAACTCGTCCACGATGACCACCTCGAGGCCCTTGCCGTCCTCCTTGTCCCGGACCATGTACTCCACATCCCGCTTGTAGAGGTTGTGGGCCAGCAGGGCCTGGTTGAGGCCGTGGAGCGTCTCGATGGCGGAGGGATCGTAGAGGTTGGCCACGCCCAGGATCTGTTCGGCGTGCCGGATGCCCTCATCCGTCAGGGTGACCTGGCGGTCCTTCTCGTCCACCTTGAAATCCACCTCGGGCTTGAGCTTGGGCACCACGGCGTCGATGCGGAAGTACTTCGACGTGTCCTCCTCGCTGCTGCCGGCGATGATCAGCGGGGTGCGGGCCTCGTCGATGAGGATGGAGTCGACCTCGTCGACGATGGCGAACGTGAAGCCGCGCTGGGTGAAGTCCTCCAGCGACCACTTCATGTTGTCGCGCAGGTAGTCGAAGCCGATCTCGTTGTTGGTGGCGTAGGTGATGTCGCAGCCGTAGGCGGCGCGGCGCTCGTCGTCGGTGAGGCCGTGCTGCACGACGCCCACGGAGAGGCCCAGCCAGCCGTAGAGGCGCCCCATCCACTCGGCGTCGCGCCGGGCGAGGTAGTCGTTCACGGTCACCAGATGGGATCCCTTCCCCGCCAGTCCGTTCAGGTACAGGGGCAGGGTCGCGGTGAGGGTCTTGCCCTCGCCCGTGCGCATCTCGGCGACCTTCCCGTAATGGAGGACCATGCCTCCAATGAGCTGCACATCGAAATGACGCATGCGCAGCACCCGCCTGGACGCTTCGCGAACCACCGCGAAGGCCTCGGGCAGGATGTCGTCGAGAGTCGCCCCTCCTGCAAGCAACTCCTTGAAATAGGGAGTCTTTGCCTTCAGGTCGTCGTCGGAAAGCTCCCGGATCCCCGCCTCGAGGGCGTTGATCTCCTGGACCTTGGCCCAGAGGCGCTTCAGCTCGCGATCGTTTTTCGAGCCGATGAATTTCTTAAGGAGGTTGTCAAGCATGCTGGGTTCCAGTTCCGTCAAGCTCTCCATTTTACATGCGGCGCCACGAATTGCCCACCTTGCGTCGTGAAATCACCGGAGGGTTGCATTCTTGACCATTGCGCTTGAGTGTTCCCGGACCCTCGGGCAAACTGTTGGATTGTTTATGGAGCATCAATGAGCATCGAGCAGACGTTTGGGATCATCAAGGCCAACGCCGTCCAGGACGGCAACATCGGCAGGATCCTGTCCGCCATCGAAAAGGCCGGCTTCACGCTGCGCGGCATGCGCCTCGCCCGCCTCACCCCCTCCATCTGCAAGGGATTCTACGCCGAGCACGTCAACAAGGGGTTCTATCCCGAGCTCGAGGCCTTCATGACCGAAGGTCCCGTGGTCCTCCTCTGCCTGGAGGGCGAGAATGCCATTCTCCGCTGGCGCGAGCTCATGGGCGCCACCGATCCCGCCAAGGCCGCCGAGGGCACCCTCCGCAAGCTCTTCGGTGAGAACATGGGGCGCAACGCCACCCACGGCTCGGACTCCCCCGCCTCGGCCGCGCGGGAGGTAAGCTATTTCTTCAGCGTCTTCGATCGGGTTTAAACATATCAACAATAATAAAAAGGGGCCTTTTTAGGCCCCTTTGTTGTTCCGGGTGGCGAACCGCGGAAGCTGTTGACGTCCTCCCGGACGCCCAGTACTGTGATGTCGAATAGTAAATTAACAACATAAGTCCAGGGTGCCCGAATCCGGCATGTCCCGCCGAAAAATGGAAATAATCCTGTATGTCTAATCTGATCTATGTCTGCAGACGGGAGTCCAGCGACCTCGCCGGTGGGGCCCTCCTGGAGCGCGTCGCGGACTGGATCACCCCGCCGCCCATCAAAGGATTCGCCCATCGGATCCGGCAGGCCCCCGGCGAGGCCGTGTGCCTCACGGGACCGGGGGGCGCCGGAGGCCTCGAGGGGACCTCCGGCCGGGTCGGAGCCTTCGTGGGGGACTGGCCGGAGTGGCACCGCCCCGGCTCGGCGATCCCGGACGGGTCCTTCGCCCTGGTGCGCTCCGACGGGGGTCTCACCGAACTCTGCTCCGACTACGGCGGCACCCGCACCCTCTGGTATGCCATCACCGACACCGATTTCTTCGTCTCCACCTCCCAGCGGGCCATCATCTGCCTGCTCCAGGGCCTGAGCCTGAGCCGGCCAGGGTTCGCCTGGTTCCTGTCCTCGGGGTCCCTCGGCCCTTCGGGAGCCTGGGACACGCGGATACGCCGCCTGCCCCGGGGGGCCCGCCTGACCCTCGACCGGGCCCGCTGGACCCTGTCCCTGGTCACGACCTCCATCGTCTTCCGCAACCTGCCCATGCGGCGGGAGGAGGCGCTGGAGGGCCTCCGCCACGTCCTGGCCAAGGCCATCGGGTCCTGCCAGGGGCTTTCGCCCCAGTGGATCCTCCCCCTGTCGGGAGGCTACGACAGCCGGATGCTGCTCGCCACCCTGTACGGCACGGGTTTGCGCCCCCGCACCGTGACCTGGGGCCTGGCCGCATCGCGCACCCAGCGGGGGAACGACGCTTTCATTGCCGAGAAGCTCGCCAGGCACTATGGGCTCCGCAACGACTACCTCCTCACCGAGCACTCCGTCGCCCCCCCCCCTGTCGTGGTGGACGCCTTCATCGAAGCCCACGGCGGAACCACGGATGCCCTGTTCCCCTACCTCGACGGGCTCAGCCTCTGGGCCCGCTTCGCCCTGGAGGGGGTGGACGGGATCATCCGGGGCGACGAAGGGTTCGGAACCATCTCCAGACCAGAACGCCACCACAGGTACGCCCAGGACATGATCCTCCTGAGCGAGCTCATCGGGGACGAGGCCGCCGAGGCCGTGGCCGACGGCCGGCAGACGCTTCCCCGGGAGCTGCGGCGCGAACCCGAGGAAACCGTGCAGACGTACGGCGACCGTCTCATCCACGCCTGTTTCATTCCGATTCACCTTGCCGGCCTTACGGACGTCAAGACCCCGTTCGTGGATGTCCTCAACCCCATGCTCGCGGGGTCCGTCCTTGAATTCGTCCGGATGATGCCCGACCACCTGAGGGAGGGCCGCAACGTCTACGGGCAGCTCACCCGGTCCATCGGCCCGCCCATCCCCTTCGCGGTCCTGGCGGCCGACGACAGCCGCAACGGCTTCCTGCAAAGCGACCCCTACAACCTCTGGATGGCCGAGGAACTGGCGAGCGAGACCATGGCGCGCCTGCTGCCCCCTCCGTTCAGGGCCGCCATCGCCCAGTCGCTGGTTTCGGAGTCCAGGTCCAAGCCGACCCTCAGCCTCGGCCGCGTCCTGCTCAAGCACCTCATCCCGTCCTCCCTGGTCGCGGCCGTCAGGGCCGTGGGACCTCCCCACGTGCCGACCAACCGGGTCATCGCCTTCCGGATCGCGCTTGCTAGCCGGATCATCCGCCTCCTGGAACGGGATTCGGAACACCTGGCCCGGTTCACCCCCTCGGGGGGCATGCCGGAACGGGCGGGGACCTGACCTGATCCTCCGGCGCCCCGGCGGGCCGGACCGGCGTCAGGGCTCGTCCATCTCCGGATAGAGCGCGCGGGAGCAGTCCGGGCAGATGCCGTGGGTGAAGTCGGCGTCGCTGTGGGCCGAGATGAAGGCCTCGATCTGGTTCCAGTATCCGTTGTCGTCCCGGATCTTCTTGCACCTGGCGCAGATGGGCAGCAGCCCGGAGAGCGTCTTCACCTGGGCCAGGGTCTCCTCCAGGCTCCGCCTCAGCCCGCGCTCGCGCTCCAGGGCCTGCCGCAGCTTGACGTGGATGGCGACCCGGGCCAGGAGCTCGGCGCCGCGGAAGGGCTTGGTGACGTAGTCCACGGCCCCCAGGCGGAACCCCTCCTGCAGGTCCTCCAGTTCGGCCTTGGCGGTGAGGAAGATCACGGGAATCTCCCGTACGGCGGCGTCGGCCTTGAGGCGGCGGCAGACCTCCAGGCCGTCCACGTCGGGCATCATCACGTCCAGCAGGATGAGGTCGGGCGGCTCCACCTTGACCATCTCCAGGGCCTTGGCGCCGTCCATGGCCATGGAGACCCGGTAGCCGGCCTTGTCGAGAAGGAGGGCCAGCACCTGGAGGTTACGGGGGATATCGTCCACGATGAGGATGTGGGGAAGGGCTTCGGGCACGTTCATGTTCCTGGGATGGGTCCAGTCTACCTGCACTGGGCGCGGATGGCCTCCACCACTTCGGGGAAGCGCCGGAAGGTCGCCGGGAGGTTCTCCATGTCGAACGCGCCGGCCTGGTCCAGGACCTGGCCGGACCAGGACTTCAGGCCCGGCTCCCGGAAGGTGTCCGCGAGCGCCGACATGCGCGCGGAAAAACCCGTCATGCGGTCGATGAAGAAGGAGTCCTTGAGCTGGCCCCACTCCACCAGCGCCTCGCCCTCCAGTTCCGCCAGGAGCCGCGGCAGGGCGGCGCGCACCTCGGGGGCCAGCTCCGCGGGGGCGCCCGGCCCGGCCTCCGGCCGGCAGGGAAGGTACTTCGCGATCTCCTCGGCGAGCCTGGACCGGGATATGGGCTTGCGCAGGAAGCTGTTGGCCCCGCTTTCCCACACCGGCGTCTCGTCGGCCTGGGTCGTGGAGGCGGTGAGGATGATGACGGGGATGGCCCTCAGGCGGTCGTCGGCCTTGAGGATCCGCGTGGCCTGGACGCCGTCCATGACGGGCATCCGCAGGTCCATGATGATGAGATCGGGGAGGATCCTCCGGGCCACCTCGACGCCCTGGGCGCCGTCGGCGGCCTCCTCGAAGCGGAAGGGGAAGCTCTCGAAGAAGTGCTTGAGCAGTTCGCGGTTGGGCCTCACGTCGTCCACCAGGAGCACCGTGGCCGGCAGGAACTCGCCCCGGAAGGGCGCCTCCAGGTCCTCGTGCACGGCGTCCTCGCTGGAGACGGCCACGCCGTGGAGGAGGAGGGTGAAGGTGCTGCCCAGGCCTTCGGTGCTGGCCACCCGCAGCTCCCCGCCCATCATGCCGGCCAGGCGCCGGCAGATGGCCAGGCCCAGGCCCGTGCCTCCGTACCGGGACGCGTCCTGGCCCGAAACCTGGTGGAACGCGTCGAAGATCGTCTCCAGCTGCCCGGGGGGGATCCCGATGCCCGTGTCCCGCACCTCGATGGCCAGGTCCACGGTGTCCGGGCCCCGTCCCCACGCCCGCAGGGTCACGCAGACCGAGCCCTTCTCCGTGAACTTCACCGCGTTGCCCACCACGTTGAAGAGGACCTGCCGGAGGTGCACCGGGGAGACGACGAGGATCCTGGGCAGCGCGGGATCCTCCTCCACCCGGAGGTCCAGCCCCTTTTCCCGGCAGCGCAGCGAGAAGGTGTGCACCACGTCCCGCACGAGTCCGGCCGCATGGGTCGGGGCGTATTCCAGCTCCATGCGGCCCGCCTCGATCTTCGAGAGGTCCAGGATGTCGCCGATGATGCCCAGGAGGGCCTTGCCGCCGCTGGAGATCGCCGCGAGGTGTTCCCGCAGCCGGGGCTCGGCGACCTCGTCCCTCAGGATCTCCGAGTAGCCCAGGATGGCGTTCAGGGGGGTGCGGATCTCGTGGCTCATGTTGGCCAGGAATTCGCTCTTGGACCGGGTGGCGGCCTCGGCCTCCGACTTGGCCAACTCCAGCTGGGCGGTCTTGCGCCGCAGCTGCTCCGTGCGTTCCACCACCTTGCGCACCAGGACCCGCCGCGCCAGGCGGCTGCGCCAGAGGCGCCACTGGATCACCAGGTTGAGCGAGAGGGCCCCCAGCGCGACGTAGCCCATGTAGGCCCACCAGGTGCGGTAGAAGGGCGGGAGGAGGCGGAAGGAGACGGCGCTGGCCGGGGCCACCTGGCCGTCCCCGTTGCGGGCGGCGACCAGGAAACGGTAGGAGCCTTCGGGGAGGTTGGTGTAGTCCCGGAAGGTCTCCGAGGTCCAGGGCGACCAGGCCCGGTCGTAGCCCTCCAGGCGCACGCGGTACTGGGTGGCGGATTCCGGGGATCCGCCGGGGGCCGCGAACTCGAACCGCAGCGTGTTGGAGGCGAAGGGCAGCCGGTCCGATCCGTTCCAGGCCCCCTCCCCGCCGAAGAAGGTCTGCCGCCCGGGACCGGTGACCCGGCGCACCAGCGGCCCCGTGTTCCAGGGCAGGCGGAACTCCTGGCCGGGATCGTACCGCACGAGGCCTTCGGGCCCGCCCATCCAGACCGCGCCGTCCTCCTCGGGCAGGATGGCGTACACGGTGGCGTCCCCCAGGCGCCTCGAGGGCCCCTTCTCGAACCGGAACGGGAGGCCGGGGGCCGCCGCGGCGTAGCCGGTGTCCCGCTCCTGGGTCCCCTCGTCATGCGCGTGCATCCAGATCCTGCCGCCGGGGCCTTCGACGACCCCGTCGGGATAGCGCGGCCCCTGGGGGAACAGCGTGGCGAACCGCGGATCGGGCTGGAAGCGCCGGGTGACCTCGTTGAACCGGTAGAACCCGGCGTGGGTGGTGAAGACCAGCCCCGTGGAGAGCTCCTTGACGAAGTCGTGGGCCAGGCTGGGCAGGCCCTGGGCGAGGCCGAAGGCCTCGACGCCCAGGGTCCCCCCGGGCCCGGGGGTCACGCGCCTCACCCCCGAGGACTGGGTGCCCACCCACAGGGCCCCGTCGTCGGCCTCCGCGAGCGTGCGCGCCTCGACCTTGAGGTCCGGGATCCGCCCCTCGTCCTTCCAGCGGGCGCCGTTCCAGCGCAGCAGGGCGACGCCCCCCGCGAGTCCGAGGAAGTACCGGGAGGCGTCCCGGCGCGAGGGCACGAGGCAGAAGGCGTCCCGCTCGCCGGCGGTGGAGAAGGCCAGGACAGCCCTGTCCCCCCGCGCCTCGAAGAGCCCGGCGTTGCTGCATGCGAAGAGCCGGCCCTTGACGGGACGGAAGCCCCACACCTGGCCGCGGATCCCGTCCACGCGCCGGAAGCGCCACAGGGGGCCTCCGGCGGGGATGGCGGCGGGGCCGGTCGCGGAGTTGGGCCGGTCGCGCCCCAGGACGAACAGGCCCTTGCTGGTGCCGGCGTACAGAAGCCCCGCGTGGCGGGTCAGGGCGTTGACGGTGCCCTCCAGGCCCGAGTCCTCGCCGAAGGTCGTGAAGGGTGACGGCCATTCCACTCTCGCGAGGCCCCGGTTCAGGCCGAGCCAGAGCCGCGAGCTCCGGTCCACGAAGACCCGGTTCACGAACTCCTCCTGCAGCCCCCCCTGCCGGTCCAGGCGCATCAGGAGCCGCCCCTGCCGGTCGAAGATCCACGCGCCTCCGCGGATGCCCGCCACCGCCAGGTTCCCGTCCCGCAGGATCGCCCCGTGGCTGATGGTGATCCGGGCCAGGTCGGCGTCGGCGTCGGTGGGGAACGGGAGGATGTCCCAGCCGTCGTAGAGGAACAGCCCCTGGTGGCTCGTGCCCAGGAGGATCGACTGTCCCGCGCCCCAGGGGAGCATGAAGTTCACCAGCTCCTTGGTGAACTTCCCCGCGCCGGCAAGCGGCTTGAACCGGCCCTTTTCCAGGACCACCGGCCCGATCCCGCGCTCGTAGAGGTGGATGCGCCCGCGGATCTTCCACGCCAGCGTGAACGAGGTGTCGGCCTTGAGGGTCTTCACGGTCTTCCCGTCGTACAGGAACAGGTACTCGCGGGTCTGGAAGTAGACGCCCTCCGGCGTGGGCAGCACGTTCCACACGTCGGAGAAGGACCGCGCCGAGGGCTCCACCAGGTCCTCCAGCGGCACGTACCGCAGCAGCCCGTTGGCGTCCGGGGCCAGGTAGCCGAACTCGTTCTTGGCGCCCACGAAGATGCGCCCGGTGGCGTCCATGCCCAGGGACCTCGCGGCGGTGCGGTTCCGGGTGGGGATCATCCGCCAGGTGTTGCCGTCGAACTCCAGGACGCCCGCCGTATTTCCCACGAACATGACGCCCCGGGCGTCCTCCACGAAGTCCCAGTTCTGGGGCGGGCCCGCGTACTCCCGGGGCCGGAAATTGGTGATGAAGGGAAGCCCCAGCTCCCCCGGCGGCCCCGCCCACAGCGCCGCCGCCAGGGCCAGGACGGCCAGCACGGGCCTCACGGCTCCTCGCCCACGAACCAGGGGTGGGCCTTGTAGTGCTCGAGGGCGATCCGCGTGGCGACCTTGAGGACGATCATCATGGGCACGGCGAAAATGAGGCCCACCACCCCGAAGGCGTAGCCGAAGGAGAGGATGGCCAGGAGTACCTCGAGCGGGTGGAGCCCGCTGGCGCGCCCCACCCACACGGGGGTGAAGTAGAGGGTCTCGGCCTTCTGCACCGCGGTGAACACCAGCGCCACCACCAGGAGCCCGCCGCCCGAGGTCCCGTTCACCGCCGCGAACAGCAGCGCCGGGGGCAGCGCGGTGATGTAGGGCGAATAGGGCACCACGTTGGAGAACCCCGCCACGAGCCCCAGGAGCCAGGCGTTGGGCACCCCCAGGAGCTGGAAGGCGAGGCCCTGGAGGAGGGACATGACCAGGGACACCGCCAATTGCCCGCGGATGTAGCCGCCCAGGCGCCCGTTGATCTCGCCCGCGATGCCCTTGGCCCGCTCCAGGTGGCGGCTGGGGACCAGGTCGTCCAGCTCCTGGAGGAGCTTGTGGCCCTCCACCAGCAGGTAATAGAGGATGAGGGGCACCAGGATCAGGGTGATGAGGGACAGGAGCCAGCCCAGGAGACCCGCGCCGGCCAGGCCCACCTCCTTCACGAGGGCCATGGGGTCCAGCCCCTCCAGTCCCTGCTTGATCTTGACCTGGACCACGGGGTGGGCCTGAAGCCAGGGGAGGTAGCGGCCTTCCAGGCGTTCCTTGAGGCCGGGCAGGGAGGCCACCAGGCGCTCCCCCTGGTCCCAAAGCAGGGGAACCAGGGCCCAGGCCAACAGCGCCGCCAGGGCCACCGCCCCCAGGATGACGAGGATCGACGCCCATTCCCGTCCCAGCCTCCGGGCGAACCGGGCCACCACGGGTTCCAGGACGTAGGCCAGGACCAGGGCCAGGAAGAAGGGCGCCAGGGCGCTGCGCAGGAACCACAGCGCCGCCAGGGCCGCCCCGGCCAGGGCCAGGAATCCGAAGGGGATCCGGACCTTCGCCGGCCCGCTCACGAGGGCTCCGTCACGTGGGTGGCCCGGAAGAAGTAGTGGACGCCCGAGGCGACGACCATGGCTGCGATGAGGTAGAAGATCCAGGGTACCAGGTACTTGTACCAGTCCCGGGGTCCCAGGTGGTTGAACAGCAGCGCCAGGGAGATGGCCACCAGCTCCACGAAGGTCGTGGCCTTGCCCAGCCAGGAGGGCGCGAACTTGCTGGGGTCGAGCCGTTCGTAGGCGACCAGGGCCACCAGGGAGATGAGCACGTCCCGGGAGATGGCGAGGATGGCGACCCAGGCGGGCACGCGGACGGTGTAGACCTCCCGGGGAAAGGCCAGGAGCACGAAGGCGGTCGTCATGAGGAGCTTGTCCGCGGCCGGGTCCAGGATGGCGCCCAGGGTGGATTTCTGGTTGAAGCGCCGGGCGAACCACCCGTCCAGGAGATCCGTGAGACCCGCGCAGGCGAACAGGACGCAGGCCTCAGTCGTCCGCCCGTACCACACGGCGATCGCGAAGAACGGTACCGCGCAGATGCGCAGAAACGTCAGGATGTTTGGAAATGTGATGACCATGGGAGCCGTTTATACAAGCATTGTAGCAATGGAACCTGGCGGTCTTGTGATTAGTGTCGCAGCATTCCCGCTTGTTTCAGGGACCTGTTGTTCTAGACTGGACGAACGGAGTTGAGATCATGTCTCATGTGCAAGCCAGAACCCTCAGCGACCTCCAACCGGGCGCCGAGGCAGTCGTAACCGAAATATTGGCGACGGGGAAAATCCGCCACCGTCTCCTGGAGATGGGGTTCGTCCGCGGCGCGCGGATCAAGGTGGAGAAACTCGCCCCCATGGGGGACCCCATGGAACTTGTGATCAAGGGTTACCACCTGTCTCTGAGGCGGGAAGAGGGTCAGTGCATCCTCGTGTCCGAGGAGACCTGAAATGACGACCCTGGCGCTTGCCGGCAACCCCAACTGCGGTAAAACGACCATCTTCAACGCCCTCACCGGCTCCCGGCACCATGTGGGCAACTGGCCCGGGGTCACGGTCGAGCGCCGCAGCGGCACCTTCGAGACGCCCCAGGGTCCTGTTGAGGTCGTGGACCTGCCCGGCACCTATTCGCTTTCCGCCCGCAGCGAGGACGAGCGGATCGCCGCCCTTTTCGTGGCCGACCCCAGCGTCGACGTCATCGTCAACGTGCTGGACGCCTCCAACCTGGAGCGCAACTTCTACCTCACCACCCAGCTCCTGGAGCTGGACCGGCCCATGGTCTTCGTCCTGAACATGATGGACGACGCCGAGGAGAAGGGCCTGAGGATCGACCTGCCCGCCCTGGAGAGGCTCCTGGGCGGCCCCGTGGTGCCCACCGTGGGCAACCGCGAGGAGGGCATCCAGAGCCTCAAGGACGCCATCCTGAAGGTGGCCGGCGCGTCCCTGGGCAAGCTGGCCTCCGTGAACTACGGCCCGGACATGGAGGGGGAGCTCCAGAAGATCCGCCAGGAGATCCTGCGGGACGAGGAGCTGGCCCAGTCCCAGCCGCCCCGCCGCCTCGCGCTGCAGCTGCTGGAAGGCATGCCCCACGCCCTGGAGCTGGTGGAGCGCAGCCACGCCCGCAAGGCCATCGGCGCGCAGGTCAAGGCCAGCCTCGCGTTCCTCGAGCCGCACCTGGGCGCCGACGGCTCCACCCTGCTGGCCGAGGGGCGCTACGGCTTCGTCCACGGCCTCGTGGAGGAGGTGGTCGAGCGCACCGACCGCAAGCACGCCGACATCACCGGCCGCCTGGATTCCCTGCTCACCCACCGGTACCTGGGCATCCCCATCTTCATCGCCATCATGATCGGGGTGTACACCGTCACGTTCGTGGTGGGCAAGTACCCCCAGGACTGGATCGCGGGGGCCTTCGGGTGGCTCCACGGCTACGCCGCGGCCCACCTTCCCGCGGGGGAGCTCTCCAGCCTCCTGGTGGACGGCATCATCCCGGGCGTGGGCGCGGTCATCGTGTTCGTGCCGGTGATCATGCTCCTCATGGGCTGCATCGCCTTCCTCGAGGACACCGGGTACATGGCCCGGGCGGCCTTCATCATGGACCGCCTCATGCACCTCATGGGCCTCCACGGCAGCCTTCATGGTCTTCACGCTCATCTACACCCCCTGCCTGGGCACGGTGGGCATGATCATGAAGGAGACCCGCAGCTTCCTGTGGGCCGGCTTCACCATCGTCTACGGCTCCGGACTTGCCTGGCTCATGGCCTGGCTGACGGTCGTGGGCGGCCACCTGCTGGGCTACGTGTGAGGATGAAATGACGCTTCAGCACTGGATCATGCTCGCCCTCGAAGGAGTGCCCCGCCAAGAAACTCGAGGCCATCCGCGCGAAGCTGGAGAATTCGCACTCGGAGGTGTGACTCACAGCTGCTGGCTGCTGCTCCCATCGGGAAGCTCGCCCGCTTCAACTCGTAGCGCTGCACCGGCGGGTGCGGTTCACTTCGACGGTCACGCCCAGGGGCCCGGATTCCAGCTTGCGGTACTGGTCCGCGATGGCCAGGCGCAGGGCGGAGTGGGAGGCCACCATGGGCTCGATGTTGAGGCCGGAGGCGAAGCGCGCGCTGTCCACCGCGTTCAGGTCCGAGGGATCCGCCATGGCCAGGACCAGGGACTTGGGCTCCTTGAAGGCCACGGGGAGGATCGTCATCTGCTCGGCCAGCCGGCGCGGGATCCGCTCGAGGACCGAGGGGAGGACGTCCAGGTGCTTCACGTCCAGGCGGGGCACCCCCGTCTGCTGGGCCAGGAAGTCCATGAGGGAGTCATCGCTGATCATGCCCATGGCCACCAGGTTGCTGCCCATCCGCCCCCCCGCGGCCTTCTGGTACCGGAGCGCCTCCTGCTGCTGGGCCGGCGTGATCAGACCGGCATCCACGAGCATTTCACCCAATTTCTTGGTCTCGGAGTGCATTTGGGTTGGACCTTTCCAGGTTACTATCCCAGAAGTTTAATCACAGTATGGCTCCGTTGCCCAGAAAGTTGTGAACATGGAAAAACAAGCGGAACTCCTCATCCGGGCCGCGCTTCATGACATGGCCAATGTCCTCGCGGGCATCCAGGGGATCCTGGAGCTGACGGATCCCGAGCGGCCCCTGGGGATCCGGGACAAGGACCGGCTGGACGCCGTCGTGGAGGAGGGCATGGCCACCCTGGCTCGGGCCCGCCATCTGGCCATGGGCACACTGCCGGAAGCCGGCCTCCAGGAGGGGCCCGACTGGCGCGCCCAGCTGCTGGACGAGCTCAAGCCCATGAGCCTCCTGTTCAAGTGCGAGTTCGTGCTGACGTTCGAGGACCGGGGCGGGCCCGACCGGTGGCCGGGCGCCATGCTCCGTTCCTACCTGCGGGCTGCCGCGCGCCAGGCGCTGCCCTACGTGCGGGGCCACCTACTCGAGATCCGGTGCGCCTCGGAACCCAACCGGTGGTGCATTCGCATGGACCCGGTGAGCCTCCTGCCCGAGGGGCTGACCGCCCAGAATCCGGACCGGCCGGGCGACATCAGCGCCCGCTGGGCCCTGGCCCTGGGACACACCCTGGGCATCACCCTGACCTGCGATGATGGAGGTCTGATGCTGCAGGCCCCCAGACCTTGAAAAGACCCGCCAAACCCGCGAAGACCCCCGACGACCCGCTGAAGCTCCGGCTGGACGCACTCCATGACCGCTACCTCGGGGAAGCCTCCCTTGCCCTGGATCCCCTGGTGATCCCGCGGAGCTTCGCGTCCGGGGGGGACCAGGAACTGGCCGCCTTCGTCGCCGCGCACCTGGCCTACGGCAGGGTCGCTCCCATGCTCTCGGCCATCGAGGCGGTCCTGGCGCCCCTCGGGGACCATCCGGCGGCCAGGGCCGCGGAGCCCGGCGCCCTGGACCATCTGCGGGCCGCCCTGAAGGGCTGGGCCTGGCGCTTCCACACCGGGGAGGACATGGCCCAGTGGATCCTCGCCTGGGTGCGCCTGTCCCGCGAGTCCGGGGGCCGGGGCCTGGAGCCCCACCTCGTCCCCCGGGAGGGCGCCACCGCGGACCAGCGGCTTTCCGCGCTGGTGCTGCGCCTGCGCCGGGAGCTCCCCGAAACGCCGGGACTGAGATTCAATCTGCCCGATCCGCTCCGGGGCGCGGCCTGCAAGCGGTGGCGCATGTTCCTGCGCTGGATGGTCCGGGACGAGTGGCCCGACCTGGGCCTCTGGCGCGACTACCCGAGGAGGGACCTGGTGGTGCCCCTGGATACGCATGTGGCGCGGATCTCGGGCTTCATCGGCATCGGCCGCCGCAAGACCCCCGACGGGAAGCTGGCCCGGGAGATCACCGAGGCGCTTCGCGCCATGTGCCCGGAGGATCCCCTCCGGTACGACTTCCCCATGGCCCACCTGGGCATCCTCGGGGACTGCCCCGGGGTGCGGCGCCTGCCGGGGTGCGCCGCGTGCCCCCTGGTGGACCTGTGCAGGGCGGGTGATCTTGCTCAAAAGTGACCCGGGGGATGCAGATCAGGCCTCCGTTCGGTTTAGACTAAGGAGAATCGAATTAACGATAGGAGTATCTTGTGTTGATCCTCGTCCTGAATGCCGGCTCGTCCTCGCTGAAATTCAATCTTGTCGACATGGAGGAGGAGAAGACCCTGGCGGAGGGCATCGCCGAGCGCATCGGCATCTCCGAAGGCTTCATCCGCTGGACCATCCAGGGCGAGAAGGGCCGCCTCGAGCTCGACATGGCCAACCACAAGAAGGCCCTCTCCGCGATCATGGAGCAGCTCAAGCACACCGTGCTGGGCGAGGACCGGGACGTGGACGCCGTCGGCCACCGCGTGGCCCACGGGGGCCCCAACTTCGGGGACTCCGAAGTGATCACCCCCGCGGTGCTCAAGGAGATCGAGGAGCTGGCCTTCTACGCCCCCCTGCACAACCCGGCCTCGGCCTCGGGCATCCGCACCGCCCAGGAACTCTTCCCCGGCGTGCCCCAGGTGGCGGTCTTCGACACGTCCTTCCATCACAGCATGCCCGAATACGCCTACACCTACGGCCTGCCCTACGAGCTCTGCCAGCGCCTGGGGCTGCGCCGCTACGGGTTCCACGGCACCAGCCACCGCTACGTGGCCGAGCGCACCGCCAACCTCATCGGCAGGCCCCTGGACGCCACCAAGATCGTCACCTGCCACCTGGGCAACGGCTCCAGCATCACCGCCGTGCACAACGGGCACAGCGTGGACACCTCCATGGGCCTCACGCCCCTGGAAGGCGTGATCATGGGCACCCGCAGCGGCAACCTGGACCCGGGCGTCCTCACCACGCTCATGGAGCAGGAGAAGCTCGACGGCCCCGCCCTGTCCGCCCTGCTCAACAAGAAGTCCGGCCTGCTGGGCATCTCCGGCGTCTCCTCGGACTGCCGCGAGGTGGAGGAGGCCATGGACAAGAACAAGCGCGCAAAGCTGGCCCACGAGGTGCTGTGCTACGGCGTCCTGAAGTACGTGGGCGGCTACGCCGCCGCCATGAACGGGGTGGACGCCATCTGCTTCACCGCCGGCATCGGCGAGAACTCCCCCGGCCTGCGCAGCTGGATCTGCAAGCGCCTGGGCTTCCTCGGCGTGGCCATTGACGAGGAGATCAACGCGACCCGCAGCAAGGCGGACCGGTTCATCTCCACCCCCGATTCCAAGGTGGCGGTGGTGGTCGTGCCAACGAATGAGGAACTAATGATCGCCCGGGAAGCCAAGCGGCTGACCTCCGGGAAATAGCACCCGCTCGGTCGTACTTCCGCCGCCGGGGACCGTTCCCCGGTCAGGCGGGAGCGTTGGCCGATCCAGCCCCCGTGGCCGCCGAATGGGCGGTTCCCCGCCCCCTAAACGGGGGGAAACTTGGGACGTAGTCAATTCAGTTCCAGGTTCATGGACATGCGGGAGAGGTTATGAAGAAGCGCTGGTGGATCGTTGGCGTGGCGGGCTTCCTGGTCGTGGGCGGATTGCTCGTGGCGGCCAAGAGCACCCACAAGCCCAAAGGGAACCAGGAGACGCCGTTCCGGCTGGGCAAGGTCCAGGCCGAGGACCTCCAGGTCAGCGTGCGGGAAGTGGGCGTGGTGGATCCCTTCGTGAAGGTGGACATCAAGTCCACGGTCAGCGGCCGGGTCCTCTCCTACAAGGTGCGCGAGGGCGACATGGTCACCGCAGGCGAAGTGCTGGCGGAGGTCGAGCCCGACGTGAACCAGGCCCAGACCCTCTCCGACGTGCAGGGCAGCGTTTCCTCGGCCAAGGTGGCCTTCATGAACGCGGATAAGGACTTCAAGCAGCAGGAGGCGCTCTTCAAGGAGGGCCTCGTGTCCGAGCAGGCCTTCCGTTCCTCCAGGACGGCCCGGGACATGGCCTCCGAGACCCTCAAGTCCGCCCAGACCCGCTACCAGATCGTCGAGGACCGGGGCATCCCCATCGCCGGCAACGCCTCCACCCAGCACGCCAAGGTCATCAGCCCCATGAGCGGCATGGTCATCAAGAAGGGCGTGGAACTGGGCGACACCATCATGTCGGGCGTGAACAGCTTCAACGCCGGCACCGTGGTCTACACCGTGGCCGACCTGAAGTCGCTGATCATCAAGGTCAACGTCAACGAGGTGGACGTGGCCAAGGTGCAGGTGGGCCAGCCCGTGCGCATCACCCTGGACGCCTTCCCCCAGCGGACCTTCAACGGCCGCGTGCGCTTCGTGTCCCCCGCCGCCGAGCTGGTGGACAAGATCAAGGTCTTCAAGGTGGAGATCAAGCTGGACGAGCTCAGCGACGCCTACCGCACCGGCATGAGCGCCAACGTCGAGATCCTGGGCGAGAAGCGCGACAAGGCCGTGAGCGTGCCCCTGGAGGCCCTGCAGCGCCGGGACGGGGGGACCGTGGTGTTCCGCCTGAAGAAGGACCTCGATCCCCAGAAGATGGCGGCCGCCAAGGAAGGCCTCTCCGGCCGCTCCAAGTTCGTGTGGCTCTCGGACCACTGGCGCGACTACTTCGACGTGGTCCCCGTGAAGGCCGGCATCGCCACCCTGGAGCGGGTGGAGATCATCTCGGGCCTGAACAAGGACGAGCAGGTGTGCCTCGAGGACCCCACCCGCAAGAAGGTGGAAAAGGACGAAGACAACTTCTAGGGTCTGTTCGGAATGTAGGAGGCCCCGCGATGGTGGCACCGGCCATGGCAAGACAAGGCCCGCGAGGAGGGCGATTCGGGAAATCGTTCGACGAGCGGAACGCAGGATTGCCGTGGCCGATGCCACCACCCGAAGGGCGGCGTCTGGAGGCCCGCTTATCGTGTGCAAGTCCCTTGAAAATATGCCCTATATTTCCCGCGGGCCTTGCGCCCGATCATCGGGCCTCCAGACGCCGTCGCGGGGCCTTCTACATTCCGAACAGACCCTAGCTGGAGCCACCATGCCGCTCGTCATCGAAACGCGGGAGATCACCAAGGTCTTCGGCGCCAACGGCACCGCTGTCCACGCCCTGCGCGGCGTCGACCTCCAGGTGGAAGCCGGCGAATTCATCGCCCTCATCGGCCCCAGCGGTTCCGGAAAGTCCACCCTCATGGCCATCCTGGGCTGCCTGGACCGCCCCACCGGAGGCAGCTACGAGCTGGACGGCCACCCCGTCCAGGGCCTCTCGGGCGGCGACCTGGCCCGCATCCGCAACACCAAGATCGGTTTCGTGTTCCAGGCCTACAACCTGCTGCCCAAGGCCTCGGTGGTGCGCAACGTGGAACTGCCCATGCTCTACGCCGGGGTGGGGCGCAAGGAGCGCCGGGCCCGGGCCATGGAGATGCTGGACCGCGTGGGCATCGCCGAGAAGGCCATGAAGCTCCCCGGCGAACTCTCCGGAGGCCAGAAGCAGCGCGTGTCCATCGCCAGGTCCCTGGCCAACCGCCCCACCATCCTCCTCGCCGACGAGCCCACCGGGGCCCTGGATTCCCACACCGGCGCCGAGATCCTCGACCTGTTCAAGGAGCTCAACCGCCAGGGCAACACCGTCATCCTCGTCACCCACGACCTGGGCATCGCGGCCATGGCCCAGCGCAAGGTGGAGATCCGCGACGGCCTCATCGCCACGGGCGAACCCCAATGAGCGGCTCGGGCGCCTTTCGCGAACGGCTCCTGGAATCCTGGGTGGAGATCCGGGAGAACCTCGGCCGCTCCATCCTCCAGGCCCTGGGCGTGATCCTGGGCGTGGCCTCGGTGCTGGGGGGCTTCTCCATCTCCGACAGCCAGCGGGCCCAGAGCGACCGGCTCTTCGTGAAGCTGGGGGGCCTGGACAAGCTCAACGTCCAGCCCAACGCCATCGTCAAGGACGGCCAGGCCACGGCGCTCCAGACCGCCAACCGCGGCCTGCGCAACGACGACGCCGTGAACGGCTCGGACCTGGACACCAAGGCCGTGGCCGGCGTGAGCGTGCGCAAGAACGCCAGGGCCCGCACGAAGAGCGCCTACGCCGACCAGGACCGCCAGCTCACGGGCATCGGCGCCGACTTCATTCCCATGGAGGGCTACGCCGTGGCCACCGGGCGCTCCTTCAGCGCCACGGACCTGGACCAGGGCGAGGCCGTGGCCATCCTCGGCGCGGAAGCCGCCCAGACCTACTTCCCCGCGGGCGACGCCCTGGGGCAGGTGCTCACCATCGGCGGCATCCCCGTGACGGTGATCGGCACGTTCCAGGAGCGGGTGTTCCGCTTCCGGGAGGGCCAGGGCAACATCTTCCGCTGGCGCAACCGCATCATCGCCCTGCCCTCGGCCTTCGTGCAGAAGCGCATGCAGGGCGACCAGTACCGCCGCACGGACCGGGTCACCTTCCGGCTCCCCGAGGTCAACGCCATCCAGGGCTTCGCCAAGGGCCTCACCGCCTTCCTCAAGGCCAGCCACCGCCAGCAGGAGGACTTCCGCCTGGACGACGTGGCCGCGCGCATGGCCAAGCGGCGCAGCCAGGGCGACGTCTACAACATCATCTTCCTGCTCTCGGGCGTCCTGGCCCTGCTGGGCGGAGGCATCGTGAACGTGAACATCCAGATGGCCTCCCTCAAGGAACGCGTGCGCGAAGTGGGCGTCAAGATGGCCATCGGCGCCTCGGGCCGGGAGGTGTTCAAGGGCTTCATGACCGAGGCCCTGCTCCTCACACTGCTGGGCGCCTTCCTGGGCCTCTCCGCCGGCGTGCTCTTCTCCTGGACCATCTGCCTGAGCCTGGGCGTGCCGCTCTACATGCGGGCCTCGAGCTTCGTGTGGGCCTTCCTGCTGGCGGCCGTCTTCGGCTTCGCCTTCGCCCTGTATCCCGCGTGGAAGGCCAGCCGCCTCTCCCCCATGGAGGCCCTCCGCTATGAGTGAAATGACGACTCCCGTGGCCGCGCGGGGCATCGGGCACCAGGCCGCGCTGGCCTGGGAGGTGGTGGTCAGCGGCCTGACCGAGCTGTGGGCCCACAAGATGCGGTCCATCCTGACCCTCACGCTCCTCATGCTGGGCGTCTTCGCCCTGGTGGTGATGACCTCCGTGCTGGACGGCATCCTGGACAAGATCGGCACGGGCTTTTCCGGCATGAGCTGGGACGGAACCCTCGTCGTGGCCCCCAAGACCGCCGAGACCTCGGACGAGCAGAAGCGCTTCGCCATGAGCCCCGGCCTGCGAATGGAGGACGTGCCCCGCCTCACCGCGCCCTACGACAAGGTCATGGCGTTCATGCCCCGGGCCGTGAAGCAGACCAGTGTGCGCGTGGCCAGCGGCAACGAGCGGATCATGGTCGCGGGCAACGTCCCCGACTACATCCCCGTCATGAACCGCAGGATCGCCTCCGGGCGCGGCCTCACCGAGGACGACCAGAAGCGCCGCTCCACCGTGGCCGTGCTGGGCGCAAGCCTGGCCTCCAAGTTCCTGGGCGGGGCGGACCCGGTGGGCAAGGACATCATGGTCGACGGCATCCCCTTCCGGGTGGTGGGCGTCCTGGCCCCCCTGATGATCTTCAACGAGGACTCCTGGGTGGACGCCAACGGCATGCTCATCCCCCTGGAAGCCTACATGGACCGCCTGGACCCCACCCACAAGCTGAGCCAGCTGGGCGTCAAGCTCAAGGCCAAGCGGGACGCCAAGGACGTCACCGCCCTGGTCCTGGGCCGGGCCAAGCAGGCCCACCACGGGATCGAGGACGTGGAGATCCTGGACCTGGACGCCGAGGCCGCGCGCAGCTGGCAGAACTTCCTGCAGCAGATGCGGGGCTGGACCATCGTCCTCATGAGCCTGGCGGGCACCGTGCTCCTGGTGGGCGGCGTGGGGGTGCTCTCGGTGATGCTCATCTCCTTCTCGGACCGCCGCTACGAGATCGGCCTGCGCAAGGCCCTGGGCGCCTCGGACCAGGAGATCTTCGTGCAGTTCCTCCTGGAAGCGGCCGTCCTGGCAGCCCTCGGCGCCCTGACAGGCACCCTGGCGGGCGGGGCCCTGTGCAAGGCCCTCTCGAGCAATTTCCCCTACGGTCTCGTGGTGAATATGTATGGCCTCCTCATGGCCTGGGGCGTGGCGTTGGCGCTCTCCCTGGTGTTCGGCATGTATCCCGCATTCAGGGCCATGCGACTCAGCCCCATGGAAGCCATGCGTTAATCATTCAAGCCGGGAACCGCCTCCCCCTGCGACCTTGACTCAACCCAGGTTTGACCTACCTTAGCCTCGGTTTACCAGCGAGGGCACGAACGTGGGCACCTACCCTGTTCAGCCGCTCTCCACCGACCGGCACGTCCACCTCAGAGACTGGGGCGGCCAGGGTGTGCCTCAACGGAAAAGGCCGCCCCCGAGGAGGCGAAATGAGCACGATGCAAGCTACTCATAACGGCGTGTCCACGGAAGAGCTCACGGCCCTCATGGACAAGGTCAAGGCCACGCCCGCCATGGGCAAACTGATGTTCCGGTCCCGCTCCAAGTGGATCAACGGCGCCCACTCCCAGAGCACCTTCGATTCCCACTACGCCCTGGGCAAGGAGCACAAGCGGAACACCCCGGTCTTCCTGGAGGCCGACGAGCCCGCCACCCTGCTGGGGACCGACGTGGCCCCCAACGCCGGCGAGGCGGCCCTGCACGCCCTGACCAGCTGCCTGAACGTCACCTACGCCTACAACGCGGCGGCCATGGGCATCGATATCCACAGCCTGAGCTTCGACGTGGAGACGGATACCGACCTCCGGGGGTTCATGGAGCTGGACAAGAAGATCCGGCCGGGACTTTCACAGATAAGGGTCAAGGTGAACCTGGCCTGCAACGGCACGCCCCAGCAGGTGAAGGAGCTCCATGAGGCCGTGATCCGGACGTCGCCGCTGTACGACACCTTCAAGAATCCGGTCGATATAAAAATGAAATACTAGGCTCGTCTCGGCGAGCCTCGGTCCTTCGGCCGCCTCGGCGATGCATTCTGTTTCAAAACCGTGCGGCGCATCAAACCTTTGCGCCGCATGAGTAAAGAAAAGAAAGGCATCGCCGAGGTGGCCGAGGGACTGAGGCTCGCCGAGGAGAGAAAGGGCTAGTGGGCGAGTCCCTTCAGCAGTTCCCTGTGGAAGGCGTCGGGGTCCTGGAACTGGGGGGCGTGGCCCAGGCCGGGGAACTCGACCAGCCTGGCGCCGGGGATCGCCTTGGCGGCGCGGCGGCCCAGTTCGGGGTAGTTGCCCAGGCGGGCGGCCACGGCGGGGGGGGCGGCGTCCTTGGCGATGACGGTGATGTCCTTCTGGCCGATGAGCAGGAGGGTGGGGACCGTCAGCTTCCCGAACTCGTACACCACGGGCTGGGTGAAGATCATGTCGTAGATGAGGGCGGAGTTCCACGCCACCAGCTCCCTGCCGGGGCCCCGGAAGAGGCCCGCCAGCATGCCCACGGGGACCTCGAACTCGGGGCGCCACTGGCCGGCATAGTAGGTGGCCTGCTCGTAGGCGCGGATGCGCTGGGCGGTGACGCCCAGCTCCCGCTGGTACCACTGGTCCACGGACAGGGACGGGACGCCCTCGGCCTTCCAGTCCTCCAGGCCGATGGGGTTCACCAGCACCAGCTGCTCCACCTGGGCGGGAAACATCAGGGCGTAGCGCACGGCCAGCATGCCCCCGGTGGAGTGGGCCACCAGGGCGGCCTTCGGGATGCCGAGGGAGGCCAGGAGGGCGCGGGTGTTCCGGGCCAGCTCCTGGAAGGTGTACTGGAAGTGGGCGGGCTTGGTGGACTTCCCGAAACCGATCTGGTCGGGGGCCACGACCCGGTAGCCGGCCTTGGCGAGCACGCGGATGGTGGCCTCCCAGGTGCCGGCGGTGAAGTTCTTGCCGTGGAGGAGGACGACGGTGCGGCCGTTGGGGACCTCGGGGGCCACGTCCAGGTAGGCCATGCGCAGGGGCGTGCCCTGGCTGGTGAAGGCGAAGCGGTGGACGGGGAAGGCGTATTCGAAGCCCTCCAGCTCGGGTCCGTACACGGGTTCCGGCGGCGCGGAGGCGAAGGTGAAGGCGGCAATCAGGCACAGCAGGGACGCCCGCAATGGGATCATACTGGTTCCTCCCACGCCTAACTTCACCCTGGAGGCCATCCATGTCCACTACTTTACGCATCGCGTCCATCCCCGGCGACGGCATCGGCAAGGAGGTCATGATCGAAGGCATCCGCGTCCTGGACGCGGCCGCCTCCAGGTTCGGCTTCAGGATGGACTGGAAGCACTTCGACTGGTCCTGCGAGTACTACGCCAAGCACGGCGCCATGATGCCCGCCGACGGCATCGACCAGCTGCGGCCCTTCGATTCCGTGTTCCTGGGCGCCGTGGGCTTCCCGGGCGTGCCCGACCACGTCTCGCTGTGGGGGCTGCTCATCCCCATCCGCCGGGAGTTCGACCAGTACGCCAACATCCGCCCCGTGTACCTCATGCCCGGCGTGAAGTCCCCCCTGGCCGGGCGCGAGCCCGGGAGCATCGACATGATGATCGTCCGGGAGAACACCGAGGGCGAGTACGGCACCAAGGGCCACTTCGAGAACAAGGGCACCGAGGACGAGCTGGTCGTCGGCGAGGCCACCTTCACCCGCAAGGGCGTGGACCGCATCCTGAAGTACGCCTTCGAGCAGGCCATGACGCGCGGCAAGCACGTCACCTCGGCCACCAAGAGCAACGGCCTGGCCATCACCATGCCCTACTGGGACGAGCGCTTCGCCCTCATGGCCAAGAACTACCCCGAGGTGCGCGTCGACCAGTACCACATCGACATCCTCACGGCCCAGTTCGTGAAGAACCCCGACTGGTTCGACGTGGTGGTGGGCTCCAACCTCTTCGGCGACATCCTGTCGGACCTGGCCCCGGCCTGCGCGGGCACCATCGCCATCGCCCCCTCGGCCAACCTGAACCCCGAGCGCGTCCACCCCTCCATGTTCGAGCCCGTCCACGGCTCGGCCCCCGACATCGCCGGCAGGGGCATCGCCAACCCCGTGGGCCAGATCTGGGCCGGGTCCATGATGCTCGACCACCTGGGCCAGCCCGCGGCGGGCGCCGCGATCATGCGGGCCATCGAGAAGGTGCTGGCGGAAGGCCCCCGGACCCCCGACCTGGGCGGCAAGGCCACCACCGTGGACATGGGCAAGGCCATCGCCGACGCGCTCTAGACTAGGGAATTTCCGGAATTCGCGGCCAGGACCTTAATTGGTCTTGGCCGTTGTTGGGTACGGGGGTAGGCTTGAGGACTGGGCCTGGCTTAGGTCCTTTGGGAGTCGTGTCGACACATGAGCAAGCAGCGCGGCCTTGGAAGCCTGGCGGACCTCGCCAAGATCCTGGAAGAAGCCTCTGATCCTGGTTCCGATCATCGGGAGGACAAGAGGGAGTTGAAACCCAAACCCACCGCCACGCGGAAGGGGGGCGGAGTCAAGCAGGTCCGCGCCCTGGACCCGAAGCGGAAGCTCTGGTACGAAAAGCGCCTCCGGGAGCAGGCCGAAGCGGCCACGGAGAACGCCGCCGAGAGCCCCAAGGGACCCGAGCGCGTGCACACCCCCGGCATCACCCGGGCGGCCGCCACGCGGGTGGGGGGCAGCCTCCTGGAGAGCCTGGCCAACGCCGCCAAGGACGCCAAGGCCAAGAACGAGGGCGGGAAGAACCGCGCCGAAGCCTGGCGACGCAAGCCGGGCGATCCGATCTTCTAGTGGCCAAGCCCGCGATCTCCCCGGACATCCTCGCCGCCATCCGAAAGGCCAAGGAAGCCCCCGCCGCCGCGCCCAAGGCGGAGGCCAAGCCCAAGAGCTCCCTCACGGAGCGGGAGAGCATCCGCCCGGCGCGCACGTCCATCGCCCACCAGAACGGCGGCAACAAGGGGAAGTGACCTAGCGGGCCATTATGTCCCGGTAGGTCGTTTCCACGTCGCGGGCCTGGTCCGGCCGCCCGATCAGGCGCAGGGTTTCGACCAGGGGCGCGACCAGCGCCGGGCCCAGGGCCTCCCAGTCCTTGCGTTGCTCTTCCACGTAGGTAGTCGTCGTGTTCCTGCGCTGCGCGAGGCGGGCCCGCCAGGCCGCGTCCAGCCACCGGGCCAGCTCGGGGTAGTTGCGGTCCCGGCGCAGCTCCTCGGTGACGGCCCGGAGCACCTCCAGGGACAGGCCCCCCATCCACCGCTCCCGGCTGGTCCAGAGGGTCAGGGTCCCGGAAAAGGCCACCACCGAGGGGCGTTCGGGATGGAAGCGGGCCCAGGCCAGCCAGGCCTTCCACACGGCCTGCTGGTTCGGCCAGCTGCGGAGCAGGGACTCCAGACGGGGCAGGACCTGCTGGGCGGACCACTGCCACAGGGCCGGATCGGGCTTCCAGGGGGCGTCGGGGCCGAAATCCAGGGGGTAGTCCTGGAAGCCCATTTCCGCCGGCGGGAAGGCCGCCCGGGCATCCTCCGCCAGGACCCGCTCCAGCCGGGGTTCGGGCATGCGCGCCTTCAGCAGGGCCAGGCGGGCCCGGCGGGCGCCCAGGTGGGTGGGGTGGCGCTCCAGGATCCGATCCAGGCGCTGGAGTTTGGAGGGGCGCTCCCGCTCCAGGATCCCGGCCAGCAGGCCGGGTTCCGGGCATTGGGTGCCCGAAGCCACGGATTCCTCGCCCAGGAGCAGCACCCAGCGGGGCTCCGGGCCCCAGCCCATCCGGACCCGGAGGGCATCGGCCTCCGCGGGGGCCAGGGTGGTCCAGGCCAGTTCGGCCCGGGACCAGGGGAGGAGGGCCTCGGAACTGCGAACGGCCTCCCAGCCCTTGAGCCAGGCGGGGGCCCCCAGCAGGGCGAGGCGCGGGGCCGGCGGCAGGGGCGGCATGGGGGGGCGGGGGCGGACGGGTTCCTTCATCGCCTCCTTGAAGAGGGTCTGGTTCACCACTTTCTCGCCTACGAAGAAGTCGAGGGAGGTCCCGGTGATCTGGCCGTCCCAGGACCGCGCGTCGGCGATGGCCTCCCGGGCTTCCTTCCCGGGTCCGGCCCAGCTCCAGGAGGGGCCGGACCTTCATGGCGGCGACCAGGGCCTTGGCCGTGCAACGGGACTCCCAGTCGGCGGAGGAGCGCACCTCCCCCTCCCTCACGAGGGCCGGATTATCCAGGAAGGCGAGGATCCCCTCCCAGTCCCCCGCCGCTTCCCGGGCGGCCAGGCAGGCCCGAAGAAGGGTCAGGGGCGGCAGGTCCAGGTCCGGGAGCGCCACCCGGTCCGGCAGGTCCCGCAGGGGCCGCCCCGCGGCGGTGCGGAAACTGGCTAGGCGCCCCTCGAGCGAATGTTCCACCTCGCTCCGGGCGAAGGCCTCCTCAAGGTCGGCCGCGAGCCGGGAACACACGTCCCGAATGCGGGGGGATTCCTGGGCCCCTGCGATCACCAGAAGGATCGACGCGTCGAACTCGCTTCTCCACCAGTCCGCCACGGACTTCGCCCCCTCCAGGGCCGCCGCCAGTTCACTGAAGATCTGGTCCGCCTGGCGCTCCCGCGCCTCCGGGTCCGGCTCCGTGAGGGCCAGGGCTCCGACCACGTCCAGCACCGTCTCCGCGCCCCGGACCGCCTTGCCCTGGCGCGCAAGGCTGTTCATGTGGAGCATGGCGATGCGCAGGCAGCGGAAGACTTCCTCCGCCCATGCCTCGCCGTTCTCCGGATGCTCCTTGAGGAAGGCCCGGCGCGCCTCCCAGCGGGGCACGAAGCCCTTGTCCCGGAGGACGGCCAGGGCGCGGGTCCCGTAGAGCGCGCCGGTGCCGGCATCCAGTTCGGCACCCCGGTCGTCCACCAGGATCCAGCCGATCCCGTTCCCCCAGCCGTGGGCCTTCCAGAGCTTCGCCGCCGTCTGGGGTCCCAGAACAGTGCGGTGCAACTGGCCCTCGATGCGGAGCCGCAGCGCATCCTCGTCCCACTGGGCCACGAAGGCGCTGTTGTCCTCCGCGCGGATGAGGAGGGCGAAGTCCCCGGGCCGGACGTTCTTGAGGGCGCCTTCCAGGGTGTCCTGGGCGTGGACGGGCAACAGGAAGCTGACGAGGGCCATCGCGGCGTAACGGCTGGTGGGGGGCATAACCAAGTCTAATTCATGCGGACCTTGGTTCTACGGACCGAAATGCACCTCGCCGGACTGTCGCTTTTGAGCGACTATAGTCCCATGAGCGAAGTCCGCAAAACGCTCCAGTTTCAGAAGTGGCTTGATAACTTAAAGGATTCCCAGGCTTACGCCCGCATCAAGACTCGGCTCTTCCGTCTCGCTATTGGCCTTGCAGGGGATGCCAAGCCGGTGGGGCATGGCGTTTCCGAGCTGCGAATCGATTATGGCCCCGGTTACCGGGTGAATTTCACAAGACAAGGAGACACCCTGATCCTAATCCTTGCCGGTGGAGACAAGAGCACCCAGGCCAAGGACATCCGAAATGCCATCAAGTTGGCCAATGCCCTGTGAAGGTGTCCCCAATGGAATCCCCCAAACCCATGACCTCACGAACCCCCCGAGTGGCGCGCCCGGGAAAAACGGTCACCACGCCCTACGACCCCGCCTCCAACCTGGTTTCACCGGAACGCATGGCCGCGCTCCTCGAGGCCGCCCTCGAGGACGGGCACCCCCGGGTCATCGCCGCCGCGCTCGGGGCGATCGCCCGCGCCCAGGGAATGGCAAGGATCGCCAAGGTCACCGGGCTGAATGAAAAATCCCTCTACCGGGCCCTTTCGGGGGAAGGGAATCCTGAACTCGAGACGTTCATCAAGGTTGTGAGGGCCCTGGGGCTCCACCTCCACGCCTCCGCCTAGGATCTACCGCCTCAGGGGAATCCCCGCAGGTTCCAGCCGTTCCTTGAACGCCCCCGCGGTCATCAGCGCCGCGGGATAGGCGATGCCATCCGCCCCGTGTGCCAGGGCCTCCACGGCCAGGGCGGGGTCGGAGCAGGCGAGCAGGATGGGGGTCGGCAGGTGGGCGGCCCGGGCGCAGAGATCGGCCAGGTGGCGGTCGCCGGCCTTGAGGAGGATCTCCCCTGCCCCGCCCAGGTTGCGCAGGTCCTCCAGGGCCGCGTCCCAGCCGCCGGACCAGGCGGCCTCCAGGGAGGCGGTGATCCGGGCGCGGCCGAAGCGGGCGGCGTCCAGGGCGTCCAGGTCCCGGGCCGGGAGCACCACGCGGTCGGCGCCGTCCTCCAGGGCCTCCTGGAGCTCGGCGGGGTCCTGGAAGGGGGCCTCCAGGGCGAAGGGGAGGAAGAGGGCACGGGCCACGTCCAGCATCCAGGCCTGGCGCAGGCGCCTTCCCCGGCCCAGTTCCACGAACAGGAGGCCGTCGGCGCCCTCCAGTTCCAGGCGGCGGGCCCAGTCGATGGGGGCGCCCAGGTCGGCGGCGTCGGCGGGGTCCACCACGCGGCCTTCCAGGACGTGGAGCACCGGGACCAGACGTTTGGCATCCATTTTCGGACCTCAGTTGCCGGCGCGGGCGGCGGGGAATTCGCCCAGGCCGGCCAGGATCCTTTCCAGGAAGGCCAGGCCGAAGGCGCCGGACTTCTCGGGATGGGCCTGGAGGCCCAGGGTCTGGCCGCGCATCTCCAGCACGGAGAAGGGACGGCCGTGGACGGCGGTGTGCAGGGTGCGGCTGCCGGGCTCCAGGGCATGGGCGTGCTTGAAGTAGAGCCAGGCCCCCTTGGCCTCGGGGATGACGGGGTGGGGGCTGTGCCGGGTGATGACCGTCCAGCCGTCGTGGGGGAGCTTCACCCCGGGGCCCAGGCTCCGCACGATGCCGGGGATCAGCCCCAGGCCGGTGCCCCGGGGGGATTCCTCGCTCCCTTCGGCCAGCAGGTGGAGGCCCAGGCCGATGCCCAGAACCGGGCGGCCGGCGGCGGCCAGCTGAGGCAGTTCGTACCACCAGCCGCTCGCCTTCAGGGCGGCGCAGGCGGGGTCGAAGGGGCCGGAGCCCAGGATCACCAGAGGGCCGGCCGAAGCGGCTGAACCGGGGTCCGGGGCCCGCCGGTGTTCGAAGCCCAGGTGGTCCAGGGCCCCTTCCAGGGTGTGCAGGCTTGCGGCGCCCGGGCCGATGAGGGTGATCACGGCCGGGAGCCCAGGGTGCGCAGGAGGTCCTTGAGGCGGGGGGCCTGGAGGTCCTCCTCCCCGGCGACCCACTGGCGGTCCGGGCCCACGGCGGCGAACACCCAGTCCACGCCGGGGCACAGGGCCCGGGCGCCGCGCAGCGCCGAGGCGTCGTCGCAGGTGTCGCCCACGAAGACCACCCGGGTGCTCCGGAAGGCGTCGGCCAGCTGGATGAGGCCTTCGGCCCTGGGCTTGCGCAGGTGGGGTGCGCTGTCGGACACGGCGGGGATGCGGAAGCCCAGCACCTGGAAGGCGAGGGTGAGCTCGTCCGGGGGGCGCCCGGTGAAGATGGCCAGGTCCCCGGGGAAGGCGTCCAGGTCCTCCCGGCTGACCATGGGGCGCTCCATGCGCCGGGTCCTGGCATAGTGCTTCTGCACCACGTCCTGGCAGCGGGGCTCGAGTTCCCGGATGCGGGGCTCCAGGTGGGGGAAGCCCTTGCCGGTGGCGTGCCGGAGATCGTCCAGGCCGCCGATCTCGGCCAGGGCCAGGGCCCCGGCGGTGAGCCGGAAGTCGTTGTTGAAGCCCCCCACCCGCTTGAAGGCGGCGAAGTGCTCGTCATCCCACACCAGGGCCGGGGCCAGCTCGGCCAGGGCGGCGGATACGGCCTCCACGAAGGAACGGCCCGGATCGATGAGGACGCCGTCCACGTCCAGGGCCAGGAGCTGGCGCTCCCGGGTGGCGGTGGCGAAGGTCGCGGGCAGGCTGCCGCCGGCCGCAGCGCCCAGGCTCGCGAGCACCTCGGGCCGGCCCAGGGCGCAAGCCCCGTATGGGCCCTCCCGGAGGAGCAGCACGATGCCGTGCCGGTCCACCGCCAGGCGCTGGGTGCGCACCAGGCCGGGCGCGTCGTCCCGCAGGAGCACCGCCAGGGGGGGGTGGGGCCGGGTTGCGGCGAAGGCCAGGAAGGCGTCCAGGGTGAGCAGGTCCATGGTGTCCAGGGCCGGGGTGCGGTCCAGGTTCAACCAGATCTGTTCCTGGGGACCGCACTCGGCGGCGGCGTCCATGAGGGTGTTCAGCACCTCCCGCCCTTCCAGCCAGAGGGAGCGGCACTCGGCGCCGGCGGCCCGGATCCGGTCCTCCCACGCGGGCCGCAGGGATTCCGCCACCCAGACCCGCTTCGGGGCCCGGCCCCGCAGCAGGGCCTCCAGCAGGGCATCGATGGACGTTCCCGCCAGGGCTCCGCCCGGCGGGGCGCCGAGCACCGCCATGTCACGTCTCTCCACTGCGCCTTCTCCCGATGCCTTCACCCTTCCAGCTTAGCCCAGGGCCGCCGGGACGGGAGCGGGGAAATCAGGCGGGGATGGCGTGGGCGGCGGGAAGGCCCTGGGCAAAAAGCTTCCTGGGCCTGACGCCGGCCTCGGAATCCGCCCAGGTCCAGGCGGTGGGATCGGCGAGGATGGCCTTGGCCAGCGCCACGTGGACGGCGTGGCCGGCGCAGTGGGCCTCCACGAAGCCTTCCAGGGGGGCGCCCAGGAGGGCCAGGTCGCCCACCAGGTCCATCATCTTGTGGCGGACGGCCTCGTCCTCGAAACGCAGGGACTCGTTGAGGGGGCCGTTGGCTCCGAAAACCACCGCATTGTCCAGACTGCCGCCCTTGGCGAGCCCCCGCGAACGCATGAAGTTGATGTCGCTCTCCAGGCAGAAGGTGCGGGCCAGCCCCAGCTCGCGGACGTACTTCTCCGTGGTTAGGGTCAGCTCGCGGCTCTGGCGCCCGATGTAGGGGTTGTCGTAGACGATGGTGTAGGCCAGCCGCAGTCCGTTCCAGGGGGACACGCGCATCCACTTGTCGCCCATGCGCACTTCCACGGGCTTGAGGATCCGCAGGGTGCGGGGCCAGATGGCCATGGGGCGGATGCCGGCCTCGAGGATCAGGCGGACCCAGGGCTCGGAGGAGCCGTCCAGGATGGGGAGCTCCTCGCCGTCCACCTCGATGGTGACGTGGTCGATGCCCAGGCCCATGAGGGCCGAGAGGAGGTGCTCGACGGTCTGGAGGCGGACGCCGTCCCGGGTCAGGGAGGTGGCCAGGCTGCAGTCGCCCACGAACTCGGCGAGCGCGGGGATCTCCACGCCCGTGGGGGTGTGGACGAAGGTGATGCCGGAGGCCCGTTCCGCAGGCCGGAGCACCACGGTGCAGGGGAGGTCGCCGTGGAGCCCCCGGCCCGACAGTGTCGCGGCCTGGCGGAGCGTCTGGGCGTGGCGGTTCCGGTGCATAAAATCCTCGCCCGGTTTACAGCAAGAACCATGCCCAATCGTTAATGCTTGAATCTAAAGGCCTTGATTCGCTACGGGACCGCCCCGACTGTGGGCCGATCCACCACACCCTGTGGTTCCTGGATGCCAGCGGTCCCAATCCTCCGGGGTGGTCAGCTTGAGGTTCGTGGGGGGCGACGGGATGAGCTTCACGCGCAGGCCCTTGGCCTCCAGCAGGGAGACGTCGTCGGTGGCGGCGAACCCCTGGTCCGCGGCCCACCGGAAGGCGTCCAACCAAAGGGACAGCCGTGCGACCTGGGGCGTCTGAGCCCGGAAGATGCCCTCCCGGGGTTCCGTGCCGAGGATCCGGCCCTGGGCGTCCACCCGCTTGAGGGTATCCGTCGAAGGTTCGCCCAGCACCGCGCCATCCCAAGCCTCCAGGGCGGCCAGGGCCTCCTGGACGGGAAAGGCGGGCGGAAACGGGCGCACGGCATCGTGGATGAGAACGGGGGCCGAGGGGACGTCGGGAAGGGCGGCCAGGGCCAGGGCCACGGACGCCTGCCGGGTCGCGCCCCCCACCACGGTCCAGTGGGGAAGGCCGAAGCGCCAGGCCCGCACCTCGTCCAGGCGATCCTCGGGCACGGCCAGGGCGATGCCCGCCAGGTCCGGCATGCCGGGGGCGAGGAAGGCCCGCACCGTGGCCTCGAGAAGGGTGACACCGCCCCAGTCCCGGAACTGCTTGGGCGTTCCGCCGCCCATGCGCACGCCCCGCCCGCCGGCGGGGATCACCAGGAAAGGCCGGTCAATTCTCACGCGTTATGAAGGGCTCGAGGCCCCGGTCCCGGAACAGCTTGGAGATGAGGTCCGAGGCCTTCTGGGCCTCGTCCTGGGTGGCGTAGCTGCCCACCCGCACCCGCTTGACGGTCACACCGCCCTGGGTCCGGGCCTCCACGAGGTTCACGGGGCCCACGGCCGACTGCAGCTCCTTGGAGATGCGGGCGATGTTGGCGGGGTCGGAGAGGGCGGCCACCTGGACCGTGTAGGCGTCGCCCAGCAGGGTGGCGGGATCGATGGGGGCCGGCTTGCCCTTGGTGTCCACGGAGGTGATGCGGACCCGGGAGGTGCCGCGGCCGTGCATGCCCAGTTCCTTGGCGGCCCGCTCCGACACGTCCAGCATGCGTCCCCGGATGAAGGGACCGCGGTCGTTCACCCGCAGCACGGCGCGCTTGCCGGTGTCCAGGTTCCGCACCTCGATCTTCGCGCCGAAGGGCAGCGTGCGGTGGGCGCAGGTGAGCTCGCGGGGGTCGAAGGTCTCGCCGTTGGCGGTGGCCCGGCCGGCGAAGCCGTCGTCGCCGCCGTACCAGCTGGCTTCGCCGGTCTCAGTGTAGACCTTGGCGTCCGCATGATCGCTAGGCTCCTCGGCCGCCGGGACGTCCGGGAAGGACGCGACGGGGGTGGCCTGGGGCCGGGTGCAGTGCAGGGAGAAGAGGAGGACCACCACCACGGCCGTATAGCGGCTCAGGGACCGGGCCTTCCGGAGGAGGTTCACCTGGAGGCCGAAGGGCGCCGTGACGACGGGGTGGCAGACCACCTGGATGTCTTCGATCCAGATGCTGAAATGCCTGCTCCAGTTCTGAGTGCACAGCGCATTGAAGTCCATGGTTCTCCGGAAAGATCTTTGGGCGGTTTTCGTCCCAAGGTTCCATATTAACCATTTCCTTGCATTTGTAAATTGACATCCAGCCAAGCGGTGTATCAAATTTACAAATTCGCGGCCTTAATCGAGTATGTCGAGTAATATACTGCAGAATATTTTTACTGGGCTTTGGGGATTTCGGAGAACGTGAAGAGCTTCGGACGGTTCTTCTCGCCCTGGAAGGCGGCGGGGAGGCGCTTCAGCTCCTTCTCGGCCGCCTCCTTGCCGGGGAAGTTGCCGTAGAGCACCTGGTAGCAGGTCCGCCCGTCCCGGAGGGTCATGGGGAGGATGAAGAGGTCGGGCTTGTCGCCCTTGAAGAGTTCGGAGACCCGGCGGATGGTCTCGCCCTGGCAGGCGATCTCCAGGCGCAGGACGTAGTGGCCGGCCGGCGCGTCCTTCACCCGCTGTGCGCCCTGGGCCACCGCCTTGACCAGGTCGCCCTTGCGCAGGGCTTCCAGGCGCTCGGAGATGCTGGCGCCCACGGGTTTGGCCTTGGGCTCGGCCTTGGGCTCGGGCTTGGGTTCGGGTTTGGGTTCGGGCCTGGCGGGTTCCGCCGGGGGGGGGTCGGCCTTGGGGGGTTCGGCGGGCGGGGGCACGGCGATGGCCGGGGCGGGTTCGGCCTTGGGCTTGACGGCCACCGGCTGGGCCGGTTCCCCGGGAAGGGGCTTGGGCACGGGCGGGCGGCCCCGCCGGCGCATCCAGAAGAAGCCGCCTAGAAGGCAGGCTGCCGCCAGGAGGCCCACCACCGCCCAGCGGAGGCTGGATGGCCGCGGAAGTTCGGGTTCGGGCGGCGGCAGGTCCTCCGGGGCCTCCTCCGGGGGGACCGTCAGCATCACCCGCGGCTCCTCGGGCACGGCCTCCGGCAGGGGGGGCAGTTCCACGGAGGGGGTGGGGAGGTCGGCCTGGCCGGTCTCCACGTGCACCTCGGGCTCGGGCGGGGCTTCGGGGATGCCGGGGACCTGGAGGCCCTCGGGGAGGTAGAGGGGTTCGGGTGCGGGGGGCGGCTCCTCGTCCAGGGCCTGGGAGAGGTGCTCCAGGTTGGTGGTGGGCCGTGCGGCTTCCTGGATGGTCGCGAAGAGGGAGGGCGCCGCTTCCACCGGAGGCTCGGTCAACGGAACGGAAAGGGGCTCAGGTTCCGGGGACAGGGCCAGGTCCAGGGCCTGCTTGTCCACGGGGGGCATCTCGTGGAGCCGGGCCCAGCCCATCTCCCGGAGGAACAGGGCGAAGGCCCCCACGCGCATGGGCTCGGCCTGGGCCTCGCGGCTCAGCTCCAGCAGGGTGTGGGTGCCGTCCAGGAGGGTGGTGAGCCGTCCCAGGTCCGGCGGCAGGGTGAGGTCCAGGAGGCTCTTGCCCTGGAGGACCACCACCTGGTTGAGGGGGCCCAGCAGCTCCAGGAGGGGCTCCCGGTCCTGGATGGCCAGCATGCCGCCCAGGAGCAGCTGGGCGGTGTTCAGGGGCAGGCGCACCACGTGGGCGTCCAGCTCCCGGGCCTCGAAGACCGGCAGCATGTCCGGATGGGCGAGGCAGCCGTGGATGATGCGCTCCACCTGCACCTTGGCCACGTCCAGCAGGTCGCGCTGGGTGATGAAGCCCATCTCGATGAGGTTCTTGCCGATGCTGATGCCGGGCTTGAGGTTGGCCAGGGCATAGTCCATCTGCGCCTGGGTGATGCGGCCCCGCTCCACCAGGATGGTGGTGAGCCGGTCCGCCAGGTGCGTGCTCTGCGCGAAGACGGTGTCCCCGTAGTCGAAGTAGATGGTGCGGCTCGGGTCCTGGCCCAGCTTCCAGACCCCCGTCGCCCTGTCTCGGTACCGCCGGAAAAGATCCTGGAGGGCCAGCAAGCTCATCGCACCACCCACCTCTGAAGCTTCAGTTTGCCCGCCTTCACCAGCAGGGACTGGCCCGCGGCCAGCTCCACGGCAAGCCGGGGGTCCTGCACCTTGACGCCGTCCAGGCTCACGGCCCCCTGCTGGATGAGGCGCTCGGCCTCCTTGCGGGAGGCGGCCATGCCCCGCTCCGCGAGGAGCCTGGCCAGGCTCTCGCCCTGGAAGGCGGCAACCTCGACCTCGGGGGCGTCGTCGGTCTTCCGTTCGGAAAAGCGCTTCACCCAGCGCTCCTCCGCGGCCAGGCCCTCGGCCTTGCCGTGGAACTGGCCCACGATCTCCCGGGCCAGGCCCTTCTTGGCGTCCATGGGGTGGCCCTGCTTGAGGACCTCGATCTCCCGGGGCAGGAGGTCGGTGAGCAGGAGCCACCAGCTCCACATGTTCTCGTCGGAGATGCTCATGGCCTTGCCGAACTGGGTGTCGGCGTCCTCCATGAAGCCGATGTAGTTGCCCAGGGACTTGCTCATCTTCTCCACGCCGTCCAGGCCCAGCAGCAGGGGCACGGTGAGCACCACCTGGGGGGGCTGGCCGAGCGCGGCCTGCAGGTCGCGGCCCTTCATGAGGTTGAAGAGCTGGTCGTTGCCGCCCAGTTCCACGTCGCATTGGAGCGCCACGGAGTCGTAGGCCTGCACGAGGGGGTACAGCAGCTCGTGGAGGGCGATGGGTTCGTTGGCGTTCATGCGCTTCTGGAAGTCATTTCTTTCCAGCATCTGGGCGAGCGTGAAGCGGCTGGCGAGGCGGATCCAGTCCTCGCCGTGGAGGCCGCCCATCCATTCGCTGTTGAAGCGGATCTCGGTGAGGGCGGGGTCCAGGACCTTGAAGACCTGGGTCTTGTAGGTCTCGGCGTTGGCCAGGACCTCGTCCCGGGTGAGGGGGGGCCGGGTGGCCTTCTTGCCGGTGGGGTCGCCGATCAGGCCCGTGAAGTCGCCGATGAGGAAGATCACGGTATGACCCAGCTCCTGGAACTGGGCCATCTTGCGCAGCAGGACGCCGTGGCCGAGGTGCAGGTCGGGGGCGGTGGGATCGAAGCCGGCCTTCACGCGAAGGGGCTTGCCGGTGCGCAGGCGCGCCAGCAGCAATTCCTCCGTGTGGCACGTGACCGTACCTTTCTTGAGCAGGTCCAGGGCATCCAGGGGAGAAGCATTTACCATGCAAGCATATTGGCTTATCCGGCCGTATTTCTCCAGCGGTTCAGTCGACCTGGATGTCCACAAGCTTGTCGTTCTCCAGTTCCACCGTCAGGGTGGCCCCGGTGGACATGCGCATGCTGATGCTGAGCGACTTCCGGCCCCCGGCGTCCCGGCGGCGGATGTTGATGCCCCCGGGGGCCCTGCCCTCCAGCATCTTCTTGAGGTCCGGGCGCTTTTCCGGGATGTCGCCCAGCTTGGAGCGCCATTCCGCCGAGGCCTTCACGAACTCCTCCTCGGTGGGGTAGTTCTGGGCGAGTCCGGGGTTCTCCCGGTAGAGGGTCCGGGCCCCCTGCTCGGTGCGCAGGCTCCGGAGCTCGGTGTGCAGCTCGGCCCAGCCCTGGTCCAGGGCCTTGGTGGCCTTGCTGAAGACGAGCCAGGCCATGGCCCCGATGGCCAGGAGGAAGCACAGCAGGGCCCCGCCGCAGCCGATGGCCACCTTGCCGAAGAGGGAGAGCCCCTTCTTGGGGGGCGGGGCCGCCGCTTGGTCCCAGGAGGAATCGGGCATGGTCGCGCTCCTACAGAAGGTTGCTGGCCAGTTCGGCCATCTTGCTCCGCTCGCCCTTCACCAGGGTCACGTGGCCGGAGAGCTCCAGGTGCTTGAAGTGCTCCGCCAGGTAGCTGAGGCCGTTGCTGGAGGCGTCCACGTAGGGGTTGTCGATCTGGAAGGGGTCCCCGGTGAACACGATCTTGGTGCCGTCCCCGGCGCGGGTGAGGATGGTCTTGACCTCGTGGGGCGTGAGGTTCTGGGCCTCGTCCACGATGATGTACTGGTTCGGGATGCTGCGCCCGCGGATGTAGGTGAGGGGCTCGACGGCCATGTAGCCGCCCTCCTCGAGCTGGGCCGGGGTCATGGAGGACCGGCGGCGCTGCTCCATGTTGGCGGCCACGATGAAGTCCAGGTTGTCGTAGATGGGCTGCATGTAGGGCCGCAGCTTCTCGCTGATGTCGCCGGGCAGGAAGCCCAGGTCGCGGCCCAGGGGCATCACGGGGCGGCTCACCAGGAGCTTGTTGAACCGCTCCTCGTCCACCACCTGCTGGAGGCCCGCGGCGATGGCCAGGAGGGTCTTGCCGGTGCCGGCCTTGCCCATGAGGGTGATGACCTGGATGGAATCGTCCAGGAGGAGGTCCAGGGCGAACTGCTGCTCGCGGTTGCGGGGCTTGACGCCCCAGGGGGGCATCTCCAGGCGCTTGAGGGGGTGCACGCGGCCGTCGGAGGCGTAGAACCGGCCCAGGGCCGTGTGGGATTCGTTGGAGCGGTCCACCAGGGTCACGAACTGGTTGGGGTTCAGGAACTGGTCCGGCTCGGGCAGGAGCCCGCCGTCGAAGAGCTGGTCCACCTTCACGGGGTCCACGGTCCAGGTGGCGGTGCCGGTGTAGAGCTCGTCCAGGGCCACCCGGTCGGTGGTGTAGTCCTCGGCCGAAAGGCCCAGGGCATCGGCCTTGATGCGCAGGTTGGTGTCCTTGGACACCATGACCACCTTCTCCTTGCGGGTGCCCAGGAGCGCCAGGGCGCAGGCCAGGATCTGGTTGTCCGCCTTGTGCTTGTCCAGCGTCGTGATGGTCAGGTCCAGGGGGTGGTGGGCCACGTCCACCTTCAGGGACCCGCCCCCTTCCAGCGGCACCCCGGCGGCCAGGTTGCCCTGGGCCCGGAGCCAGTCCAGCTGGCGCGAGACGTTGCGGGCGTTGCGGCCGATCTCCGTCTGGTCCTTCTTGAAGGTGTCGATCTCCTCGATGACCACGATCGGGATGACTACCTCATGTTCCTGGAAGTGGAAGATGGCGGCGGGGTCATGCAGGAGGACGTTGGTATCCAGGACGAACACTTTCTTGCTGGATGCGACCATCTTGGGAACCTCCATCAGTTGGGGCGCTCTGCTGAAGCCTAGCACCGTCCCCGCGGGAGGGTGCCGCCCAATTGGAGGCTTGAACGGAGGGCCCGGGCCGCGTTAGTCTAGGGGTCCTGCCCGACAGGACCAGCCGGTATAGCTCAGGGGTAGAGCAACGGTTTCGTAAACCGTAGGTCGGGGGTTCAAATCCCTCTACCGGCTCCAGACCAGCCCTCCAAGGCCCTTCGCCCTGGAGGGTTTTTCCATGCCTGGAGAGCGGTTCCGCCTGGAAAACCGGGCGGGCGGATGTGAGACTTGGGGGATTCGCACCACCCCAACCCCCAGCCACGAGGTTCCCATGTCCCCTGGACGGATCGAGGTCGCCGGCAAGGCGATCCTGCTGTGCGCCACCCTCCATTTCGCCGGCCTAGCCCAGGGACCCGGCCCGGGCTACCGGCAGCCATCGCAGGCCATCCTCGACGTCATGCGGGCGCCCTCGGCTCCGGTCCCGTACCTCAACCCCACCCGCGACCGCATGCTGCTGGTGGCCTGGGAATCCTATCCCTCCATCGGCCGCGTCGCCGCGCCCTTCCTGCGCCTGGCGGGAGTGCGGGTGGAGCCGAGGAACCACAGCAGGCACGACACGCCCGGGGGCTACGGCATCACCCCCTCGGCCCGGAGCTACGACCTGATGCGGCTTCCCGACGGCGCCCCCATCCACGTGGACCTGCCCAAGGGGGGCTCCCCGGGAGGCCCGGTGTGGAGCGCCGACGGACGGCGCTTCGCCTTCCACAACGTGGCCGATGAATCGGTGGAGCTGTGGGTGGGCGACGGCACCACCGGCGCCGTGCGCCGCGTTCCCGCGGCCAGGCTGAACCCCATGCTCGGCGGCGAACTCCAGTGGATGCCCGACCAGAAGACCCTCCTGGTCAAGCTGGTGCCCGCCGGCCAGGGCGCGCCCCCTCCGAAGCCCGCGGTCCCCGCGGGGCCCAGCATCCAGGAGTCCATCGGCGGCAAGGGGCAGAGCAGCACCTACGAGAACCGCGACACGCTGGGCAGCGCCCACGACGAGGACCTGTTCGACTACTACGGCACCTCCCAGGCGGCCCTGGTCGACGCGGAGACCGGCGCCGTCACCCCGCTGGGCAAGGCGGACCGCCTCCTGGAGCTGAGCCCTTCGCCCGACGGCGCCCATGTCCTGGTTTCGACCCTGCGCAAGCCCTATTCCTACGTCACGACCTTCGAGCGCTTCCCCCGCCAGGTCGAGGTCTGGGACCTGGCCGGCCGGGCCGTCGCGGCCAGCCATCCCATCGCTTCCCTGCCCCTGGCCGACCGCGTTCCGGTCCATGGCGAGCCGATGGGACCCCGGGATTTCGCCTGGCGGGCCACGGACCCCGCCACCCTCACCTGGGCCGAGGCCCTGGACAGGGGCGACTGGGACGTGAAGGTCCCCCACCGGGACAAGGTCATGGTCCAGAGGGCCCCCTTCACCGCGCCCCCGGCGGAGGCCTTCCGCACCGAGCAGCGCTTCGCGGGCCTGGCGTGGGGCGAGCAGCCCGGACTCGCGCTCCTCTACGAGTACGACAACAACCGCCACTGGTTCCGCGCCTTCATCGTCGATTTCGACAACCCGAAGAAGGCGCCCCGCCTGCTGTGGGACCTGTCCACCGACGAGCAGTATGCACACCCCGGAAACCCCGTCTGGCGCCAGCTGCCCAACGGGGCGGCGGTGCTGCGCCAGGAGGGCGATTCCATCTTCCTGTCGGGCATGGGCGCCTCCCCCGACGGGGAACGGCCCTTCCTCGACCGGCTCGATCTCGGGACCCTCAAGACGGAGCGGCTGTTCCGCAGCGGGAAGACCGAATTCGAGCGCTTCCTCGCCTTCACGGGCCCCGGGTCCAGGACCTTCCTGACCTGGCACCAGACGCCGGCCGACCCGCCCAACGCCTTCATCCGCACGCTGGGCGCCGCCTGCAAGGCCCCCGCAGGCGAGGCGGTCTTCGTTTCCAAGCGCTCGCCGTTCACCCACATTCCCGATCCCACTCCGGCGGTCCGGCAGATCAGGAAGCGCCTGGTGACCTACAAGCGGGCCGACGGCCTTGACCTGTCCTTCACCCTCTACACCCCTCCCGGCTACCAGGAGGGCACCCGCGTGCCCACCATCCTCTACGCCTACCCGCTGGACTACGCCGATCCTTCCAAGGCCGGCCAGATCACGGGTTCCCAGTACACCTTCACCCGCCTGCGGGACTACCGGCTGCTGCTGATGGCCGGCTACGCCATCATCGACGACGCCTCCTTCCCCGTGGTGGGCGATCCGAAGAAGGCCTACGACACCTACCTGGAGCAGCTGGTGGCCGATGCCAAGGCCGCGGTGGACAAGGCGGTCGAACTGGGCGTGGCCGATCCCGCCCGCATCGGCGTCACCGGCCACAGCCACGGCGCCCTCATGACGGCCAACCTGGTGGCCCACTCCAGCCTGTTCCGGGCCGGCGTGGCCACCAGCGGCTCCTACAACAAGACCCTGACCCCCTTCGGCTTCCAGAGCGAGCGGCGGTCCGTGTGGGAGGCCCCGGAGGTGTACCGGCAGGTGTCCACCTTCTTCTTCGCCGACAAGGTGAAGACCCCCCTCCTCATCGTCCACGGCGCCGACGACGCCAACCCCGGCACCACGCCGCTCCAGGCCACGAAGCTGTTCGAGGCCATCCGCGGCAACGGCGGCACGACCCGGCTCGTCATGCTGCCCCACGAGCCGCACTGGTACACCGCGAGGGAATCCAACGAGCATCTGGTCTATGAGATGCTCACCTGGTTCGACACCTACGTGAAGAACGCCCCGCCCCGCCCGTGAAGGGGGACCCGTCCCGGCGCCCCAGGGCGCCGGGGCGTTTCCGCGCTAGAATCGCCCATGTTCCACCTGCGCCCCTTCCCCACCCTGGCCTTCGCCCTGGGGGTCTTCACCTCCCTGTTCTCGGTGATCAACCCCACCAGCGCCGCCGTCATCTTCTCCGGCCTCACCGCCGGCTGGGACCGCGCCAAGGTGCGCCAGACCGCCTTCCGGGCCAGCCTCACCGCCACCTGCGTCATGGTGGGGTTCGCGCTCCTGGGCAAGGTGGTCTTCGGGGTCTTCGGCTTCACCGCCCTGGCCATGCGGTTCGTGGGCGGCATCCTCGTGATGTATTCCGCGATGGGCATGCTCTACGGCGAGGACCCCCACCTCAAGGACGCCACCCACGAGAAGCCCAAGTCCTCCGACATCGCCGTCATCCCCCTGGGCATCCCCATGCTGGCCGGCCCCGGCACCATCTCGACGGTGATGGGCTTCATCGCCGGCCTGAGCATCTCCGAGGCCCTGGTGCTGCTGGCCGCGATCCTGGTGAACGGATGGCTGATCCACCTCTTCCTCCTGCAGGCGCGTTGGATCACGGACCGGCTGGGGAGCACGGGGACGAAGATCGTCACGAAGCTGATGGGCCTGATCCTGGCCGCCGTGGCCATGCAGTTCCTCATCAACGGGGTGAAGGAGGTGGCGGCGGAGATCCGGAATCCGGGGGTGGCGGCGGAACCCTGATCGCGGGGCGCCGAACTAGATCATCCAGGACGACCAGGAAGGACTGTAGGCCCCGTGGATCTGCGTGGCGGTGTACTGCGACAGCTGCGTGACCATCGCCCCGGCGGGGACGCTCTGGGTGAGCCAGACGTTGCCGCCGATGGTGGAGCCCCGGCCCAGGGTGATGCGGCCGAGGATCGTGGCGTTGGAGTAGATCGTCACGTCGTCCTCCACGATGGGGTGCCGGTCCACGCCCTTGATGGGGTTGCCGTGCTCGTCCAGCGGGAAGCTCTTGGCGCCCAGGGTGACGCCCTGGTAGAGGCGGACCTTGCGGCCGATGATGGTGGTCTCGCCGATGACCACGCCGGTGCCGTGATCGATGAAGAAGCCCTCCCCGATGCGCGCGCCGGGATGGATGTCGATGCCGGTGACGCTGTGGGCGTGCTCGGTGATCATGCGGGGGATGAGGGGGACGCCGAGCACGTGCAGCTCGTGGGCGAGGCGCTGGCTGGTGACCGCCAGGATCCCCGGGTAGCAGAAGATGGCCTCGTCGGGGTTGGTGAGGGCGGGGTCGCCCTCGTAGGCGGCCTCCACGTCCGTGCCCAGCATGCGGCGCACCTCGGGCAGGCGGGTGATGAAGGTCTCCGCCAGGGCGCGGGCGCGTTCCGGGGACGTGCAGGGCTCCCCGCCGTTGCCGGAGGTCGCGCAGAAGCCGCGCCGGATCTGTTCCTGGAGGCCGTGGAGGATGCGGTCGAGTGCGGCGCCCGCATGGAAGCCCATGGTCTCGGCGGTGAGCTCCGAGGGGCCGAAGTAGCCGGGGAAGAGCACGGACCGCAGATCCTCCACCAGGTCCACCACCGCCTGCCGGGACGGGAATTCGCGGCGGAGGTTCGGCTTGGAGTGGGCCCCCTCCCAGCCCATGCCCGCACGGCAGAGGGCCTCCACCACGGGGCCCAGGGGGGCTGGATTCCCTTGCTCCGGTCGCGTTGCTGGGTTCATGGGAATCCTCTGCGGAAGTTCTGGAACCAGAATACACAAGGCGCCAAGGGGCCCAGGGGAGGGGCCCAGGGATCAATTAGTAGATTATTGGATATAAATTGAATTGAGCAACTCATCAAGCCAAGAATGCCTTCAGCAGATAAATTGTTCCCAACCCCTCGCCAGCTTTTCTCCAAATCCTATAATCTTCTCATACAGTCCCGACCCAGGACCCTGACCGATTCCAGGAGGAACCATGCCCATGCGCGAAGGGTGGCTGATGCTTTGCCTGGCCACCGCCTGGATGTTCCAGCCCCAGCGTGCGGACGCCCCGCCCTGGACGGCCCTGCGGCCCGCGGCCCCGCAACGCCCGGTGGCCCTGACCCAGGAAGGGCCGCCCCCGCGTCCGGGCAAGCCCGGCGAGGCCTACCGCCTGGTCCGCCCCGGCCAGCCGGAGCCCCCCCGGGGACTGCCCGGCCTGCCCGCGGGCTTCCGGTTCTGAGTCAGCCCTTCCAGGCGCTCAGGACGTAGGCATGGATGGCGGCGGCCACCTGGCGGGCGGTGTGGCGCTCGTTGTTGAACACCGCGTCGTAGTGGACGGGGTCGGCGATGTCGGCGCCCAGGCGCTCCTGGATGTACTGTTCCCGCAGCCTCGACTCGTCCCGGATGAGGTGTTCGGCCTCGGCCCGGGTTCCCCCCATGCGGCGCACCAGGGAGTCCACCCGCCACGCGTGGCTGGCGTCCAGCCTGAAATGGAAGGCATTGTCCAGGCTCCGGCAGAGCACGGCCCCGCCGCGCCCGACGATGATGGCGTTGCCCTGGCGGGCGACCTTCAGGACCGTCTCGGCCACCTTGTCGAACAGCTCGTCGTGGGTGACCCCGCCCCTGGGACGGAAGCCGAAGGCCTCCAGGCTCCGGGTGGCGTCCCCCAGGTCGTCCAGGAGGCTCTTGGCGATGCCCTCATCCTGGGCAACCTTGTCCAGGAGGGCCTTGTCCCAGATGCTCCAGGGCTCGCCCGCGCTCCCGGTGAACAGCTCCTGCACGCGCTGGGCCACCGCGAAGGCCTCGCAGCCGTAGGCCCGGGAAAGCGTGACGACGGGTCCCGGCCGGGCCTTCACGGGAGCCTGGCCCCGCCGCTCCTGGATGGCCACCCACCCCGACAGGCGCTCCTGCACGCTGGCAGGCAGGTTCGTTCCGGACGTCATGGCGCACCTCCCGGGGATGCCGGCCCAAGCATGGAAGGAATCACCGCAATTATAGGTCCCTACGACCCGCCATCCACCTCCACGCGGTTCCGGCCGGCCTTCTTGGCCCGGTAGAGGGCCGCGTCGCTGCGCGCCAGGAGGTCCTCCAGGGGATCCCGCGCCTGGGCCTGGCTGGAGGCGAGCCCCACGCTGACGGTGTAGGGCACCGTGACGCCACCGGCGTGGGCGACCTCCTCGCGGATGCGCTCGGCCACGTGGAGGCCCTCGGCCAGGGAGGAATTGGGCAGGAGGAGGACGAACTCCTCCCCGCCGTACCGGCAGTGGAGGTCGAATTCCCGGATCGTGCGGCGCAGCACCTCGGCCAGATGCTGGATCACGAGGTCCCCCGCGGCGTGGCCGTGCCGGTCGTTGACGGCCTTGAAGTGGTCGATGTCGATGAACAGGACGGAGGCCTCCAGGCCGTACCGCTGGTGGTAGGCCAGGACGCGGGCGGCCTGGGACGTGAAGGTCCGCCGGTTGGAAAGGCCCGTGAGGGAGTCCTGGGTGGCCAGCTCCCGGAGCTCGCGGTCCGCGTCCTCCTTGGCGATGAGCAGGACCACCGCCCCCCCGACCACCATCATGAGGATCAGGAGGAAGAAGGTGAGGCTCTGCACCAGGCCGGTGGAGAACAGGTTGAAGGTGCTGTCCAGGGTGGCCAGGACGGCCCGCACCCCCAGGACCCCGATGAAGACGAGGTTGCCGGTGCCCAGGACCCGGCGGAACGCCGATTCCCGGGGATCCGTGACGAAGAGGATCGAGGGGATCGCCATGCACAGCCCCACCCCCAGCGACGTGGCCGCCATGCGGTAGCCGGGGGCGCCCAGGGCGAGGGTCACCAGGTTCATGAGCAGGAGGCCCGAAGCGGAAAGGACGAGGTGGACCCGGCGCGCGGTGGGCCTCTCGATGCGGGCCAGTTCCAGCGCCACCATGGATTCCAGGAAGAAGCCGGCCAGGAGCAGGTTGTTGGCGGCCAGGACGGCGAGGATGCCGGGCAGCACCTCCCGCTGGAGCATCAGGAGCCAGGCCAGGGACTGCAGGAGCCGGGCCAGGGCATAGCAGTGCAGCGGATGCCGGTGCCCGGATTCGGCCGTGAACCACTCGAACAGGAAGATCAGCGCCGCCATGGCGGCGTTTCCCGTGAAGAGCAGCACCAGGACGGTTCGGACATCCAGGGCGAAGATGGCCGCAAGCGGCGGGGTCATGGGGTTCCTGTGGGGGGCCGGCCTTCACCCGGGGAAAGTGTTCAATATTCGAATAGACGACGATTCCCGTCAATGGATAGTGGGTTCGTCAGGTAAAAAAGATAGATTATTATTATTTAATCACCATTCCGTCCAATGCCCGGTTCCACGCGCCGTGAATTTCTCAAGGTGTTAGGCTTATCCCGAAATGAAGCTTACAACCGACCTTGTTTCCGGAGCCGACCATGGTGTTCATCGCAGTGCTTCTCTTCATCGCCGGCTTCGTGGCCTGGCGGGCCAAGGCCCAGATGGGCTTCCCCATGTCCCAGCGGCTGGGTCTTCTCCACATCGTGGCCTGGGTCGCGGGGGCGGTCCTGCTGGTGGCGTCCATGGCCAAGATCGTGGATCCCGGCCAGGCGGGGGTGGTGATCCTCTTCGGCAAGGTCAAGGATGACGCGCTTCCCTCGGGCCTCCACTTCATCAACCCCTTCTCCGAAGTGCAGACCATGGAGGTGCGCACCCGCAACTACACCATGTCGGGCATCGGCGACGAGGGCCAGAAGAAGGGCGACGACGCCATTCCCGTGATCACCTCCGACGGCCTCACCGTCAAGCTGGACGTCTCCGTCTTCTACCACCTGGAGCAGGAGAAGGTCCCCGCCATCTACAGGCAGATCGGACCCGACGTGGAGGGCATCATCATCCGCGGCCAGATCCGCACCTCGCTGCGGGATTCGGCCGCGGGCCTCACCGCCACCGAGCTCTACACCTCGCACCGCCAGGGCTTCGTGGACAACGTGAGCAAGACCCTGAAGACGGCCTTCGCCGAGCGCGGCATCATCCTCGAGCAGATGCTGCTCCGGAACGTCCTCCTTCCGGACCAGATCACCAAGGCCATCAACGACAAGATCGCCGCGGACCAGGAGGCCCAGAAGATGACCTTCGTCCTCCAGAAGGAGAAGCAGGAGGCGGAACGCAAGCGCATCGAGGCCGAGGGCCAGGCCCGCGCCCAGCAGATCGTGTCGGCCTCCCTCACGCCGCAGATCCTGGAGTACCAGCGCATCCAGGCCCTGCGCTACGTCGGGGAGAAGGGCAACCTGATCATCACGGGCGGCGGCGGCGCCACGCCCCTGATCCAGATGCCTTCGAAGAAGTAGGCTACCCCCTCATTCTCGCCGAGACCGCATGCGCCGCCAAGCCTTCCGCCCGGGCCAGGGCCGCGGCCTGGGCGGCCAGGGGGGCCCGGCCTTCCGGGAGCGTCCGCTGCCAGGTGAGGATCTTCAGGAAGGTGGCCACCGAGACCCCGCCCGTGAACCGCGCGGCGCCCGAGGTGGGCAGGATGTGGTTGGTGCCGCTTCCGTAGTCCCCGAAAACCTCCGCGGCGTCCTCGCCCACGAAGAGGCTGCCGTAGCTGCGGAAGCGGCCTTCCAGGGCCTCGGCCCTGGCGCCCTGGAGCTCCAGGTGCTCGGGTGCGAGGGCGTCGGCCAGGGCCACGGCCTCGGCGTCGCCGGCCAGCACCACGGCGAAGCCGTTGCGCAGGCTGTCCCGGGCTGGGGAGTCCGGAGGCAGGGCCGCCAGCTGGGTCTTCAGCTCTCCGTTCACCTGGGGGATCAGGGCGGGGTCGAAGACGGCCAGGAGAGGCCTGGCGTCGGGGTCGTGCTCGGCCTGGGCCAGGAGGTCGGCGGCGATCCAGGCGGGGCGGGCCCCCGGGGAGGCGATGACGAGCAGTTCGCTGGGACCCGCGGGGAAGTCGATGCCCACGTCGCCGTACAGCAGCCGCTTGGCGCCGGTGACAAAGCGGTTGCCGGGGCCCACCACCAGGTCGGCCCGGGGGACCCCCGCCAGGCCCCAGGCCACGGCGGCCATGCCGTGCACGCCGCCCAGGTCGAAGACCCGGTCCGCGCCGGCCAGCGCCGCCGCCGCGAGGGTGACGGGGTGGAGGCGGGGGCTGAGGACGATGACCTCCTCGACGCCCGCCACCCGCGCGGGGACGACGCCCATGAGCACGGAGCTGGGCAGCGGGTAGCGCCCTCCGGGCGCGTAGCACGCGGCGCGGCGCACCGGGAGGACCCGCTGGCCCAGCACCATGCCGTCCACCTCGGTGCTGAAGTCCCGGAAGGTCTCCTTCTGGGCCCTGGCGAACACCTCCACGCGGCGGATGGCCTCCACCAGGTGGCCGCGCAGTTCGGGGTGGAGCTTGTCCGGGGCCTCCCTGACCTTGACGGGGTCCACCTCGAAGGGGCCGCCCTTGAAGCCGTCCAGCTTGCGGGCCCAGCCGAACACGGCCTCGTTGCCGCGCTTGCGGATGTCGTCGAGGATGGTCCCCACCTCGGGGGGGACCGGCGGGAACACGGTCCCCGCCTGGTCCATGGCCTTGGCGAAGGAGAGGGTCTTCAGCATGCGGGAGCTCCTTTGGCGTTGCCGGGCTTGCGGGTGTCGGTGGTGGCGCGGCGCTCCAGTTCGCGGAGCACCTGCTCCATGCGCACCCCTCCCTGGGTGAGGCGGACCATGAGAAAGTAGAGCAGGTCTGCCCCCTCCCACACCAGATCGTCCTGGGTGGCGGCCCCGGCCACTTCGGCGGCCTCCTCCAGGAGCTTGGCGCCCAGGAGGCCCTCCTCCCGGAAGAGGCGCGCCGTGTAGCTGCCCGGCGCCGCGCTCTCCAGGCGGGAGCGCAGGGTGGCTTCGAGATCGTCCAGGGCGAACTCGGACCGGCCGAAGCAGGTGCCGGCCCCGGTGTGGCAGGTGGGCCCGTCCTGGCGCACCACGAAGCGCAGGGTGTCCCGGTCGCAGTCGGCCTCCACGCGCAGGAGCTCCTGGCCGTGGCCGCTCCGCTCCCCTTTCTCCCAGCGTTCCTGGCGGGAGCGGGACCAGTAGACGCCCCTGCCCTTTTCCAGGGCCTCCTTCAGGCACGCCGGGTTCTCGTACGCCACCATGCGCAGCCTCCCGGCCTCGTCCATGACGGCCGCGGGGATCAGGCCGCCCTGCTTGTCCCAGTCCAGGCAGGCCAGGAAGGCCTCGGCGGGGTCCAGGAGGCCCTTGTAGAGGGCCATGCCCACCTGGGCGTCCAGGCCCAGGCGATCGAGGGCGGCCACGTCCTCCACCGTCGTGACGCCGCCGGCGTAGACGATGGGCAGCTTCGTGGCGGCCCGGGCGGCCCGGGCGGCCTCCCAGTCCAGGCCCTCGAGGCGGCCCTCCTTGTCCACCACGGTCATGAGGAAGCCCCCGCAGAAGGGATCCAGGCGCCGCAGGCGGTCCAGGGGCGCCTCGGCCTCGTCCTCCATCCAGCCCCTGGACTGGAGCTTTCCGGCCCGCTGGTCCACGGCCACCAGGGTGCGCTCGCGGGGGAGCCTGCGCAGCAGCTCCTCGGAGGCGGCGGTGCCCAGGATGATGGAGGCCGCGCCCGCACGCAGCAGCTCATGGGCGCGCTCCGCGGTGCGCACGCCGCCGCCCACGCGGCAGCGGGCCACGCCGCAGAGCTCTTTCACCAGGGCCAGGTTGTCGCCCCTGCCCATGGCGGCGTCCAGGTCGATGACGGCCAGGTCGCCGTAGACCCGCCAGCGCCGGGCCAGGCCCAGGACGTCCTCCACCTCCAGGACCTTGGTGCGGCCCCCCACCAGCTGCACGGCCTTGCCGTCCATGAGATCGATGCTGGGGATCAGCATGGGCGCACCTCCACGCCCCGCTGGGCGAGCTGTTCCTTGAGCCGGCGCACCGTGAGGCCGCCGGTGTGGAAGATGCCGGCCGCGAGCACGGCGTCGGCGCCCGCCCCGAAGGCCTCCACGGCGTGGTCCGCCTCCCCGAAGCCGCCGCTGGCGATCAGGGGGATCCTCAGGCCGCGCGAGGCGCGGCGCAGCACGTCCAGGTCGTAGCCCGACCCCGTGCCGTCCCGGTCCATGGAGGTGAGCAGGACTTCGCCCGCGCCCCGGTCCTGGGCCTCGGCCAGCCACGCGCCCATGGTGAGCTGGGTCAGCGTCCGCCCCGCGTCCACGGCCACCAGGATCCCGTAGGCCGGGCGCCGCACGTCCACGGCGAGGACCACGCACTGGCTGCCGAAGCGGGTGGCCAGCTCCGTGATGAGCTCCGGGCGGCGCACGGCGGCGGTGTTGATGGCCACCTTGTCGCAGCCGGCCATGAGCAGGGCCTCGGCGTCGGCCACGGTGCGGATGCCGCCGCCCACGGTGAAGGGGATGAACACTTCGCGGGCGACGGCCGCCACCATCCTCACCGCGGTGTCCCGCTTCTCGATGCCCGCGGTGATGTCCAGGAACACCAGTTCGTCGGCGCCCTCGGCGTCGTAGCGCGCCGCCAGCTCCACGGGGTCGCCGCTGTCCTTCAGGTTCTGGAACTGGACGCCCTTGACGACCCGGCCGTTCTTCACGTCCAGGCAGGGGATGATCCGCTTCATGACCATGCGAGGGCCTCCTTGAGCAGGTTCAGCCCGTAGGTGCCGCTCTTCTCGGGGTGGAACTGGAACCCGGCCAGGCTCCCGCTGCGGAAGCCGGCGAGGAAGGGCCGGCCGTAGCGGGCCGTGGCCACGGCCGCCTCGCGGCCGTCCGGGAAGGCCGGCACGAAGTACGAGTGCACGAAGTAGGCCGCGCCCGAGAGGTCCCCGAAGTCCACCGCGCTCCAGCCCATGTGGGGCACCTTGAGGGACGGGTCCAGGAAGAGCTCGCTGCGGCCCGGCAGGAGCCCCAGGCCGGGCGTGTCCGGAGCCTCCTCCGAGCCCTCGAACAGGAGCTGCATGCCCAGGCAGATGCCCAGCAGGGGCCGGTCCAGGGCCGCCCGCTCCTTCAGGGCGTCCCCCAGGCCCCGCCGGGCCAGTTCGGCGCCGGCGTGGCCGAAGTTCCCCACGCCGGGGAGGATGAGCCGGTCCATGCCCAGGACGTCCTCCCGGGCCGAGACCCGCCGGGATTCCAGGCCCAGGAACTCCAGGGCGTTCTCCAGGCTCCGGAGGTTCCCGCAGCCGTAGTCGACGATGCCGATCAACGGAGCACCCCCTTGGTGGAGCGCAGGCCGTCGGCTTCGGCCATGGCCTCCCGCAGGGCGAACCCCACGCCCTTGAAGGCGGCCTCGGCCATGTGGTGGGCGTTCTCCCCGGTGACCTTCAGGTGGAGGGTGAACCGGCCCTCCAGGGCCAGGGTCCGGAAGAAGTGCACGATGTTCTCGGTGGCGAGGCCCCCCAGCGTCTCCGACGGGAAGGGGATGTCGATCACCGGGTAGGGCCGGCCGCCGATGTCCAGGGCCACCGTGGCCAGGGTCTCGTCCATGGGCAGCAGGCGCTGGCCGTAGCGGGCCCGTCCCTCCCGGCCGCCCAGAGCCTGGTCCAGGGCGCGGCCCAGGGCGATGGCCACGTCCTCGGCCAGGTGGTGGCCGTCGCCCAGGGGCATGAGGTCCACGGCCTCGAGTTCGAGGCCCAGCCCGCCGTAGAGGTTGAGCTGGTCCAGGAAGTGGGTGAGCATGGGCACCGAGGTGGCCACGGCGCCTCCGGCCCCCAGGGTCAGGGCGACCCGGGTCTCCTTGGTGATGCGTTCGAATCTGGTCATGACCTGCCTCCCGGGAAATCGTTCACGACACCACCTTGCTGAAGGAGAACTCCAGGATGTCCGTGGCCCCCGCCGCCTTGAGAAGGGGGATGAGGCGGCGCACCTCCTTGGCGGGCACGGCCGACTTCACGGCGAACCCGCCCTCCCCGGCCAGGGGCATGACGGTGGGCATGCGCATGCAGGGCAGCATCCCCAGGACGGCGTCCAGGTTGGAGGCGGCCACGTTCATCTCCAGCATCACCCGCTTGCGGGCGTCGAGCACGGAGTTGAGGAGGAGGACGAACTCGTCCACCTCGGCGCGCCTGCCCAGGCGGGGGTTGGCGATGAGCCGGGTGGAGGAGGTGAGCAGGGTGTCCACGATCTCCAGGTCGTTCTCCACCAGGGTCCGGCCCGTTGCGGTGTTGTCCACGATCATGTCGGCGTCCTCGGGCGGGAACACCTCGGTGGCGCCGTGGCTGCGCACGAAGAGGTAGTCGTAGCCCTCCTTGTCCAGCCAGGTGCGCGTGATGGTCTCGTACTCGCTGGCCACCACGATGCGCCGGCTCCGGAGGGAGGCCACGCCCGTGCGGGGGGCGGCGGCCACCAGGCGGACCTTGTCCAGCCCCGTGTCCAGGAGGTCGTCCACCTCGGCGCCCAGTTCCACCACCCAGTCGTGGCCCGCAAAGGCCAGGTCGTGCCGGCCCAGCTCCACCATGCGGACGATGTCCTGGGGCTTGAGCAGCTTGAGCTGGAAGCGGGGGTCGGCGCAGGCGGGCCGGTAGTTGCGGCCGTTGGCCAGCACCTTGAACCCGGCGTCCTCCATGAGGCGGAGGACCCCCTCGGCCATGCGCCCCTTGGGAATCGCCAGATTGATCGTGTCCATGGAATCTCCAGAAAGAAAAAAGCCCCGGATGGGTTCCGGGGCGAGGTATCAGGCTTGCAAGGCCCGGCCTAGCCCGGAAGGGGCGGATGGGCGTGATGGTGGAGGTGAAGGTTCATGGTCTTCCTTGAATGCGAGAACCCCCCGGGGGTCGAGGCCGGGGGGGTCGTGCTGGGTTCGTGTCGCCTTGTTCGGTTAAGCGCCCGTCCCGCATGCCCCTGCCCCGCCGGTGAAGGCGTGGAAATGGGGATGATGGATGACGATGAAGGTCACGGATACCTCAGAGGCACCACTCTAGCGTCCCCTGGGGGCTTCCGTCAAGTCAGAAGCGGAACTTGGCGCCCAGGGCGATGATGGTGGCCCCCACCTTGTAGGTGCCGGTCAGGCCGCCCCGGAAGAAGTTCGGATCGGACTGGGAGGTGCCCGACACCTGGCCCAGGGGGACCGTGGAGCCGAAGATCTGGGTGGCGCCGAAGTCCACCGTGGTGGCCTTCGAGACGGTCCAGGACACGCCCGCCGAGATCCACTTGCGGTCGGCGTCGGGAATGCGGGGCGTGCGGTGGGCGTTGTCCACCGGGGACCGGTCGTAGGCCAGGCCGAAGCGGAAGGCCCACTCGGGCGACACCCTGCAGAGGGTGCCCACGGAAAGGAACCAGGAGTCCTTCCAGTTCTCGTCCACCACGGAATCGGGCTGGCTGGAGGCGAACTTCACCCGCAGCTCCTTGAAGTCCGACCACCCGGTCCAGGCCGCCTCGCCCTGGAGGCTGAAGGTGGGGGTGACCTGCCAGGTGAAGCCCGCCGATGCCGTGGCGGGCAGGTTCACGTCCGCGGTCCCGCCGCCGTTGACGAAGGTGGTGTTGAAGGGGGCAGGGACGGGGTCGTAGGCGATCTGGCCCTTCACCTTCAGGGTGGTCTTGCCCTGGTAGCCCACGCCGAACCTCAGGTCCGTGGACGGCTGGAAGGTGAAGCCGGCCTTGTAGCCGTAGGCCCAGCAGTCGCCCTTGAGGGTCGCGGTGCGGTCCGCGCTCCCGGGGGTGAAGCCGGGGACCCCAAGGGCGTTGCCGATGGCGCCGAAATCCACCGAGTTGCTGAGGGTGGCCTCGGCCTTGCGCGCCACGAAGGCCACGCCGAAGGTCCAGGCCTCGCTGGCCCGGAAGGCCACGCTGGGGGCGACGTCGTAGGTCTTCAGGTCGGTGCGCAGGCCGTGGTAGCGTCCGATGAACGAGTCGGGGTAGTTCGTCACCAGCCCGAAGGGCACGTTCACCGACAAACCAAGGTGGACCTTGTCGTTCAGGGCCCAGTGGGCGTAGATGCCCGGGAGGATGGGCTGGCTGGTGGCGTTGGGCAGGTCCGGGGGCCCGGAGATGGTCCGGGACGCGGGCTGGAACACCGGGGCGCGGGAGCCCGCGGCGTTGGAGAGGTCCATGTGGATGCCGATCCAGGAACCGCTCACCGACACCTCCCCGCCCTGGAAGAGCGGCAGGACCGCCGGGTTCCAGAAGAGGGAGGAGATGTCCGGGGCGCCGGCGCTGGCGCCGGCGAAGGCGTTGCCCAGCCCGGAGGCGCTCTGCTCCCGGAGCAGGAAGCCCGAGGCCGAGGCGGTGGAGGCGATGGCGAGGAAGAGGGTGAGGGAGGAAAGTGCGCGCTTGGTCATGGGAAGGGGGCTCCTCGTTCGGATGGGGGGATCGGGTCAGTGGCCGAGGATGGTCCAGATGGCCGGAACCTGGACCTCGGAGGAAACCCCCGTGACCAGCCCGGAGGCCGTCTGGGTGGGATCCAGGGCGATGGACGTCCCGGTCACGCCGAGGAAGTAGAGAAGCTGCTTCTGCATGAGGCCCGCGTTGGCGGGGTGGGTCGGATCCAGCAGGCCGCCGTGGGAGATCCCGGCCTGGTCGAACTGGAAGTACCCCTCCACCGGGGTGGTGGCGGTGGGGAGCAGGGCCGCAGGCTGCGTCTTGGGCGCCGGGGAGGTTCCGTTCAGGGTGTACATGAAGGTCGCGGGGATCCGGTCCGCCGCGCCGTAACCCAGCTGGAAGAAGCCCGGGGCCACGGCGGCCGCGGCCGCGGTGCCCAGCACCGCCCGGCCTCCCAGGGCGTTGCCCAGGTAGCGGGTGTAGGGGTTGGTGATCACAAGGTCGCCGTCGGTGGGATTGCCGTTGGCATCGAAGGTGGAGGAGGTGGCCTCCTGGATGAGGAGGCGCCCCGAGAGCCGGCTGGGCAGGCCCGAGGCCAGCGGCGTGGTCATGCTGGCCGGATCCGCGGTGTCCACCACGGTCTGGGTGGCCTGGAAGAAGGAATTGTAGGTCACGCTGCCCTTGGCGATCCCGGCGGCCGCCAGACCCGCGTCGATCGTGGCCCCGAAGGCCGGGCTGGCCTGGATCAGGTAGGCGGTGCGGGCACCCGGGACGCTGAGCAGGCCCTTCATGTCGTTGGCGAGGGTGGCCTGGGTGTAGGGCGGCGCGGTGGTGGACAGGGTGGTGTTGCCGGCGAGGTAGTAGGCCCCCACGATCGAGCCCAGGCTGATGCCCACGAACCTGGCCTTGGTCGTGGCGGGGGCCTTGGCGGCCAGGACGTCGAAGCCGTGGGTGGCCAGCACCAGCTCGAGCCGGTGGAGGTCGAAGGCGGCCTGCTGGATGTTGGACCGGGTGGCCAGCGGCGCGCCCACGGCCATGAAGGCCTGGCCCCAGCCGGCCTGCTTCTGGGCCTTCACGGCGGCGCTGTCGCCGGCCGCCACCTGCAGGGCGGGCGGGGCCAGGGCGCCGTGGAGGGGAAGATCCACGGCCAGGGCCGCGTAGCCGCCGCCCGTGAGCACCTGGGCGAGGCCGATCACCGTCTCCTTCTGGCTCGTGATGCCGTGCTGGTAGAGGACGACGGGGTAGCCGCCGGCGGGGGCCGCGGCGTCGGGGGCGAAGTAGACGAACGGGATGGGCGAAGGCACGTGGTAGTACCCGGTGAGGACGCCGCCGGCGCCGCGGAAGGGCTGCACCACGCCCGAGGCCGGATTGAAGGCGCCGGTCACGGCGGTGAGGTCCATGGAGGCGGCGTTGGCCCGGGCCAGGACGGGATCGATGTTCAGGAACGCGGTGTTGATGGTGCCCAGGACGACGGTCCCGAGGGTGGCGGGCACGGTGCTGGCCGGAGCGCCCGTGACGCCCTGCCAGAAGGCCCCCACGTCCAGGAGCGGATTGGCGTTGCCCTTGGTGAAGGTGGTGGTGACGGTGACGGCGTTGTCCCAGGTCTTGCCGGACAGGCCGCCCAGGGGCGCGCCGGCGGCGAAGGCCCGCAGGGCCGACTCGACGGGAATCACCGTCGTGGGGCTGGCGGGGTTGGGCGCGACGAACCCCGCGCCGGAGGTGATGAAGCGGCCCATGAGCGCGATGTCGGCGCGGGAGGCGATGGTGGTGGTGGTCCTGGCGGCGATGAGGTCGTCCATGACCTTGGCGTAGCCCGACAGGAGGATGTTGGTCCCCGAGGTGGCGTTGGCCCGGATGGCCTCCAGGGCCGCGGTGGAACCCGTGAGGGGCACCGTGGACTTGAGGTAGTTGAAGTACACCGACGGGATCACCGCCCCGCCCGTGGCGGCGTCCTGCACCCGGCTGGTGACCACGTAGACGTAGCGGGTGGCGGGCGTCAGGGGGAAGGACGGGAAGAGCCACAGGTCCGTGCCGCCGGCGGGGTACTTGAAGGTGAACATGCCCGTGACGTCGGTGAACCCCAGCGGGTTGTTCTCGGTGCCGGCGGTGTCGGGGGTGATCTGGAACACCTTGATGTTGGCCGGCGTGACCGTGGAGGCCAGGAGCGGGTAGGTGAAGTGGAGGTAGATGGGGGCGTTCACCCCGGCCACCGCGTTGGTGCTGCCCACCTCGTACTTGTTGATGTAGGCCATGGCCTTGGCCGGGTCCAGGCTCGTGCCCGCCGCGAGCGTGGCCAGGGGGTCCGCCGCCACCGCCGTGGCCAGGATGTTGGGCAGGGGCACGTCCCCCGTCGTGGGATCGAAGGCTGCTGCGTTGGAACTCATGTCCGGGGCCGGGTTGGGCACCGGTTCCTGGCGGGAGGAGCAGCCCGCCAGGGCCAGGAGGGACACGCAGGTCAGCGACGTTCGAAGGAAGGCATTCATTCTTCACCTCGGGAGGCGGGTTGATGGATTGGGTCCAGAGACTAAACGCCTTCGAAGTTGTCTTCCACAAAAAATTGTCAGAAAAGGCTTATTTTTCGGGGAAATAAGACGATCGGAAGGTCGTTTTAACCTGCGCCCTGGATGGGACCAGGCCGCGTCGGAAATCGGGATAAGATGGACGGTCGACTCGCCCCGTGAACCCAAACCTTGGCCCTTCAAGGATTCCGCGTCTTCTTCCAAGGGAGGATCCCTGTTCCGCGCTGCACTGATCGCCCTCCTCCTGCTCCTGTGCCCCTGGCGCCTGGCGGCAGGGCCTTCCCGCAAGCCGCTGGTGGCGGGCATTTCCAAGGACTTCCCGCCCTTCGAGTTCCTGAACGGCAAGGGCGAGCCGGACGGTTATGACGTGGAAGTCCTGAAGGCCGCCGCGGCCGTCATGGACGTGCCCCTGACCTTCAAGGCCGCGCCCTGGGAGACCATCCTCCAGGACCTCGCCGCGGGCAGGGTCGACGTGGCGCCGGGAGTTCTCTGGTCCCGGGAGCGGGCCGGGTATCTCGCGTTCAGCCAGGCCCATCTGGTGGTCCACTATTCCATTTTCCAGAGGCGCGATTCCCCGCCGGTCCAGGACCTGGCCGGACTGCGGGGGCGGCGCATCCTCGTGGAGAAGGGCGGCGAGATGGCCGAATTCTTGGCCTCCCAGGGGATGGCGGACTGCGTGGAGCCCGTCGCCTCCGAGCCCGAGGCCCTTCGCCTGCTGGCATCCGGCGCCCAGGATGCCGCCATCGTCGCCCGCATCACGGGCCTGTGCCTGATCGAGGAGTTCCGCCTGACCAACCTGAAGGCCTCCGGTGGCTCCGTCCATGCCCGTGACCTCTGCTTCGCCGTTCCCCGGGGAAGGGAGGACCTGAAGGCGACCCTCGAGACGGGTCTCGCCATCGTCAACCGGACCAAGGGCTACGACGCCATCTACGGCAGGTGGTTCGGGCACCTGGATCCGGCGCCCCGGACGCGGCTGCTCCGGCTGGCGGGATGGGTCGGGCTGGGCGGGCTCGTCCTTCTCCTGGGGGCGCTGGCATGGACCGCCGCCCTGCGGCGCCAGGTGAAGGACCGCACCCGGGATCTGGCCCAGGCCAACGAGGCCATCCGGGAGAACGAGAGGCTCCTGGCCGCCATCGTGGACACCCTGCCCCTGGGTCTGTTCGCCAAGGACCCCAGGAACGGCTTTCGCTACGTGCTCTGGAACACCGAGGCCGAGGAGATCTTCGGTCTTCGGCGGGAAGAGGTCGTGGGGAGGCGGGACGAGGACCTCTGGCCGGCGGACCAGGCCGCCTTCTTCCGCGGGGTGGACCTCGATGTCCTCAGCCGGGGCGAGGTGGTGGACGTCCCCCGGGAGCCGGTGGACTCGCGCTCCCGGGGACCCATCCAGCTGCACACCGTCAAGGTGGCGGTGCCGGATTCCGCCGGGCGCCCCAGCCTGCTCCTGGGCCTTTCCGAGGACATCACCGAGCGCCTGCGCCTTGCGGAGGAGCACCGCGTCCTGGAAGCCCGCCTCCAGGAAACCCAGAAGCTGGAGAGCCTCGGCAGCCTTGCAGGGGGCGTCGCCCACGACATGAACAACGTCCTGGGCTCCATCCTCGGCCTGGCCTCCGCGTTCCAGGACCAGGCAGAGCCGGGCTCGGGCCTTGCCCGGGCCCTGGAGACCATCACCAAGGCCTGCACGCGGGGCGGGACCATGGTGCGCGGCCTGCTTGCCTTCGCCCGCAAAGGGCTCACGGAGATGAAGGACCTGGACCTCAACGGCCTCGTGCGGGACGAGGTGCAGCTCCTGGAGCGCACGACGCTGGCCCGGGTCCGGTTGTCGATGGACCTGGCCGAAGGCCTGGAGCCCATCCGCGGCGACGCGAGCGCCCTCACCCACGCCCTCATGAATCTCTGCGTGAATGCCGTGGACGCCATGGACGACGACGGCATCCTCACCCTGCGCACCCGGAACGCGGAGTCCGGGTGGGTGGAGGTCCAGGTCCGGGACACCGGCCGGGGCATGCCCCCCGAGGTCCTCGCCAGGGCCCTGGATCCCTTCTTCACTACCAAGGCCCACGGCACCGGCCTGGGGCTCTCCATCGTCCATGGCACCGTCAAGGCCCACCAGGGGCGGATGACCGTGGACAGCGATCCGGGAAGGGGCACGGTCGTGACCTTGCGGTTCCCGGCCTCGCGTCCCGCTCCGTCGCCTTCCGGAGGCGGCACCGCCGGCGGGCCGAAGGCCCGGACCCTGGCCCTCCGGGTGCTCCTGGTGGACGACGACGAGCTGATCCGGACGTCCATCGGACCCGTGCTGGAAGCCCTGGGCCACACGGTGGCGCTTGCCTCCAGCGGCAGGGAGGCGCTGGACCGGGTCGGGAGCGGGCTCATCCCCGATGTGGTCATCCTCGACATGAACATGCCGGGCCTCGGCGGGGCGGAAACCCTCCCGCACCTTCGCGCGCAGTGTCCGGCCCTGCCCGTCCTCCTCTCCACGGGAAGGGCGGACCAGGGCGCCCTGGACCTGACCCTGGCCCATCCCAGGGTCGCCCTCCTGGCCAAGCCCTTCACGATGGCCGACCTGCGAAGGGCGCTGGAGGACATCGCAGCCAGGGGTTGGCTAGTTGGCTAGGGGCAGCAGCACCCTCACCACCGTGCCCCGCCCCGGATCGCTCTGGATCTGCACCGTGCCCTTGTGGTTGCGGATGATCCCCGCCACGGCGGGCAGCCCCAGGCCCCGCCCGATGAATTTCGTCGTGAAGAAGGGATCGAAGATCTTCCGCAGGACCTCCTGGGTCATGCCCATGCCGGTGTCCCTCACTTCCAGGAAGGCGTAGGCGCCCGCGCCGACGCCGAGGTTCGGCGCCAGGGAGGATTCCCAGCGGCGGTCCAGGATCTCGCCGCCGGTGCGGATGGCCACCTCCCGCGAGGAGGCCGGGTCCAGGGACTCGAAGGCGTTGACGGCCAGGGTTCGCACGACCTGGAGGAGCTGGTTGGGATCCGCCAGCACCTGGGGGGCCGCGGGGTCCAGGAGGAACTCCAGCCGGGTGCTCCTGGGCACCATGGCCATGAGGAATTCGCGGGAGCCCTCCACCAGCGCGTTGAGGTCCACCCTCCTCATGGCGGAGACCGTCTGGCCCAGGTAGGCCATGAGCTGGTTGGTGAGATCCGACCCCCTCATCGCGGCCTGCTCGATGCGGTCGAAGCTGGCCCGGGCGCGGCTTTCGGGGTGCACGTCCCGCACGCCCAGGTTGCAGTTGCCCAGGATCGCGGTGAGGAGGTTGCTGAAGTCGTGGGCCACGCCGCCCGCGAAGGCCTTGAGGCCCTCCATCTTGTGGGTCTCGCGCAGGGACTCCTCGGCGGCCTTGAGGGCCGTGATGTCGGCCTGGATCGCGATGAAGTGGCCCGGGGCGCCGCCCTGGCCCGGCACGGGCACGATGGTGGTGGCCACCCAGTAGGGCTCGCCGTCCTTGGCCCGGTTGCGGATCTCGCCCTTCCAGACCTGGCCGGCCAGGATGGTGCGCCAGAGCTCCTGGAAGAAGACCGCGCCGTGGAAGCGGCTGTTGACCAGCTGGTAGGTCCTGCCGAGCAGCTCGGGCCGGGCGTAGCCGGACAGGTCGCAGAACTTGTCGTTCACGGCCAGGATCCGGCCCTTGGCGTCCGACAGCGACACGATGGCGTGCTCGTCCAGGGCCCGCTGGTAGCTCTCCATCCCGACCGCCCCCCAGGACTGGGCGTCCATCCTGGGCTTGCGCACCGCGTACTCCCGGGCCTCCCCCAGGATCGCGTCCCCGGTGGGGCCGTCGGCCAGCTTCCAGACCATGCGGATGGGGGTGCCGTCCCGCTTCTGGAAATGGCTTTCATGAATCCCAGATACCTTTCCCCGCATGTGCCCATCGAACATGGACAGGACGGTGCGCCGCTCCCTGGGCACCACCATGTCGGCGAAGTCCTTTCCCAGCAGTTCCTCGTTGCCGTAGCCCCACAGGCGGGAGGAGGCCCCCTTGACCATGCGGAACCGCCGGTCGGCGCCAAGGCTGTACACCACCTCCCGATCCTTATCCAGGATCCAGTCCAGAAGGGCGCCCGGGTCAGCGGGCGACTTGGCTCTGCGGCCCAGGAAGAACATGTTCAAGTATACAATTCGGGGCCGGGCCATGCGGGTATATTCCAATTCTTTTTCTTATCGCAAACGGGGAAAACGCGCTAAAATGCTGGAATTCCATCTCCAGGAGCTTCCGTGAAGACGTTCATCGCCGCCCTCGCCATCCTCTCCTTCGCCGCCGCCCGCGCCGAAGAGCCCAAGAAGCCGGCCAAGGCTGCCGCCTGTGCGAAAGAAGGCTGCAAGGACTCGAAAGCCTGTGAAAAGAAGGTTTCCGAGAAGAAGAAGGACTGCTGCAAGCAGGAATGCCCCAAGGACGCCAAGAAGGGCTGAACGGACCGGAGGATCTCCGACGGTTTTGATCGACTTTCCCTTGGCTTGGCTGCCGGGTCTGGTACCATTCCAGGCCGATGAACCAGAAGTTTTCTCCATTGGCCCATGACGAATTTGTCGCCCTCCTGGAGGGCGGGATGTCGGTGTGCGTGGCCTCCCGGGGAAGGGGGGGGATCCCGGCGGTGAGCCGGGCCCTGGGCTGCCGGGTCTCCCGGGACCGCCGCCGCCTGTCGGTGTTCCTCTCCCGGTCCCAGGCCGCGGACATCCTGGAGGACGTGCGCGCCAACGGCACCATCGCCGTGGTGGCCTCCCATCCCGTCACCCACCGCTCCTACCAGTTCAAGGGCACGGACGCCGCCGTGGCGCCCCTGGGCAGGGGTGAACCGGCCCGCATCCGTGCCTACGTGGAGACCTTCCTCCGGGTTGTGGAACCCGAAGGCTACCCGCCCCACCTCATCCGCGCCCTCTTCGCCAGCCCCCGGGAGACCCCCGAGGACTGGGTGGCGGTGACCTTCACGCCCACCTCCGCCTTCAGCCAGACACCGGGCCCGTCCGCGGGCGATCCCCTGGGGGACGCCCCATGACCATCCGGCTCGAGACCATCCGCGACTGCCTGGAGGGCGCCGTGCCGGGCTACGTCGCGACCTGCGATCCCGACGGGACCCCCAACATCACGGCCCTTTCCCAGGTGCAGTACGTGGACGAGCGCCACCTGGCGCTCTCCTACCAGTTCTTCAACAAGACCCGCCGGAACATCCTGGCCAACCCCACGGCCCGGCTCCAGGTGACCAGCCCCCTCACCGCGGCCCAGTACCGCATGACGCTGCGCTACCTGCGCACCGAGACCCAGGGACCGCTGTTCGAGACCATGAAGGCCAAGCTCGCGGGCATCGCCTCCCACGAAGGCATGACCGGGGTGTTCCGCCTCCTGGGCTCGGACGTCTTCGAGGTCCTGGAGATCGAGCTCGTGCCCGGGCAGCCCCTGCCGCCGCCGGCGCAGCCCAGCCGCATGACGGCCCTGCGCTCCTCCGCGGCCCGCCTCGCCGCGGCCCAGGACCTGGAGAGCCTCCTGGGCGGCATCCTGGACTGCATGGAGAAGGATTTCGACATCGGCCACACCATGGTGCTGATGGCCGACACCGCGGGCCGCAAGCTGTACACGCTGGCGACCCGCGGCTACGACCGCTCCGGGATCGGCTCGGAGATCCCCATGGGCGAGGGGGTCATCGGCGTCTGCGCCCGCATGGCCACTCCCATCCGCATCGGACACGCCACCTCCGAGTACGGCTACGGCCGCGCCCTGCGCCGGAGCGCGGAGGAGGAGGGCATGGGGGACCGCCTGGACACCCGGATCCCCCTGCCCGGCCTGGCGGAACCCGCGAGCCAGCTTGCCATACCCATCCAGGCCCGGGGCCGGCTCCTGGGGGTCCTGTACGTGGAGAGCCCGCAGGATTCGCGGTTCACCTACGACGACGAGGACGCCCTCATGGTCGTGGCCGCCCAGTTCGGCATGGTCGTCCAGGACCTGGAGACGGGCCAGGAGCCCCCGGAGGACCCCGCCTCCGAGCCTCCGGAGCCCCCGCCCGGGTGCGTGGGGGGAGGCCCCCTGGTGGTGCGGCACTACGCCGAGGACGACAGCATCTTCCTGGACGGCGACTACCTCATCAAGGGCGTGGCCGGCAGCATCTTCTGGACGCTGGTCAGGGACCACGTCACGCTCCAGCGCACCACCTTCAACAACCGGGAGCTGCGCCTGGACCCCAGGATCAAGCTGCCCGGCCTCAGCGACAACCTGGAGGCGCGGCTGGTGCTGCTGGGGCGGCGCCTGGTGGAGCGGGAGGCCTGCGTCCGCATGGAGAAGACGGGCCGGGGCCGGTTCCGCCTCTGCGTCGAGCGGGCCCTGCACCTCGAGGACGTCCCGCAATCCTAAGGGAACCTTAAAGGGATCTTAAAAAAATCTTATTAAGGAACTTGGAATAACCCGCCCCCGTCCGGGGGCGTAATTTTGCAATGTCGCCCAAGGCAGCGTTCCCCCCCGGAGCCGCACGCCACTCCTGGCAGACCTTTGGAAATTGACGAGGAGAACATGAACCGATACCCCTTTGAACCCACCCCGCGCGCCCTCCTGGAACGGATGCTCTTCATCCGCGCCTACGAAGAGCAGATCGCCGACTTCCACACCAAGGGCCCCTTCCCCCACGTGTGCACCTCCGTGGGCCAGGAGGCCTCCGCGGTGGGCGTCGTGGCCGCCCTGGAGCCCGCCGACCTCATCCTCACCAACCACCGCAGCGCCGGCCACCTCCTGGCGCGGGGCGCGGACCCCGGCAGGGTGCTGGCCGAAGTGATGGGCCGGTCCGGCGGCTACTGCAAGGGCAAGAGCGGCACCCTGCACGTCTCCGCCAAGGAGCTGGGCGTCATCCTCACGTCGACCATCGTGGGGGGCGAGCTCTCCCTGGCCACGGGCGTTGGCCTCTCCCTGTCCATGCAGGGCAGCGACGCGATCGCCGTGTGCTTTTTCGGCGACGGAGCCGCGGCGGAGGGCATCTTCCACGAGTCCCTGAACCTGGCGGCGGTGTGGCAGCTCCCGATCCTCTACGTGTGCGAGAACAACCACTGGCAGGCCTTCGTGCACCGGAACGAGACCATGCTCGGGGACCGGATCTCGCCCCGGGCCGCGGGCTACGGCGTGGAGGGCCTCACGGTGGACGGCAACGACGTGGAGGCCGTACTGGCCGCCGCGAAGGACGCCGCCGCCAAGGTGCGGGCGACGCGCAGGCCCTTCCTGCTGGAGACCTACACCTACCGCCTGCGCGGCCACATGGAGCCCAACGACCAGTCCTACGTTGACCCGTCGGAGCTGGACCTCTGGCGCGCGCAGGACCCCATCCTCCGCATGAAGCGCAGCCTCCTGGACCGGGGCCTGGCCACCGAGGCCGGCCTCGCGGACATGGCCGCGCGGGCCCGGGAGGCCATGGAGGCCGCCGCGGCCTTCGCCTCCGCCTCGCCCTTCCCCGACCCCGCCGAACTCCTCACCGACGTCTACGCCTGAAAGGAATCCCCAATGCAGAACATCACCGTTGAAGCCGCCGTGGGCCAGGCCCTTGCCGAGGAGATGCGCCGCGACCCCACCGTCCTCATCTTCGGGGAGGGCGTCGCCACCAAGCGGAAGGACCTCCTGGAGGCCTTCGGGTCCGCCCGGGTGCGCAACACCCCCCTGGCCGAGGGGATCATCGCCGGCACCGCCGCCGGCGCCGCGGCCACGGGCCTGCGGCCCGTGGTGGACCTGCTCTTCGCGCCCTTCCTCTGCTTCGCCATGGACGAGATCGTCAACAGCGCGGGCAAGCTGCGCTACATGTCCGGCGGCCAGTTCAAGTTCCCCATGGTCGTCATGGCGATGACCGGCGGCGGCTGGACCGTGGGCGCCCACCACAACCACAACCTGGAGTCCTGGTTCGTGCACGCCCCCGGACTGAAGGTGGTGATGCCCTCCAACCCCGCCGACTTCAAGGGCCTGCTCAAGTCCGCCATCCGCGACGAGAACCCGGTGCTCTTCTTCACCGACATGGCCCTCTCGTTCAAGCCCGGCGAGGTCCCCGAAGGCGACCACCTGGTGCCCCTGGGCAAGGCCTCGGTGGTGCGCGAGGGGTCCGACGTGACCCTCATCTCCTACGCCAAGACCGTCGACGCCTGCCTGGAGGCCGCCCAGACCCTGGCGGCCCAGGGCGTGGAGGCCGAGGTGATCGACCTGCGCACCCTCAAGCCCCTGGACGAGGCCACGATCCTGGCGTCAGTGGCCCGGACGGGCCGGGCCGTGATCGTGCACGAGGCCGGACGCCTCTGCGGGGTCGGCGCCGAAGTGGCCGCCCTGCTCTCCGAGAAGGCCTTCGCCGACCTCAAGGCCCCCATCGTGCGCCTCACCGGCCCCGACGTGCCGCCGCCCTCCAGCTACGTCCTCGAGCAGGCCTACATCCCCCAGGCCGGCGCCGTGGCCGAGGCCGCCCTCCGCCTGGCCTCGCACTCCGCCGCCCTCAAGCTCGCCCCCAGCCCCGCGGGAGCCTGATTCCCGCCCCACCCAAGGAGATTCCGTGAACCTGCTTCCGACTTTCGCCGTCCTCGCCGTGGCCGCCTCCCTCCAGGCCCAGACCCCCGCCGCCCGCGGCGCCTACCTGGTGAAGACCATGGGCTGCAACGACTGCCACACCCCCCTGAAGATGGGGCCCAAGGGCCCCGAACCCGACATGGACCGCTTCCTCTCCGGCCACCCCGCGGGCCTGAAGATGCCCCCCGCCCCCGACCTGGGACAGGGCCCCTGGGCCTGGGTGGGCAGCGGCACCATGACCGCCTTCTCCGGCCCCTGGGGCACGACCTTCTCGGCCAACCTCACCTCGGACAAGGAGACCGGCATGGGCGCCGTCTCCGAAAAGGACTTCATCCAGATATTCCGCACCGGGCGCCACCTGGGCAAGGGCCGCCCCGTGCTGCCCCCCATGCCCATCCCCGCCGTGAACGAGGCCACCGACGAGGACATCAAGGCCATCTATGCCTTCCTCCAGACCACCAGGCCCATCCGCAACGCGGTGCCGGACATCCTCCCGCCCCGCTCCTGAGGTCCCGTGCTCCCCCGGTTCCTTCTCGCCCTGACCCTGGCCGCCGCCCCCCCCGCGCAGCTCTCCCTCACCGGACTCTACGAGGAGGGCCGGGTGGCCGCGGGCAACCTGCGCTACTCCCCCCAGTACCCGCTCTGGTCCGACGGGGCCGGCAAGTCGCGGTGGATCGCCCTGCCCCCGGGCACCGCCATCGGCACCCAGAACCCCGGCGCCTGGGACTTCCCGGTGGGCACGAAGTTCTGGAAGGAGTTCGCCTTCGGTGGCCGGAAGGTGGAGACCCGCATGCTGTGGAAGGCGGCGGAGACCGAGTGGGTCTACGCCGCCTACCGCTGGCGGGAGGACCAGCGCGATGCCGACCTGGCGCCGGCCGCGGGCGTGGGGGACACCGCCGACCTGGGCGGCGGGTTGAGCCACGCCATCCCCTCCACCGCCGACTGCAGGGCCTGCCACGAGAACGGCCCCACTCCGGTGCTGGGCTTCACCGCCCTGCAGCTCTCCCCCGACCGGGATCCCCTGGCCCCCCACGCCGAGCCCCTCGAACCGGACATGGCCACCCTCCGGACCCTGGCCGAGCGCCGCCTCCTGGACCCGCCCCTGCCGCCGGGCCCCGCCCCGCGCATCCAGGCCGACAGTCCCCGGGCCCGCGCCGTGCTGGGCTACCTCGCGACCAACTGCGGCACCTGCCATACCCCTGCGAGCCCCATCCGGGGCGTCAGCCTCGACCTGACCCCCGGCTCGGGCACCGCCACCACCGTGGGCCGCCTCGGCCACTACCGCATCCCCGGCGACGAGGCCCCGAGCTCCATCGTCCGCCCCGGAGACCCCGGGCACAGCTCCCTGCTCTACCGCATGGCCTCCGGCCACGCCGAGGCCCGCATGCCCCCCATGGGAAACGCCCTGCCGGACCGGGAAGCGGCTGAACTCGTACGGGCCTGGATCGCGTCCTTGCGCGACCCCGGCGACGGCCGTACGCTTCCCCCCGGACCCGCAGGAAACGGCCCATCCGACCCGAGGAGGGCGCCATGATCATGGAACTTGCCGAGCAGGAGGCGGATCTCCTGAAACTCCTTCTGGTGAAGGAGCTGGAAGAGACCCGGGTGGAAGTGCATCACGCCAGGAACATGGATTTCAAGCTTGGCCTGGAGGCCCGGGAGGCCAACCTGAAGAGCCTGCTCAACCGGTTCCAGCGCCCTAACCTCTGATATGTATTGGCCTGTCAAGGCTGGCAGCCAACTATTTCTCTTTTCCGGCAGTGTGTAGGGAGCAGAACGGACGGCATGCCGACGGTTGATCAGTCTGATATGCGCGGGTTGGGTACCGCATGACAACGGGTTCGTCGAGGAGCTGCCTCGATCTAGTGGCGAGGGTCATTCCAGAAGCGAATGCCTCTTAGAGGGTTCGAGGATTCTCCCACCGTTGTCCGTTCTGCTGCCGACACACTGCGGCTGCACTTCAGCCAGCTAAGGCTTGGGGGTAGGCGGTGGCAGGGCCTGGCCAATGGCCCAGAGGAAGCCGGTCAGCTCGCGGGCGATGGCCGTGCAGGTCTGGACCTTCTTCTTGCCCCTGGCCTCGAACTGCCGGTAGCGTGCGCAAAGGCGCTTCTGTGCAGCCCAGGCGATGGTCTGCACTGCTTCTGGAGCACGTTCGGCCCGTCTTTGCAGGCTCGGGGTTTTCCTCGCGGGATGCCGGTAGGTCCATGCTGCCTCCACCAGGACCCTGCGCACATGGCCATTGCCGGTCTTGGTGATCCCCCCGCGGGACCGGGTCTCGCCACTGGAATGCTCGCTGGGAACCACCCCCAGATACTTCATCAACTGGGGTGCATTGGCGAATCGCCTCAAATCGCCGATCTCAGCCACGATCGTGGTCGCAGTGAGGCGGTTGATCCCGCGCAGGGCCATGTAGCCTTCGATCAGCCTGGAGAAGGCCGAACTCGATCCGGCGGTTTCGATCTGCTCGTCGAAGGCCGCAACCCGTCTGGTCATGGCCTGGACCGTATCGACATATTCCTGAAAGACGATTTGTTGGACCGGCTGGTCGAACTTCATGGTTTCCAGCCAGCGGAGATGGGCCTGGGTCCACCGGGTTTTTCCGGAATAGGTCCGCCCGTGCCGCAGCAGGAAGGCCAACAGTCGCTGCTTGGCGACGTGCTGCAAATGCTTCAGGTCCTCCCGAGCCCGGGTCAGATCCCGCAGGGCCTCCTGGGCTTCGTCGGGCACCCATATTGCCGTTAGTTCCCCGGCCCGGTGGAGCCTGGCCAAGGTCAGACTATCGCGGCGGTCGGTTTTGACCCGGTCCCCAGGTTTCCTGGGAATGAGGGACGGCGCCACAACCTGGCACTCCAGCCGTAAAGCGAGTAGTTGCCGATAAAGGATGTAACCGCAGGGGCCCGCTTCGTAGCAGAACGAAAGCGTCGCGCCATCCTTCCGGAGTTGCCTCACAAGTTTCACCACGGCCTCCGGTGTATTGGCGATCTCACCCACGTACCGAACTTCCCCTTCGTGGGCTTCAGCCACCGAGACCGCAATCGTCTCCTTGTGGACATCCAGCCCGACGTACTTGCTCACCTTGCTAGAATCGTTCACGGCCTGTCCTCCTCAATTACGGCTCTGAGCCGGTTGTGTAATGCGCACTGAGCTTAACCCGCGTCATTTAAGGACGGACAGGCCCCTTTGAGGAGCCTGGGGCCTTGCCTCGGTGGGCCTTGCGCACCACCCTTTAGACAGCCGGGCGGAGGTTAGGGCTACCGCAGGGATGCGACCCGAGCGCCGACCCGGGCCCGGAAACAGGGTGGGCCGGAGTCATCCGGCCCCGTCCTTGGCAACCGCCTTTCCAACCGGCCCAGTTTCTGGGCTTCAGGCGATAAATCCCGGGGGTCTGGGGGCAGAGCCCCCGGGGATCTCGTTCTAACGGCCCGCCTGATTCGTGTCAGGCCAATACATGATGTCTAGATGGTGTTTTAGAAATAGAAGGCCCCGCGATGATGGCTAGTCCACCTGCCTCATGCGGGTGGTGTGGCCCTTCACGCCGTCGCTGAACACGAGGTCCAGCGAGGCCGCCGAAGTCTGGAAGGTCCGCTGGCCGCCTTCGAGGATGGCCACCACCTCCCCTGTGGCCGTGTCCCTGACCATGACGGCGGGGTGCGCGGCGGCGTCCCAGTCCAGGGCCACCTCGCCTGCCGAGACCCGGCGCAGGGAGGGTTGCCCCGCAACGACCCGGGGCGAGGTGCGGCTTGCGAGGATCTGCCCGTCCTTGAGGACCCTGAGGCTGGCCAGGGCATCCAGGTCGGCGGAGGCCGCGGGCAGGGCCACGAGGAAGTGCCGGTCGTGGGGACCCGGGTCGCAACCCATCTCCTCGGCTTCCATGGGGGAGGTAAGGACCACATTTCCGCCGGCGTCCAGGCCTTCCAGGCGCAGGTCCCCTTCCGGCTGGACCGGGGACGGGACGGCGCGGGTGCGGAATCCGGGGAGCAGTTCGACGGAGCCGTCCTTGTGCACGATGCCCCGGGCGATGAGGCACTCCCGGGCCGTATCCGCGGCCGTGGCCACGTAGGCGCCGGTGGCCGCGCGGGTGGTGATGACCTTCTTGTAGTTGTAGTCGCTCACCCAGACCGGACTGCAGTAGCTCATGACGTCCACCACCGAGGTGGGCGATTCGAGGATGTTCCGGGTGCTGTCGTAGCCCCAGACGCCGATGACGCCGCTGGCGTACGGATAGCCGGTGTCGTACGAGGAGACCCCGCACGGCGCGTGGGACAGGCCGAAATTGTGCCCGACCTCGTGGGCGAAGACCTCCGGGTAGAGCCCGCCGTCGGCATAGTTGGCGCTCTTGTCCCAGCCGATGGCCGTGCGCGCGGAGTAGGGAGAGTTGAGGGTCGGGACGTACCCCATCCCGGCCGTGCCGCTGGCGTAGGGCGTCGTCACGGCCCCGTAGTAGTACCGGCCGGTGGCGCCGTCCGCGGCGTGCTTGGCGGAGAGGTCGCTCAGGAGCTTGCTCCAGGTGGTGTCGTCAGTGGCGCTGAGGGTGGAGACCGAACCGGTGAAGGGAGCCCCCACGAGGATGTCCAGGTCGGCGATGGGCCACATCCTGGCCAGCCGCGCCACCCACGACGCCTTGGTGGCCTCGGTCACGTTGGCCGTGCCGCTGGACAGCACCACGGGGAAGATCGTGGTGCGGAAGGTGGGAACCGTGGTCACCGCGAGGGCGACCGTGGTCGTGTTGTTGGTGCGGTCCCCCTCGGCGACCAGGCCTCCGGGGTCGATCACCGCCTCGATCGCATAGCCGGTGCCCACCGGGGACGCCAGGTCCGTTCCGGGGATGGCCAGGTTCCAGCTGGAGGCGAGGGTGCCTTCGGCCACCGTCAGCGGGGTGCCGGCGCCCGGTGCGGCGACGGTCTTGGGATAGCCGGAGACGGCGGTTCCGTTGTTGGTGAGGGTGACCTGAACCACGGGCGCGGCGGTGTTGGCCTGGTTGGCCAGCACGTAGACCCGGGCGAGTCCGTTCTTGCCGGCGATGATGGGCACGGAATTGTCGGGGGTCTGGGTGCTCTGGGTGAATTCGATCTTCGCCACCGCCAGATCCAGGGTGGAGCCGGGGGGGAAGACCACGATGGACAGGGCCGCCGTGGCGGAGCCGCCGCCATTGGAGGCGGTGACGGTGTAAGTCGCCATGGCGGTCGCCGCCGTGGGCGTGCCGCTGATGACGCCGGTGGCGGTGTTCAGGGCCAGCCCTGGGGGCAGGGACGGGCTGACCGCGTAGGAGGCCACGGCGCCGCCGCCCGAAGTGGATGGGACGTTCGCCGCGATGGCGGTGCCGACCGCGTAGTAGGCCCTGGTCACCGTGTAGGTCAGGCCCGAGGGAGCCACCTCCACGACGGAGAGGGTGAGGGTGGCCTGGGCGCTGCCCGCGGGGTTGGAGCCCGTGACGACATAGCTGGCCGGAGCCGTCAGCGTCGTGGGCATCCCGGAGATGACGCCGGTGGCGGGGTCCATGGCCAGGCCCGCGGGAAGGGCCGGGCTGACGACGTAGCCCGTCGGCGCGCCGCCGCTGAAGGAGGGGCTGTTGGCCGTGATCGCGATGCCGCGGGGGTAGGCCGCCGTCGTCCGGGTGTAGGTGAGGTTGGCCGGGGCCACTTCCACCACGGACAGGGTGAGCGTGGTGGTCACGCTGCCGGTGGCGTTGGAGGCCGTCACGACGTAGGCGGCGGCGGCCGTGACGGCGGTGGGGGTTCCGGTGATGACGCCGGAGGCGGAGCTGAGCGACAGGCCCGCGGGAAGGGCCGGCTCGATCAAATAGCCGGTGGGCGTGCCGCCGGTGTGGGAGGGCGTGTTGGCGGCAATGGCGGCGCCCCGGGCGTAGACGGCGGTGGGGATGCCGTAGGACACCCCCGTGGGGGCGGCGTCGTTCACCGTGATGGTGAGCCCCGCGGTGGTGCCGCCTGCGGAGTTGGTGGCCGTCACGGTGTAGGTGGCCCTGGCTGTGATGGCGGTGGGGGTTCCGCTGACGGCGCCGGTCGAGGAGCTCAGGCTCAGACCCGCCGGCAGGGTGGGGGTGACGGAATACCGGGCCGGGGTTCCGCCCGTGGAGGAGGGCAGATCGGGGGTGATGGCCTCGCCGATGGTGAAGACCGCCGGGTTGGCGGCGTAGGTGAGATTGGCGGGTCCCTGGGGCGCCGGCGTGGAGGAGCCTCCCCCCCCGCATCCGAGGTTGACAAGGAGACTGCCGGCCAGGAAAAGGCCGATCCATCGGAAAGGTCGCATCATGCCCCCGCGGCAAACGTCGCCAACCCAATTATAAGATAATGAGTCTCATGGGGTTCGTTGAATATTTTATAACTGCTTCTCCGTTCGTTTCCGGGCTTCAATCCACCTGTTTCAGGTGGGTGGTGTGGCCCTTGATTCCATCGCTGAACACCAGGTCCAGGGCGGCGGCCTGGGTCCGGATCGTCCGCTCCCCGCCGGCGAGGACGGCGATGACCTCCCCGGTGGAGGCATCCCGCACCAGGAGCCCCGGATGGACACGGGCATCCCAGGTGATCGTCACGTCCTCGCCGGAGGCGCGGCGGACCGCGGGACCGGCGCTTGGGGCCCCGGCCGAGGTGCGGCTGGCCAGGATCCGGCCTTCCTTCAGGATCCTCAGGTCCGCCAGGGCGTCCAGGTCGCTGGAGGCCAGGGGAAGGGCCGCGAGGAAATGCCGGTCGCGGGGGGCCCCTCCGCAGCCCGCCTCCACCGCCTCCAGGGGCGCGGTGAAGAGGAGCCGGCCCGTGGCGTCCAGGCCCTCCACCCGCAGGTCGGATTCCACCGGGGGGATCGTCGGCGCCGCCCCGGTGCGGAACCCGGGGAGCAGCTCGACCGTGCCGTCCTCGTGAAGGAGGCCGCGCACGAGCAGGCACTCCCGGGGGTCCTCGGGGGAGGCCACCAGGAACCCGCCGGTGACGTTGCGGTTGGCGAGAACCTTCTTGTAGTTGTAGTCGCTGACCCAGTTGGGGCTGCAGTAGCCCATGATGTCGTTCCAGGACGTGGGGGCGTAGAGGGTGTTGGAGACGCTGTCGTACGCCCAGGTGCCGATGATGCCGTTGGCGTAGGGATAGCCGGCGTCGGGGTTGGCGACTCCGCCGCAGGGGGCGTGATAAAGGCCGAAGGTGTGGCCGATCTCGTGGGCGAAGACCTCCGGGTACTTGCCGCCGTCGGCGTAGCCGCTGGCCTTGTCCCAGCCGATGGCCGTGCGGTAGCGGTAGTTGGCGCCCGGGCCGGCGATGTAGCCCAGGCCGGCCACGCCGCTGCCGTAGGGGATGCTCAGGGCCCCGTAGTAGTAGCGGTTGGTGGCCGCATCCGCCTGGTGCTTGAGCGCGAGATCGCTGAGGAGGGCGCTCCAGCCCGTTCCGTCGGAGCCCAGGGTCGCCACCGAGCCGGTGAAGGTGGCCCCCACGAGGACGTCCACGTCGGCCACGGGCCACATCTTGGCCAGCCGGGCCACCCAGGCGGCCTTGTTGGCCTCCGTGATGTTGCCCGTTCCGCTGGAGAGAACCACGGGGAAGATCGTGGTGCGGAAGGTGGGCACGGTGGCGCCGGTGAGCGCCACCGTGGTCGTGTTGTTCGTGCGGTCCGCCTCGGCGACCAGGGCCTGGGGGTCCACCACGGCCGTGAGGGCGTAGCCGGTCCCCGCGGGGGCGGCCAGGTCCGAGCCGGGGATGGCCAGGTTCCAGCTGGAGGCCAGGGTTCCTTCGGCGACCGCCAGGGGCACGCTGGCGCCGGGGGCCGGGATGGTCCTGGGGTAGCCCGCGACCGGGATCCCGTCGTTGGTGAGGGTGAGCTGCACCGCCGGCGCCACGGTGTTGGCCTGGTTGGCCACCACGAAGACCCGGGCGACCCCGCTCTTGCCGGCGAGGATGGGCACGCTGTTGTCGAGGGTCTGGGGGCTCTGCATGAGCTCGATGGCGTCCACGGTCAGGTCCAGGGTCGGGCCGGGAGGATAGACCACGATGGACAGGGAGGCCGTGGCCGCGCCGCCCGGATTGGAGGCGGTCACGGTGTAGTTGGCCTTCGCCGTGGAGGTGGTGGGCGTCCCGCTGATGACGCCCGTGGTGGCGCTGATGGCGAGCCCCTGGGGAAGGGCCGGGGACACCGCGTAGGCGGTCGCGGGATCGCCGCCGCTGGTGGACGGGGTGTTGGGAGTGGCCGGGACGCCCACGGAATAGTAGGCCTTCGCCAGGGTGTAGGTCAGGCCGGTGGGGGCCGCCTCGACCACCCGGAGGGTGAGGGTGGCCTGGGTGCTCCCGGCGGTGTTGGAGGCCGTGATCACGTAGGGGGCCGAGGCGGCCGCGGCGGTGGGGGTACCGGTGATCACGCCGGTGGAGGTGCTGAGGACCAGGCCCGCAGGGAGGGCCGGACTTACCGCGTAGGCGTCGGGGACCCCGCCCGCGTTGGAAGGCGCGTTGGCCGTGATGGCGGTGCCGTGTTGGTACACGGCGGGGTTGAGGCTGTAGACCAGGGCCGTCGGGGCCGGTTCCACCACGGTGAGGGTGAGGGTGGCCTGCGCACTGCCGCCGGTGTTGGAGGCCGTCACGAGGTAGGGGGCCGAGGCGGCCGTGGCGGTGGGCGTCCCGGTGATCACGCCGGTGGAGGTATTAAGGGCCAGGCCCGCCGGCAGGGAGGGGCTGACCACGTACGAGGCCACCACCCCGCCCCCGTGGGAGGGCGTGTTGGCGGTGATGGCGGTTCCGCGGATGTAGACGGCCGGGTTGAGGCTGAAGGCCAGGGCCGTGGGCGCCGGTTCCACCACCGTGAGGGTGAGGGTGGCCTGCGTGCCGCCCAGGGCGTTGGAGGCCGTCACGGTGTAGGTGGCGGCGGCGGTCTGGGCCGTGGGCGTCCCCGCTATGACGCCGGTGGCGGTGTCAAGCGCGAGCCCGGCGGGAAGGGCCGGGGCGACGGCGTAGGCGGTCGGCCCGCCCCCGCCGTGCGTTGGCACGTTGGACGGAATGGCCACGCCCCGGGTGTACACCGCCGGATTGGCGCTGTAGGCCAGTCCCGTCGGGGCCTGATCCACCACCGACAGGGTGAGGGTGGCCTGGGCGCTGCCCGCGGTGTTGGTGGCCGTGACGACATAGGGGACCGCAGCGGCGAGGGCCGTGGGGGTCCCGGTGATCGCGCCGGTGGCGGTGCTGAAGGCCAGGCCCGCGGGCAGGGCCGGGCTGATCGCGTAGGCGCTGGGGACGCCGCCCGCATTGGAGGGCGTGTTGGCCGGGATGGCGGTGCCCCGGGCGTAGACCGCCGGATTGAGGCTGTAGGCGAGGGACGTGGGGGTCACGTCCACCACCGAGAGGATGAGGGTCGCCAGGGTTGACCCGCTGGTGTTGGTGGCGGTGACGGCGTAGGCGTCCGGGGCGGCGAGGGCCGTGGGGGTCCCGGTTATCACGCCGGTCGAGGTATTGAGCGCGAGCCCGGCGGGGAGGGCCGGACTGACCGCGTACGAGACGACCACGCCCCCGCCGTGGGAGGGGGTGTTGGCGGCGATGGCCGCACCCCGGGTGTAGACCGCGGGGTTGAGGCCGTAGGCCAGGGTCGTGGGGGCCGGTTCCACCACCGACAGGATGAGGGTGGCCTGGGCGCTGCCGCCGGTGTTGGTGGCCGTGACCACGTACGGGGCCGCGGCTGCGAGGACGGTGGGGGTTCCGGTGATCGCCCCGGTGCCGGCGTCCAGGGACAGCCCCGCGGGAAGCGCCGGGGCCACCAGGTAGGAGGCCACCGGGCCGCCTGCGCTGGAAGGAAGGTCGGCGGCGATGGCGGCGCCCCGGAAGAACACCGCCGGGTTGGCGCTGTAGGCCAGGCCCGTCGGCGCCTGCTCCAGCACCGAGAGGACGAGGATGGCCTGGGCGAAGCCGCCGGTGTTGGTGGCCGTGACCGTATAGGAGGCCGGGGAGGCCGTGGCGAGGGGCGTCCCGGTGATCGCGCCCGTGGCCGCGTCGAGGGCGAGACCCGCGGGAAGGGCCGGACTGACGGCGTAGGAGACCACCGCGCCCCCTGCGCTGGAGGCCAGGTTGGCCGCGATGGGCAGGCCCCGCTGGTAGACGGCCGTGGCCATGGTGTAGGCGAGGTTCGAGGGCGCGGCGTCGTTCACCGTGATGGCCACGGCCGCCGCGGCGCTGCCCGCCGAATTGGAAGCGGTGACGGTGTAGGTGGCCCGCGCGGTGATGGCCCCCGGGGTTCCGCTGATGACACCGGAGGCGGCGCCCAGACTGAGCCCGGCGGGGAGGGCCGGGGTGACGCTGTAGGCGGTTGGCGCCCCCCCCGTGTGGGAGGGGACGTCGTTGGCGATGGCCTGCCCCAGCGTGAAGGTGGCCGGATTGGCGGAGTACGCCAGGCCCGAGGGGGCCTGGACGGCCGGGGTGGGCGAACCCCCCCCGCCGCCGCTGCAGCCCGAAAGGACGAGGAGACAGACAGTCAAAACCAGGCCAAACCAACGGAATGGTCGCATCGTGCCCCCTCGGTATGAATCAATACTCCCATCCGAGGATGGGTTTGGCCATGGGCAATGGCTGATCCCGATTAACGATCAGACAAGCGGCCCATCAGGGCTTGAGGTGCTTGCCCAGGAACGTCTCCATGGCGCCGTAGAACGCGAAGCGGTTCTCCTCGTTATGGAAGCCGTGGCCTTCGTTGTCCTTGACCAGGTACTCCACCTCCACTCCGCGCTTCTTGAGGGCGGCCACCATCTGGTCGCTCTCGTCCTTGTTCACGCGGGGATCCTTGGCGCCCTGGGCGACGAGGAGCGGGGTCTTGATGCGGTCCGCCAGGAAGGCCGGGCTCGTGGCCTCCATGCGGGCCTTGTCCGTCTCAGGGTTGCCCACCATCTCGTACATCATTTCCAGGAAGGGCTTCCAGTAGGGCGGGATGGTCTTCATGAAGGTGAAGAGGTTGGAGACGCCCACGTAGTCGACGGCCGCCGCGTAGAGGTCGGGCGTGAGGGTGACGCCGGCGAGGGTGGCGTAGCCGCCGTAGCTGCCGCCGTAGATGGCGACCCGCTTGGGATCGGCGATCCCCTGCTTCACGAGCCAGGCCACGCCGTCGGTGATGTCGTCCTGCATGGTGCCGCCCCACTGCTTGAAGCTGGCTTCCCAGAACTTCCTGCCGTAGCCCGTGGAGCCCCGGAAGTTCATCTGGAACACGGCATAGCCGCGGCTGGCCAGGAACTGCACCTCGGGGTTGAAGCCCCAGACGTCCCGGTGCCAGGGGCCCCCGTGGGGGTTGATCACCACGGGCAGGCCCTTGGCCTCCCTGCCGTTGGGCAGGGTGAGGTAGCCGTTGATGGTGAGGCCGTCCCGGGAGGTGTAGGTGACCGGCTTCATGGGCGCCATGTCGGCCTCCTTGAGCCAGGGCGAGACCTGGGCCAGGAGGGTGAGGCTGCCGGTGGCCTTGTCGTAGAGGTACCGGGCGCCCCGGGAGCGGTCATTGTAGGCGGCGACGATGAAGTGCTTCTCGGCCTTGTCGCTGGCCGTGAAGGCCACCTCGTAGCCCGGCAGCTTCGCGGAAACCTTCTCGAACATGGCCTTGGACTCGCCGTCCAGGAAGTGGCGCTCCGGCTTCCAGGTCGTGTAGGAAGCGGCGACGAGGACTTTGCGGAGCCTGGAGTGGGCCAGCCCCGACACGTCCACCTGCGGGTGCTCGAAGATCAGCTTCCCTTCCTTGGCGGTGGCGAGGTCGAACTCGAAGATGGCCGACTTGTCCCGGCCCCGGTTGGAGGCCACGTACAGTCCCTTGTTGTCGAAGGTGAACAGCAGGGGCGAGACGGATTCCTTGAAGTTGGTGGTCAGGATCACCTTGAAGGGATCCTTCTCCGTCTCGCGGTACAGGAGGCTGTTGTTGACCCCGTCCGTGGTCAGGGCCACCCGCAGGCGCCCGGCGTGGTCGGTCATCCAGCCCGTGATGTTGCCGGGGTTCTGGGCGACCTGCTCCTCCTTGCCGGTCTTCACGTCCACGCGGAACACGTCGAAGACGCGCGGGTCGCGGCGGTTGTGGGAGAGCAGCAGGAACCCGGGGTCGTCCTCCAGGTCGTCCACGATCTCCGCGCGCAGCTTCTCGCCCGGGGTGAGGTCCTTGAGGTCCTTTCCCTCCAGGTCCACGCTGACCACGTGGAAGTTCTCGTCCCCGCCGAAGTCCTTGACGTAGAGGATGCGGTCGCCCTTCCAGAAGTAGCCGGAGATGTCCCGGGCCGTCTCGGACGTGACGCGCTTTTCGGGGCCGCCGGCCAGGGGACGCACGAAGACGTTCTGGCGGTTCTCGTAGGGGGCCACCCAGCTGAGGTACTTCCCGTCCGGCGAAACGGCGAACGCCGTCTTCTCCGGGTTGCGGAAAAAGTCCTTGAGGGCCGGGGGGGCCTTGGGGGGCACCGCCGTGGCGAGCATGCCCACGGCCAGCAGACCCGTGATGAGACAACCTGAAAGCGTACGACTCATAATTCCTCCATTGATGGTGGCCCAATGTGGCGGAATTTTATGCCCGGGTATCGGGTTGCCCGGCATTAAAAAATAACAAATTGACCTCCGTCAAGGCGGCGCCCCCCTCCCGGCCGAATAGTGGGATCCGGGACGTGAAACATGAGCGAACTTATCAACAACCAGGAACTGCGGATCAAGACCCTGAAGGAGGTCATCCTCCACCTGCACCGGGGAGAGGCCCCCGAGGCGGTGCGGGAGCGCCTCAAGGGGCTCGTGTCCGAGGTGGACGCCGCTGAAATCGCCGCCATGGAGCAGCAGCTGATGGCCGAAGGGCTCTCCGCGGAGCAGGTGCGCAGCATGTGCGACCTGCACGCCGACGTGCTCAAGGACGTCATGGCCAAACCCAGCGCGCCGCCGGTGCTCCTGCCGGGGCACCCCGTGGACACCTTCCAGCGGGAGAACCGCGCCCTGGAGCAGGCCGCGGACCTCGCCCGGAAGCGCGCCGCGGCCTGCGCCGCCCTGCCCGATTCGGGGACGCCCACGGCGGAGCGCCTGGCCCTCCTGGAGGCCCTGGCCCCCCTCATGGACGTGGAGAAGCACTACGGGCGCAAGGAGCACCTGGTGTTCACCATCCTGGAGCGCCACGGCAACACCGGCCCCTCCAAGGTGATGTGGGGCAAGGACGACGAGGTGCGGGATCTGCTCAAGGGCGCCCTGGCGGGCCTGCGGGAGGAGACGCTGTGCGGCGCCGAGCTGAAGATCCTGGCCGCATCAGGCGTGACGCCCGCCCTGGACGCCCTGGAATCCATGATCTACAAGGAGGAGAAGATCCTCTTCCCCATGGCCCTGCACCTGTTCACCGAGGGCGAGTGGGGCGAGGTGTTCGAGCAGAGCCGGGAATACGGCTGGTGCCTGGTGGCCCCGGCCGAGGGCTGGCGGCCCCCGCAGGCCAGCCTGCCCCAGGACCCGCTGCTCCTGCCCGCGGCCAAGGCCGTGCAGTTCCCCAGCGGGACCCTCTCCTTCGAGCAGCTGCTGGGGATCTTCAATGCCCTGCCCGTGGATCTCACCTTCGTGGACGCCCAGGACAACGTGGGCTTCTTCAGCGAAGGGCCCGAACGGGTCTTCGCCCGGAGCCGCGCCATCATCGGCCGCGCCGTGCAGAACTGCCACCCGCCCAAGAGCATGGCCATCGTGGAGAAGATCCTCGCCGACTTCCGGGAGGGGCGCCAGAACGTGGCCGAGTTCTGGATCGAGATGGGCGGGAAGTTCGTCCACATCCGCTACTTCGCCGTGCGCAACGAGGGAGGGGAATACCTGGGGACCCTGGAGGTCACCCAGGAGCTGAGCCGGCTTCGCGCCCTGAGCGGGGAGCGCCGGCTCCTGCAGTACGAGGAGGCCCTGTGAGCGCCCCCACCTGGTACGATCCCGCCCGCGTGATCCTCACCGTGGACGTCACCGCGATGCTCGCCAAGGGCGTCCATCCCCTCCAGCCGGTGCGGGAAGCCCTGGAGGCCTGCGCCCCCGGGAGCATCGTGGAACTGCGCAGCACCTTCGAACCCGCGCCCCTCCTGGAGGTCTTCCGGGAACTGCGCATGGACGTCTGGTGCGAAGGGGAGGCAGGGGCTTTCAGGACCTGCATCCGGAAACCCGGCTAGGATCTTTGACGGAGGTCGCCGGTATGAAGGTCATGGGCATCGTCGGCTGGAGCGGCAGCGGCAAGACCAGCCTGCTGGTGCAGGTCCTCCCTCTCCTGCGGGATCGGGGGCTGAAGGTCTCCACCATGAAGCACGCCCATCACCGCTTCGACGTGGACCGCCCCGGCAAGGACTCCTTCCAGCACCGGGAGGCCGGGGCCTCGGAGGTGCTGGTGGTGACGTCGAGCCGCTGGGTGCTCATGCACGAGTCCCGGGAGGAGCCCGAGCCCTCCATCGAGTCCCTGATCCAGCGCATGACCCCCGTGGACCTGCTGCTCATCGAGGGCTTCAAGACCCACCCCCACCCCAAGCTCGAGATCCACCGGAAATCCGAGGGCAAGCCCCTGCTCGCCCCCGGCGACCCGGACATCGTGGCGGTGGCCACGGACAGCCCCCTTCCGGGCCTCGCCCTGCCCCAGCTGGACCTGAACGACCCCGCGGCCATCGCGGACTTCATCCTGGCCCACACCGGGCTGGGCTGAGGCTTCAGGGGTTCCGGAACATTTCTCTAGACGACCGGTCTACTTCAAGTAGGCTGAAAGCCATGAGGCAGCCCCAAACCGACGTCCGCAAGCACATCCTCGCCACGGGCTACGGGATCATCTCCCGCAAGGGCTTCTCCGCCATGGGCCTCACCGAGCTCCTTGAGGCGGCGCAGGTGCCCAAGGGCAGCTTCTACCATTATTTCGAGTCCAAGGAACAGTTCGGGGAGGCCCTCCTGGAGGCGTACTTCACGGACTACCTCATGCGAACGGAGGCCCTGCTGGACGCCAGGGACCTGCCCGCCCGGGACCGCCTGATGCGCTACTGGCTCCGGTGGCGGGACGCGCAGATCCAGGATCCCGAGGCGCTCCAGTGCCTGGTGGTCAAGCTCAGCGCCGAGGTGTCGGACCTCTCCGAAGCGATGCGCGCCGTCCTCCTGCGGGGCACGGACGGCGTGCTGGCCCAGCTTTCGGCCTGCGTGGCCGAGGGCGTCCGGGACGGTTCCCTGCGCGGGCAGGACCCGGACGCCGTCGCCCTCTCCCTCTACCAGCTCTGGCTGGGCGCGAGCCTCCTGGCCAAGGTCCGCCGCGACCCCACCCCCTTCGAGTCGGCCCTGGCCACCACCCGCGCCGCGCTCGGCACCTGAAAACCCTTCAAGGAATCCCATGCAAAACTTCACCTTCTGCAACCCGACCAAGATCCTCTTCGGCAAGGGGCGAATCCAGGACCTGGCCAAGGAGATCCCGGCCGGCCAGCGCGTGCTCGTCACCTACGGCGGAGGCAGCGCCCTGGCCAGCGGCACCCTCGGCGAGGTGCGCGAGGCCCTCCGGCACGCCGCCGTGACCGAGTTCGGCGGCATCGAGCCCAACCCCAGCTACGAGACCCTGATGGGCGCCGTGAAGCTGGCCCGGGAGACCGGCACCGAATTCATCCTCGCCGTCGGGGGCGGCTCGGTCATGGACGGCACCAAGTTCATCGCCGCCGCGGTGCCCTTCACGGGGGAGGACCCCTGGGACCTCGTCGTCCGGAAGGCGCCCGTGAAATCCGCCCTGCCCTTCGGCACCGTGGTCACCATGCCCGCCACGGGTTCGGAGATGAACAGCGGCGCCGTCATCACGCGCCGCTCGCTGGGGACCAAGCTGCCCTTCGGCAGCCCCCTGCTCTTCCCCCGCTTCTCGGTGCTGGACCCCGAGAAGACCTACACCCTGCCCCCGCGCCAGATCGGCAACGGCGTGGTGGACGCCTTCGTGCACACGGTGGAGCAGTACCTCACCTACCCCGCGGACGCCCCGATGCAGGACGAGTTCTCGGAGGGGATCCTGCGCACGCTGATCCGCGTCGGGCCCACGACCCTCGCCGAGCCGGAGAACTACGAGGCGCGCGCGGCCTTCGTGTGGGCCGCCACCCTGGCCCTCAACGGCCTCATCGGGGCGGGCGTGCCCCAGGACTGGGCCACCCACATGATCGGCCACGAGCTCACGGCGAAGTTCGGCCTGGACCATGCCCAGAGCCTGGCCGTGGTGCTGCCGTCGATGCTGGAGGAGCGCATCGGGGCCAAGCGGGCCAAGCTCGAGCAGTACGCGGAGCGCGTGTGGGGCCTTAGGACGGCCCCGGAAGCCATCGAAGCCACCCGGGCCTTTTTCGAGAGCCTGGGCGTGAAGACCCGCCTTCAGGATTACGGCGTCGGCGCCGACGCCATCCCGGGCCTGCTCGCGGCCCTGGAGGCCCACGGCATGACGGCCCTGGGCGAGCGCCGGGACGTCACCCTGGACGTGTCGCGCCGGGTCCTGGAGCGGGCCCTCTAGTCCCAGGAAAGGAGGCCACCATGAAATACAACCCGTTGGGCCGCACCGGCCTTTTCGTGTCCGAGATCTGCCTGGGCGCCATGACCTTCGGGGGCAACCCCGAGGCCGGCTTCTGGAAGACCATCGGCGACCTCGGCCAGCCCGAAGTGGACGGCATCGTGGGCCGGGCGCTGGCCGCGGGCGTGAACTTCATCGACACCGCCGACGTCTACTCCTACGGCCAGTCCGAGCGGCTCGTGGGCCAGGCCCTGAGCAACCTGGGGGTGGCCCGCAAGGACGTCGTCCTCGCCACCAAGGTCTTCGGGGAGATGGGCCCCGGCCCCAACGACCGCGGCGCCTCCCGGGGCCACATCATGGACTCGGTGCACGGGAGCCTGGAGCGCCTCCAGACCGACCACATCGACCTGTACCAGATCCACGGCAACGACTCCGTCACGCCGGTCGACGAGACCCTGCGGGCCCTGGACGACCTGGTGCGCCAGGGCCTGGTGCGCCACGTGGGCGTGTCCAACTGGACGGCCTGGAGGATCGCCAAGGCCCTGGGCCAGAGCGAGGCCAGGAACTGGGCCCGCTTCGAGACCCTGCAGGCCTACTACTCCATCGCCGGGCGCGACATCGAACGGGAGCTGGTGCCCATGCTCACGGAGGAGAAGCTGGGCCTGATGGTCTGGTCCCCCCTCGCCGGGGGGCTGCTCTCGGGCAAGTACGGCCCCGGCGCCACCACCCCGGAAGGCTCCCGGCGGACCACCTTCGACTTCCCGCCCGTGGACAGGGACCGGGCCTGGGCCTGCGTGGCCGCCATGCGCGAAATCGGGGAGGCCCGCGGCATCTCGGTGGCCCGCGTCGCCCTGGCGTGGCTCCTCGCCCAGCCCCACGTGATGAGCGTGATCATCGGCGCCCGCACCCAGGCCCAGCTGGACGACAACCTCGCGGCGACGGACGCGGAGCTCTCCGCCGGAGAGCTCGCGCGCCTCGATGCGGTCAGCGCCCTCCCGCCGGAATACCCGGGCTGGATGCTGCAGCGCCAGGGCGGATCGCGGCGGCCGAAGCCCTTCCAGCCGAAGAGCTGACGATCCGGCCCGGAACGGCGGGATTCCCCGGACCGCAATTTCAATGTTGAGACATTGACTCATTCCCATTTTCGTTTATCCTTGCCGTGGTTTGTTCCGCACCCTGCCCCCGCCAGGCGCCTCCCAGAGGACGCCGGACGCAGGTCCACCCCAAGGAGGAACCCATGCAGACCCCGGAAGACGAAGTCCGTGAAGCTTCGGCGCGCTTCTATTCCGCCTTGAACCGCATGGCCAACGGCGATGCGGATCCGCTGGCGGAGGTCTGGCACCATGGCGCCGAGGCGACCACCATGCACCCGGTGGGCGGCCGGGAGGCGGGTTGGGGACCGGTCCAGGCCTCGTTCGCGCAGGTGGCCCACCTCGCCTCGGAAGGACAGATCCGGCTTGAGGAGCAGCTCGTCCGGGTCGTGGGGGACCTGGCCTATGAACTGGGCGTCGAACGCGGAGCCGTCAAGCTCGGGGGCCTCCAGTCCACCGTCGACAGCCGGGTCACGAACATCTACCGCAAGGACGAAGGGACCTGGAGGATCGTCCACCACCATACGGACGTGTCGCCGTCGATGGTGGAGATCCTGGATCGCCTGTCGGCGAAGGCCTGAGGAGGCAAGCCATGCCCTATGCCATCGTTCACCACTTCCCGGGCGGCACCAAGGAGCAGTACGAGGCGTCCGTCGGCGCCGTGCATCCCGGCAGGACCGTCCTTCCCAAGGGGCAGGTCTACCACGCCGCCGGGCCTTCCCCCGGGGGCTGGACGGTCATCGCCGTCCACGACTCGAAGGCGAGCTGGGAGGAGTTCCGGGACGAGATCCTGATGCCGAGGATGCGGCAGGGGATCCCCGGCGGCTTCAAGACGCCGCCCCTGGAGACGGCCTTCGAAACCCACCTCGTGCTGTCCTAGGGAGGTCCCATGGCCAAGCGGCTCATCGCGGTGATCGGCGCCACCGGCGCCCAGGGCGGCGGCCTCGTGCGGGCCGTGCTCGCGGATCCGGGCGGAGGCTTCGCGGTGCGGGCCGTCACCCGCAAGCCCGGGGAAGGCAGGGCCGCGGAGCTGGCCAGGGCAGGCGCCGAGGTGGCGGCAGCGGACCTCGACGACCCCGCGAGCCTCGTGAAGGCCTTCGAAGGGGCCGACTGCGCCTACTGCGTCACCAACTTCTGGGAGCACTTCTCCCCCGAGAAGGAGCTGGCCCAGGCGAAGAACCTCGCCCGGGCCGCCAGGGCCGCGGGCGTGGGCCACGTCATCTGGTCCACCCTGGAGGACACCCGGCTCTCGGTGCCCCTCACCGACGACCGCATGCCCACGCTGATGGGGACGTACAAGGTCCCCCACTTCGACGCCAAGGGCAGCGCCGACGCGTTCTTCGCGGAGGAGGGGGTGCCCACCACCTTCCTGCTCACGTCCTTCTACTGGGACAACCTCATCCACTTCGGCATGGGCCCGAAGAAGGGCGAGGACGGGAAGTGGTCCTTCGTCCTGCCCATGGCGGACCGCAAGCTGCCCGGCATCGCCGCCGAGGACATCGGGCGCTGCGCGTACGGCATCTTCAAGCGGGGCGCGGGACTCGTGGGCCGGACCGTGGGCATCGCCGGTGAGCACCTGACGGGGGCCGCCATGGCATCCGCCCTCTCCAGCGCCCTGGACCGGCAGATCGCCTACGCCTACGTCCCGCCGGAGGTCTACCGCACCTTCGGGTTCCCCGGGGCGGAGGATCTGGGCAACATGTTCCAGTACAACCGGGATTTCGCCGACGCGTTCTGCGCGAGGCGGGACCTCGCGTTCTCCCGTTCCGTCAATCCGGAGCTGCAGACCTTCGCCCAGTGGCTCGCGCGGCATGTGAAGGAGATCCCGGGCTGAGACCAGCCCAGGGAATTTGACCGGGATGTGAAATGCCATTTTACATCCGGTTCCCGGAAGCGAAAACTGGGGGTGGAGGCGTCCATGACGAGCCACCCCGCCATCACCATCTCCCGCAGCATCGGCAGCGGCGGCACCGAGGCGGGCTTCCTGACGGCGCGCAGGCTCGGCTGGCACTTCTGCGACCGGCGGATCCTGCGTCTGGCCGCGGGGGCCATGGGCCACTCCGTCGCCAGCCTGGCCCACCAGGAGGACCACCCCAGCGGATTCAAGGATTGGCTCATGACCATCTTCGCGCTGGGCTCCCCGGAGGCGCCCTTCACCCTGTTGCATGAGGTGCCCATCTACAGCCGGGATCTGTTCGACGTGCAGAAGGCCGTGATGCACCGGATGGTGGAGCACGCCCCCTCGGTGATCGTCGGGAGAGGCGGGTTCATCGCCCTGAAGGACCAGCCGGACGTGCTCCACGTGAGCATCCACGCGGATCTGGACTTCCGGGTCGAATCGCTGATCCGGCGCCACAAGGCCCCCAACCGCCGGGCCGCCCTGGCCACCATCGAGGACTCCGACCGGGGCCGGGCCGGGTTCATCAAGGCCATATCCGGCGCGGACTGGCGGGATCCCAGGCACTTCGACCTGGTGCTGGACCCCTCGGGCGAGGGCCTCGAAGCCTGCGTGGGAAGCATCGTCGCGGAGGCCGGCCGGCGCTTCCTGCTGGACCGGGAGGCCTGACTACTCCCGGCGCTGTTCCAGCATGTGGAAGAGCTTGGCCTTGGCCAGGGCGTCCTCCCCGCGGTTCACCAGAAGCCCCACCTGGTGGGCCACCTCCTCGATGAGGTTGCGCTCCTCCTGCAGGAAGGGCCCCTCGTCGAAGGCGGGCATGTCCCGCACGTAGTACACCTGCACGGCGCCGCGGAGCTTGCCGGCCACCAGGATGTCCGCCTCCTGGAGCCACGGGGTCTCCTGGAAGCCGGGCGTGTCGAACATCCGGCCGTTGAAGAGGATGCGGGCGGAGGTGAGCTCGGGGTACTGCCACGCGGGCGGCAGCAGCTCCACGATGTCCTGCAGCTGTTCCTCCAGCGTGCGGCCATCCAACTGGGACACCTGGGCGATGCCGTACAGGCAGTCCAGTTCCTTGACCCGTTCCCGCAGGGCCCACTGGGCCGCCTGGAAGGCCACGGCCACGCCGAGGGTCTCGCCGACGCCCTCGAAGTACTGCACATCGTTGCGCGTGAAGTAGTCGGCCTTCCGGCTTCCGAGGTACAGCACGCCCCGGATGCGCTCGTCCACGGGGACGGGCACGAAGGCCAGGGACCGGTATTCCCCGCCGATGACCACGGAATGGGCCTGGGCGTCCAGGCGGCCGCTTTCCCGGAGGAGCACCGGACGGGTGGAGTCGCTGGTCCAGAAGCTCCCCCCCCGGGTGGAGAAGGGGGAGGCGGCCAGGAACTGGCCCTTCAGCACCGAGGCCATGATCTGGTCGGCCAGCAGGGACGGGTCCGGGTCCGACGGGACGAGGTCGCAGAGGAAGCGGAAGCCCCCCTCCCCCACCTCCGCCCTGCAGCGGTAGACCTTGCCGCCGTCCTCCAGGCGCACCTCCAGGATGTCGCAGGCCAGGAACTCCAGGATGGAGCCGCTGGCCATCTGCAGGAATTCCAGCCGCAGGAAGCCCTGGTTGGCCATGGAGAACAGGCGGTGGAGCAGGTCCCGGAACCGGAAATGCGAAGCGCCGCCCCAGGCCAGGAGCGGGTTGCCGTCGTGGGTGGACTCGATCATGCCGGGAACCTCCGGAATGCTGGCTCGATGGGCCTATTCTGCCCGAATTTCAATGCTATGATGCGGACACCTTCCCGGAAAAGACCATGCGAGACCGGATCCTGGACGACCTCCTCGGCATCCCGGAGCAGACCGAGACCCTGTACGACTCCCTGATCCCGAGGCGGGTCAACAACCTGCTCCTGGTGACCAGCCTCTACGACAGCTACACCTTCATCGAGGACGGCCGCCTCTCGGAAATGCTGCTCAACGAGTTCATGGAACTCAACCTGCAGTATTCCCCGCATATCCAGCGGGTGTCCACGGCGCTGGAGGCGCTCGACCTCATCTCGCGCATGGACTTCGACCTGGTGATCTCCATGCCGCGGGTGGGGGAGATGAACGTCCGGGAGTTCGGGGAGCGGGTGCAGGAACGGGCGCCGGGCCTGCCGGTGATCCTCCTGGCCAGCAGCCTGCGGGAACTGGCGCAGCTCCAGCCCCTCACGGACCTGAAGGGCATCTACGACGTCTTCGTATGGCTGGGGGACGTGCGGCTGTTCCTGGCCATGATCAAGTCGGTGGAGGACCGCCTGAACGCCTGGCATGACGCCCGGCTCGCCGGCGTCAAGTGCATCCTGGTGGTGGAGGACAACGTCCCCTTCTATTCCGCGAACCTGCCCGAGCTCTACACGGAGGTCATGAAGCAGACCCTGACCCTCATGGCCGAGGGGGTGAACCGCTCCCAGCGCATCATCCGGCGCCGCGCCCGGCCCAAGATCCTCCTGGCCCACACCTTCGAGCAGGCCATGGATTTCTACGGAAAGTACCGGGAGGACCTGGTGGGGGTCATCCTGGACATCGCCTTCCCCCGGGGCGGGCGCATGGACTTCGCGGCGGGACCGGCCTTCGCCAAGATCGTGGCCGAGCGCAGCCCGGACCTCCCCATCCTGGTGCAGTCCACTTCCGAATTCTGGGACCCCGGGCCCGAGTCCACCGTGACCTTCGTGGACAAGCGCTCCCCGGACCTCCGCCAGGAGCTGCGGACCTTCATGCAGGACTACCTGGGCTTCGGCGAGTTCATCTTCCGCAACACCGACGGCGCCATCGTCTCCAAGGCCGACGACCTCCGCAGCCTGGAGTGGTCGGTGCAGGCGGTGCCCATCGAGAGCCTCGAGTTCCACGCCCACCGCGGCGACTTCAGCAAGTGGCTCCTGGTGCGCACGGAGTTCGAGCTGAGCGGGACGCTGGCCCGGATCATCGCCCAGAACCCGCAGGGCGAGGACCTGCGCTCGCGGATCCTGGACGCCCTCCACGCCCACCGGGCCCGGGCAGGCGCGGGCGTCGTGGCGGAGTTCTCACCCACGGGCTTCGAGGGGAGCAGCCGCTTCGTTCGGCTGGGCACGGGCTCCCTGGGCGGCAAGGGCCGGGGCCTGGCCTTCGTCAATTCGCTGATCACCTCCTACCACCTTGAGAACCGCTTCCCGGGCATCCGCATCGCCGTGCCCCCCACCCTGGTGCTGGCCACCAGCGTCTTCGACCAGTTCATGCAGACGCCCGGCCTGCGGGCCTTCGCGCAGCAGGAGCAGGACAACGAGGCCATCACCCGGGCCTTCCTGGCCGCGGATCTGCCGCGGGACGCGGTGGACGCCCTGTGGACCTTCCTGGACTGGATCCGCTACCCCCTGGCGGTGCGCTCCTCGAGCCTCCTGGAGGACGCCTCCTACCAGCCCTTCGCGGGGATCTACGAGACGTACATGATCCCCAACAACGAGGAGGATCCGGAACTGCGCCTGGCCCGCCTGGGCGACGCGGTGAAGCGGGTCTACGCCTCGACGTTCCATTCCGAGGCCAAGGCCTATCTCCAGTCCACGCCCAACCGCGTGGAGGAGGAGAAGATGGCGGTGGTGATCCAGCAGATGGCGGGAAGGCGCCACGGCCGCTACATGTATCCCGACTTCGCCGGGGTGGGCCGCTCCCTGAACTTCTACCCCATGCCCGGCATGAAGCCCGAGGAGGGCGTGGGCTCGGTGGCCCTGGGCCTGGGCAAGACCGTGGTGGACGGCGGCCGCTGCGCGCGGTTCTGCCCCGCCCAGCCCGCCAAGCCCCTCCAGTGGTTCTCGCCCCGGGACTACCTGCAGAACGCCCAGCGGGAGTTCCTCGCCCTGGACCTGGACAGCCACGGCACCGGGCACGGCGGCATGCTCAACCTGGCGACCCTCGACCTGGCCGCGGCCAGGGAGCACGGCACGCTCTACCCCGTGGGCGGCGTCTACTCCCCGGACAACGACGCCATCTACGACGGCTGCTCCCGTCCCGGGGTGCCGCTGGTGACCATGGCCGGCGTGTTCAAGGGCGGGGTGTTCCCCCTGGGCGAGGTGCTCACCCTGCTGCTGAAGGCCGGCGCCGCCGCGAACTCCTGCCCCGTCGAGATGGAGTTCGCCGTCACCCTCTCGAAGAACCCCGGGGAGCCCCACGCCTTCGACTTCCTCCAGATCCGCCCCATGGTCATGGGCACCGACGCCCAGGACATCCCCATGGCCGCCCTCAAGCCCGGGGACGCCATCTGCACCTCCCGCATGGCCATGGGCAACGGGTTCCTGGAGGGCATCCAGGACCTGGTCTACGTCCGCCCCGGGACCTTCAGCCGGGCCCTGACCACGCGCATCGCCTCCGAGGTGGGGGACCTCAACAAGCGCCTCAAGGGCCGCCCCTACCTCCTGGTGGGCCCCGGCCGCTGGGGCAGCAGCGACCCCTGGCTGGGCATCCCCGTGGCCTGGTCCCAGATCGCCGGCGCCCGCTGCATCGTGGAGACCGACATGGGGGACATGCACGTGGATCCGTCGCAGGGTTCGCACTTCTTCCAGAACCTCATGGCGTTCGGAGTGGGATATCTCACGGTGGAGACCCAGGGGAAGGAGGACCTGCTGGACTTCGGGTGGCTGGAGGCGCAGGAGGCCACCTACGAGACGGAGCACCTGCGGCACCTGGCGTTCACGGCGCCGCTGGAGGTGGCGCTCAACGGCCGGCGGAACCGCGGGGCCGTGCTCAAGCCCGGGTGCAGCCTGCGCGGCTAGGCGTGGAAGCGGGACACCAGGTAGCGGATGCCGATGCCCATGCTGGCCTCCCAGGCCAGGGTCACCTCCGGGGTCCAGGCGGGGTCGGCCACCCGCACCGCCGACAGGAGGCTGTCCAGCCAGTTGTCGTACAGCTCCGCTCCGATCGCCAGCTGCGCGGCCCCGTGCCGCCGGGCCAGGTGGTCCAGGAACTCCGGAGGTCCCAGGCCGTCCTGGCGGGCCGCGCGGAGCATCAGGGTGAAGGAGCTCTGCAGCATCTCCTTCTGCCTCGCGAAATCCGTGGTGCCGAACTTCTCCCGGACCTTGGGGGAGGAAGCGAGGAAGAGCTCATAGAAGAGATCCAGGAAATCCGGATTCGCCCTGCATCGCTCGAGGCTGTCCCCGAAGACCTGGAGCGTGGCGTCGTCCATCGGATCCTCCGGGATGATGAGGACAACTTATAGCGAAGGGCGGGACAATCAAGAAAAATCGGGAATGAGACTCATATCGCGTAGTTGCTCACCGCGTCGGAGCGCTTGGCGCGGTCCCGCTCCACCAGCGCCGCCAGGGAGATCCCGCCGTAGATGTCCCCCAGGGCCCGGCTACCCTCGGCCCACAGGTCCTCAAGCGTGCAGGCCTCGGGCTTTCCGCAGCAGCCCGAGCCCCCGGGGCAGTCCGACAGGGTCAGGGGCCCCTCCAGGGCCTCCAGGATGGCCAGCACGGAGATGTCGGCCGGGTTGCGCGCCAGGGTGTAGCCCCCCCGGGCCCCCCGCACGGCCTGGACGATCCCGCCCTTGCGCAGCGGCACCATCAGCTGCTCCAGGTAGGTCCCCGGGAGCCCTTCGGCCTCCGCGATGTCCTTGAGGAAGGTGGGCCCTTGCCCATGCAGGCGACCCAGGGCCAGCAGGGCCCGCATTCCGTAGATGGCGCGCGAAGAGAATTTCATGGCCCCAGAATACCCACTTCTTACTAAGAAATCATCTTGACGGCGAACCATTGTTGAGTATTCTTATTTTATCACTAAGAATACCTTCCCGAGGAGCCGCCCGTGACCTACCGCCCCGAAACCGTCGCCCTGCATGGCGGCCAGACTCCCGACCCCACCACCCTCAGCCGCGCCGTGGCCATCCACCGCACCAGCTCCTACGTGTTCAAGAGCACCGAACACGCCGCGAACCTCTTCGCCCTGCGGGAGCTGGGCAACATCTACACGCGCATCGGCAACCCCACCCAGGACGTCCTGGAGCAGCGCATCTCCCAGTTGGAGGGCGGCGCGGCCTCCCTGGCCCTGGCCTCGGGGACCTCGGCGATCTTCTACGCCATCATCACCCTCGCCCAGGCCGGCGACGAGATCGTGGCGGCCAACAACCTCTACGGCGGCACCTACACCCAGTTCGACGCCATCCTGCCGGCCCTGGGCATCAAGGTCCGCTTCGTGGATCCCGGGGACCCCGCGAATTTCCAGAAGGCCATCACGGACAGGACCCGGGCCGTCTTCATCGAGAGCATCGGCAACCCGCTGCTGGACGTGGCCGACATCGAAGGCATCGCCGCCGTGGCCCACCGCAACGGCCTGCCCCTCATCGTGGACGCCACCTTCTCCACGCCGTACCTGCTCCAGGCCATCCGGCACGGCGCGGACATCGTCGTGAATTCGCTCACCAAATGGATCGGAGGCCACGGCACGGGCATCGGCGGCATCATCACCGACGCGGGCACCTTCGACTGGAAGGGCGGAAGGCACCCCCTCTTCACCGAGCCCGACCCCAACTATCATGGCCTGCGCTGGGGCATCGACCTGCCCGCGCCCCTGGCCCCCCTGGCCTTCATCCTCAGGGCCCGCACGGTGCCCCTGCGCAACCTGGGCGCGGCCATCTCCCCCGACAACGCCTGGATCTTCCTCCAGGGCATCGAGACGCTGCCCCTGCGCATCGTCCGCCACAGCGAGAACGCGCTGGCCGTGGCCCGGCACCTTCAGAAGCATCCAAAAGCGGCCTGGGTGCGCTACCCCGGCCTGCCCGGCGACCCCAGCTTCGAGCTCGCGTCGAAGTATCTCCGGAACGGCTTCGGAGGCATGGTCATCTTCGGCATCAAGGGCGGGTCCGAGGCCGCCGTGCGCCTCATCGACAGCATCCCCCTCTTCTCGCACCTGGCCAACGTCGGCGACGCCAAGAGCCTGATCATCCACCCCGCCAGCACCACCCACTCCCAGCTCAGCGAGGCCCAGCAGCGCGAGGGCGGCCTCACGCCGGACCTGGTGCGCCTGTCCATCGGCATCGAGCACATCGACGACATCCTCGAGGCCCTGGACGCGGGCCTGGCCAACGCCTGACTCAGTCCGTGAAGCCGCTCTCCAGCCCCGCCTCGATGCCCGAATACGCCCTGTCCAGCTGCTCCCCGGTCACGCAGTAGGGGGGCAGCAGGTAGAGCGTGGGGCCCAGGGGCCTGAGCAGCAGCCCGCGCTCCAGGAAGAACCGCTTCATGCGGGCGTTCAGGCCGGGGAGGTCCGGGACCACGTCGAAGGCCGCGATGGTCCCCTGCACCCGCAACCTCGCGGCGTGCTGACTCGCCGCGACGATCCGCGCAAGATCCGTGCGGTGCCGCCGCTCGATCTCCGCCCGGGCCGCAAGGCAGGCCGGGTCCAGCAGGAGGTCCAGGGAGGCCAGCGCCGCCGCGCAGCCCAGGGGATTGGCGGTGAAGGAATGGCCGTGGAGGAAGGCCCGGTCCGTGGAGGGATCCAGGAAGGCGTCGTGCACGGCCTCGGTGGTGATGGTGAGGCTCATGGGGAGCGCGCCTCCGGTGAGGCCCTTGGACAGGCAGATGAAGTCAGGCTCCACCCCCGCCCCGAGGCACCCGAAGAGCGGTCCCAGCCGGCCGAAGCCCGTCATCACCTCGTCGAGGATCACCAGGATCCCGCGGCTCCTCATGCGCTCCACCACGCCGCGCAGGAAGTCCGGCCGGTGCATGCGCATTCCGCTGGCGCCCTGCACCAGGGGCTCGATGACGGCCGCGGCGGTGGCCGCGCCGTGGCGTTCGAGGTGGCGGTCCAGTGCGGCCAGGGCCGCGGCCTCCTTGGCCTCCACGTCCCCGTCGCCCAGCCAGGTGCCCGCCACGGGCAGCACGTCCACCGGGAACATCAGGGACCGCCAGGCCTCGAAGAACCGCGAGGACACGCCCACCGACATGGCTCCGACCGTGTCTCCGTGGTAGCCGCCGTCGAAGGCCAGAAATCGGTCCCGGGCCTCCCCGCGGTTGCTCCGCGCCTGGAGCGCCATCTTCAGGGCCACCTCCACCGCGGTGGAGCCGTTGTCCGAGAAGAAGCAGCGCCGGAGGCCCGGGGGCAGGAGGGCCGTGAGCCGCCGGCAGAGCTCCACCGCCGGCTCGTGGGTGAACCCCGCGAAGATCACCTGCTCCAGGCGCAGGGCCTGGTCGCCGATGGCCCGGGCGATGGCGGGGTGGCCGTGGCCATGGAGGGTCACCCACCAGGAGGAGACGAGGTCCAGAATCTCCCGGCCTTCGACGTCCGTGAGGACCGCGCCCCGGGCCGAGCGGATGGGGATGGGCGGCGGCGCGGTGAGGGCCTGGGTGAAGGGGTGCCACACCAGGGAGCGGTCCAGATCCGCGAGGGCGGTGCGGTCCATCAGCGGCCTCCGATAGGCGACAGGTCGAGCCGTGCGGCGGCCGCCGCCAGGGCCGCCGGGGTCAGGGGGTCCAGCCAGGGGATGCGGCCCAGGATGGGTGCGCCTCCGAGGCGGGCGATGGCCGCCAGGTTGAGAGGATGGTCCGGCCCACTGAAGACGATGCCCGCCACCGGGAGACCCCGCCGGCGCAGGGCCTCCAGGGACAGCAGGGTGTGGTTGATCGTGCCCAGCCCGGTGCGCGCGGCGAGAACCACAGGAAGCCCCAGGCGGGCCGCGAGGTCGATCATGAGGGTCGTGGCGTCCAGCGGGACCAGGAGGCCCCCCGCCCCCTCCACCACCAGGAGGCCCTCCGGGAGGGCGATGCGGGCGGGGTCGATGGTCAGGCCCTCCTCCGCCGCGGCCTGGTCAGGCGCGAGGGCCGCCTGGAATTCGTAGGCCGGGCGCGGGAAGTCCCCGGGCCGGTGCCCGGTGAGCCTGGCCACCACGGCCGTGTCGCCCCCGGGCGCCCCGCGCAGTCCGCTCTGCACCGGTTTCCAGTAGCCCGCGCCCAGGGCCGCCACCAGGGCCGCCGCCACGACGGTCTTGCCTGCGTCCGTGTCCGTTCCCGCCACGAAGACGCTTCCCATCAGGCCCTCCAGATCACGGTGAGCACGTCGTAGGTGGCGAGGAACTCGCCGCCGCCGGAGCGCAGGAGCCGGCCCAGGGCGGCCGGGGAGAGCGTCGCGTGGCCCGGGGCGGCGGTGCGGGCCCCGGTGAGCCGCAGGTGGTCCAGGAAGCCGTGGAGGCTCCCGCACCGCAGCGGGAAGGACCGCCGCCCGACGCGGCACCCGGGCAGCAGCGCCTCCAGCCCCTCCGGCGTGGGGTAGGCCGGCGTGCCCGGCTCCACTCCGGCGGCCCGGCACCTCCCGCGCCACTCGGGGAAGGTGCCGGCGCCCAGGGTGGTCACCGCCAGCGCGCCGCCGGGGTTCAGAAGCCCGTGGAGCCGGGTGAGGCCCGCCGCCAGGTCGCCGAACCACTGCACCGCCAGGCTGGAGACGATCAGATCGAAGCGCCGCCCGCCCACATCCGGGTCCTCCCCGTCCATGACCCGCGCATCCACCCCGGGAAAGCGGCGGGAGCACGCCGCGACCATGGCCGGGGCGAGGTCCGTCGCCAGCCATCGGCACCCGGGAAGGGCCGGGGCCAGGGCGCCGGTGAGAAACCCCGTGCCGCAGCCGATCTCCAGCACGTCCGGGGCCGCCTTGGGGGGCAGGGCCAGGACCTGGCCCGCCAGCGCCGCGGCCACCCGCCGCTGAGGCCCCGCCTGCCCGTCGTAGGTGCCGGCGGCGGCGTCGAAGCGCCTCAGGATGGTCTCCTTCCACTCGCTCATGGCTGGAGGGCCTTCGCCAGGTCCAGGGGCCGGGTCAACGGCAGGACGTGGCCGCCGGTGGGCCAGACCTGCCCCGGGAAGGCCATGGACACCAGCGGGTCGTCCTCGGCGCCGAAAGCCAGGACCGGCCGGCGGAGCCCGCGCGCATCCTCGTCGCGCATGCGCAGGAGGTCGGCGCGGAGCCGCGGGACGTCGGGTTCCCCGGGGGGCACCGCCGTGCCGAGGCGGGCGTGGAAGGCCTGAAGCACCTCGCCGGGAGCCTTCTCGAGGCGGTTCAGCATTCGGTCCAGGACCCGCACCGGGGTCCCCTGCGGGTAGTCCCCCGCCGCGGAGAAGCGCGCGAAGCCGTTGACCGACACCAGCGGAACCCCCGCCAGGGCCGGCTCCCGAAGGGCCCAGAGGCACCCGAAGGAGTGGCCCACCACCAGGTCCAGGTCCGGCGGGAACGCCAGCCGCTCCGGCCCGAAGTACCCCAGGTCCGCCTCGAACCACTCGGGCCCTGCCAGGGCGGCCCGCAGCGGCCCCCAGAGGGACGGGCCGAAGCCCCAGCCGTGCACCAGGAGGATCCGTCTCACGCGCCCGCCCTCCCCAGCCCCTGGAGGGCGTGGACGAGCAGGCCGAGGTCCTCCTCGGTGTGGGCCGCGCTCAGGGCCAGGCGCAGCCTTCCGGTGCCCGGAGGCACCGTCGGAGGACGGATCCCCACGGCCAGAACGCCCCGCTCCTCCAGGAACCGCGAGCCCGCCAGGGTATCGGCGTCCGAGCCCAGGACGGCGGGGACGATCTGGGTGTCCGAGGCCAGGGTGTCGATCCCCAAGGCCCGCAGGGCGCTCCGCACCCGCTCCGCGTGGCGGGAGAGGACGGCCCGCTCCCTGTCCAGGCGGGGGAGCAGCTCCACCGCCGCGAGGGCCGCCCCGGCCGAGGGGGGCGGCAGGGCCGTGCTGAAGATGAAGCCGCGGCACGTGTTCACAAGCCAGTCCACCAGGACGCCGTCGCAGGCCACGAAGGCCCCGTAGCCCCCGAGGGCCTTGCCGAACGTGCCCATCACCAGGTCCACGCGCCCCTTCACCCGGGCCTCGGCGCACAGGCCTGCGCCGCTGGGGCCCAGCACGCCGGTGGCGTGGGCCTCGTCCACGTAGAGGAAGGCCCCGTGCTCCGCGGCCAGGTCCGCCAGGGCCGGCAGGTCGGCGCGATCCCCGTCCATGCTGAAGACGCTCTCCGTGAGGATCATGCGGAACGTGCCCCCGCCCCGCTCCAGCAGCTCCCGCAGGTGCCCCGGATCGTTGTGGCGGAACCGCTGGGCGCGCACCCCGGCCAGGCGCAGGCCCTCGTACATCGAGGCGTGTGCGAGCCGGTCGATGAAAACCCGGGGCTCGTGGCCCGCCGCCCGCGGATCCAGCAGGGCCGACAGCACGGCTGCATTCGTCTGGAAGCCCGAGCCCATGGCCAGGGCGGCCTCCGTGCCCTTCAGCGCCGCCAGCGCGCCCTCCAGCCGCGGGTGCACGGGGAGGGTGCCGCACACCAGGCGCGAGGCCGTGGCCCCGGTTCCCCCCGCATCCGCCTTCACCAGGCGCGAATCCCGGGCCAGGCCCAGGTAGTCGTTGCTGGAGAAGTTCACGAGGCGCCGCCCGTTGCGCTCCACCGCCATGCCGTCCAGGGGGGTCACCGGCGTGAGCGTGCGGCGCCGCGAGGCCCGGCCCAGGTCGTCCAGGGCCCGGGCCAGGGTGTCGCGGTAGGGGTCCACGCCTAGACCCGCGCGCCTTCCACCCTCATGCCCAGGGCGGCCATGAGGCGGCGGTCGTGGTTCTCGCCCGGATTGGGAGTCGTGAGGAGCTTGTCCCCGGTGAAGAGCGAATTGGCCCCCGCCAGGAACGCCAGGGCCTGCATCTCGTCGCTCATGGCGGTGCGCCCGGCGCTGAGGCGGATTCGGCTGGCGGGGAACAGGATCCGCGCCGTGGCGATCATGCGGATGAACTCCAGGGGCGGCACGGGCGGCAGGTCCGCCAGGGGCGTGCCGGCCACGGGCACCAGGTGGTTGATGGGGATGCTCTCCGGGGCCGGGTGCAGCTGGGTGAGCTCGTGGAGGAAGTGGATGCGGTGGTCGATGGTCTCGCCCATGCCCACGATGCCGCCGCAGCAGACTTCCAGCCCCGCCCGGCGCACCGCGTCGATGGTGCGCAGGCGCTCCTCGAACTTCCGGGTGCTGATCACGGTCTCGTAGAAGTCCCTGCTGCTGTCGATGTTGTGGTTGTACACCTGGCAGCCGGCCTCCTTCAGGCGCCGGGCCTGGTCCTGGGTGAGCATGCCCAGGGTCACGCACACCTCCATGCCCAGCCCGGAGACGCCCCGCACCATGGCCAGGACGGCCTCGAAGCCTTCGTTGTCCCGCACCTCGCGCCAGGAGGCGCCCATGCAATAGCGGGTCGACCCCTGGTCCCGGGCGGCGCGGGCGCCTTCCAGGACCGATTCCAGCTCCTTCATGGGCTCGACCTTGAGGCCGGTGTCGTACCGCGCGCTCTGGGGGCAGTAGGCGCAGTCCTCGGGACAGGCCCCGGTCTTGATGGAGTCCAGGGTGCAGAACTGGATCTCCTCGGGGTTCCAGTGGGCCCGGTGCGCCGTCGCCGCCCGGAAGACCAGTTCGGGCAGGGGCAGGTCATGGATGGCGCGGATCTCGGCGGGAGTCGTCATGGGTGGCCTTTGGAACAAAGGACACAGCCTAGCATGGGCGCCCCGCGGCCACAGCCGGACGAGCTAGAGACCGCCCTTGTTTTCCAGGCCCGTCTCCAGGTTCCGGAGATGCGCGACCAGACCGTCCAGTTGCTCCTTGAGCGCCACCAGATCCTCCTCCGGGCAGCCCAGGGCCGCGAAGAGGGTCCCGGGGACGCACCCGCACGCCTCCTTGAGGGCGGCGCCCCGGGGGGTGAGGTCCACCCGGACCACGCGCTCGTCGTCCAGACTGCGGGTGCGGGTGATGAAGCCGGACGCCTCCAGGCGCTTGAGGAGCGGGGTGAGGGTGTTGGTGTTGAGCAGGGCCCGGTCGCAGAGGCGCGAAACGGCGCACGGCGCGTCCTCCCACAGGATCATCAGGACGATGTACTGCGGGTAGGTGAGCCCCAGCGGCTCCAGCAGCGGCTGGTAGAGCCGCGTCACGAGCCGCGAGGCGGCGTAGAGGGGAAAGCACAGCTGGCGTTCCAGGAGCAGGGGGTCCATGTCACCTTCCCAGGAGCTGCAGGATCGCCTTCTCCAGCCTCGCGGGGACGGTCGACGGCGCGTACCGCTTCACCGGCCGCCCTTCCCGGTCCAGGAGGAACTTCGTGAAGTTCCATTTCACGGCCTCGCTGCCCAGGACCCCCGGCAGGGCGCCGGTGAGCCACGTGAAGAGCGGGTGGGCCTTGGGGCCCTTCACCTCCACCTTCGCGAACATGGGGAAGGTGACGCCGTAGTTCAGCAGGCACCCGCCCGCGATGGAGGCCTCGTCCCCCGGCTCCTGCCTGCCGAACTGGTTGCAGGGGAAGCCGAGGACCACGAGGCCCTCGTCCCGGTGGTCCCGCCAGAGCTGCTCCAGACCGGCGTACTGGGGCGTGAAGCCGCACTCGCTGGCGGTGTTCACCACCAGCACGACCTTGCCGCGGTACCGGGAGAGGGGGATCTCCTCCCCCTTCAGGGAGGTGGCCGTGAAGGCCTCGAGGCCGCTCAAAGCAGCACCAGCTCCACCGGCACGTTGCCGCGCACGGCGTTGGAGTAGGGACACACCTGGTGGGCCTGTTCCATCAGCGACTGGGCCTGCTCCCGGGAGACGTCGGGAAGGAAGACCTCGAGCTTCACCGCAAGCTGGAAGCCGCCGCCATCCTTGGGCCCGATGCCCACCGTGGCGTCCACCCGCTGGGTGCCCAGGCGCACCTTGGCGGACCCGGCGACGAAACCCAGGGCGCTCTGGAAGCACGCCGCGTAGCCCGCCGCGAAGAGCATCTCCGGGTTGGGATTGGGTCCGCCCGGGCCGCCCAGGCCCTTGGGAAGGGCGAGCTGGAGGTCCAGGACGCCGTCGCTGCTGGTGACGCGGCCGGCGCGGCCGCCGTTGGCCGAAGCCTTGATTTCGTACAGTGCGTTCATGGCGGGTCCCTTATATATCGCAAGCGATTTAGTCGCTTGCGATAACAATACGCCCCCCCACCGCCCTGTCAAGGCCGGCCTGCGGCCCCCCCTCTGCTAGACTCTGGAAAAACCCCGAGACGGACCCATGCAACCCATGCGACGACCTGTACCCGCGAGCCCGCGATCATGATCCTGTACTGGACCGCTCTGGGACTCTCGGCCCTTTCGGGGATCCCGGGCCTCTTCCTCCCGCGCAAGGGCGGGGTCGCGTCGGCGGTCCTGCTCTGCCTGGCCGCGGTGGCGGGCCTCGCCGCCTCGGCGCGGGTCCTCTGCTTCGGCCTCGCGTGGAGCCAGGCCCTCCCGGCCACCCCCCTGGGGCCGGCGGGGTCGCTGGCCTTCGACGCCGTCGCGGCCTTCTTCCTGATTCCGGTCGTGGCGCTCTCGGCCTGCGGCGCGCTGTACGGCGTCCGCTACTGGGAGGACCACCACGAGAACGCCCGCAGGCTGCGGCTGCTGCTGGGGATCCTGGCGGCCTTCACGGGGCTGCTGACCGCCGCCTCCCACATGGTCACCTTCCTCGTGGCCTGGGAGGGCATGGCCATCGCCGCCTTCTTCCTGGTCACCACCGAGGACCGGGAGCCCGAGGCCCGACAGGCCGGGTGGCTCTACCTGGTCACGACCCACCTGGGAACGCTGTGCCTGTTCGGAGCCTTCGCCCTGACGGTCCCGGCCACCGGAGGCCTGGGCTTCGGAGCCCTACCCGGGGGCTTCGTCGCCAGCGGACGCGGCACGGCGGCCTTCGTCCTCTACCTGGTGAGCTTCGGCCTCAAGGCCGGGGCCCTGCCGCTGCACTACTGGCTGCCCCCGGCCCACGCGGCCGCGCCCAGCCACGTGTCCTCCTACCTTTCGGGCGTGCTCATCAAGACGGGGATCCTGGGCATGGTCCGGCTCCTTTCCTGGGTTCCGGATCCGCCGCTTTGGTGGGGCGGGGCCTGGGTGGCGCTGGGCGCCCTCTCGGGCATCCTGGGCGTGGCCCTGGCCCTGGGCCAGCACGACCTCAAGCGGCTCCTGGCCTACCACTCCATCGAGAACATCGGGATCATCCTCCTGGGCCTGGGCCTGGGCACCCTGGGAAAGAGTACGGGGCACCCCGCCATCATGGTCCTGGGCTACGCGGGCGCGATGCTCCACGTGCTCAACCACGGACTCTTCAAGGGCCTCCTCTTCCTGGCCGCGGGCTCGGCGGTGCACGCCACGGGCACCCGGAACCTCGAACGCATGGGCGGGCTCGCCCACCGGATGCCCTGGACCTCCGGGGGCTTCCTGGCCGGGGCCTGGGCCATCTGCGGCCTGCCGCCCCTGAACGGGTTCGTCAGCGAGCTGTTCATCTACCTCGCCGCCTTCCACGCCCTGCCCCTGTCCCGCTCCCCCTGGCCCGCCGTGTCGCTGGCGTCCCTGGCCCTCATCGGCGCCCTGGCCCTGGCCTGCTTCGCCAAGGCCTACGGGATCGCCTTCCTGGGGATGCCCCGGTCCCCCGGGGCGGACCAGGCCCGCGAGGCGCCCCGGGCCATGCTGGCCCCCATGGGCATCCTGGCCCTGGCGTGCCTCGCCATCGGCCTGGCGCCGGCCCTGGCGGCCCCGGCCCTGGACCGGGTGGTGGCGGGCATGACCGGCTCGCAGGCCCTGCCCCGCCTGGGCACCCTGGTGAACCTCCCCGCCCTCTCGATCCTGGCCGCCCTGCTCCTGGCGCTGGGCGCCCTCCTGTGGCGCTGGGCGGGACGGTCCCGCTCGGAGCGCGACGTCCCCACCTGGGACTGCGGGTTCGAGGGGGGCACGCCCCGCATGCAGTACACCGCCTCCTCCTTCGCGGACGGCCTGGTCACGGGCATGCACTGGGCGCTGTGGCCCAAGGTCCACTGGCGCCGGCTCACGACCCTCTTCCCCTTCCCGACCCGCTTCGCCAGCCACCTGCCCGACCCGGTCCTGGACCGGGCCGGCATCCCCCTCGCGGGCCTCGCGTCCCGCTGGCTGGAGCGGCTCCGGTTCTTCCAGGGGGGGCACCTTCCGGTGTACCTCCTCTACGTGATGCTCACCCTCATCCTCCTTCTCCTGTGGACGGCGGCATGATCGGGACGCCCGGGGTCCGGATCCTCCACGTGCTCCTCCAGGTGGTTTCCACCCTGGCGCTCTCGCCCCTCGTCCCGGGCCTGATCAACAAGGTCAAGGCCGTCCTTGCCGGACGCACGGGGCCCCCGGTGCTCCAGCTCTACTACGACCTGGCCAAGCTCTCCCGCAAGCGGGCCCTCTTCAGCCGCACCACCACCCCCATCTTCCTGGCGGGGCCCGTGGCGGCGGTGGCGGCGGTGCTCACCGCGGCCCTGCTGGTGCCCTTCGGTCACTTCCCGGCCCCGGTGCACTTCCAGGGGGACGCGGTGCTGTTCGTCTACCTCTTCGGGCTCGCGCGCTTCCTCACCATCCTCGCGGCCCTGGACACGGGCTCGAGCTTCGAGGGCATGGGCTCGGCCCGGGAGGCCACCTTCTCGGCCCTGGCCGAACCCGCCCTCTTCCTGGGCTTCGCGGCCCTGGCCAAGGCCTCGGGCAGCGTCTCCCTCTCGGACATGCTGGCTTCCCCGGGCTTCGGGCTCTCCCGCGCCATGGCCCCCTTCATCCTGGTGCTGGTGAGCTGGGCCATCGTCTTCCTGGCCGAGAACGCCCGGCTCCCGGTGGACGACCCCAACACGCACCTGGAGCTGACCATGATCCACGAGGCCATGGTGCTGGACCACTCCGGGCGGCCCCTGGCCCTGGTGCTCTACGGCGCCAGCCTCAAGCTCCAGGTGCTGGGGGCCCTGATCCTGGGGCCCCTCCTGCCGCGCACCCGCCACCCATGGCTGGACTGGGGCGCCTATTTCCTGGGCCTGGCCCTGCTCGCGGCGGGGGTGGGCGTGGTGGAGAGCGTCACCTCGCGCCTGCGCATGACCCGGGTGCCCCAGTTCCTCGTGGCCAGCGTGCTGGCCTCGGCCTTCGCCTTCCTGATCCTGCTGGTGTAGACGATGCTCTGCGACCTCCTCATCGCCCTGACGATGCTCACCAACTTCGCGCTGGTAACCTCCAGCCGGGTGGCGAAGGTGGTGCGGCTGGCGGTGATCCAGGGCATCATCCTGGGTTCGCTGCCCATCGCCATGGGCCTGGGCCGGCATCCCCACATCCTGCTCATGGCGGTCAGCACCGTCGCCGTGAAGGGCTGGTTCATCCCCTTCCTCTTCCGCCGCGCCCTGAAGCAGGTGAAGACGCCGCGGGAGGTCGAGCCCTACATCGGGTACGGTACCTCGGTCATCTTCTGCGCCCTGGGGACGGCACTGAGCCTGATGCTGGCCCACACCCTGCCCCTGGAGCCCGGCGCGGCCCACCCCCTCCTGCTCCCCGCGGGGCTCGCCACCCTCTTCACCGGGTGCCTGCTCCTGGTGTCGCGCAAGAAGGCCCTCACCCAGGTGGTGGGCTACCTGGTGCTGGAGAACGGCATCTACCTCTTCGGCCTCATGCTCGTGGAGGAGATGCCGCTCCTGGTGGAGGCGGGCATCCTCCTGGACCTGTTCGTGGGCATCTTCGTCATGGGCATCGTCATCAACCACATCTCGGTGGCGTTCGACTCCATGGACACGCACCACCTGGCCAAGCTGAAGGACTGACGCGATGGCCTGGTACCTCATCCTCCTCCCGCTCCTGGCCGCGCTCCTCGCGTTCCTGACGCCCAGCCCGGCGTGGCGGCCGCGGATCCTGCCGGCCACGGCGGTCCTCCACCTGGGCGGGCTCCTGGCGGCCCTGCGCGGACCCCTGAGGCCGGGCGCGTGGCTCGCCCTGGATCCCATGGGCGGCTGGGTCCTCCTGGTCATCAGCGTCCTGTTCCTCCTCTGCGCCTGGTACACCCCGGCCTACCTGGCCCTGCGCCCCAACCGGGACAACCGGATCTTCATCACGTGCTTCCTCAGCTTCCTGGGCCTGGCCTCCCTGCTGGCCCAGGCCACCCATCCGGGCCTGGTGTGGGTGGCCATGGAGACCCTCACCCTGTCCACGGCTCCGCTCATCTACTTCAACAAGAACCAGCGCTCCCTGGAGGCCGCCTGGAAGTACCTCATGATCGGCTCCGTGGGCATCGCCTTCGCCCTGCTGGGAACGCTGTTCATCGCCTACGCGGCCCACATGGGGGGCCTGCGGGAACCCCTCCGCTTCGACCGGCTCTGCCTGGAGGCCGCGCGCCTCTCCCGGCCCTGGCTGCGGGTGGGCTTCATCCTGAGCCTGGTGGGCTACGGCACCAAGATGGGCATCGCGCCCCTGCACACCTGGAAGCCCGACGCCTACGGCGAGACGCCCGGGGTCGTGGGCGCGCTGCTGGCCGGGGGCATGACCAGCTGCGCCTTCCTCGCCCTGCTGCGCGTCCAGACCGTGATGGCCGCCGCCGGGGAGGGCCCCTTCGCCCGCGGGCTCATGGTGGTGCTGGGCCTGGTCTCCATGGCCTGGGCCTTCGTCTTCCTGGTTCGCCAGGGGGACCTCAAGCGCATGCTGGCCTACTCCAGCGTCGAGCACATGGGGATCCTGCTCTTCGGCATAGGGCTGGGCGGACCCGCCGCGGCCTTCGCGCTCTACCACCTGGCCGCCAACGCCCTGGTGAAGTGCGTGCTCTTCCTCTCCGTGGGCAACATCCACCGCTCGTACGATTCCCGCCAGCTGCCGTACGTCACCGGTGCCATCCGGCGCACGCCCGTGTCGGCCTGGCTCCTGCTCCTGGCCTTCCTGGCCATCACCGGCACCCCGCCCTTCGCGCCCTTCGTGAGCGAGTTCAACCTGGCCCTGCTGGCCCTGGGACCGGGCCGGACCTGGCCGGGGCTCCTCTTCCTGATCCTTCTGGCCGGAGTCTTCCTCGCCATGAGCGACACGCTGGTGAAGGTGGTGTTCGGGGCGCCCAGCCGCGAGCGGGCCCGCACCCCCTACCGGGACACCTTCGGCACCACGGCCCCCCTCATCGCCGCCCTCGCCCTGGCCCTGGTCATGGGCCTCTGGCTGCCGAGCCCCCTGGCTTCGATGCTCCGGAGCTCCGCGGCCCTGCTGGAGGCGCGCCCATGACCCTGCAGCCCTTCCGCAACGGGCAGAGGCTGCCCCTGAAGGAGATCCGGGACCTCCGGTGGCCGGACTTCCGGGAGGCCGTGGTCCAGGGGCTCACCGGCGGCGCGCGCCTGGCCTGCCTCTGCGCGGACGGCGACCTCAACCTCTACGCCGTCCTGGCCGAGGACGGCCACGGCCGGCTCCTGGCGGGGCGCACGCACCTGGACGGCCCGCGGTATCCGGCCTTCACGCCGAGGTTCCCCCAGGCCCACCTCTTCGAGCGGGAGCTGGCCGAGCACGGCGGCATCGTCCCGGAAGGCCATCCCTGGCTCCAGCCCGTGCGCGAGCCCCGGCGCCACGCGTACTACCACACCAGCGGGGAGGAGGTGCACGAGGTCTCGGTGGGCCCCGTCCACGCCGGCGTGATCGAGCCGGGCCACTTCCGCTTCCAGTGCCACGGCGAGAAGGTGCTCCACCTGGAGATCGTCCTGGGCTACCAGCACCGCGGCGTCGAGCGCGCCCTGCTCGGGGGCCCGCACCCCCTCAGCCTGAAGCACGCGGAGACCGCCGCCGGGGATTCCTCCATCGCCCACGGGTGGGCGCACTGCCGGATCCTGGAGGCCCTTTCGGGCGCCCAGGTGCCGCCCCGCTCGGACCTGGTGCGCGGCGTGGCCCTGGAACTGGAGCGGGCTGCGAACCACACCGGAGACCTGGGCGCCCTGGCCGGGGACGTCGGGTTCCAGCCCACCTCCGCCCTCTGCGGGCTGGTGCGGGGCGACTGGCTGAACCTTACCGCGGCCGTGTGCGGCAGCCGCCTGGGCCGGGACTGGCTGCGGCCCGGGGGCCTGCGCATGGACCTGGAGCCCGGCCGCGCCCGGGCCCTGGCCCCGCGCCTGGCCGGGGTGTGGGCCGAGACGCGGCAGGCCGTCCAGCTCCTGTGGGACGCCGCCTCGGCCATGAACCGCTTCGAGGCCGCCGGAGCGCTGGATCCCATCGCGGCCCGGGAGATCGGCCTCGTGGGGGTCCCCGCCCGGGCCTGCGGCCTGGACCTGGACGTGCGCCGGGACCACCCCTTCGGGCCCTACGGGCTCCGCCCCGTCGTCCCCGCCCTGGCGCAGAGCGGCAACGTCTTCTCCCGCGCCTGGGTGCGGTGGCTGGAACTGGCTGAAAGCCACCGCTTCATCGACGAGGGCCTGGCGGCCCTCGCGGAGCTCCCCTGCGATCCGGCCCCGGCCCCCCCGCCGGCCCTGGAGCCCGAGAGCTTCTGCGTGTCCCTGGTGGAGGGCTGGCGCGGCGAGGTGCTCCACCTGGCCATCACCGACGCCCGGGGCCGGTTCCGCCTCTACAAGCTCGTCGACCCCTCCTTCCACAACTGGATGGGCCTGGCCCTGGCCATGCGGGAGGGCCAGATCTCGGACTTCCCGCTGTGCAACAAGAGCTTCAACCTCTCCTATTGCGGGCATGATCTCTGAAACGGACATTGACCCCCAGGAGGCAGACCATGCTGCTCGCAGGACGCACCATCCTCGTCACCGGCGGAAGCCGGGGCATCGGCGCCGCCACCGCGCGCCGTCTCGCCGGCCACGGCGCCGCCGTCGCGGTGAACTACGCTTCCAACGAGGCAGCGGCCCGCGGCGTCGTTGAAGCCATCACGGCCGCGGGCGGCCGGGCCGTCGCCATCCAGGCCGACGCCCGGGACCCCGTCCAGGTCGAGGCCCTTTTCAGGCAGGCCGAGGCCGCCCTGGGCCCCATCGACACCCTGGTGCTCAACGCCAACATGAGCTTCCCCGTGGCCCTCTTCACCGCGATGCCCTGGGAGGGGTTCCAGCAGAAGCTCCTGGGCGAGCTGGCCTCGGCCTTCCACGCGTGCAAGGCGGCGGTGCCCGGCATGATCCAGCGGCGGAAGGGCTGCATCATCGCCGTGAGCAGCGGCCTCTCCCGGCAGCCCGGGGAGGGCTTCTCGGCCCACACCACCGCCAAGTCGGGCCTGGACGCCCTGATGAAGTCCCTCGCCCTGGAGCTCGGCCCCCACGGCATCCGGGTGAACGTCGTGGCCCCCGGCCTCACGGAGACCGACGCCACCGCCCACTTCCCCGAGGCGGCCAAGACCGCCGCGGGAAGCCGGCTGCCCCTGAGGCGCATCGGCCAGCCCGATGACGTGGCGGGGATCATTGCGCTGGTGGCCTCGGACGAGGCCGGGTACCTCACCGGCCAGTACCTGTCCGCCGGGGGCGGCGGGATGATGCTCTAGTTCAGGTCGCCGCGGCGGCATCCTTGCGCCCGGCCAGCAGGGCCTTGGTCTCGTAGGCCTTCTCCTCCGTCAGCGGATAGCTCGCCAGCAGGAAGATCCCCGCCAGGCAAAGCGCCGTCGGCAGTCCGATCTCCCAGAACCGGATCCAGAACATCGTGCTCGCCGTCTGGGTCCCGACGCCCTCCAGGAAGCCCGTCCACCGGAGCAGGTAGCCGCCGGTGACGGAGGCGATGGAGACGCCCACCTTCCACCACCAGTTGTAGACGGCGAAGTAGACGCCCTCCTGGCGGGTCCCCACCCGCGCCTCCTCCTCGTCGCAGATGTCCGAGATCATGGAGTTCACCAGCGAGAAGCAGAACACCATCCCCAGCGACAGGCAGATCGTCGGCAGGAAGGTGAGCCGCGGCCACGCGCGGTTGTAGCACACGAGCTTGAGCAGGTTGCCGCCGGCGATGACGGAGAAGCTGAGGATCACGGTGCCCTTCTTGCCCAGGTGCTTCGAGAGCCAGAGCATCGGGAACACGCCGGCGATGCCCACGGCGGCCCACAGGGTTCCGTTCTGGGCCATGAGGCTGGAGGCGGCGTCCTTGTCGCCTCCGAAGAGGTAGAAGATCGTCGTGAAGTTGCTGAAGCCCATCACCACCTGGAAGCCCACGATGAGCAGGGTGAAGGCGGCCACCAGCTTCAGGAAGGCGCGGTTCCGGTAGGTGGCGCGGAAGCCCTTGAGGATGGGGATCCGCTCCTGCTTGCGGGCCTGGGTCAGCTTGCCCTCCTTGCACACCAGGGCGCACACCAGCGCGGAACCCGTCAGGAAGAAGCTCATGCCCAGGCACACCCACTTGATCCCGGCGACGGTGTCGCCGTGGAACACCGGCCTGTTGGCCAGGTAGTACACCCAGGGAAGGAAGAAGGCGCCCACGTTGCCGATGAAGCTGGCGTAGGCGAAGATGCTGGTCTTCTCGTGGTAGTCCTCGGTCATCTCCAGGCCCAGCGCGCCGTGGGGGATGGAGTAGATGGGGACGACGGTGTAGAAGAACAGGGAGGTGGCGATGAAGTAGCCGAACATCGCCGGCCGGCTCCAGTCCCTGGGCACCGTCCACAGGAGCGTGAAGGCCACGCCCAGGAGGATCCCGCCCACCACGAGGAAGGGGATCCGGCGCCCGAAGCGCGAGCGGCTGTTGTCCGAGAGGTTGCCCAGGAAGGGGTCCACGAGCGCGTCCCAGAGGCGGGGGATGGCCTGGGCGTACCCGATCCAGATGGCGCTGATGCCCAGTCCCACGACGTAGACGAGGCTCGTGAGCTGGACGACGGAATTCACCGCCACGATCGTGACGATCGCCCCCAGCCCGTAGGCGATCTTCTGCCGGACGGGAACCCGGTCGGCGGCGAGGGTCGTGTGGTGGGGGCGGCTGGCCATGGGGGTTCCTGACGGGAGTGGGAAATTTTGAAGGGAAAAAGCGAGAATCCGATTCAGTGTTCAAACATGCATGCCTGTTTTTGCCTTGCCGTATCCATGTGGCGCAAGCCTGTTTCAACGCCAAGCGGCCCGTTACATATTCGTTACTTTCTTCTTGCAGGTTTCAAGGTCAGGGGTATATTACTACTTGTCCCCATCTTGTAAACGTTTTCATTTCCTCTCACCCGGAGAACCGAGCCATGACGGAGCGCCCCCAGGAAGGTGCCGCCAGCCACGACGACCGGGCCGAGGTGACCATCCACGACGTGGCCCGCATGGCGAACGTCTCCATCGCCACCGTGTCCCGGGTGCTCAACGGCAGCAACCCGGTCAAGGGCGCCACGAGCACCCGCGTCCAGGAGGCCATCGAGAGCCTCGGCTACATCCCCCACAGCGGCGCCCGGGGCCTGATCAAGAAGGAGACCCGCACCATCGGGGCCCTCCTGCCCGACATGTTCGGCGAGTTCTTCTCGGAGGTGATCCGGGGCCTCGACCAGGTGGCGCGGAACCGGCACTACAGCCTGCTGGTGACCTGCACCCACGGGGACATGGAGTCCGCCGAGGCGATGCTCAGGACCATGCACGGGAAGGTGGACGGGCTGGTGATCCTGTCCTCCGAGCTGGAGGTCCACGAGGGCATGGCCCGGCTTCTCCGGCGCACCCCGGCGGTCTTCCTCAGCCAGGTGGCGGGGGGCCTGGAGGAGCGCTTCGATTCCATCAGCGTCGACAACCACGGCGGCGCCCTGTCCATGGTGCGCTACCTCATCGGCCTGGGCCACGCGCGCATCGCCTTCATCCGCGGGCCCGAGAACAACACCGACGCCCAGCAGCGCCTCCAGGGCTACCGGGAGGCCATGGCGGCCCTTCCCGGAACGCGGGAATGCACCCTGGAGGCCCAGGGCGACTTCGGGGAGGCCTCGGGCTACCGCGCCGCGTGCCGCCTCCTGAAGGCCCCGGTCCGCCCCACCGCCATCTTCGCGGCCAACGACGACATGGCCATCGGGGCGCTGGCCGCCCTGAAGGACCAGGGCCTCCGGGTCCCCGAGGACATCTCCCTGGCGGGCTTCGACGACGTGCCCATCGTGCGGTACCTGACCCCCGCCCTCACCTCCATCCGCGCGCCCATCTCCGACCTGGGCGCCAGGGCCGCCGAGAGGCTGCTGACGGTCATCGAGTCCGGCGGCGCCGTCCAGCCCCGGCAGCAGACCCTCGAAGTGCTCCTGGTCCCCCGCGGCTCCACCTGCCCGCCCCTTTCCGGAAGCGGGGGTCAATGACCCCCCCCTCCACCCCAGCATTACCATAAGTTAAATTTTTACAACAAAAGGAGAGAAACATGAGCCGAACCCTCCGAGCCAGGGTTAGCGCAGCCCATATCCCCGCCTTCGCGGCGGCCCTCATCGCCATGGGCGCCGCCCCATGCCTCATGGCCCAGACCACCACGGCCATCCTCCGGGGCCACGTCCGGCTCGCCGGGAACGCCGTGGGCGGCGCCAGGGTCACGGCCGTGAACAAGGCCAAGGGCTTCACCACCATCGCGGTGGCCAAGGCCGACGGCACGTACCACCTCACGCTGGAGCCGGCGACCTACACCCTCACCGCCACCGCCCCGGGCTCCGGCACCGCCGTCAAGTCCGTGCGCGTGCAGGTGGGCCAGGCCCTCGACCTGGACTTCGCCCTGGCGCCCCAGGCCGCCGCGGTCGTGGAGGTCACGGGCTCCCTCGTCGAGCTCCGCTCCGCCGAAGTGGCCACCAACATCACCCTCGAGCAGCTCGAGGACCTGCCCCAGGGCAACCGCAACTTCCTGAACTACGCCGCCCTGGCCCCCGGCATCAAGCTCTCCAACGACGAGATGAACCAGTCCTTCTCCTCCGGAGGCCAGACCAACCAGCGCGTCAACATCTTCATCGACGGCGCCAGCTACAAGAGCGACCTCCTCTCCGGCGGCACCGTCGGCCAGGACAGCAGCCGCGGCAACCCCTTCCCCCTGGGCGCCGTGCAGGAATTCCGCGTGATGACCGAGAACTACAAGGCCGAATACCAGAAGGCCTCGGGCGCCGTCATCAGCGCCGTCACCAAGTCCGGCACCAACGACTTCCACGGCGACCTCTTCGTCTACTACCAGAACAAGTCCCTGGTCTCGAACAACTACTTCGCCGAGAAGCGCGGCCAGCCCAAGCCCGAATACTCCCGCACCCAGGAGGGCTTCAGCGCAGGCGGCCCGATCATCAAGGACAAGATGCACTACTTCGTGTCCTATGAAGGCAACCAGCAGAACCGCGACAACCAGGTCTTCCTGGGCGGCGGCAAAATCAGCGGCGCCTCGCCCGCCCTGGTGAGCCAGCTGAAGAGCTACGCCGGCAACTACGGCTCCCCCTTCCGGTCCAACCTCCTGTTCGCCAAGGTGGACTACCAGATCGACACCGCCCACGTGCTGGAGTACTCCCTCAACCTGCGCTCCGAGCACGAGAAGCGCGACTTCGGCGGCCAGACCACGTTCGAGAACGGTTCGGACATGTCCAACAAGGTCTTCACCACGAGCCTGAAGGACAAGTTCACCACGGCCAACTGGGTCAACGAGTTCATGGTCACCTACCAGAAATCGGAGTGGAATCCCAAGGCCATCAACCCCGATCTCGTCGCCAAGAACTACTTCGGCATCCTGGTCACCGGCGGCCACACCGACCAGCAGGACTTCGTCCAGAAGCGCATCTCCCTGCGCGACGACTTCTCCTACGTCGCCGTGGCGAACCACAGCTTCAAGTTCGGCGGCAACATCGACTTCATGGACTACGGGATCAAGAAGTACCAGGTGGGCAACCCCGTGTTCAACTTCGACCCCAACATCGACCCCACCCTCACCATCCCCTTCCAGGCCCAGTACGGCACGGGCAACCCCGACATGAGCGCCACCAACAAGCAGATCGGCTGGTACGCCCAGGACGACTGGAACGTCACCCCCCGCCTCCTGGTGAACCTCGGCCTGCGCTGGGACTTCGAGGCCGACATGTTCAACAAGGACTATGTCACCCCGCAGGCCGTGGTGACGGCGCTCGGCTCCACGTACGACTCCAAGTACTTCTCCAACGGCAGCCAGCGCAAGCCCTTCTACGGCGCCTTCCAGCCCCGCATCGGCTTCTCCTACGACGTCAAGGGCGACGGCACGGCGGTGGTGTTCGGCGGCGTGGGCCGCTACTACGACCGCGAGTCCTTCAACAACGTGCTCGACGAGCGCTTCCGCCTGCAGTACGGCGTGCGCACCTTCACCTTCTCCGCCGACGGTTCCCCCGTGAACGGCACCCCCGCCATCAAGTGGGACCCCAAGTACATGTCCAAGGACGGCCTGAACGGCCTCATCGCCCAGGGCGTGGCCCCCAACCCCGAGGTCTTCCTCCTCGACAACAACGCCAAGCCCGCCCACTCCGACCAGGTCAGCCTGGGCTTCCGGACGAAGGTCGGCAGCGTCAACGCCTCGGTCACCTTCACGGACGTGCGCAGCTTCGACGCGATCACCTGGAAGTGGGGCAACCGCGACGCCCAGCTGAACTACATCCCCGTCCCCGGCTACTCCAACGTCCTGCTCAGCGACACCAAGAAGACCTGGTACGACGCGATGTACGTGGTCGTGGAGAAGCCCTTCACCGAGGCCTCGGGCTGGGGCGCCGGCGTCCACTACACGCTCTCGAGCGCCAAGCAGACCGGCAACGACCTGTTCAGCCTCGATTTCGTCAACGCGGACGCCTACGGCAAGCACCCCACCGCCGACGACGAGCGCAACCGCCTGGTCATGGACGGCATCGTGAGCCTGCCCTTCGGCTTCCGCCTCAGCGGCCTGATCACCCTCAGCTCCGGCCTGCCCTACACCCTGTGGGACGTGACCAACGGCTGGGGCTACAACCAGCGCCACTTCCACTACAACGCCGGCCGCCCCCAGAAGTTCAGCTTCATCATCCCCGACGCCTGGGGCTACCGCTCCGTCGACCTGAAGCTCCAGAAGGACTTCCGGATCGGCAAGACCAAGCTGGGCGTGAACGTGGAGGCGCTCAACGTCTTCAACTATCACAACTTCATTTATGGCTGGGATTCGGGGTACATTGACGGATCCGCCGGCGCGGCCGCGAAGTTCGGCCAGCCCGTGGACGCCATGACCGGCCGCCGCATCCAGTTCGGCGCCACGTTCCAGTTCTGAGCAGGAAGGTCCAACCGACATGGGAACGTTTACATTTTTCACCAAGGCGTCCGTAGGCCTGGCGATGCTGCTGGCGGTGTCCACCGCCTGCGGCGCCGCCAAGCCCGCCCCTCCCGTGCCGGAGCTTTCGGACCAGGCATTCATTGAACTGCTGGAACAGCGGACGTTCCAGTTCTTCTGGGACACGGCGGATCCGGGGACGGGACTCATCCCGGACCGCCATCCCACCCCCTCCTTCGCCAGCATCTCGGCGGTGGGGTTCGGGCTCACCGCCTACGTCATCGGCGCCGAGCGCGGCTACGTCACCCGCGACCAGGCCGCGCAGCGGGTCCTCAAGACCCTGCGCTTCCTGGAGCGGGCCCCCCAGGGCCCCGATCCGGTCAACGCCTCGGGCTACCGGGGCTTCTACTACCACTTCCTCGACATGAAGACCGGGCTCCGGTTCAAGAACGTCGAGCTCTCCACCATCGACACGGCCCTGCTCATCGCCGGCGCCCTCACCTGCCAGGCCTACTTCGACCGGCCCGCCGAGGCCGAGATCCGCGCCATCGCGTCCCGCCTCAACGAGCGGGTCGAGTGGACCTGGGCCATGCCCCGCGCCAACCGCGTCAGCATGGGCTGGACGCCCGAGGAGGGCTTCAACACCTGGGACTGGCACGGCTACATGGAGGCGATGCTCCTCGAGTTCCTGGCCATGGGCTCGCCCACCCACCCCATCCCCCCCGCCGCCTGGCCCGAGTACACGAAGTCCCAGGTCTGGGGCACCTTCCAGGGCCAGGCCTCCTTCCAGTTCGGCCCGCTCTTCGGGCACCAGTTCTCCCACGTCTGGGTCGACTTCCGCGGCGTGCGCGACGCCTCCGCGGCGGCAGCGGGCATCGACTACGCCGAGGAGACCCGCCGGGCCACCCTGGCCCAACGTTCCTACGCCATGGCCAACCCCGGCAACTGGAAGGGCTACGGCCCGAACATCTGGGGCATCTCGGCCTGCGACGGACCCTCCGACGCCGTCCTCACCGTGGACGGGGTCCGTCGCACCTTTCTCACCTACGCCGCCCGGGGCGCCGCCGCGAACGGCATCCTGGACGACGGCACCATCACCCCCAACGCGGCCGCGGGCTCCCTGCCCTTCACGCCGGAGATCTCCCTGCCGGCCCTGCAGGAGATGCGCCGCCGCTTCGGGGACAGCCTCTTCTCGACGTACGGCTTCCTGGACGCCTTCAACGAGACCTTCCCCGCGGGGGCCCCGGCCCATCACGGGCGCAGCGTCCCGGGCCTGGGCTGGGTGGACACCGACTACCTGGGCATCGACCAGGGCCTGATCCTGGGCATGGTCGAGAACTACCGCTCGGGCCTGGTCTGGAGCCTTCTCAGGAAGGACCCCACGCTCCAGCGGGGCATGCGCCTGGCCGGGTTCAAGGGCGGCTGGCTCGACGTTTCCGCGGCGAAGAAGCCATGACCGGACGCCTCCGCGGGCTCCTCCTGGCCCTGGCGGCCGGGGCGGCCCTGGCCGCGCCTCCCCGGGTCCTGGACCGGTTCGAGACCGTCCAGGCCTGGAAGGCGGTCCCCTCCGACGGCGTGCTGCTGGCCCTTGGCGGCGCCGGCAGCCTGCGCATGGACTTCGACTTCCAGGGCCGGGGCGGCTACGCGGCCGCGCGCCGGAACCTGCCCCTCACCCTGCCCCCCAACTACGAGATCACCTTCGAGGTGCGCGGGGACTGCCCGCCCGAGAACCTGGAGTTCAAGCTGGTGGATCCCTCCGGAGAGAACGTCTGGTGGGTGCGCAGGCCCGCCTTCGCCTTCCCGAAGGCGTGGACCCGCGTGACGCTGAAGAAGCGCCACGTCTCGTTCGCCTGGGGCCCCGGCGGGGCCGATCCCACCCGCATCGCCTCCATCGAGTGGTGCGTCACCGCCGGCTCCGGCGGCAAGGGCCACGCCGAGTTCCGCGACCTGGCCATCCGCGAGCTGCCGGTGGACGTCCCCTACGACCGGACCCCGGCCGACACCCGGGGGCCCGGCTGGCGCCAGCTGGACTTCGAGATCCCGCGCGAGTTCGGCGGGCTCCGCATCGACTGGGCCGACCCGGGCCCCCGGGACTTCCGGGTCCTGGGCTCACCCGAAGGCTCAACCTGGACCACGCTCGCCGAGGTGCGCGGGGCGGCGGGCGCCGCCAGCCACCTGCTCCTTCCGGAAACGGAGGCGCGGTTCCTGCGGGTCGAAGGGGGCGCGGCGCGGTCCCTGGCCGTGCAGCCCCTGGCCTTCGGCGAGTCCTGGAACGCCGCCTTCGAGGCCATCGCCCGCAAGGCCCCGCGGGGCGACTATCCCCGGGCCTACCTGGGCGAACAGCCCTACTGGACCCTGGTGGGCGTCGACGGCGGGCTGGACTCGGCCCTCATGGGCGAGGACGGTTCCCTCGAGGCCGGCGCCGGGGGGCCCTCCGTCGAACCGTTCCTGTGGAGCGGCGGGAAACTCCTGGGCTGGGCCCAGGGGGAAACCTCCCAGTCGCTGGAGCGGGGCGCCCTGCCCATCCCTACCGTCACCCGCACCCACGGCGACCTGACCCTGCGCGTCACCGCCTTCGGGACCGGAACGCCCGCGGCGCCCGTCATCCGGGCCCGCTACCGGCTGTCGGCGGGCGCCAAGCCCTGGAAGGGCACCCTCTTCCTGGCCGTGCGCCCCTTCCAGGTGAACCCGCCCCTGCAGTTCCTGGGCACGCCCGGGGGCGCAACGGAGATCCGCGCCCTGGCCTTCGGCCCGGATTCGGCCGCCGTCAACGGCAAGCGCCTGCTGGTCTCCGCCACCCGCCCCGACGGGGCCGGCGCTGCCGGGTTCCACGGCGGCTCCATCGTGGACCATCTCCACCGGGGCGTCCTGCCCCCGGCCGCGGCCGTGGAGGACCCCGCCGGGCACGCCTCCGGCGCCTTCCGGTACGACGTGGACCTGGCCCCGGGCGGAACCCGCGACATCCTGGTGGACCTGCCGCTGGGCGACGCCGCCCCCCGGCCCCCCTTCGAGGCCGACCTGCGGGAGACCATCGCCTCCTGGGACGAGAAGCTCAACCGGGTGCGCGTCGACCTCCCCGAGCCCGGGGCGGCCGACACCCTCCGCACCTGCCTGGCCCACATCCTCATCAGCCGCAAGGGCCCCGCGCTCCGGCCCGGCACCCGCTCCTACGCCCGGAGCTGGATCCGCGACGGCGCCATGATGGCCGTTGCGCTGCTGCGCCTGGGCCACGCCCGGGAGGTGCGGGAGTTCATCGAGTGGTACGCCCCCAACCTCTTCCCCAACGGGAAGGTGCCCTGCGTCGTGGACGACCGCGGCGCGGACCCCGTGCCGGAGAACGACAGCCACGGCGAATTCCTCCACCTGCTGGCCGAGTACGCGCGCTTCACCGGGGACCGGGCCTTCCTGGCCCGGGTGTGGCCCCAGGGCCGGCGCGCGGCGGACTACATGGAAAGCATCCTGGAAAAGGACGGCATGATGCCGGCCTCCATCAGCCACGAGGGCTATTCCGCCAAGCCCATGCACAGCTACTGGGACGATTTCTGGACCCTGCGCGGCTTCAAGGACGCGGCCTGGATCTGCTCAGAGCTGGGGGACCCGGCCTCGGCCCGGCACTTCGAGGCCCTGCGGGACCGGTTCCGCGCGGACCTGCTGGCCTCCCTGCGCGCGACCATGGAGCGCGGCCGCATCGCCTGGCTCCCGGGGTGCGCGGAGCTGGCTGACTTCGACGCCACCTCCACCACGGTGGCCCTCCTGCCGGGAGGGGAGCTCCCCTTCCTGCCGAGGCCCGCCCTGGAGGCCACCTTCGGGGAGTTCTGGCGGCAGTTCCAGGAGCGCCGCAAGGGCGGCGCGCCCGAGGACCGCTACACGCCCTACGAGACCCGGATCATCGGCGCCTGCGCCCACCTGGGCTGGCCGGAGCGCGCCCGGGACCTGCTCGCGGCCTACCTGGAGGACCGGCGCCCCCTGGCCTGGAACCAGTGGCCCGAGGTGGTGCAGCGCGGCCTGCGCAGCCCGGTCTACCTGGGCGACCTGCCCCACGCGTGGGTGGGCTCGGACTACATCCGCTCCCTCCTGGCCCTCCTGGTGCTGGAGCGGGAGGATGCCGGCGCGCTGGAACTGGGGGCCGGGGTCCCGGAAGCCTGGTTCCGGAGCGGATTCAGCCTGGCGGGCCTGAGGGTCCCGGGCGGCGAGCTGGGCTATTCGGCCCGGGCGGAAGGGACGCGGGTCACCTACGTCCTCTCCGGCACGGCGCCCTGCCCTCCGGGGGGCCTTGTCCTCCGGTGGCCCCTGGCCGGGGCGTTCCGCCGGGCGCGGATCGATGGGAAGGTGATGGAAGGTCTCTCCGGAACGAGCGTGACCCTGCGGCGGATTCCCGCCACGGTGGTGATGGAACAGTGAAAAGGAAGTCGAAGTAATGGATAACCGTGGGCATCTTCTTTCCAATGGCCGGTACCGCGTCCTCCTGACGGAGCTGGGCACCGGATACTCCGAGTGCGCGGGGCAGGCCCTCACGCGCTGGAGGGGCGACGGCGTCGAGGACCCGGACGGCTTCTTCATCTACCTCAAGGACCTGGATTCCAACGAACTGTGGTCCGCCGGGCTCCGTCCGGCGCGGAAGGTCCCGGATTCCGCCGGCGCCTCGTTCCAGGACGGCCAGGCCACCCTGACCCGCGCGGACGGCGGCATCGAGACGACCCTGGAAGTGGCCGTGCTCCCCGGCCGGGACGCCGAGGCACGCCGCCTCACCCTCGCCAACCGCACCTCCCTGCCCCGGCGCATCGAAGTGACCTCGTGCCTGGAGGCGGTGCTCAACGAGCGCGGCGCCGACCTGGCCCACCCCGCCTTCTCCAAGCTCTTCGTGCAGACGGAGTGGTGCCCGGAGTCCCGGGCCCTCCTGGCCCGCCGCCGGCCCCGGGGGGCCGACGAGAAGCCCCGGTGGATGTGCCACTGGCTGGCCTCCGGCCCCGGGGGCCTGTCCTTCGCCACCGACCGCGCCGCCTTCCTGGGCCGCGGACGCACCCTCGCCGAGCCCGCGGCGCTCCTCGCAAGCGGCCCCCTCGCCGGCACCGCGGGTTCCGTCCTGGACCCGGTCCTGGCCCTGCGCTGCGTCCTGGAGCTCGCCCCCGGCGCCAGCGCATCCCTCACCCTGGGCCTGGGCTTCGCCCTGGAGCGGGAGGAGGCCATCGCGCTGTGCGCGGCGGAAACGCCCTTCCCACCCACGGGCGCGATCCGGCCGATCCGGCTTCCGGAGCCGGCCCTCTTCATCCCCAGGCCCTTCCGGCCCGCCGCCCTCCGCGAGCCGGAGACGTGCCTGGACAACGGCCTCGGCGGCTTCTCCCCGGACGGCCGCGAATACGTCATCCACGTGCGCCCCGGCGCGGACGGCCACCCCGTGCTGCCGCCCATGCCCTGGTCCAACGTCATCGCCAACGAGGGCTTCGGCTTCATCACCACGGAGCGCGGCATCAGCTGCTCCTGGGCGGGCAACAGCCGCCTGCACCGCCTCACCCCGTGGCACAACGACCCCATCGCCGACCCCCTCTCCGAGTCGCTCTACCTGCGGGACGAGGACAGCCGGGAGTTCTGGTCCCCCACCCCGGGGCCCTCCGGCCCGGGCATCGCCTTCACCGTGCGCCACGGCTTCGGCTCCACGCGCTGGGAGAGCTCCGTGGACGGCCTGGACCAGGACGTCACGGTCTTCGCGTCCCTCGAGGACCCGATGAAGGTCCTGAGCGTGCGCCTGGCCAACACCGGCGCCGCCAGGCGCCGCCTGACCCTGTTCTGGCACGCGCACCTGGTGCTGGGGGAGACCCCGGAGACCACCGCGGGCCTCGTGGAGACGGTGCGCGAGGGCGACGGCCTCTTCGCCTGGAGCACCGCCCCCGGCGCCTTCCGGGGCCGGGTGGCCTTCGCCTCCGTGGCCGGGGACGGCATCCTGCGCGCCGTGACCACCGACCGGGGCTCCTTCCTGGGGCGCCCCGGCAGCCCGTCGGAACCCGCCGCCGTCACCGGCGCGCGGCCCCTGGACGGGGCCACGGGCCGCGTGGCGGATCCCTGCTTCGCCTTCCAGCTGGAGGTTGAGCTGGAGCCCTTCGAGACCCGCACCTGCGTCATCGTCTCCGGCGAGGCCGCGGACCTGGCCGAGGCCCGGCGCCTTTCGGCCACCCGCCCCTCCCTGGCCGGGGTGCGCGACTACTGGGAACGGACGCTGGGCACACTCCAGGTCGAGACGCCCGAACCCGCCCTGGACCTCATGGTCAACGGCTGGCTCCCCTACCAGAACCTGGCCTGCCGCATGTGGGGCCGCACCGCCTACTACCAGTCCGGTGGCGCCTTCGGCTTCCGTGACCAGCTGCAGGATTCCGCCGGCCTGCTGTACCTGCTGCCGGGCCTCACGCGCAACCAGATCCTCCTGCACGCCGCCCACCAGTTCGTGGAGGGCGACGTGCTGCACTGGTGGCACCCCCCCATCGAGCAGGGCATCCGCACGCGCTTTTCCGACGACCTCCTGTGGCTGCCCCTGGTCACCGCCCACTACCTGCGCACCACCGGCGACTGGGGCATCCTGGCCGAGACCGCCCCCTACCTCACGGCCCGGGCCCTGCAGCCCGGGGAGGACGAGGCCTACCTGGTGCCGGAGGACTCCGGCACGCGCGGCAACCTCTACGGGCACTGCTGCCGCGCTCTCGACCTGGCCCTGGGCCGCACCGGCGCGCACGACCTGCCCCTGATGGGCACCGGCGACTGGAACGACGGCATGAACCGCGTCGGCAGGGAAGGCCGCGGCGAGAGCGTGTGGATGGCCTTCTTCCTCTATTCGATCCTGGAAGCCTTCGCCCCCGTCTGTGAGCGGCGCGGCGACCCGGACCGCGCCCGGCGGTTCCGGGAGCGCATGGCCTCCCTTTCGGCGGCCCTGGAGGCCTCGGGCTGGGACGGCGACTGGTACCGCCGCGCCTACTTCGACGACGGCACCCCCCTGGGCTCGGCCCAGAACCCGGAGTGCCGCATCGACTGCCTGGCCCAGGCCTGGGCCACCCTCTCCGGAGCCGTGCCGAAGGCCCGTTCCGAGCAGGCCCTGGCGGCCATGGAGGCCCATCTGGTGGACCAGGAGGCCGGCATGATCCGCCTGCTCACCCCCGCCTTCGACACGTTCCCCAACGATCCCGGCTACATCATGGGCTACATCCCCGGCGTGCGCGAGAACGGCGGGCAGTACACCCACGGCGCGCTGTGGGCCGTGAAGGCCGTGGCCGCCTCCGGCAGGCTGGACCGCGCCGCCTCGCTCCTGGCCATGCTGAGCCCCGTGTCCCACGGCCGAAGGCCCGCCACCTACCAGACCGAACCCTACGTGGTGGCCGCCGACGTCTACGGCGTGGCCCCCCACACCGGGCGCGGCGGCTGGACCTGGTACACGGGGTCGGCCGGGTGGATGTACCGCGTGGCCGTGGAGGACGTGCTGGGCTTCGGCCTGGAGGGCGGCGACACGATCCGCCTGCGGCCCGCCCTGCCCTCGGCCTGGGACCGGGCGCGCATCCGCTACCGCGATCCCCGCACCGGCGGCACGTACGACATCCTCCTGGAGCGCGCCGCGTCCATCCCGGAGGCGCGCCTGGACGGGCTGGCCCTGCCCTGGAGCCCGGAGATCCGCGTGCCCCTCGCCGCCGGTGACCACACGGTCGTCATCCGCGTGGGGGCGTGACCATGGGCTTCCCGAAAGGATTCCTCTGGGGCGTGAGCACCTCGGCCTACCAGATCGAGGGCTCCCCCCTGGCCGACGGGGCCGACCCCAGCAACTGGCAGCGGTTCTGCGCTCCCGGGGGCGCCGGCGCCCACCTGGCGCCCCGGGGCGACCGCGCCTGCGACCACTACCGCCGCTGGCGGGAGGACGTCGCCTTGATCCGGGAGCTGGGCTTCGGGTCCTACCGCTTCAGCGTTTCCTGGAGCCGCGTGATGCCCGGGGGCCGCGTCAACGCCGCGGGCCTGGACTTCTACCGCGGGCTCGCGGACGCCCTGCTGGAGGCCGGGATCCAGCCCCAGATCACCCTCCACCACTGGGACCTCCCGGCCGAACTGGAGGACCGGGGCGGCTGGCTCGACCCCGACCTGCCCGGACGGTTCGGGGACTACGCTCACGTCGTGGCCTCCGCTCTGGCGGACCGGGTGCCGATGTGGGCCACCCTCAACGAGCCCTGGGTGATGATGCACGAAGGCCACCTGACGGGCTCCCACCCGCCCTGCCACCGCGACTTCCGCGAGCTGCCCCGGGTCTCCCACAACCTGCTCCGCGCCCACGGCCTGGGTGTCCAGGCCTGCCGCGCCGCGGGGGCGCGTTCCGTGGGGCTGGTGGTGAACATCGAGCCCAAGCATCCCGCCTCCGATCGCCCCGAGGACCTCGCCGCGGCGGCTCGGGCCGACGCCTACATGAACCGGCAGTACCTGGACCCCGTCCTCCTCGGCCGCTACCCGGAGGAACTCCCGGAGCTCTTCGGAGCGGCCTGGCCCGAGTTCCCCGAAGACGACTTCAAGCTGATCCGCCAGCCCCTGGACTACCTGGGCGTCAACTACTACAGCCGCGGCATCACCCGCCACGACCCGGCGGCGCCCTTCGGAAGGTGGAGCGGCGTGCCCCACCCCACACACCTGCGCACGGAGATGGACTGGGAGGTCTACCCCGAAGGCCTCACGGAGACCCTGCTGTGGCTGAGGGAGCGGTACGGCGAAATGCCCCTCTACGTCAACGAGAACGGCGCCGCCTTCCGCGACCCCGACAAGGCCCCCCCGGGGGGCGTCCAGGATCCGCTGCGCGTCGACTACTTCCGCACCCACATCCTCGCCGTGCGGGACGCCATCGACCGGGGCGCGGACGTGCGGGGCTATTCCGCGTGGTCCCTGCTGGACAACTTCGAGTGGGCCCTGGGCTTCGAGAAGCGCTTCGGCATCGTGCACGTGGACTACGACACCCTGGAACGCACCCCCAAGGCCAGCGCGCGCTTCCTGTCCGGAGTGGCGCGCTCCAACGGACAGAGCCTCTACCCCCCGAGGTAGGCCTCCTTCACCCTCGGGTCCCCCTCCAGGTCCGCCGCCGGGCCCTCCAGGACCATGCGGCCGTTCTCAAGGACATAGCCCCGGTGCGCGATCTTCAGCGCCATGCGGGCGTTCTGCTCCACCAGCAGCATCGTCGTGCCACGCGCGTTGATGTCCTGCAGGGCCCGGAACACCTCCTTCACCAGCAGCGGGGAGAGCCCCATGCTCGGCTCGTCCAGGAGCATCACCCGGCAGTCCGTCATGAGCGCCCGGGCCACGGCCAGCATCTGCTGCTCGCCTCCGGACAGCGTCCCGCCCAGCTGGGCGAGCCTTTCGGCCAGGCGCGGGAAGAGTCCGAAGACCCGGTCGTAGGAGGCCTTCAGGCGCGCGCCGTCCTTCCGGGTCCAGGCGCCCAGGGCGAGGTTCTCCTTCACGGTCAGGCTGGGGAAGATGCCGCGGCCCTCGGGCACGTGGGCGATGCCCAGGGCCACCCGGCGGTGGGCGGGGACCTGCCTGAGGCTCTGGTCCCGGTAGCGGACATCGCCCCCGCGGATGGGGATCATGCCGGAGATGGCCCGCAGGGTGGTGGACTTGCCGGCGCCGTTGGCACCCAGGAGCGAGACGATCTCGCCCTCCCGGATCTCGAGCGTGACGCCGTGCAGGGCCTGGATGGCCCCGTAGGCCACGGACAGGTTCTCGACGCGGATGCAGGTCATGCTTCCTCCACCCCGAGGTAGGCCTCGATCACCAGCGGGTCCCGCACCACGTCCCGGGGGGCGCCGGCGGCGATGGTCTGGCCGAAGTCCAGCACCTGCACGAAGCCGCACAGCTCCATCACCACGGGCAGCTGGTGCTCGATGAGGAGGATGGCCAGGGGGAAGTCGTCGTGCACCTTCCGGATGAGGCCGATGAGCTGCTCCACTTCGCGCGGGTTCATGCCGGCGGCGGGCTCGTCCAGGAGGAGGACCTTGGGGCCCGTGGCCAGGGCCCGGGCGATCTCCAGGCGCCGCTGCTCGCCGTAGGGGAGGCTGCCGGCGAGTTCATCCCGCACCCCGGCCAGGCCGAAGCGCTCCAGGTGCTCCAGGGCCTCGGCCAGGAGCGCCGCTTCGCCGCGCCGGAACGCGCCCGTGCGGAAGACCGCGTCCCGGAGGCGGTACCCGGCCCTGGCGTGGAGGGCCTGGGCGATGTTGTCCAGCACGGTCATCTGCGCGAAGAGCCGGATGTTCTGGAAGGTGCGGGCGATGCCGGCGCGGGCGATGGCGTCGGGGGAGAGCCTCGTGAGGTCCAGGTCCCCCAGCGCCATGGTGCCGCTGTCGGCGGGATAGACGCCGGTGAGCAGGTTGAAGGTGGTGGTCTTGCCGGCCCCGTTGGGGCCGATGACGCCCTGGATGTCGCGCGCGCCCAGGTCCAGGCAGAAGCCGGCCACGGCGGTGAGGCCGCCGAAGGCCTTGGTGAGGTTCTCCAGGCGCAGGACGGTCATGGGGCCTTCCTGAGCCAGGCCCATTCCCTGTTGCCCATGAGCCCGTACTGCCGGGTGAGCATGATGAGGATCAGGATCAGGGGGCTGATGAGCATCCGCCATTCCGTGAGCTGGGGCGCGAAGGCGCTCAGCAGGTTGCGCAGGACCTCCATGAGGACCGTGTAGGCCACCACCCCCAGGATGGACCCCGAGAGGCTGGCCATGCCGCCCAGGTAGAGCATCACGAGGATCTCGGTGGTCTTGATGTAGTCGAAGCTGCGGGGGGTGATGAACTGCTGGTTCTGGGCCCAGAGGCCCCCGGCCAGTCCCGCGAAGGCCGCGGCCAGGGTGAACACCTGGTTCTTGGCGCGGTTCACGGCCACCCCCATGAGCTCGGCGGCGATGGCGTTCTCGCGGATGGACACCCACACCCGCCCGAAGCTGGACTGGATGAGGTTGCGCAGGACCGCCAGGGTGACCACCGCGCACACCGCCACCGCGAAAAAGCTCGTGTTCTTCGGGATGCCCGTGAAGCCCCGGGGCCCGCCCACGAAGTCCAGGTTCTGGATGGCGTTGACGATGATCATGTTGAAGCCCAGGGTGATGATCGCCAGGTAGTCGCCCACGGTCTTGAAGGTCAGCAGCCCCACCAGCCACCCCACCAGGGCCGCGGCGGCCATGGCCCCGCCCAGGGTCGCCACCAGGATGCAGAAGGGCCCGACCACCGGCGGCAGGTCCGCGGCCGCGGGCAGCACCCGCGTGGCCAGCAGCGCCGCGGTGTAGGCCCCCACCGCCATGAACCCGGCGTGCCCCAGGGCGAACTCGCCCAGGTAGCCGTTGAGCAGGTTCAGGCTGGCCACCAGGATGATGTTCATGCCGATGATCGTCAGGAGGTGCAGGTAGTAGGGGTTGAGCACGTCCGGGAAGACCCCCCCGTCCACCGCCAGCTGCAGCCCGAGCGAGACGGCGAGGGCCGCGGCGCACACGATCGGGAACTTGATCCGGCCCATGCTACACCTTCCTCATGCCGGGCTTGCCCATGATGCCCCAGGGCCACACCAGCAGCAGCAGGATCAGCAGGCCGAAGGCGATGCCGTTCTTCAGGTTGGAGGAGAGGTACGCCACCGTCGCCACCTCCACCCCCGCCAGGAGGAAGGAGCCCAGCACCGCCCCCTCGATGGAGCCGATGCCGCCGATGACCGCGGCGATGAAGGCCTTCCAGCCCAGGTCGATGCCCATGTAGGGGTCGAGGGCGTAGGCCTGCCCGTAGAAGATCCCGCCCGCCGCCGCCAGGGCCGAGCCGATGGCGAAGGTGCCCGCGATGATCAGGTTGAGGTTCACGCCCATGAGCGGCACCACGTCCTTGTTGTCGGCCACGGCGCGCATGGCCGTGCCCACCAGGGTGCGGTTCACCACCAGCCAAAGGATCGCCATGAGGGAGAAGGACACCAGGATGATCAGCACCTTGTCCCAGGTGACGTAGACCCCCAGGTGCCCCTGGAGCCAGGCCACGGAGGCCGTGGGCATGCCGGAGCGGATCTGCCGGGTCTCGGGACCCACGGTCAGGCGCACCAGGTTCTCCAGGAAGATCCCCACGCCCAGGGTCGTGATGACCACGGACATGCGGTTGGCGTTGCGAAGCCTCCGGTAGGCCACGCGCTCCACCAGCACGCCGGCCAGGGCCGTGAGGATCATGGCCAGCGGCATCATGACGTACACCGGCAGCCAGGGCAGGCGCACGCCGATGAGCAGCCCGATGAAGCCCCCCAGCATGAAGATGTCCCCGTGGGCGAAGTTGATCAGGCGGATGATGCCGTAGACCATGCTGTAGCCCAGGGCGATGAGGGCGTACACCGCCCCCAGCTGCGCGACGTTGAGGAGCTGCTGGACGAGGACGCCCATTCAGGGATTGACCGCGCTGTCGAAGACGAACTTGCCCTTCTCGATCCGGATGACCACGGCGCCCTTCACCGGGTCGCCGGTGCCCGCGAACGAGATCGCGCCCGTGACCCCCTGGAACCCCGAGGTGGCGGCCAGGGCGTCCCGGATGGCCCGGGGGTCGGCCTTGCCCGCGGTGGCCACGGCCTGGAGGAGGAGCCGCGCCGAGTCGTAGGTGAGGGCGGCGGCGGCGTCGGGCACCGCCTTGAACCGGGCGGTGTACTTCGCGATGAACGTCCTGGCCACGGGGCTGTCGGCGTCGGGCGAGTAGTGGTTGGAGAAGTAGGCGCCGTCCATGACCGCGCCGCCCAGCTTGACCAGCTCGGGGTTGTCCCAGCCGTCGCCTCCCAGGATCGTGGCGGTGAGCCCCAGCTTGCGGGCCTGCTGCACCTGGAGGGGCACCTCGTTGAAGTAGTTGGGGAGGAAGAGCACCTCGGGGTTGGCGCCCTTGACCTTGGTGAGCTGGGCCGAGAAGTCGGTGTCCTTGGTGTTGTAGGTCTCGAAGCCCACGATCCTCCCGCCCAGCCGGGTGAACTCGTCCCGGAACACCTCGGCGATGCCCTTGTTGTAGTCGCTGGCCACGTCGAAGACCACCGCGGCGGTCCTGGACTTGAGCCGGCCGGTGGCGAACTGGGCCACCACGCGGCCCTGGAACGGGTCGATGAAGCAGGCCCGGAAGATGAACTTCCGCCCCTTGGTGACGTTGGGATTGGTGGACCAGGGCGTCACCTGGGGGATCCGCGCGGCCTCGGCGATGGGGGCGCCCGCGTTGGAGCACTTGCTGGACTGGGAGCCGATGATGGCCACCACCTTGTCCTGGCTGATGAGCTTCTGGAAGACCGTGGCCGTGGACTCGGGCTTGTTCTCGTCGTCCTCCACGATGAAACGCACCTTCATCTGCCGGCCGCCCAGGGTGAGGCCCGCGGAGGCCTCCTCCTGCACCAGCGTGATGGCGTTCCGGGTGGATTGCCCCAGGGCCGAGATGTCCCCGGTGAGGGGCGCCGAGACGCCGATCTTGAGCTCGTCCCCCTTGGGCTTGCAGCCGGACAGGACCAGCAGGATCGGCAGAAGCAAGGCGGATTTCATGCTGATGGTCCTCGGGGCTAGGGGTAGACGTCACCGCCCCGAATCGGGCGGACTGGGATCAGGCTGGGGGGAATCGCTGGCCCAGAATAACCTGAAAACGGTCCCAGGGACCCCCTCAGCCCCGGAGGCCCGCCGTGAGCTCGTAGGACCGCAGCCGCGCGGCCGGGTCGAAGATCTGGGAGGTGATCATCAGTTCATCCGCCCCGGTGCGTTCGATGAATTCCTCAAGCCCCCTCGCGACCGTTTCCGGGCCGCCCGTGGCACAGCAGGCCAGGATCTGGCCCAGCAGCGCCTGTTCCTGGGGACCGAGCCGCTCCCGGTATCCGTCCACGGGGGGCGGCAGGCGTGTGGGCCGGCCGCTGCGCAGGTTCACGAAGGCCTGCTGGGTGGACGTCGCCAGGAACCGGGCCTCCGCGTCGGTGTCCGCCGCGAAGACATTGAAGCCGAGCATGACGTACGGCCGCTCCAGACGCACGGAAGGCTTGAACCGGGCGCGGTACAGGTCGAGGGCCTGCATCAGGGAGGCCGGCGCGAAGTGGGAGGCGAAGGCGAAGGGCAGCCCCAGGGCCGCGGCCAGCTGCGCGCCGAAGGTGCTGGACCCCAGGATCCACAGCGGCACCTCCAGCCCGGTGCCGGGCACCGCCCGCACCCCCAGCCTGGGCTCGCTGGAGAAGTAGTCCATCAGCTCGAGCACATCCCGGGGAAAGGCGTCGGGGTCCGAGGCGAGATCCCGCCGCAGGGCCCGCGCCGTGGCGGGGTCGGACCCGGGCGCCCGCCCCAGGCCCAGGTCGATGCGGCCGGGAAAGAGGGCTTCCAGGGTTCCGAACTGCTCGGCGATGACCAGGGGCGAATGGTTGGGCAGCATGATGCCGCCGGCGCCGACCCGGATCGTGCGGGTCCCCGCGGCCACGTGCCCGATGAGGACGGCCGTGGCGGCGCTGGCGATGCCGGGCATGCCGTGGTGCTCGGCCAGCCAGTAGCGGTGGTAGCCCCAGCGCTCGGCGTGCTGGGCCAGGGCGAGGGTGTTCCGGAAGGACTGGCCCGCGTCCCCCCCTTCGGTGATCGGTGCGAGGTCCAGGATCGAGAAGGGAATCATGGACCCACTCTACCCCGGCCCGCGCCAAAAGGCCCCCGCAACCGCGGGGGCCTTCCGGGGAGGGAAGCCGGCAGCTACTTCCCGAGCACCGTCTTGATCTGACCCACCTTCTTCTGGATCTTGCCGGCCACCTTCTCGTTGGCGCCGGCAATCTCCACATCCTTCTGTCCGGTCAGCCTGCCGGCGACTTCCTTGAGCTTGCCCTTGGCTTCGGTGAGACTGCCCTGGACCTTGTCCTTCATTCCGCTCTTCATCGAACGCTCCTTGAATCGGTGTCCTGTGTTCCACCCCCGCCGGCCGGCGCCGGCGCGGTCCTGCTACCGCTCCCAGCGGCCGGCTTCGTACCGGTAGCCGTCGTGCTCATGGTGGTACCGGGGCCGGACCCAGTGGGCGCCCCGTTCCCGGGGCTCTTCCCAGCGTCCGCGCGACCAGGCCCACGCGTCGTTCTGGCGTTCCCAGTAGCCGCCGACCCAGTGATGGTGCCTGCCCGGGCGGCGTCCCCGCCGTTCCATGCGAGGCCTGGGGGGAGCGTCATGGGCATAGCCCATGCCGATGGGGCCCACGTGCACGCCCAGGGTTGTCTGGGCGGGGCTGGGCGTCCCCGTGCCCAGGAGGAGGGCCAAGGGGATAACGAATGTTGCCAACTGCTTGATCATGAGGGCTCCTTGTCCACGTCCTGAACCATGCATTTGGCGTGCCCAAGACATACCTCATGGTTTTGCAGCATTAACATGCCATCGCATCCCGTGCCCGGGCCGGGGGTACTCCAAATTGATGACCACGGAATCATCCTGATCGGCCCGGGCATCCGGCCTCGAAGGCGCGGATCACCAGGAGCGCCTCGGCCAGGTTCATCTCGTTGGCCTCCAGCAGCTTCTCCACCAGATGCGCCGTCAGGGGCTGGAGCCCGGCGAGGATGGCCCTGGTCTCGCCGTACAGGCGCTCGCTCTGGGCTTCCATGATGGCGCGGGTCTCCTCGTCCACCTCGCCTCCGGACGCGTCCGGACGGAGGGCGCCGAAGTTGAGGCGGGTCTTGCGGTACATGCCCATTTCGCCGATGGCGTGGTGCAGCAGCTTCGTCGCGCGGGTGATGTCGTTGTGGGCGCCGTTGGTCGTCCCCTCCTCGCCGAAGAACAGCTCCTCGTTCGCCATGCCGCCCAGGAGCACCCGCACCTCCTGCTCGATGTCGCCCTTGGTCTTGAGCAGGTTGGCGCCCTCCTTGTGGAAGACGAACCCCAGGGCGTTGGTGCGCGGGTTGGCCTTGAGCGAGATCTTGATGGTCCGCACCTCGGCCAGCATGAGGTCCCAGTCGTCGCCGGTGCGCCTGCGCTCGTGCGCGAGGTCCACCAGGAAGTGCCCCCACTCGTGGGTGGCGATGATGCGTCGATCGCGCTGGCGTTCCTGGGTGGTGTGGATGTTGACGTTCCCCACCAGCACGCGTTCGGCGGCCCGCATCAGCGTCCCCGCGTCGATCATCTCGCCCGCCTGCACCGCGAGGATGCCCGCCTGGTTGACGATGGTCTCCAGGTCCGCCGGGCTGCGGCCTTCGGTCACGGCCACCAGGTGGCGGAGGTCGAGGCCGGGCAGCACCTTGCCGGAGCGCTGGGCGAGGTAGTGGCCGAAGATGGCCTGCCGCTCCTCCGGATTGGGCATGCGGAAGTCCACCTTCATCTGGAAGCGGCGCAGCATGGCCTCGTCCATCGCCATGGTCTCGCTGTTGAAGTTGCTCGCCACGATCCAGATGATCTCGCACCCGTTCCGGCTGCGCACCCCGTCCAGCACGGAAAGGAAGGTGTTGGCGGTGTCGTCGTCGAACTTCCGGCGTCCGCCGCGCTTCATGAAGAGGTCCTGGGCCTCGTCCAGGAAGACGATGCAGCGCCGGCGCCGCTTGGCCAGGGCCAGGATGCGGGTCAACGTGTCGGAGCCCCCGGCGACGAGCCCCGTCTCGAGGTTGGCCGCCGAGTGGAAGAGGATCGGCAGCCGCAGCTCCTTGGCCAGGTAGCTGGCCAGCTTGGTCTTGCCCGTCCCGGCGGGGCCGCTGAACATGACGTTGAAGGGGCGGGCGATGCCGTATTCGGCGTAGATGGCCCGCCTCTGGTACTGGTCCTTGATCTGGGCCACCTCGGCCTTGATGTCGTCCATGCCCACCAGATCGTCGAGGGAACCCTGCACCTTCGACGGCTCGATGAACGCCAGGGTCTTGAACTGCCCCCGGAACTGGTGGAACAGGATCGCCAGCACGCTGACGATGAGCACGGCCGACAATAGGCCGCTGGCCACCGTCCGCCAGGCGTTCTTCTCCGACTGCGGGCGGGCGCCGGCGAAACGCGTGTCCAGGCGCTCGACCAACCGCAGGCTGGCGGACCGGAGCTCGCTGCGCGGGATGAAGACGAGCTTGCCGCCCCAGGCGGCCGTGACCGCCTTGTCGGTGAGGATCCGGGTTTCCATGTCGCTGGGGTAGTACGCGTACTGCCGGCCGCCGGATTCGATGAGGAGGATGCGCTCGGACAGGTCCCACATCAGGGGCCGGTAGATCACATTGATGCGCTCCACCGGATGGGTCTCCAGGAAGCCCAGCGCCGAACCCGTGCCGAACACCACCGGCAGCGCGTCGTTCAGCGACCACGGCCCCTCCCCCGCTCCCCCTCCGGTAGCCATGGCGTCCACCTGGACCGCGAGGGCGGTCCGGTGGCGGAGGACATGGATGCCATAGGCTGCCCCGGCCGGGACCAGGAGGACCAGGGCCAGCAGCGCAAGGCGCAGGGCCGGGGACCGGTTCCCGAACCAGGCCAGCAGACGTCTTGCGGCCTCCCCTGCCCTGCCGCCGGGTTTGGAAGGACCGGACATGGCCGGCCTAGAGGATCTTCCGGCCCTGGGCCAGCTGGATGACGAGGACCACGACGGCGAGCACCAGCAGGATATGGATGAACCCGCCCATGGTGTAGGCGCTGACGAGGCCCAGGGCCCAGAGAACGATCAGTACGACTGCGATGGTCCACAACATGACGTGCCCCTTCAGAATGGAACCGAACCGCGCCGGAGGCGCGGCGGAAGGGACGAAGCACCTTTCGGGCCACTATCCATATGCCTCGGATCATTGGGGTTTAAAATCAGGCGACCCGGGGGGCCGATCATTCTGAACCCCACGCCGATCGATTCCGCTCCCGACACCCGCCCCCGGGACCTTCAGCCCCCGGAGGCGGTCTTGACGAAGGTGATCAGGTCGCCGTCCGCGAGCCGGACGCCCTCCCGCCGGTGGGCCACCAGGACACCGTTGACCGCGATGGCGGCCACGCCGGCCATGCGGTCGAAGGCCTCCCCCTGGTCCCCGAACCGGCCCCGCGCCTCCCTGAGGACCTCCGCCACGGTGCGCGGGGCCTCCATGGGGATCGACCGGGTCCCCAGGACCTTGGCCATGTCGTAGGTCAATTCGACGGTGATGGTCATAGGCGCACCTTGAGCCGCCTGAGGGTCTCCGGGAGGGGCACCCCGTGCTCGTCCCAGCCGCGCAGGCGGTAGTACTGGGGCAGGAGCCGGTCCAGCGGGTGCCCCGAGGTCATGTGCTTGTACAGCGGCTCGTGGAGGATCCGGTCCGGCAGCGTGTCGTCGGCGCCGGTCAGGCCTTCCCGCAGGTTGTACATGCGCTCCAGGTTGAAGATCCGCGCGCCGATCTCCTGGAGGTGCCCCGAGGTGATGCGCATGCCGGTGACCCGGGACAGCCACTTGTCCATCCAGGTCACCTGCAGGAGCTTGCCGCTCATGATCCAGCGGTAGGCGGGCCCGCTGTTCTCGAAGAGCACCCGGGCCAGCCGGTGGACCCAGCCGCTGGGCTTGAGGGCGTGCACCTGCCGGGGGATCAGGCCGTACGTCGTGAAGATGCACAGCACCATGGAGTTCACGGCGCAGGCCAGGTTCTGCTGCACCACCGGGAGCTCGGCCTTGAGCTTGAGGTTCTGGGGATTGATGGTCAGGGGGCCGGTGCTCTCGAAGTACATGCTGGCGCCCTGCACGTGGCAGCCGCCGCGGTTGGTGGTGGCGTATTCCACGCCCTGGGCGAAGGAGCCCCGGGGGTCGTAGGCCGAGAGCTCCAGGCCCTTGACGTGCATGGCGAATTCCTTGCCGCCGTACTTCAGGCTCAGGCGCCGGGTCCCCTCCGCCAGCTCGTCGCCCATCCCGCGCCTGTGGGCGATGGCCTCGATCATCTCCGCCACCCCTTCGGGACTGCCGAACGTCAGCCCCGTGGAAAGCAGGCCGCGCTGCTGGAGCTCCATGGCGAACCCGAGGGTCACCCCGAGGCTGATGGTGTCCAGGCCCAGTTCGTCGGCCATCCAGTTCCAGCGGTTCACCTCGGCCAGGTCGGTGATGCCCAGGTTGGTGCCCATCATCCCGGCGGTCTCGTACTCGGGGCCCTTGACCCGCCCGGCCCCCGGGACCTCCACCTCCCGGCCGCAGGCCACCGGGCAGTGGAGGCAGCTGGAGCGGACGCCCACCAGGCCGTGGTCCTCGAGGTATTCGCCCGAGAGGTTCATGGCCCCGGGGTGGTGCCCCGCCTGGAAGTTGCGGGTGGGGATCATGTTGCGGCCGTTGGTGGTGTTGACGATGCCCATGGTCCCGAAGCGCCGCAGCTTTTCGCCGAGGACCGGGTGCCCCTTGAACACCTGCCGGACCCACTGCGTGTAGGTCTTGAAGCCCGCCTCGTCCGCCATCTCCAGCTTGCGGGTGCCCTGCGCCGAGAGGGCCTTGAGGCCCTTGGAGCCCATGACCGCCCCCACGCCGCAGCGCCCCGCGATGCGGGCGTCCGAGACGATGCCGGCGTAGAGGACCCTGTTCTCCCCCGCGGGTCCGATGACCGCGTGGTGCATGCCCCTGCCCAGGGCCTTCTGGGTCGCCCCGGTGCCCAGCCCCCACAGGTCCGAGGCGTCCAGGAACCGCACCGCGTCCGTGTCGCCGTCGATCTCGACGCGCACCGGGACGCCGGACCGCCCTTGCACCACCACCACGTCGATGCCGGCCTTCTTCAGCCCGAAGGCGAACGAGCCCCCGCAGGCCGAGCTCCCGATCCCCCCGGTGAGGGGGCTCTTGCAGACCACCGCGAACCGGTTGGACTGGGGCGCCAGGGACCCGTTGAGGGGCCCGGTGGCAAATATCAGGGGGTTCTCCGGCCCCAGGGGATCGATCCCCGGGCGGGTCAGGTCGTAGAGCAGCCGCGTCCCGTAGCCCTTGCCGCCCAGGTACAGGCGGGCGATGTCCTCGTCCAGCGGCCTGAAGGCGAAGGTGCGGGCTTCCAGGTCGATTTCCAGCACGCGCCCGGCGAATCCCTTGATCACGTCCACCTCCCGGTTTTCGGCTTGGCGAGCGAAGTATAGCTTAAAGATGCGCCGGGGGGGTCAGGGTTGAAGGACCCGGCGGTACGCCCTGGCCAGCCAGCCGCGGCAGGGCCCGAGGCCCACCGCGTCCCACCAGGTGTCGCTGGCCTGCCCCAGCCTCCGGAGGTCCTCGCCGGACAGCGCCAGCCGCGCGGCCCTGGCCAGGCTGGCCAGCTGCGCGAGGCTGGTGGCGCTGGCGATGGGGGCCGTCACCCCTTCCCGGGTCAGGAGCCACGCCAGCGCCACTTCCGCGGGACGGGCCCCATGGCGGTCCGCCACCTGGTCCAGCGCCGCCAGGATGCGTCCGCCCCGCCCGTCCAGGAACCGGACCATGTCCGCGCCGCGCGGACTCTTGGCCAGATCCGCCCGGGAGCGGTACTTGCCGGTCAGGAAGCCCCGCGCCAGGCCGCTGTGGGCCAGCACGCCGAGCCCTTCCCGGACCGCCAGCTGCCGCAGCCCCCCCTCGTACCCCGTGCGGGAACAGAGGTTGTACTCGGGCTGGAGGGTCTGGTAGCCGGGCAGGCCCAGCGCGCGCGCCACCTTCAGGGACGCTTCCACCCGGGCGGGGTCCATGTTCGAGCACCCGATGGCCCGGATCTTTCCGGCCTCCAGCAGGGCGGCATAGGCGCCGAGGGTCTCCTCGTGCGGCGTGCCCGGGTCGGGCCAGTGCGACTGGTACAGGTCGATCCGGTCGGTCTGCAGCCGCGTCAGCGAGTCCTCCACCGCGCGCGCGATCCAGCGCGCCGAAAGGCCCTTGCGCCCGTCGTGGAAATCGCCGCCCACCTTGGAGAACAGGAGCACGCGGTCGCGCTTGCCGGGATTGGCCCGCAGCCAGCGGCCGATGATGGTCTCCGACTCCCCGCCCCGGTTGCCCTCCGCCCAGACGGAATAGATGTCAGCCGTATCGATGGCGTTGAATCCCGCATCGAGGAAGCCGTCGAGCACCTCGAAGCTCCTCTTCTCGTCGAGGGTCCAGCCGAACACGTTGCCGCCCAGGACCAAGGGCGCCAGGGTCATCCCGGTGGACCCGAGGCGCCGCGTCCCCGGGCTTTGCGTTTGTGCATCGGGCGGTTCAGGCATCACGGAGGGTTGGGCACGGAACGGGGGCATGGCCGGGTCCTGGGGGGCGGAGTGGATTCCACGATCCTATGCCCCAAGGCGGCAACCCCTCCGTTATATTTTCGGCCGGGGGCGCGATAAGCTCGGGGAGGAGGCGTCGCATGGATCGTCCGGAACCCCACGGCATCGGCACGGGCCCGGGGGCCCTGCTGGAGGAGCCGGGGCTGGGCATCCGGGCCCGGGGCCGCCGTCCGGTTCCGGCGGACAACATGCTGATCCACGGAGACAACCTCCCCGCGCTGAAGGCCCTCGAAGCCACCCACGCCGGCCTGATCACGTGCGCTTTCGTCGACCCGCCCTACAACACGGGAAGCGCCTTCACCCAGTATGACGACGACCTCGGGCACGCCCTCTGGCTGGAGGGCATCCGGGAGCGCCTGGAGGTCCTGAAGCGCCTGCTGTCCCCGGACGGCTCCCTGTGGATCACGATCGACGACCATGAATGCCATTACCTCAAGGTTCTCTGCGACGGGATCTTCGGCCGGGAGAACTTCGTGGCCAACGCCGTCTGGCAGAAGAAGTACACCATCGCCAACGACGCGAAGTGGCTGTCGGACAACCATGACCACATCCTGATCTACGCCAAGGACAAGGCCCGGTGGCGCCCGAACCGCCTGCCGCGCACCGGCGGGATGGACGCGCGGTACCGGAACCCGGACAACCACCCCAAGGGCCCCTGGAAGGCCACCCCGCTCCACGCGAAAAGCGGCACGGAGAACGGCAAGGCCTTCTCGTTCGTCTTCCGGAACGGCATCGTCTGGTCCCCCCCCAAGGGGACCTACCCCCGGTTCACCGCGGAGACGCTCCGGAAGCTGGAGGAGGCCGACGCCATCTGGTTCGGCAAGGCCGGCGCCTCGGTTCCCGCCCGCAAGACCTTCCTTTCGGACCTTTCCGAGGAGGGCACCCCTTGCCCGACCGTATGGCTGCACACCGAGGCCGGGAACAACCACGAAGCCCGTGACGAGGCCAAGACCGCCAACCCGGCGGACCCCTTCGCCACCCCCAAGCCCGAGCGGCTCCTGCAGCGCATCATCCACCTGGCGACCCGGCCCGGGGACTGGGTGCTGGACCCCTTCGCGGGCTCCGGCACCACCGGCGCCGTCGCCCACAAGATGGGCCGCCGCTGGATCATGGTGGAGCTGGGCGGGCACTGCCACACGCACATCCTCCCCCGCCTGCGGAAGGTCGTCGAAGGCGCCGACCCCGGAGGCGTCACGGAGTCGGCGGCCTGGAAGGGCGGCGGAGGCTTCCGCTGCTTCCGGGTGGCCCCGTCTCCGGGGGCGCAGCCCGCCCGGAAATGACGGCTACCGATGGACCCTGCGCTCCCGATGGGGCAAGATGGGTCCATTGGATGGGAATCTGGATGGAAAACGCAGCGCTCGACACCCGTACGATCCTGTTGCAATCGGCCCTGGCCTGTTTCGCGGAGCGCGGGTTCGACGGAACGAGCACCCGGATGATCGCCGACCATGCCCACCGGCCGCTCTCTCTGCTGGCCCACTATTTCCGGAACAAGGAAGGGATGTACCTCGAAGTCTTCAAGTTCCTCTTCGAGACGAAGCTGATGAGGAAGGGGAAGCCGCCCATTCCCGAAGGGGGCATCACACCCCGGGACAAGCAGGACGCCGTGCGCATCCTCCGGGAGCTGATCCACGACCTCTTCGCCGATATCTGCAAGGATCCCAGGAACCAGGACCCCGTCCATGAGCTGGGGTCCCGCCTCTGGCTCCAGGAGGTCCGCACCCCGCGGGAGAGCCTGCGGCCCCTGTTCCTCCAGTACATCGGCCCGGTCACCACGACCATGAAGGTATGCGTCCAGACCCTCAGGCCCGACCTGACCGAGGGCGAGGTCCTCTTCATCGGGGCCTCCATCATGGGGATGATGACGGGGCACGGCTCCATGGCGGGCCTGAACCGGGTGGTCTGGGGCGAGGAGGTCACCCCCGCCAGCCAGTTCGAGGCCTGCGAGCGGCTGTTGGACCTGGCCCTGAACGGCCTGACGGGCGGCAGACAGCCGGATTCCTCGCCGCACCCATAAGTTCGAACGTCCGACCAAAATCAAATTGAGCCCGACCTCCCCCCGAGGAAATCCCCCGGGAGGAGGCCGGGCGTGAGACATTGTTTACCTAAATATGACAAATTTGCACCTTGCCTCGACCCCGAAATGGTTGGATCATTTCCTTGAATATTGGACAAACGACCGATCAATCCTCCTCCTGGCGTTCACCGACCGGGATCCCGACCCAAGCCGTCCGCCGGCCCCCTGGAGCCAGCCCCATGACCCAACGCCTCGTCAGCCTCACCTTCCACGTGCCTCCCAAGGACATCAGCCCCCTCCGCATGCGGGGCCACCAGGACCTGCTCAGGGAGGGCGAGAGACGCGGCCTCTTCCACCTGCTCCCCACGGCCGGGAACGGTCCGGCCCCCATCGCGCTTGCGCCGGCTGCCGCGGGCGCCGCCCTCGTCGCCTTCCTGGCCAGGGACCCCCTGCTGGCCGGAGGCCTGGCCAGCTACCACTTCACGGCCGCCGCGGGGCCCGAGCCCTCCGCGGCGCCCTGGGGAAGGCTCCGCAAGGGGGCCTGACCATGGCCGGCAGGCCGGGGGCCCTGGCCCTGGGCCTGGCGGCGGGGATCGCCCTGGGGGCCCAGGAGCTGGAGCCGGGGCCCTCCCCCACCCGCGAGATGTTCCCCCTGTTCCTGACCACGATGGTCTACCAGCCGGTGGATCCCTCCCCCCTGGGCCGCGGGCGGTGGCGGGCGGATCTGGACCACATGCGGGCCAACACCTTCGAATTCTCGGACGTCTTCAAGGGGGCCCCGCCGGGGACGGCTTCGGGCCGGATCACCGTCACCCGGGAATTCGCCGAGGCCACGGCCGCCGCCCATGCGGGACTGCCCGTCCTGTTCTACTTCGACGAGGAAGTGCTGCGCACCTCCCTCAAGGTCCGGGCGGGACTTTCGGAACGCACGGAGGTCTGGGCCGAGCTCCCCTTCATCAGCCAGGGCGGGGGGGGCCTGGACTCGGCGATCGAGGGTTTCCACAGCCTGGGATTCAAGCAGTTCGGCCGGGACCGCGTCCGGAAGGACCAGCTGACCGTGGCCGTCATGGCCTACGGCCGGCTGCAGTTCTATAGCGACCGGCCGATGCGCGCCAGGGTCCAGGATCCCACCTTCGGGCTCATGCACCGGTTCCTGGCGCGGCCCGGCCTGGACCTGTCCCTCTATGCGGCCGTGAAGCCCCCGCTCACGACCCTGTATGGCGTCTACCGCTCCGGGTGGGACCATGGCCTCGGCCTGACGGCCCGCTGGCGGGCGGCGCCGCATCATGTCCTCTACGGTGGCGTGGGCGTCATCCGGCGGCCCAGGGGCACCCTCGCCTTCACGACCCTGCCCTTCGGGAGGATGGCCGGGGGCTGGGGCGGGCACGCAACCTGGGAATACCGGCGCTGGAAACGGCTCCGCCCCTTCGTGCAGCTCTACGCCCAGAGCGGCTTCCTGCCGGAGCAGCCCTCCCAGAACCTGCACCGCCCCAGCCTGCAGCACGATGTGGGGTGCCGCTGGCTCCTGCGGGGAAACGCCGCCCTCACCTTCCGGTACCTCAACAACATCACCCACAACGAAAACACCGCCGACATGGGCCTCGGCCTGAGCCTGACGGCCGCATTCTGAGGCTTGGGCGGACACGTAAATCGTACGAACGAACAATTTGAGGTCCCCCCCCGGGGGAAAGCCGAATGGTTGTTCCGTCACCAACCCATGCGCCAAGAAAGAGGATCCGGAAAGGGCCTTGCATTGCTTAAACGATCGAACTAGTCTGTGAATCGGTCGTTCGACCAATCTGGTGGTTCTCCATGGACGCCCCAACCCCGACACCCAACCCCGATACCCGCGATTCGCTCCTGGACGCGGCCCTGGCCTGCTTCGCGAAATACGGCTACGACGCGACCTCCATCCGCCTGATAGCTTCCCTGGCGGGTAAGAATTCCTCCCTCATCTCCTACTACTTCAAGAGCAAGGAAGGACTCTACCGGGATGTCTTCAAGCACATGCTGGCCCGCTTCCAGGGGTGCGAGCCGGTGGACCCCCCGGAGACGCCCCTGGCGGACCCCCGGGAGCGGCTCAATCACCACTTCCGGCGGCTCCTGCGCCAGGTGGAAGAGCACCTGCGGTCCAAGGATCCGCTCCAGCACCAGGCGGCCCGGCTTTTCATGGCCGAACTGCACGGCCCGAAGGACGAGGTCAAGGACCTGATCCTGGCCCGCATCGCCCCGGCGGTGGCGGAGATCCGCGCCTGCCTGTGCGAGCTCCGCCCCGGCCTGACGGAACCGGAGCTCGCCTTCTGGGGAATCACCCTCCAGGGCATGTGCATGGCCCATTCCGTCCACAGTGAACTGAACAAGCTCGTCTGGCCCAACGCCGACCACGCCCTCTCCCTGGAGGAGATGGCGGACCGGCTCACGGACTTCGCCTGCAAGGGCCTCGGCGCCCCTGGCCCCATCCCCCACGACCCCCCTCCCGGCCTGCCCAAGGAGCCCCTCCATGCCTAGATCCATCCGAGACGAAGCGGTTCTTCTCTCCTGCGCCGCCGTGGCGGTCCTCCTGACGACGGGATGCGCCAAGGAGGCGCGGCCCGCCTCCATCCCGGAAGTGGCGGTGGTGACCCTGGCGCCGGAGCGGGCCGTGCTGACCTCGGAGCTGCCGGGACGGGTATCGGCCCTTCTCATGGCCGAAGTGCATCCCCAGGTGAACGGCATCGTCCAGAAGCGGGTCTTCACGGAGGGCGGGCTGGTCAAGGAAGGCGACCTCCTCTACCAGATCGACCCGGGCCCCTACCAGGCTGCGCTGGACACGGCCTCGGCCGCCCTGGCCCGGGCCGAGGCCAACCTTCCCGCCGTCCGCAAGCGGGCCGAGCGGTTCAAGGACCTGGCCGCCTCCAACGCCGTGGGCCAGCAGGACTACGAGGACGCCGCCGCGGCCCACAAGCAGGCCGAGGCCGAGGTTCTGGCCGGCAAGGCCGCGGTGGAGGCCGCCCGCATCAACCTGCGCTACACCCGCGTCACCGCCCCCATCTCCGGGCGCACCGGCAGGTCCGCCGTGACCCCGGGCGCCCTGGCCACGGCCTATCAGGGCCCGGCCTTCACCACCATCCAGCAGCTGGACCAGGTCTTCGTGGACTCGCCCCAGTCCAGCGCCATCCTGATGGAGCTGCGGCGGAACCTGGAGTCCCGGCGCATCCAGGGCGGCTCGGCCGAACAGGCCAAGGTCAAGCTCCTCCTGGAGGACGGGACGCCCTATCCGAAGCCTGGCGTCCTGAAGTTCTCGGACGTGACGGTCGATCCCACCACCGGGTCCCAGGTGCTGCGCATGGTCTTCCCGAACCCCGGGCAGGTCCTGCTGCCGGGCATGTACGTGAGGGCCGTCGTGGAGGAGGGCGTGGCCGAGCAGGCCATCCTCGCGCCCCAGCAGGGCGTCACGCGGGATCCCAAGGGCAACGCCATCGCCATGGTGGTGGACCCCGCGGGCAAGGTCGAGCAGCGCACCCTCAAGGTGGACCGGGCCGTGGGAACCCGGTGGCTGGTCCTGGACGGCCTAAGGGCCGGGGACCGGCTGATCCTCGAAGGGTTGCAGAAGATCAGGCCGGGCATGGCCGTCAAGGTCGTGCCCTTCACCGCAGCGTCGAAGTAGGGGAGCCGGAACCATGGTCAATTTCTTCATCGACCGGCCCATCTTCGCCTGGGTCGTTGCCATCGTCATGATGCTGGCGGGCCTCCTGGCCATCAAGACCCTGCCGGTGTCCCAGTACCCCCCCGTCGCGCCCCCCGCCATCTCCGTGGACGCCTTCTATCCCGGCGCCTCCGCAAAGACCGTGGAGAACACCGTCACCCAGATCATCGAGCAGAAGATGACGGGCCTGGACCGGCTGCTCTACATGTCGGCCAGCAGCGACTCCGCGGGCCACGGCAGCGTGACGCTGACCTTCCAGCCCGGCACGGACCCCGACGCCGCCTGGGCCAAGGTCCAGAACAAGCTCGAGCTGGCCAAGCCCCTCATGCCCCAGGTCGTCCAGCAGATGGGCATCACGGTGTCCAAGTCCACCAAGAACATCTTCATGATCGTCTCCATCACGTCCTCCAACGGCGCCATGAACGCCGATGACCTGCGGGACTACATGGCCTCGAACATCGAGAACGTGCTCAGCCGCGTGGAGGGCGTGGGCGAGGTGACCTCCTTCGGCACCCAGTACGCCATGCGCATCTGGCTCAACCCCGACCGCATGGTTGGCTACCGGATCACCCCCGACGACGTGCGCCAGGCCGTGAAGGGCTACAACGCCCAGATCTCGGCGGGCCAGGCCGGAGGCCTCCCGGCCCTGAAGGGCCAGCGGCTCAACGTCACCGTGAACGTGCAGGAGCTCCTGCAGACACCCGAGCAGTTCGGCGCCATCCCCCTGCGCATCAACGCGGACGGCTCCACCATCCGGCTGCGGGACGTGGCCCGCACGGAGCTGGGCACCGAGTCCTACGAGAGCGACACGCGGCTCAACGGCCAGCCCGCGGCGGGCATGCTGATCCGCCTGGCCTCGGGCGCCAACGCCCTGGACACCTCCAAGCTCATCAAGGCCAAGATGGACACCCTGGCCGCCTACTTCCCCGAAGGCGTCCGGGCCGAGTACCCGTACGAGACCACGCCCTTCGTGTCCGTGGCCATCAACGAGGTGGTGAAGACGCTCATCGAGGCCGTGGTCCTGGTCTTCCTGGTCATGCTGCTCTTCCTCGGGAACTTCCGCGCCACCCTGATCCCCACCATCGCCGTCCCCGTGGTGCTCCTGGGCACCTTCGCGGTGCTCCAGTACGCGGGCATGTCCATCAACATGCTCACCATGTTCGCCATGGTGCTGGCCATCGGCCTCCTGGTGGACGACGCCATCGTGGTGGTGGAGAACGTCGAGCGCATCATGCACGAGGAGGGCCTGTCGCCCCTGGAGGCCACCCGGAAGTCCATGGGCCAGATCACCGGCGCCCTGGTGGGCATCGGGCTGGTGCTCTCGGCGGTGTTCGGCCCCATGGCCTTCTTCGGCGGTTCCACGGGCATCATCTTCCGGCAGTTCTCCTTCACGCTGATCACGGCCATGCTGCTGTCGGTGGTGGTGGCCCTGGTGCTCACGCCCTCGCTCTGCGTGAGCTTCCTCAAGCCCGTGCCCAAGGGCCACGAGGCCGCCGAGACCGGCTGGAAGGTCACGCGTCCCTTCTTCCTCTGGTTCGACAAGGCCTACTACCGGCTGAACGACTTCTTCGTCGCGCAGCTGGGGCGGGTGCTGGCCAAGCGCATGCGCTACGTCCTCGTCTACGGCCTGATCGTGATCGGCACCGGCCTGCTCTTCATGCGCCTGCCCACCGCGTTCCTGCCCGAGGAGGACCAGGGCATCCTGATGACCATGATCCAGCTCCCCGCGGGCTCCACCATGGAACAGACCCAGAAGATCATGAAGGAGGTCCAGGAGCACTTCCAGGTGGACCAGAAGGACGCCGTGGCCTCCTGCATGACCGTGGCCGGCTACAGCGTGGCGGGCCGGGGCCAGAACAACGGCATGGCCTTCGTCAAGCTCAAGGACTGGCACCTGCGCAACCGCCCGGACCTCAAGGCCGAGGCGGTGGTGAGCCGGGCCATGCGGGCCTTCGGCCCCCGCCGGGACGCCATGGTCTTCGCCTTCGCGCCCCCGGCCATCCTGGAGCTGGGCAACGCCACCGGCTTCGATTTCCAGCTGCAGGACCGCGGCGGCGTGGGCCACGATAAGCTCATGGCGGCCCGGAACCAGCTGCTGGGCCTGGCGGCCAAGGACCCGGCCCTCAAGGCCGTGCGCCCCAACGGCCTGGACGACCAGCCGGAATACAACGTCAGCGTCAACCAGGACCACGCGGGGGCGCTGGGCGTTCCCCTGCCCGCCATCAGCGACACCCTCGCCAGCGCCTGGGGCGGCTCCTACGTGAACGACTTCATCAACCGCGGCCGGGTCAAGCGCGTCTACATGCAGGCCGACGCCCCGTTCCGCATGCAGCTGGAGGACCTGAACAAGCTCTACGTCCCCAGCCGCAGTGGCAGCATGGTGCCCTTCTCCGCCTTCTCCACGGGCAAGTGGTCGTACGGCTCGCCCAACCTCCAGCGCTACAACGGCTTCCCCTCCATCGAAGTCCTGGGCGAGCCCGCCAGGGGCAGGAGCACCGGGGACGCCATGCTGGCCATGGAGAGCCTCGCCACCCAGCTGCCTCCGGGCATCGGGTTCGAATGGACCGGCCTCTCCTTCCAGGAGCGCCAGGCGGGTTCCCAGGCGCCGGCCCTGTACGCCGTGTCGGTGCTGGTCATCTTCCTGTGCCTGGCGGCGCTCTACGAGAGCTGGACGATCCCCTTCTCGATCCTGCTGATCCTGCCCCTGGGCGTCATGGGCGCCGTCCTGGCCACCTGGTCGCGGGGGCTCTCCAGCGACGTCTACTTCCAGATCGGCCTGCTGACCACCCTGGGCCTGGCCGCCAAGAACGCCATCCTCATCGTGCAGTTCGCCCAGGAGCAGATGGCCCAGGGGGTGGGCCTCCTGGAGGCGGCGGTGGAAGCCTCGCGCCTGCGGCTCAGGCCCATCCTCATGACCAGCCTGGCCTTCACCTTCGGCGTGCTGCCCATGGCCATCACCCGGGGGGCCGGCGCAGCCGCCCAGAACGCCATCGGCACCGGCGTCATCGGCGGCATGATCACCTCCACCGTCATCGCCGTGTTCTACATCCCCCTGGCCTTCATCCTGGTCAGCCAATTCTTCACCAAGAAGCGCCCGGATGACGGGTCCACCGGAGAGGCTCACTGATGAAACCGACCCAAGGCCTTTCCCTCCTCATGCTCGCGGTCATGGGCGGCTGCATGTCCATGGCGCCCCGGTACGCCACGCCGCCCCGCCCCACCCCCGGCCAGTGGCCGGCCGCCTCCCAGGCGACGGCGGCCGGCAAGGCGGTCCCCGACGTGGCCTGGCAGGACTTCTACGTGGATGCGCGGCTGAGGAAGGTCCTCGACCTCGCCCTCGCCAACAACCGCGACCTCCGCGTGGCCGCCCTGAACACGGAGAAGGTTCGCGCCGCCTACCGCATCCAGCGGGCGGAGCTGCTGCCCTCCATCAACGCCGCCGCGGTGGGCAGCCGGCAGCGCATCCCGGCCAGCGTGTCCTCCACCGGCCAGGCCATGGTCGCCGAACAGGACTCCGCCACCATCGGCGTCACCGCCTGGGAACTGGACCTCTTCGGCCGGGTCCGGAGCCTCAAGAACCGGGCCCTGGAACAGTACCTCGCCACCGAACAGGCCCAGGCCGGCGCCCGGATCTCCCTCCTCGCCGAGGTGGCCAACGCATACCTGACCCTGGCCGCCGACCGGGACGGACTCCGGCTCGCCAAGGAGACCCTCGCCAGCCAGGAGGCCACCCACAAGCTCATCCGGCGCCGCTTCGAGGCCGGGGTCTCCTCCGAGCTCGACGCGCGGCGCGCGGAGGTGGGGATGGAGACCGCCCGCGCGGACGTGGCCGCCACCACCCGCATGGTGGCCCTGGACGAGAACGCCCTGACCCTCCTGGCGGGCGCGCCGGTCCCCGCCGACTGGCTTCCCCAGGGGCTGGACGGGCTGGCCCCCCTGCAGGACTTCACGCCCGGGCTCCCCTCGGAGGCCCTGATGCGCCGGCCGGACATCCTCATGGCCGAGGCCCAGCTCAAGGCCAGCAACGCCAACATCGGCGCCGCCCGCGCCGCCTTCTTCCCGCGCATCTCCCTCACCACCGGCTTCGGCACCATGGGCAGCGAGCTCTCCGGCCTGTTCAAGACGGGGTCGGAGACCTGGTCCTTCACCCCCCAGATCGTCCTGCCGCTCTTCAACACGGGCGCCACCCTGGCGGGCCTGGACGTGGCCAAGGCCGACCGCGACATCAGCCTGGCGCAGTACGAGAAGGCCATCCAGGTGGCGTTCCGGGAAGTGGCCGACACCCTGGTCCAGCGGGGCACCCTCGGTGAGCAGCTGGCCGCCCAGGAGGCCCTCACCCGGGCCCTGGAACGCACCTTCCAGCTGGCCACGATGCGGTTCGAAGCCGGCGCCGACGGCTACCTGGGCGTCCTGGACGCCCAGCGCTCCCTCTACGGGGCCCAGCAGGGCCTCATCGCCCTTCGCCGGGCCCGGGCCGGGAACCTCGTGACCCTCTACAAGGTCCTGGGGGGCGGGCGGCCCGGGAAGGACGGGAAGTAGCTCCTTCAGTCCCCCATTCCAACGGAGTTCAACGTGAACCTCCATCGCCTCCAACGGAAAGGAAACACAAACGTGGTCATGGCCGAACTGGAGCGCCTGGAGAAGGCCTGCGACGCCGGGACCCTGAGCCGGGAGGCCTACCTCGCGTCCGTCTCCAAGGTCCAGGACCTGGCCTACCGGAAGGACGTCCGGCCCTTCCAGGACCGCGCCGCCTGGGCCTCCCTGGCGGGTCTCGTCCTCCTGGCCTGCTGGGCCGCCGCGGAGCACCTGTTCCCCGACGTGGCCGAGGCCCTGGGCGACGGGTTCGAAGCCGTCGCGCTGCTGGGAATCGCCGCCCTGCTCTGCGCGGTGGCGTTCCTCCTGGCCTCCATGAAGCGGGAGGCTGATGATGTCCGGTGGTTCGGCGCCCTCCGGCGGACCCTTGTGAAGGGGGGTCGCCTGGTCGACTATCTGGAACAGGGCAGCCGGGAATCGTCCGATTCCACCGCATAGGCCGTGCTCGTTGCGAGGCGGCCATCCTAATGGATCACCTTGAGCCCCATCAGCCCTGCGAGGTAGGCCGCCTGGGCCGGCTCGACGATCGCGCCCTTCAGGTCCTCGATCCGGACCCGGAGCCCGGTGATCCCCGACCCCCGGAAATCCGTCCCTTCAAGCCGGGCGAAGGACATCTGGGCCTCCCCCAGCTCGCAGTCCTGGAACACGGCCCCCCGCAGATCCGCCTCCTGGAAGGAGCACCCGCTCAGGTTGCAGCCCTGGAACCGCACGGACTTCAGGATCGCTCCGCGGAAGTGCGCGAAGGACCCGTTGCAGTTCTCGAACACGGTATTGCGAATCAGGGAGCCCGAAAGGTCCAGGCCCACCATCCGGCACCCCTCCAGCCGGGTCCTTCCCAGATGGGCCTTGAGCCAGGCGGCGTTGGCCAGGTCGCAGGACTCCAGGCGCACCTCCGTGAGGTCCAGCCTGGACAGCCGGGAGCCGGCCAGGTTGACCCGGGTGAGCCTGCTCCGGGTGAAGGTTGCCAGGGTCGCGGCCTGCCCGCTGAAATCCAGGCCCTCCATCGCCACCCCCTCCACCGTCGCCTCGGAGGCCAGCATGGCCTCGCCCATGAAGGGGACGGTCTGGAAAGGGCGGGAGCCGGAAGGGCTGGGGGAGGAAGGCCGTCGTTGCATCTGGCACCTATTCTTGCACGCTGGCGGTAACGGCTTCCGGGCTCTGCTGCCTGAAGAGGGGCCCGCGGGCCGATCAGGGCGAGGCGGGCTACTCGTGGTAATCCGCGTAGGTGACGGTGCCCCCGGAGGCCGGGACCAGCACGTGGAGGCGGCTCGAAGTGTCCAGGCCGGTGCGGAACCAGGAGATGGAAACGGCCGGCGTGGCGACGAGGGTCTCGTGCCACGCGCCCAGGGCCTGGTGGTAGACCTTGAGTCCCGAGTAGGTGGCCATGGCGGCCAGGACTCTGGACCGCGAAGGCGTGGTGCAGATCCTGACCCTGGAATCCGGCGCGTAGACCGCAGCGTCGGGGGCGAGCGTCTGGGGCGTCTGCCAGACGCCGGCGACCTTCTGCCGGACCTTCAGGGTGGCCTTGGTGTAGGACCCGGAAGGGGACGTCGTGTAGAAAAGCCATCCGTTGTCCGCGTCCGCCCATACGCCTTGGGCCAGGGCCTGCGAACTGGCGCCGAGGGCCTCGGTGGAGAGGGTCGCGGAGGTCCAAGTCCCCGGGCTGCTGGGCAGGAGTTCCACGGCGTCGGAACCGATGAGGAACAGGAGGTGGGGCTGGTCGGCGGCGTCAAGGCTCAGACTGTAGGCCGAAATCGTCAGGGAGGCGTTGGCCGCGCTCGCCAGGGAGTCGCAGGCCCAGGCGCTTCCGGTGTAATGGAGGTGCCGGATGTCACCCACGGTGGGGTAGGAGTAGCTGCTGGTGTTCAGGAGCACCTGGGGCCGGCCGGCCTGATCGAGCGTGTAACAGAAGCTCCGCACCCCGTACGTAACGGGAATGACCCCCTCCCACAGGTCCTCAGTCTGCCAAGCCGTCCCATCGTGCCAGAGGTGGCGGACGACACCCCGGGTGGGCACGGTGGTGCTCCGGATCAGGTAGACCGAATGCGGGTGGCCCGAGTCGTCGGTCTGGACCAGTGAGGCGGACACCTGGGAGGTGGTGTCGGGGTAGTAGGCGGCCCAGGGGTCGCCAGGGTTCGCCAGCATTCCGAAGGGGTTCCCCCCCGCGAACGCCCAGGCGCCCGTTGGCATCAGGGCCGCATCGTCGGCGTTGAGCACCGAGAGGGAGGTGGCGGAGAGCGCGAGGGAACCCGCGGGATTCAGGGTGGTGGCCTGCACCGCGCTGCTCGCGCTCTCCCCTGTTCCCGCCTTCGCCACCACCGTATAGGAGTAGGTGCCCAGGGGCAGATTGGCGTCCGAATAGGTGCTGGCGCCGGGCGGGAGGCTGGCCACGTCCAGGGTGGATTGGGTGTCGGAGCGGCGGACGACGACCTGTGTGGCCGCGGTGCTGCGGTTCACCCAGGCCAGGTCGATGCCGGCGGCCTTGGGAGTCGCCTGGACCTGGACCGGAGCCAGCAGGGCCACCTGGACCGGCTGCGAGAGCTGGCGGTACGGGGTCGTGTAGCCATTGAGGGAAAGGGCCAGGCGGTACAGGTAGGTCTTCCCCTCCGCGGCCGAGGCGTCCACGAGCCCGTACGGGTTGCCGGCGGGCACCGCCAGCGAGGACCACCCGCTGGTGGGGGCCCCCGCGGCATCCGCTTCGGCCCGGGCCAGGAGGTAGGCGCAGCCGCTCGCGGAGGAGGTCGACCAGTTCAGGTGGATGGTCCCGTCACTGTACGCAGAGGCGTACAGATAGCTGGGGGGGGCCAGCGGCGTCCGGGTGGGAGCCGAAGGGGCGGAAGCCGCGCTGGGCACGCCCGCAGCCAGGTTGGTGACGCGGTAGAGGTACGAGGTCAGCTCGCTGGTGTTGCTGTCCGTGTAGCCGGTGGTGGGCCCGTAAGTGGTCAGGGAGCTCCAGATGCCGGCAGGCAGCCCATCGGCGTCCGCCTTCACCCTTTCCACCTGCACGCGATCCGCCTTCGTGGTGTTGGACACCCACGCAACCTTGATCGTGTTGGAGGCCGCATCGTAGGTGGACACGACCTGGGTCGGCGCGGCCAGCGGGGTGACAACGCTGGGCGAGAGGGCGCTGGCCGCGCCCCAGGTGGCGCCAAAGCCGTTGGTGACCCGGTAGACGTACCGCGTGAACTCCAGCGCGCCTTGATCGGTGAAGGAGGTGATGGCCCCGGCTGGGACCGGGAGGCTGACCCAGGGCGCGGACGGCAGGCCCGAGGCGGCCGCTTCCGCGCGTTCCACCCGCACGGCCGTGGCCCGCGAGGAATTGGAAGCCCAGGTGAGCGAAGGCACGCCCGTGTTCAGGTTGAGGACGGCCGTAAGGCCCGAGGGCGTGCCCGGAGGCACGGTGACGCAGGCACCGATGGTCAGGGGCGGGCTGTCCACCGAACCGCGGACATTGCTGATCCGGTAGAGGTAGTTCTGGGCTTCCTGCACCTGGGTGTCCAGGAAGGCAGCGGCGCCCGCGGCAGGGGTAGCCAGGGCCGTCCAGCCGCTTGCTGCGTTGCCGCTGGCATCGGCGGCGGCGCGCTCGAGCAGCAAGCCGTCCCCGTAGGTGAAGGAACTGCCCCAGGTGAGGTTCACCCCGCCGTGGGCCGCATCGAAGACCGCCACCAGCTGGGTGGGCGAAGGCACCTGGGTGGAGACCACCGCCGACGGCAGGCTCTCCGCGCTTGCCTCCGCCCCCTTGACGTTGGTGATCCGGTAGAGATAGAAGGTGCCGAGGTGGGCGGATGCGTCCAGCCAGGTCGTCGAGGTGCCGGCAACCGTCGTGAGGGTGACCCAGTCGCCCAGGACGCTGCCCCCATTGGTGCACTCGGCCCGCTTCACGATGAAGCCGTTCGCCTGGGTGGACGGGCTGGACCAGGAGAGGACTGTCCCGGCCTGGGCCCAGTCGTACGTTGCAGTCGGCTGCCCAGCGGCAAGAAGCGGCTTGTGGTACGAGACTTCGTTGGAATAGGGGCTCGACTCGGTGCCCCGGCGGGCCTTGGTCCGGAACGTGCAGTCCGTGGTCTCGGCCACGGACGCCGGAAGGGTGAGGGCAAAGGTGAGCGTGCCGGCCGGAAGCAGGTTCGTGTTGAGCTTCTGATAGGCCTCGGTGCCATACCGGGCTTCCAGATCGAAGCCGTCGATGCTCCCCGAGGGCGCGAGCCACTGGATGGTGAGCGAACCGGAGGCGGGGTCCACGGAGGGCGGCAGCATGGACGGGCTGGCCACCGGCACCGGCGCGGGCGTGGGCGACGAGGATCCCCCACCGCCTCCGCAGGCAAGGCATAGGAGGATGGGGGTCGGCAACAACCATCGGCCAGGGTGCATGGGATGCTCCAGGGGGATTCACGTTGAATGGGATGGTTCCATTCTGCCCCAGCCGCCCCCGAAGGAGGCGGATATTCCTTGGATGCATCGCCTCTTGTCAGGCTCATGGCCCCTGGCCTGAGCCCCCCGGCCCTTTCCGTGCGCCCGTCGGAGCCGGGCGCATGAAGGCTCAGCGTTCCCGCGATTCCTCGTCCGGAAACCGGTAGGTGGCGGCCGTGGGGCGCTCCCTTTGGAGTTCCGCCCCACGGGCCACCCGTTCTTCAAGCCCGGAGGGCTTCCGCACGAGGATGAAACCCCGCTCGTCGAACCTGTCCGGGTCACTGTCGCACACCGCCCTCACGGTCAGGGGGCGCGGCTTCGTGGCGGGGCTGGAAAAGGGCGGATAGTAGAGGGCCACGAGATGGCCAGGCCGCGCCCCGGCAAGGCCGCGGAACGTCCCTCCTTCCCCTGGACCCAGCACGGAACCGCCTTCACGAACCTCGAACCGGCAATCCGCCGGGGACGCACCGGTCACTTCCGCGTCGAAGTAGTAGTAGCTTCTCGCCAGGGACGCGCCTTCGTCGGCGATGGCCAGGACTTCCTGGTCCCCGGGCGCGCAGATGACCACCTCCTGGACCGCACCGGCCTCGGGGAACGGGTTGATCGCGCAAGCCGGAACGCCGAGGCCGGCCGGTCGAGCCGCTCCAGCTTCAACGAGCTGCTGGGTGTCGCCCGCGAGGGCCGCAAGGATGAGGGCTGCTTTGAACATTCGGTGACTCCTTAGGAATGCGGGTGGTTGGAAATGGCCCTCGGTGCCCCTCGGCCGCAAGGCGCCTGTCCGGTTCGCACATTGAAACGGGTGCGGATTTCCCGGCACTGGTTCCAGGCCATGACATCGGGACCGGCAGGATTGGGCAGGTTTCCACCGCCTGGCCAAGGAACGTATTGCCCCTGGGAGACACCCCTTGTCGAGCCTCGTCCCCGGGGGACGGGGTGTTCCTGGGCTCAGGAATCTGCATGGAGAATTGGATGGCACGCATGCAATGGCCAGGAGCGGCATGGGCCCTGTGCAGCCTCCTGGGCTGCCGGGGAGTGCGGCCGGCCACGGCCGAGGCCAGGGCCCATGCCGAAACCATCAGCCGGTGCCTGGAAGCCCGTGGCATGCGGCGCGCCCCAGGCGTGGCGGAGGGCGCCGCCCGGGTCCTGTTTGATTATTCCCCCGGTCCCGGAACGACCGTGCGTCATGGCCGATGGGTCACCCGGTACGTTGATGGTCGGCTACGGTTCAAGGGAACCGGCATCCCTCAAGCCTCATCCAACCGCTAGCGAGGCTCAGCCATGGAGGTGCCGATGGAGGATCCGGCGGGAGAAGCCCATTCCAGCTGGGAGCGGAATGCACCGTGGTGGGACGACCGGATCGGCGACGGCAATGCCTTCCAGTGCCAATTGATCGAACCTGCGACCCTGCGCCTGGCGGCGCCCGGGCCGGGAATGCGGATCCTGGACATCGCGTGTGGAGCGGGGCGCATGGCCCGGCTGATGGCAGCCGAGGGCGCCCAGGTGACCGGGATCGATTTCTGCGAGGGCTTTCTCGACCGGGCCCGGAGGCGCACCGCACCGGAGGCGCCGATCGACTTCCGGCTTCTGGATGTCACCGACCGGGGCCAGCTTGCGACCCTGGGCGCAGGCCGCTTCCAGGGCGCCGTGGCCACCATGGCGCTCATGGACCTGGCCCGCATCGATCCGCTGTTCGAGGAGCTGCCGGGCCTCCTGGAGCCGGGAGGCTTCCTTGTCTTCTCCATCCTGCATCCGTGCTTTTCCGGGTCCGGAACGGAGATGTTCGTCGAGGAACGCCTGGTTGACGGCCGCAGCCAACGGGCCGCTGGCCTGAAGGTCACCCATTACCGGAACGCCACGGCCTTCCGGGCGGAGGGGATCCGGGGCCAGCCGGAGCCGGGGCTCCATTTCCACCGGTCCCTGGAAACCCTCCTGTCCACCGCATTCCGGTGCGGGTTCATCCTGGATGGGCTGGAGGAGCCCGGCTTCCGGACGGCCAGCGACAGGTTCCTCGAATGGGAGAACATGCCCGATCTGGCCCCGGTGCTGGTCTGCAGGTTGAAATCCCATCGACCCGCGTGCACGGGGTTCCCCCGGGATTGACCCGGCGTTTCCACGGCGCCGGCTCATCCGACAGGGGCCGCAGGCATCGGGAATACCGCGGGATGCCGAGCGGCCCGAAAAGGATGGGATTAAAACAGAGGATCGACCGGTTCCAGCGAGTGCCGGATCACGGCCTCGAACTGTGTGTGCTGGTAAGGTTTGGGCAGAAATCCCGCGAGGCTGTCGCTTGGCAGTTCACCCACGGCCTCCTTCTCGTTGTAGCCGGAGGAAAGGATGACGGGGACCGCCGGGGAGATCTCCCGGATCTGCTGGAAGGCTTCGCGTCCGTCCATGTTGGGCATGGTGAGATCCATGAGAACGAGGGTTATCTCGGCCTTGTGGAGTCTGAAGACATTGACGGCATCGAGACCATCCACCGCCTCGATCACCTTGAAACCGAGCCGGACCGCGAGGGCCTTGGCGACATTCCGGGCCGAAAGGTCATCATCGACCACCAGCATGGTGCCCAGGAGGGGCTGGGTGTCCAGGTGGACCTCCGTCACCGGGGCCGGTTCCGTGGAATCAGCGGCAGGGAGGAACACCCGCATGCAGGTGCCATGCCCCGGCTCGCTGTAGACCTTGATCGAGCCTCCATGGCTGGTGAGGATCCCCAGCAGGGCGGACAGCCCCAGGCCTCTTCCCGTGAACTTGGTGGTGAAGAACGGATCGAAAATGTTGCGGATGGTTTCCGCGGACATGCCGCAGCCGGTGTCCGTGACTTCGAGCGTCACGTAGCGGCCCGGCTTGATGGGGCTGATGGGCGCGAGGGTGGAGATGTCCGGAGCGTCCAGGACGCGATCCCCGGTGCGGATCATCACCACGCCGCCCTGTTCCATCGCTTCCGAGGCATTGGTGACCAGGTTCATGACCACCTGCTGCATCTGGGTCGGGTCGGCGGTGATTTCCGGCACCTGGGGGGCCAGATCGCAGTGGATGACGGCCTTTTTCGAGATGGAGAGGGACAGGAGCTGGCTCATCTCCGTCACCAGCCTGTTCATGTCCACCGGGGCGATGACCGTCTTCCCCTTTCCGGCGTAGGCAAGCATCTGCCTGGTGAGATCCGCGGCCCGGAGGGAACCCTGCTCGATCTGGGCCAGGAAGGCCTGGGTGGGGCTCCCGGGGGGCAGGGAGAGGGTGGCGAGGTTGCAGTTCCCAAGGATGCTGGTCAGGAGGTTGTTGAAATCGTGGGCGATCCCTCCCGCCAGGACCCCGAGGCTCTCCAGCTTCTGGGTCTGCCGCTGGGCCTCCTCGGCGATCTTCCGGGCCGTGATGTCGGCGCGGATGGCGACGAACTGTTCGATGTGGCCGGCCTCGTCCATGAGCGGGACGATGGTGGTATCCACCCAATAGAAGGTCCCATCCTTCGCCTTGTTCTTGACCTCGCCCTTCCAGACATTGCCGGCCTTGATCGTGGTCCACAGGTCCCGGAAAAAGGCCTTGGGGTGGTGGCCGCTGTTGATGATCCGGTGGTCCTGGCCGAGCAGTTCGCTTCGCGGGAACTTGGAAATTTCGCAGAAGTAGTCGTTGACGTAGGTGATCCGGCCCCGGGCATCGGTGACCGCCACGATGGCGTGCTGGTCCAGCGCCCGCTTGAAATCCCGCAGTTCCTTCATGGCCGAGGCCGTGCGGGCGTCAATCTCCTCCCGGGAGGCCGAATCCCGGGCATAGCCGAGCACCACGCCATCCCCCTGCTCCTGGGCGAACCGGCAGACCTGGGAGACGGCAACCCCGTTCTTGTCCATGAAGTGAACTTCCCGGCGCGGAGCTTCCTTGCCGCTCCGGACCTCGTCCAGCGCCTGAAGGATGACCCTCTGATCCATCGGGGAGATCAGGTCCAGGATCGACTTCCCGTGGATCTCGACCGGCTTCCACCCCCAGCAGGACTCCCCGGCCGTGGCCACGCAGTCCAGGGCCCCCTGCGGGTTGAGGGAGAAGAAGACCTGCCCGTCACCAGCCAGGCCCCACCGCTGCATGGCCCGCTTGGCGTGGGCGTTGGATCCCTCGGATCGGTAGGTGAGTGAAAGTCGGCCCATAATGTTTAAGCATCGGCCGGACGGATAATGAAACAAGGTCTCAACATCATAAATATCAATACGAATTCTATCGCTGATTTATTAAATTATCAGCGTAGGACCTGGGCTTGATCCATGGACCCTGGTCGTTCCGCGGCAGGGGGGACCGGCGCCCGGAGGATCGAGAAGCACGGCAGGAATCCGCGGGCCGGAAACCTGACGGCCCCGCTCAACCAAAAGGTTCCCCGGATCGGCCCTGGCGTATGACACTGGCTCAAGGGAGAACGCTGTGTGGCCCATTCACCTCGACCTTGGATTCAAGGTCGTCCACTTCTACGAAGGATTCTATTTCATCATCGCCATCCTGACGGCGACCGTCCTGGCGGCCCACCGCCTTAGGAAGGCCGGCCTGGGGACCGCCGTCTTCCTGGACGGCCTCCCGTGGATCCTGCTGAGCGCCATCCTCGGGGCCAGGCTCTTCGATTTCCTGTTCTGGGACCTGAAGAGCCTCCTTGCCCATCCCCTCTCCTTCTTCCTCATCTGGGAAGGGGGGCTCTCCATCACCGGGGGCCTGGCCGGTGGCGTCACCGCCGCCTTCGTATGGTTTCGCAGGGCGAAGGTGGATTTCTGGCAGACCTTTGCCATTGCCAGTCCGGCCGTCCTTCTGGGGCAGGCCGCCGGTCGTGTGGGATGCTTCCTGAACGGCGATGCCTGGGGCGTCCCCACGGCGCTCCCCTGGGGTGTTCCGCTGCCGAAATACGGAACCATCCTCCCCTGGATGACCCGCGACCCCAGCGCCCCCAGCGACGCTTGGACCTGGTGCGCCGGGCGGCATTTCATCCCGCCCACAGCCCTGGCAACCGTTCCCCTCCACCCCACCCAACTCTACGAAGCCCTGGGGGACCTGGCCCTGGCTGCCATCGTCGTCCTCCTGGCCCGGAAGGCCGCCGCGGGGGAGACGTCCTGGCCACGGATCTTCTGGTGCCACCTCGGCGGATACTCGGCCCTGCGGTTCGGGCTGGAATTCCTCCACGGGGACCGGGATGCCCTGGTCTGGGCGGGCATGACCGCACTGCAACTCGGGCTCGTGGGGTTTTCCATCGTGGCCGGCGCTCTTTTCCTGCGTGACGGGCACCCTGCCCGGCGTTGATCCTGGCGGAGTCGAGTCTGGATGAGGTCAGCAAAGGCAGGATCGACATTCATCACCAGCGAGGCCAGGGATCTGGGCCCTTCCTGTCCCGACTCCCGTTGAAGGGGCAGTGCCACCAGGTCCCCGCCCCCCCTGCGGCCTGGTGCCCTGGTATGGAAAGAACCGGTCGTAGGAATTCATTGGCCATCCCGCCCTTTCCGCACCAGGCGGAGCACGGCGTGTCTGGGCTGGGTTCGCCGTTCCCGGAGGAGCAGCCCGAAAGGTTTTGGGCCAAGGCCAGCATCCGGGCCTCGGAGGGCGGGGCCTCGATACCCCGTTCGACCTTGCTGAGGTGGAAGGGTTCGACGCCGACCATGGCGGCAAGCCCCCGCACCGAGAATTTGGGGTCGCCGAGCCGTTTGGCTTCTCGACGCTGGCGAAGGTGGTCTCCAATGATCCTCATGCGTGATGCAGGTGCTACACACCACCGATGTCAAGAACTCTGAATTTTAAAATTGAACCACTTTGAGTTGAAGTGGCGGCTTTGCTCCGCTGCCACCAAAGGACCAGCCACGTCCTCATGGTGCGCAGAGGGCTATTTGCGGCAGTTGCTCCCGGCAGCACACCGGCAAACTCCCCAGTGGATGCTTACCTGGTTGGCTACCTCGGGTGCCCCACTGGGGTCCTCGGCTACCATACGGCGCTGGAACTCCATGGCTTGGCCCACTCCACCTTTGAGACCATCCAGATCCTGGTGCCACGCTCTCAGCGGGGCTGGACCTTCAGGGGTGTTGCCTACAAGCCAGTGCAGCCCAGGGAAGCCTTGGAGGAGGCAGCCTTGACCATGGAAGTGGCAATGATGGACCGCATGGGCTTCGATCTGCCTGTGACCTCGGTGGCCAGGACCCTGGTCGATGTCCTGGATCGCCCCGACCTGGGGGGTGGTTGGGAAGAGGCTTGGCGCTCCCTTGAAGGGCTCAGCCTGGTGGACGCTGCCGCGGTGCTGGCCTACCTGGAGCGACAGGGTAATGCGACCACCTCTGCCCTGGTAGGCTACTTCCTTGAACAGCACCAGGAGGCGCTGGGCGTGAACGAGTCCACGTTGAAGGCCCTTGAAACACTGCGCCCACGGGGCAAACAGTATCTCGACCGGAGTGCAGGTGGCCGCCTTGCCAAGCGTTAGAAGGGTTGAGTGCATGAAGGTTCAGGAAACGATCCAGTTCGGCATTGAAAAGGTCAGGCTGATCCATATGCACCCAATGGCTGCAATCCCTCACCAGGATTGCTTTGATGCCGGGGGCCTGGGCATGGATGGGTACCAGGCCCTGCTCTTCAAGAAAGCCCGAATGGAGGTGCAGCTTGGGACCTTGGTAGGACCTCAACGCGGCGCCGGCATCGAAGTCCAACAAGCCCAGGACGGCGCCTGCAAAATGGGCCCTGGGCGTTGCCTGCAACTGGGCAAGCACCTGTTCCTTGACCTTCAACCTCGCCCCCTTCAGGCACGTCTCCATGGCCTGGCGAGCGAAGGCATCGAAAGCCTCAGGGGCAAGCCCGTTGGTCAGGGCTTCCAGGTCAGCTTCGGAATCGTTGCGGGGGTCACCACCGTGGTCCACAAAGACGAGTCCGAGCAGGCGCTCGGGGAACAAGCCCGCGCAGGCTGCCACCACATAACCTCCCAGACTGTGGCCAACGAGGACAAAACACCGGAAGGCAAGGGCGTCCGCCATGGCGGCCACATCCTCGGCGAAGCCTCCGATGGAAAAGTCCCCATTCCTGGGCGGCTCTGAATCCCCCATTCCTCGCAGGTCCAGGGCTGCGGCCTGACAATGGGTCCCGAGGGCGGCGACCTGGGCCTCCCACTGGCTGTCCCTGCCCCCATTGCCGTGGACAAAAAGGACTGGAGTACCGCTGTCCCCCCGAAGGTGAGCCCATAGCTCGCCCTGAGGACCCTCTAGCCGGATGGTCTTAATGCCGCGGCCTTCCACTGCCCTCCCCTTCATAAGCGACCAACTGAACCTTTGCCAAGGTTCAATGGATGGCGGGAAGGACCTCAAAAGTTCCGTACCCGGAGGCCAGCCGAAGGGTTCACAACCGCTCGGGAACATCCACTAGCTTGGGTCAACCAGGTAAAGCCATGCTGCGGATCAGTCGATGTGTAGATCATCAGCATCGCCGCCCCGATGCCCTGCTCACCCCGACCACCTCAATTGATCTGCGCCGAGTCTCGCCCCCCTCGCCCCGACCCGTAATGACCTATGTGAGTACGTTTTGTGAGGAAGAGCGTAAAAAAAAGAAGCCGGAGGGTGTCTCCAGCTTCTAAGTCTAATCATTTCAGTGGTAGCACCAAGGGGAATCGAACCCCTGTTAACGCCGTGAGAGGCCTGATACCGGCAGATATAAATTATAACTTAAATTATTTAAACATTTAATTGGCAATTTAAAGATGGGACACCCTAAAAAACCTCGTTTTGGAGCATTTCGTGGAGCACCTTGGGGATCCCACCTGCCATCGGAATTGCTATTGATGAAATACATTCGCATACAATCTACTTATTCGGAAAACCGGGACACCGTTAACGCCGTCCACACGCGAAGTGCTGTAAAGGAAAAGCATGAGTTCCGTCTCTTCCGGCGCGGCTTCTTGGACTATCAGGATTTCCCGCAGTTCAACCTCCTGCCTCCCTCGAATCTGCCTCCTCTGTATCCCTGAATACCTCCTCCCGAATGATCCTCTCCGTGGCTTCATTCAGATAGGACTTCAAAGCCTCGGCCAACTGGGTGAATTCAGGCCAAAGAATTTCATCCGCAAAGCTGCCAACAACACGCAACATCACAGTGGTCCGCCGCTGGCCATGGTTCCGGTAGGGCTTCAGCCCATATCTACGGCAGAGGGCCAGGAATAGTTTCATGTTCCAACCATCACCCAGCGTGAACTTCATCTCGATGGGTTGCTCGTGGGCCCCCATCTCTTTAAGTTTGAACTGGATCCGCTCCCTGGCGGCCATGGCGGCCAAGCGCTCTCCCTCTGTATAGGCCCCTGCGAAAAGGGCTTCGATCTTCCGAAGTTTGTCGCGAAGTTCGGCTTCGGTAGTCATCGCAATTGCTCCTCCGCCTGGTGTACGGGGAACAGGAAACCGCCTCGGCTGTTGTCATCGGTCTCATAGCCCATGGCCCGGTAGCCTCTCATCCGCTTCTCGAACATCTTCTTGAACACGGGCATCGAACTGTCCAGGTAGTCGTACACCTGAACCTCGACCTTGTCCGGGTGGAGGCGGTGAAGGCGACCGGCGTATTGGACCAAGGTGCCCTTCCAGGCGATAGGCATCGCCATGAACAGGGTGTCCAGGCGTGGATCATCAAAGCCTTCGCCAATATACCGCCCGGTTGCAAGGATGAGTCTCGGAGCTTCTTTGGGCACTTTCGCGAGATCGGCAAGAGCTTCCCTTCGGGCCTTGGCCGGGACACCGCCATGTAGCATGATGACGTGCTCTACTGAATCCTTCAGGGCTCCTGCCAATAGTTCGAGGTGTTCCCTGCGCTCCGTGAGAACAATTGGAGATCGACCTTCCAGAAGCGCACGCCGGACATCCGCAATGATCATTGCGTTACGCAGGGGGTCCACCACCAGTGAACCATAAAGATCCTGGATAGTGCCCTGGCCAAAGAAGCGGGTCTCCCTGACGATCAGCCTAGTAGAGAAAGTCTGCGCTGCCGCCTTAGCCGCCGCCCCAACCTGGAAACGAACGGGGCCGCATTGAAAGTGGAGGAGGCGCTGGAGTCCATCCCGTCGATAGGGCGTGGCCGTCAGGCCGAGTATGAACCGAGCCCGGATTTCCTTCATCACCCGTTCGAACGACGTCGCCGGCGCGTGGTGGCATTCGTCCACAATCACCTGCCCGTAGTTGCGGACCAGGTCACTGACCCCATCCCGTTTGGCAAGGCTCTGGATCATGGCTACGTCGATTCTCCCCGAAGGCTTTTGCTTCCCGCCTCCGATCTGGCCAACCTCTTTCGGGCCGAGCCCCAGGAACATTTGAAGCTGGGCAAGCCATTGGTCCAAGAGGGGCTTCCGATGGACAAGGACAAGGGTGTTCACGCCGCGCTGGGCAGCCATGAAGGCCCCGAAGACCGTTTTTCCGGTACCGGGTGGCGCGACGAATATCCCGAGGTCATGCGAGGAAACCGTCGCAGCAGCAGCCTCCTGTACTTCCGTAAGCTTGCCTTGGAAGGTCAGCCCAGTCGATGCTCCGGAGCTTCTCAGGTCTTCCAGTTCAAGCTGGCTCCCTTGCTCCGTCAGCAGTGCCGCCAGCTCTTCCCGGCACCCGCGAGGCAGGGCGAGGTGAAGGGGGTGTTCCTCAGCGGCGCAGATAATTCGGGGTATCCCATTGGTGGAGAACCGCATTGCCTGCTTTTGATAGAATTCCGGATTCTGGAAAGCCGCCAGACGCTTCATTTCGGAGAGCAGGCCCGAGGGCAATCCTTCCTTTTCCACAAATATCTGACTGGACAGGACCGCTCTGACGACGTTGGGTACCATGCCTTCGATCTTGGCCTTCTTCGGTTTTCCAGACGGGGGCCGCTCCCAAGGGGTCGCTTCCAGGCCGTCCTCCAGGGGTTCGAAGCGTACCCCAAGAACTCGTCCCTGTCGGGAAGCGGCCTCTGCGAGGGTTTCGACTTCGGTGGGCGTCATGCGACGTACGGAAGCAAGATGACTCCATGGGTCCGGCAAGGGCTCCAGGTTGTCATCGAGGAAAAGGGTATTCCCCTCCCTTCTCGCCTCCCTTTGAAGGGGCAGTGCGATCAGATTCCCGAACCCACCCTGTGGCATGGTGTCCTGATTGGGGAAGAGCCTGTCGTAGGAAGCCATGCTCATCTGGTAGCGCCGATTCATGGTCGTCGTGAGAAGGAAGCAGCCCAGTTTCCGCGCGGTCGCGGCCTGAACCGGGGCGGTAAAGAAGATCCAGACATGGGCCCCCTGCCCTGACCGGGACCGTTCCAACGTTGCAGGGACGCCAAGCTCTGCGCAGGTCGCCATGACAGCCTTGGCATCCTCCTTCCATCCTTCCCCATCGAAATCGGCGGCAAGGAACCAGCAGGTTTCATCCAGAAGCATGGGGTAAACGCCGATCACATGGCGGCCCTGGAGATGGTCCAGGACCACCCTGTCATCCATGGGCATAAACCTCCGGTTTGGGCACTCCGCGCACTTGACCTTGAATTTGTCACAAAGAAGCGGATTCTGTTCGTTCGCGCAAACTGGCGAGTAGCCCTTCTTGTCTTGCTTCTTGCTGACCCATAGCCTTGGAAACACATCTTCGCGGCCACGGAAGAGGCTTCTGAATAATGAAATCTTGTCTTCAGCCGAAAACGAGTTGGCAATCTCCCGTGATTCATCAGGGACTGCAAGCTTTGCGAGTTGAGCCTTGATCGCCTGGATCTCTAGGCGTGTGCGATCCGCCAGCAGGATTTGACTATTGAGCCTTGATTCAAGGCGCTCCAAGTCGCTAAGCAAATCGTTTCGGGTATTCATCAGGAGGAGCTTCCACCATGAAAGAAGATGCCGAAAAATCCCGGATTCCGCAATTCCTCGCTGATGGCCGCTGCTACCTACCCTGCCATACTTGGGACACCCTCAAGGATCAGGGATGACATCTCAAAACTCTGAAAACCTGCATTTACTTGGGCTGCTGCCTGAGAAGGAATCGCTAACCACCGAATTCAAATCTGATTTGGACCGCCTTCCGGACCGTGAACTGGTTGAGTCGTTGGTTGGAATGGCCAATTCGGAAGGCGGTGTGTTGTTTCTCGGTGTCGAGAACAATGCCACACCCACCGGCTTGCACAAGGCCCATGCACGACTTGAAGGCCTGCCTGCCATGGTTGCCAACCTGACCCGCCCTCCCTTGGGCGTAAAAGTCGAGGCAATTGAAATCCAGGGTGTCAGGGTGGCAAGAATCCTGGTTCCCCGCAGCCGCCACCTCGTTGCTACATCCGATGGGCGTGTACTGAGACGGAGGATCAGGGAGGATGGCCAACCCGAGGATCTTCCCGTATATCCGGGGGAATATCTCTCCAGGAAGGCGGATCTCGGGGTTTTGGATTACTCTGCTCTGCCTCTAGAATCGGCCTCATTAGCGGACTTTGACCCTTTGGAAAGGTCCCGGCTCAGGCAGATGATGGAACGGTACCGTGGAGATCTGGCGCTCCTCTCGCTCAGCGATGAGGAACTTGATGGCGCCCTTGGTCTAGTCCAGAGCTTGGACGGACGCAGGCTTCCGACGGTGACGGGGCTCCTGCTCATTGGCAAGTTATCCAGCCTGTCAAGCCTGCTTCCCACTCATGAGGTGGCTTTCCAGGTCATGGAGGGAACTGATATTAGAGTGAACCGGATCGAACGATGGCCACTACTGCGCTGGTTCGAGCATGTGGAAGAACAATTTGAAGTTCGTTACCAGGAGGAGGAAATGGATTCGGGCCTGTTCCGGGTACCTGTTCCGAATTTCGACCGCCGGGCCTTCCGGGAAGCCTTCGTGAATGCATTGGTTCATCGGGACTACGCCCGTCTTGGCATGGTCAGAGTGCTCTGGGAACAGGATGGAATTCGGATCAGCGGTCCTGGGGGCTTTCCCGAAGGAGTCACCAAGGACAACCTTCTGACCATCGACCCCACCCCCAGGAACCCTCGACTTGCAGATGCTCTTAAACGGATCGGTTTGGCTGAAAGAAGCGGCCGTGGCGTGGATCGGATTTATGCAGGTTTGCTCCGGTTCGGCCGGCTTGCACCCGATTACACCGGTTCCACCACAACCTCAGTTGCTGTCACCATGCCTGGCGGGCAGGCCGATCTGGATTTCCTCCGGGTCGTGCTGGCGGAAGAAAAGCGCCGTGGAGAACCTCTAAGTCTGGACGCCCTGATCATCCTGTCCTGCCTCCGCCATGAGCGGCGGGCAGGAATTGAAGAACTCGCAAGATCGGTACAGCGAACGGAAGCCGCAACCCGAGGTCTCCTTGAACGGATGGTGGAATCAGGCTTGTTGGAGGCCCATGGTTCCATTCGAGACCGAAGCTTCACCCTGAGCGCCCCTATTTATCGTCAACTAGGCCAAAGCACGGCATACGTGCGTCAGACCGGCCTGGCGATGATCCAACAAGAGGCCATGGTTCTCAAACTCGCAAAAGCCAAGGGCTCCATAAAGCGTGCTGATGTCATGGATCTGTGCGGCCTTTCCGAGAGTGCCGCCAAGTCGCTTCTGGGGCGGTTGGTCAAGGAAGGGCGTATGGTCCAGCAAGGCCAAAGGCGCTGGACCATATATCTACTGAATAAAGAGTAGTTGGGTGTTGTCTATGGTCGATCTATGGTCGGGCTATGGTCGCTACCAGATTGGCATCCATTGAACCCACGGCCGCGGGACGCGTTTTGGAGCATTCTGTGGAGCACGACCTGATATCCATTTTTGCAATGCCGCTTAAACACAAAAACACCCTAGATTTCTCTAGGGTGTTTGCTTGGTAGCCCCAAGGGGAATCGAACCCCTGTTAACGCCGTGAGAGGGCGCCGTCCTAACCGCTAGACGATGGAGCCACGGTTATGCCGAACCTTGATTCTAGCGCATGAACCTGGGATGGGGAAGAGGTTTTCATCGGCGGCGGAGGGTGATGAGGGTGATTTCGGGGGGGGCGCCGATGCGGACGGGGAGGGCCACCACGCCCAGGCCGCGGTTCACGTAGAGGACGTCGCCGTCCTTGCGGTACAGGCCCTGGGCGTAGGGGCCCAGGAGGAGGGCGCTGTTCACGAAGGGGATGAGGTTGATCTGGCCGCCGTGGGTGTGGCCTGAGAGGGTGAGGCGGGCGCCGGCTTGGCGGGCCAGGGGCCAATCGCTGGGGCGGTGGTTGAGGCAGAGGCGCCAGACGTCGGGGGGAAGGCCCTCGGTGGCGATCTTCGGGGAGGGGCCGGGGCCGTAGCGGATGTCCCGGAAGTGGCCGTGGCGGGCCATGGGGTCCTGGAGGCCCACCAGGGCGAGGCGCGAGCCGTTCCGGTAGACGTAGGCGTAGCGGTTCTCGAGGCACTGGAAGCCGGTGCGTTCCAGGATCTGCCAGATGGGGCGGGGGTCGGTGAAGTAGTCGTGGTTGCCCAGGATGGCGTAGCAGCCCAGGGGGGCGGGGAAGTTGCGGAAGGCCTCCTCCACGATGCCGGCCTCCGCGGGGACGCTGTCGGTGACGTCCCCGGTGAGGAGGAGGAGCTCGGGGCGCTCGGCCTGCACGAGGGTCCGCCACCGGGCCACCAGGGGGGCCTTCACCAGGGGGCCGGCGTGGAGGTCGCTGATCTGGGCGATGCGCAGGCCGTCCATGCCGGGGGGCAGGTCGTGGAAGTAGAGCTGCAGGTGGACGATGTCCGGGTCGCCCAGGGCCTCGCGGCGGCCGGTCAGGACGCCGTAGGAGGCGAGGCCCACGCCCGCGGCCGTGGTCTGGCGGAGGAAGTTCCGCCGGCCGGGGTCCTCGGGGGGCTGGCCCGGCTGGGGCCGCCACAGGTGGCGCAGGCGCCACAGGCCTTCGGAGAGCAGCCACATGGTCAGGTTGAAGGCGCAAAGCATCTGGAAGTACAGGCCCGCCCGGGAGAACGGGCGGAGCCAGGGCAGCCAGGTGGCGTTGCCGGTGAACCGCATGGCCATGTAGAGGGCCAGGGGGATGTGGATGAGGACCAGGATGGGCGTCACCCACCGGTCATAGCCCTCCGGCAGCAGCCGGTGGATGAGTTGCCGGTGGCAGTACTGCAGGCCGATGATGAGGGTGACGAAGATCAGGACGAGCAATGGCGAGGTCCCCTGGGCTGCCTTGAGGTTGGAAGGGGCATCCTCACTTCCCGGCGGCCCGGGTCCTATCGTAGAGGGTCTCCATGCGTCCCACCAGCGCGTCGAAGGCCTTGAGGGCGGCGTCCACGGGCTGGGGCGAGGCGAGGTCCACGCCGGCGGTCTTGAGGGTATCCAGGGGGAAGCGGCTTCCGCCCGACCGCAGGAAGGCCAGGTAGCGGTCCCGGGCGGCGGGATCCTTCAGGGCGGCCTCGGAGAGTGCCATGGAGCTCACGATGCCGGTGGCGTACTGGAAGACGTAGTAGTTGTAGTAGAAGTGCGGAATGGCGCTCCACTCGGACTTGATGTAGTCCTCCACCTTCATGACGCCCTTGTCGTGGCCGTAGTAGAGGCGGGTGAGCTCCAGGTACTTCGCGTCGAGCCAGTCGGGGGTGAGGGACTGGCCCTGCTCCACCCGCTCGTGCATGGCCAGCTCGAAGTCCGCGAAGAGGGTCTGGCGGAAGAGGGTGCCGCGGATGGTCTCCAGGTAGCTGTCCAGGAGGTAGAGCTTGAGGGTGTCGTCGGCCACCGTGTCCAGCAGGTGGTGCATGAGCAGGTTCTCGTTGAACGTGCTGGCGATCTCCGCGAGGAAGATGGGGTAGTCGGCCATGGGGAAGGGCTGGGCGGCGTCCGAGAGGTAGGAGTGCATGGCGTGGCCCAGCTCGTGGGCCAGGGTGGACACTTCGTGGAAGGAGCCGTCGAAGTTCATCTTCACGAAGGGGTGCACGCCGTAGACGCCGTCGGAGTAGGCCCCGGACTGCTTGCCCTTGTTCGGGTAGATGTCGATCCAGCCGTTCGTGAAGGCCTGCTCGAGGCCCTTGCGGTAGTCGGGGCCCAGGGGGGCGGTGGCCTTGAGAACCAGGTCGCGGGCCTCCTCGAAGGTGTACTTCTTGTCCACCGACTGCACGGCGGAGGCGTACACGTCGCCGTAGTTCATGTCGGTCAGGCCCAGCATCCGCGCCCGAAGGCGCATGAGGCGGTGGAGGGGCGCGAGGTTGGCCTTCACGGAGGCCACCAGGTTCTTGTAGACGGCCGTGTCGATGGCCTCGGGGTAGAGGGCGGCGTCCAGGCAGGTGGGGTACTTCCGGATCTTCGCCTGGAAGAGGTCCTTCTTGGTGTTGGCGTCCAGGAGGGTGGCGAAGGTGTTCTGGTACTGGGCCTGTTCCTTGAAGTGGGTCTCCATGACCAGGCGCCGGTCCGCAGGGACCTTGGAGGCGCGTAGCTTGTTGTAGTTCGCGGTGTTGAGGACCACCTTCTCGCCGGTGGAGAGGGTCACGCTGGTGTGGGGCATGTCCACGTTGTTGAGCATGCCGGCGGCGCCGGAGGGCGCGTCGGAGAAGAGGCCGGCGGTGGCGGCGACCCGCTCCTCGCCCTCGGGGAGGATGTGGGCCTTCATGCGCAGGGTCTTGAGGAAGCCCACCCGGTGGGAGGCGAGGCGGGGCTCGGCCTTGATGTAGGCCTCCACCTTCTCCTGGCCCAGGGCCATGAGATCGGCGTCCATGAAGGCGAGCTTGGCGCCCAGGCCCACCAGCACGGTCTGGATCTCGCCCTTCATCTTCTGGTAGTTGGTGTCGCCCAGGTCCATGTCGCCCTGGTGGCTGGCGTAGCGGTACAGGCGGCCCCCGCGGAGGTTCACCTCGTCCAGGCGCTCCATGAAGTCGCCCATGGCCTTGGGGGCGGTGGTCCAGGCCTTGCCCAGGGGATCCAGGGCGGCGATGAGGGCCTTGACGGCGTCGAGCTCGGCGCGCCAGGCGGCGTCGCTCTTGTACATGTCCGTGGCGCGCCACTTGTACACGTCGGGCACCTTGGCGCGCTCGGTCTGGGAGAAGTCGGGTATGGGCTGTCCTGCGATCATCACGGCTCCGGCAAGCAGGGGAAGGGTACTTCGGAACATGGTGGACTCCTTGTCAGTAGGTCCAGCTCAGGGCGCATCCGGCTTCCTTGGCGACCTTTTCGGAAAGGTCGGGATCGAAGCGGACATTGAGGTCGCCGCTGGCCCTCACGCGGGCGAGGATGCCCTGGGGGCCGCGGTATTCCAGGTGCAGGGGAAGGTTGCCGTGGTAGAGGCGCAGGAGGGGCACCAGGCGGTTGGGGTACTCCCCCCTGGGCAGGCGGATCAGGGCGCCGGAGAAGCCCTTGCCCTGGAAGTCCTCCAGGGGCTCCAGGGAGGTCACGAAGAGCTTGATGGTGGTCTGCTCCTCCTCGTCCTCGTCGCCGTTGTTGCCGGTGGTCTCGATCTTCAGCTCGCCGGTGACGCGCAGGAGGGCGTCGGGCAGGGCCAGGTGCCGGTACAGGTCGAAGGGGCGGCCCCTCTTCCGGGTCACGGGGTTGTAGCTGCCGGCCATGAGCAGGGCCTCCACCTTGTCGGTGAGGTCCTCCAGGTAGAGGATCGCCCAGGGTTCGCCCTTCTGGTTCGTCTTGAACTGGACGTTGCTCACCATGACGCCGATGGCCACCTCGTCCCGGTCCCGGTGCCTGCCGGCGGCGGCGGCCTCCTTCAGGGAGGCGATGGTGCCCACGGTGTGCACCTTGATGGCGTCCTTGAACTCCTCCAGGGGGTGGCCCGACACGTAGAGGCCCAGGGACTCCCGCTCGTAGCGCAGGCGGTCCTTGCGGCTCCAGAACTCCACGTCCTCGGGCACGGCCCAGTTGTCGGCGAGGCTGGCCATCTCGGCCTCGTCGAAGAGCGATACCAGCCCCAGGTCCTGGCCCCCCTTCCCCGCGTTCTCCATGGCCGAGGGCAGGCCCTCCATGAGGGCGGCGCGGTTGGGTTCCATGGAATCGAAGGCCCCTGCCTTGATGAGGGCCTCCCACACGCGGCGGTTGGCCTTCTGGAGGTCGGTGGCCTTGAGGGCGTGGAAGAAGTCCTTGAAGCCCCCCTCCTCCGCGCGCGCGGCGAGGATGGCCTCCAGCGCGGCCTCGCCCAGGCCCTTGACCGCGGCGAAGCCGAAGCGGATCTGGTTGGGCCCGGTGATGGTGAAGTCCAGCTGGCTCTCGTTGATGTCCGGGCCCAGCACGTCCAGGCCCATCTCCTTGCAGTTCTGGATGTACTTCACCACGTCGTCGGTGCGCTGGGCCTTGGTGGAGAGGAGGCCGGCCATGAACTCGGTGCGGAAGTTGGCTTTGAGGTAGGCTGTTTCGTATGCAATCAGGGCATATGCCGCTGAATGGCTCTTGTTGAAGCCGTAGCCAGCAAAGTATTCAATAAGATCGAAGAGTTCGGAGACCTTGTCCCGCTCGTAGCCGCGCACCACGCCCTGCTCGATGAACTTGGTCTTCTCCTTCGCCATCTTCTCCTTGTCCTTCTTGCCCATGGCGCGCCGCAGCATGTCGGCCTCGCCCAGGGAGTACCCGGCGATGAGGCTGGCGATCTGCATCACCTGCTCCTGGTACAGGATCACGCCGTAGGTGGGGGAGAGGATGGGCTCGAGGGTGGGGAACATGTAGGTCACGGGCTCGCGGCCGTGGCGGCGGTTCACGTAGGTGTCGCCCATGCCCGCGCCCAGGGGGCCGGGGCGGAAGAGGGCGTTGAGGGCGATGAGGTCGTCGAAGCGGTCCGGGCGCAGCTTGGCCAGGAGCGACTTCATGCCGCCGGACTCGAACTGGAAGATGCCGTCGGTGTCCCCCTGGCTGAACAGGTCGAAGGTCTTCCGGTCGTCGAAGGTGCGGATGAGGGTCATGTCCACGGGATGGCCCTGGGTGCGCTCGATGTAGCCCTGGGTCTTGGCGATCTGGGTGAGGGTCTCCAGGCCCAGGAAGTCCATCTTCAGGAGCCCGGCGCGCTCGGCCTCGACCATGGTGTACTGCACCATCACCTTGCCGTCCTTGTCCCGGCTGAGCGGGGCGAAGCGGGTGAGGTCGTCGGGGGCGATGATCACGCCGGCGGCGTGGACGCCGGTGTTGCGGGCGAGGCCCTCCAGGCGCGCGGAGATGTCCAGGATGTTCTTCACCTCGGGTTCGGATTCGTAGAGTTCGCGCAGCTTGTCGCTCTGCTCCAGGGCCATGGCCACGGTGATGGGCTTTCCGGGCTCCTGGGGCACGAGCTTGGTGAGGTTGTTGGCGAAGGCGAAGTCCTTCTCGAAGACCCGCGCCACGTCCTTGATGACGGCCTTGGTCTTGAGCTGGTTGATGGTGACGATGTTGCTGACGCGGTCCTTGCCGTAGGCCTCGGTGACGTAGTCGATGACCTTCTGGCGCCCGTCCCGGCAGAAGTCGATGTCCACGTCGGGCATGGAGATGCGCTCGGGGTTCAGGAACCGCTCGAAGAGCAGGTCGTACTGCATGGGGTCGATGTCGGTGATGTGCATGGACCAGGCCACGATGCTGCCGGCGGCGCTGCCGCGGCCCGGGCCCACGGGCACGCCCATCTCGCGGGCCTTGCGGATGAAGTCCCATACCAGGAGGAAGTAGCCGGGAAAGCCCATCTTCAGGACGGTGTCCAGCTCGAACTCGAGCCGGGCGCGGTACTTCTCCTCGGAGTGCTTGAGGGCCCCGGCCTGCCAGAGCACCTGGCACTCCTTGAGCCGCTCCTCGAAGGTCTCGCGGGCCACCTCCACGAAGTAGCTCTCCAGGGTGTGGCCCGAGGGCACGGGGAACTGCGGGGTGATGGGCTTGCGGGTGATGGGGAAGAGGTCGATCTTGGAGGCGATCTCCAGGGTGCGCTCGAGCAGCTCGGGGTGGCCGGGGAAGACGGCGGCCATCTCCTCGGGCGACTTCACGTAGAACTGGTCGGTGGAGAAGCGCATGCGCTTGGGCTCGCTCTTGAACCGCTTGGTGCCGATGCACAGGAGCGTGTCGTGGAGGTCCGCGTCGTCGTGGTTGAGGTAGTGGGCGTCATTGGTGGCCACCAGGGGGATCCCGGTGCGCTTCGAGAGCTCGAACTGGCTGGGGATGATCAGGCGCTCCGCCTCGAAGCCCTGGTCCTGGATCTCCAGGTAGAAGTCCTCGCCGAAGATGCTCTGGTAGTCCCGGGCGACGCGCTCGGCGGCGTCGATGTTGCCGGAGAGGAGGCGGGCCTGCACCTCGCCGCCCAGGCAGGCCGTGAGGGCGATGAGGCCCTCGCTGTTCTCCCGCAGCAGGTCCTTGTCCACCCGGGGCTTGTAGTAGAAGCCCTCGGTGAAGCCCTTGGAGACCAGGTTGGACAGGTTGCGGAAGCCCACGGGGTTCTTGGCCAGGAGCACCAGGTGGTAGCCCGCGTCCCGCTGGCCGGAGGGGTCCAGGCAGTCCTCCAGGCCCTCGGCGTTCAGGGCGTTGTTGTCGAGCTTGCGGTCGTGCCGGGACCGGGGGGCCACGTACACCTCGCAGCCGAGGATGGGCTTGACGGCCCAGTTGCCGTCCTTGTCCGCCGTCTTCTCGCAGGCGTCGAAGAGCTTCATCATGCCGAACATGTTGCCGTGGTCGGTGACGGCCACCGAGTTCATGCCGGTCGCCCTGCATTTCTTGACGAGGTCGGGGATGCGGGTCAGGCCGTCGAGGAGGGAGTACTCGGTGTGGAGGTGGAGATGCGCGAAGGTCATAGGGGGCCATTGTCGCAAGCCTGGGGCGGGTTGGGGAAAGTTGCTGGGGTGTTGCAGTTGTGAACGAGCGGGCGCGGGGCTTGCCGCGATGAATTAATAACTCATATTGTGGCTCACGCCAGTAGCCGGAGGGTCGTGATCCATGTTGAAAAGCCTCACCTGGGGCCTGGCGGCCCTCTGCCTGGGCATGCCCTGCCGGGCCGCGGACCCCTGGTCCAAGTCCGACACCGCCTGGGAACTCTCCTACGTGGCCATGGTGGCCATGGACTGCAGCCAGAGCCGCCAGATCGAGGACGGGAACCGCTACGAGCGCAACCCCCTCCTGCCCCGCCACCCCAGCGCCAGGACCATCACCCGGCTCTGCATCCTCAACGTCGCGGCCCACGCCACGATCAGCTACGTCCTGCCCCGCCCCTGGCGGCGCCGCTTCCAGGTGGTCTCGGTGGTGGTGGAGGCCGGGGTGGTGGCGGACAACTACTACCGGGCCGGGATCAAGGTCAAGTTCTGACCAGGGCCAGGGGGATCACCTCGTCCATGCTCTTCACCAGGTGGATGACCAGCTCCCGGCGCACCTCCTCGGGGAGCTCCTCCAGGTGCCGGGCGTTCTCCGCCGGGATGATGACGGTGCGGCATCCCATTCGGTGGGCGGCCAGGAGCTTCTCCTTGAGGCCGCCGATGGGCAGGACCGCGCCCCGCAGGGTCAGTTCCCCGGTCATGGCCAGGTCGGCGCGCACGGGGATGCCCGTGAGGGCCGAGATGAGGGCCGTGGCCAGGGTGATGCCGGCGCTGGGCCCGTCCTTGGGGATGGCGCCCTCGGGCAGGTGCACGTGGAGGTCGGTCTTCTCCAGGAAGTCGGGGGCCAGGCCCAGGCTGTCGGCGCGCATGCGCACGAAGCTGAGCGCGAGGTTGGCGCTCTCCTGCATCACTTCGCCCAGCTTGCCGGTGAGCTTGAGGACGCCCTTGCCCGGAAGCCGCGCGGCCTCGATGGTAAGGAGGTCCCCGCCGGTGGGGGTCCAGGCCAGGCCGTTGACCACGCCCGCGGCGGGCTGGGCCGACAGGGGGGATTCCAGGAAGCGCTCGGGGCCCAGCAGGCCCGCGAGGCGGTCCGCGGTGACCCTGGCGTCGAAGGGCCCGGGCTGGAGGCTCTGGCGGGCCAGCTTGCGCAGCACGGCGGAGATCTCCCGCTCCAGCTGGCGCACGCCGGCCTCCTTGGTGTAGGCCTGCACGAGCTTTTCCAGGGCCGCGTCCTCGAACGTGATGCCCAGGTCGGCCATGCCGTGGCGGTCCAGGGCCTTGGGCACCAGGTGGGCGTGGGCGATCGCCTTCTTCTCGCCCAGGGTGTAGCTGCTCAGCTCGAGCACCTCGAGGCGGTCCTCCAGGGGCTGGGGAATCTGGTGGCGCACGTTGGCGGTGGTGAGGAAGAGCACCTGGCTGAGGTCGAAGCCCACGTCCAGGTAGTGGTCCTGGAAGGTCTGGTTCTGCTCGGGGTCCAGCACCTCCAGCAGGGCGGAGCTGGGGTCGCCCCGCCAGTCGGAGCCCATCTTGTCGATCTCGTCCAGGAGCATGAGGGGGTTGCGCACGCCGCCCTTCTTCAGGAGGGAGATGATGCGCCCGGGCATGGAGCCGATGTAGGTGCGCCGGTGCCCCCGGATCTCGGCCTCGTCCCGCACGCCGCCCAGCGAGAAGCGCAGGAAGGGCCGGTTCAGGGCCCGGGCGATGGACCGCGCCAGGCTCGTCTTGCCCACGCCGGGAGGGCCCACGAGGCAGAGGATGGGCCCGCGCAGGGGGGCCCCCGCGTTCCGGTCCCGCAGGCGGCGCATGACGGCGAGGTACTCCAGGATCCGGGCCTTGACCTTCTCCAGGCCCGCGTGGTCCTCGTCCAGGATGCGCTCGGCCTCCTCCAGGTCCAGGTGGTCGTCGGCGAGCTTGGACCAGGGCAGGGCCAGGAGCCAGTCGATGTAGGTGCGGCTCACGGTGGCCTCGGCGCTCTGGGGGGGCATGCCCTCCAGGCGGTCCACCTCCTCCAGGGCCTTGCCCTCGGCCTCCTCGCCCATCCCGGCCTTGAGGATGCGCTCCCGCAGCTGGGCGAGCTCGTCCTTCCTGCCTTCGGGCAGGACGCCGCGCATCTTCTCGCCCAGCACGAAGGCCTTGTGGTCCTTCTCGAGGTTCTGGGCCTCCTCCCTGCCCTCGGCCTGGTGGGTGGCGGCGTCGGCTTCCAGGAGCTTGAGGAGGGTGTGGAGGCGCGGTTCGATGTCCAGCTGGTCCAGCACCCCCTGCTTGTCCCGCACGTCCGCGGGCAGCACCGCGGCCACCGCGTCGATGGCCTGGCCCAGGGGCATGGCCGGGTCCAGGCTGAGGGTCCGGGCCAGTTCCGGGTTGCGCTGGAGGAAGCCCTCCACCGCCGAGCCGAAGGCATCCTGCAGGGCCGGTCCGCCGGGGGCCTCGGGCTCCGGGAGGATCTCCACCTCGGCCTGCACCACGTCCCCGTCGTCCAGGTACCGCTCCAGGCGCACCCGGGCGATGCCCTTGACGCCCACCTTGTAGTAGTCCCGCGGCAGCGGGATGAGGGACTCCACCAGCGCCAGGGTGCCCACGGCGTGGATGGACTCCTGCTTGGGCTGCTCCTCCTTGGGGTTGCGCTGGGTGAGCAGGAGCAGGTGGTCGCCCACCTTGATGCCCAGCTCGAGGGTCCGCACCGAGGCGCGCCTCCCCACCATGAAGGGAACCCGGGCCCCCGGGAAGAGGACCATGTCCCGGATGGGGATGGCGGGGAGGGTGATGGTCTTGCGAAGGGGATTCGTCATGGGGCCCTACCAATCAACACTCAAGAATAATGACATATGCTTTTTTTCCTCAGCGAGCCCTCCGCGCCTCCGCGATTGATCCCTTTCCTGGATGCGCCGGCGCAATGACTATATGCGCAGGGGCACCCCGGGAAGAAGATCAATCGCGGAGGCGCGGAGGGCTCGCTGAGGAAAAAGGACCTTCCTAGCCCGCGGCGGGAATCGACAGGCTCGTGATTCCCAGTTCCTTCTCCACCATGGCCCGGGTGAGGTGGAGCGTGGCCTTGGTGGTGCGCTCCTCGCTGGGCAGCTCGAACATGGGCTCCAGCAGGATCTGCTCCAGCATGCTCCGCAGCCCGCGCGCGCCCAGCTTGCGCAGCAGGGCCTGGTCGGCGATGGTGTCCAGGGCGCCGGCCTCGAAGGTCAGCTCGATGTCGTCCATCTCGAAAAGGCGCATGAACTGCTTGGTGACGGCGTTCTTGGGCTGGGTGAGGATGGCCACCAGGGCGTCGCGGTCCAGGGGCTGCAGGGTGGCCACCACGGGGAGGCGGCCCACCAGTTCGGGGATGAGGCCGAACTTGATGATGTCCTCGGGTTCCACCAGGCGCAGGAGGTTGTCCTTGCTGCCCTTGGAGGTGACCTTGGCGCCGAAGCCCACGGCCTTGGCGCGCACCCGCTGCTTGATGGTGTCCTCGATGCCCACGAAGGCGCCGCCGCAGATGAAGAGGATGTTGGAGGTGTCCAGCTGGATGAATTCCTGGTGGGGGTGCTTGCGGCCGCCCTGGGGGGGCACGTTGGCCACGGTGCCCTCCACCAGCTTCAGGAGGGCCTGCTGCACGCCCTCGCCGGAGACGTCCCGGGTGATGCTGGGGTTCTCGCTCTTGCGGCCGATCTTGTCGATCTCGTCGATGAAGACGATGCCGCGCTGGGCCCGCTCCACGTCGTAGTTGGCCACCTGGAGGAGCTTGGTGAGGATGTTCTCCACGTCCTCGCCCACGTAGCCGGCCTCGGTGAGGGTGGTGGCGTCGGCCATGGCCAGGGGCACGTCGAGCATGCGAGCGAGCGTCTGGGCCAGGAGGGTCTTCCCGGTGCCCGTGGGGCCGATGAGGAGGATGTTGCTCTTGGAGAGCTCCACCTCGGTGGCGCCCAGGCTCTTCTGGGGGGTGAGGATGCGCTTGTAGTGGTTGTACACGGCCACGGCCAGGCGCTTCTTGGCGCCCTCCTGGCCGATCACGTAGTCGTCCAGGAAGCCCTTGATCTCCTTGGGCCGGGCCAGGCGGGGCTCGTGCTTGCCGGCGGGCTTGCCCTGGCGGCTCATGCGCAGCTGGAGCTGGCCGGCCTCGACGCATTCATTGCAGATATAGGCGTTGGGACCAGCAAGAAGCTGTTCGACCTCGTTGGGGGCCTTGCCGCAGAAGGAGCACTGCTGATCACGCTTCGGTTTTGTCATGGGATCTCCTTCCACTGCGTCGTTCATTGTGGGGCCTTGACGCCCCCCCGGCACCTGGGAATCGCGTGCCCGATGTCACTGGTGGTGCACGGTGACCAGTCCCAGGACCTCGAAACGCTTGATACCCGCGGGAATCTTGATCTTCACTTCCGCCCCTTCCTCCAGGCCCACCAGGGCCATCCCGATGGGGGAGCTGATGCTCAAGTGGTCGGGGTGGTCCCCGAGCTCCTCGGGCAGCACCAGTTTGTAGGTGACTTCCTTCTCGGAGTCAAGGTCCAGGAGGGTCACCCGGGTGCCGTAGGCCACCTTGTTCTTGGGCAGGCGGTCCAGGTCGAGGCTGGCCACCTCGGCGATGCGCTTCTCCAGTACGACGACCTTGTTCTGGAACATGTCCCGCTTGGCCAGGGCCTGTTCATATTCAGCATTCTCCGACAGGTCGCCCTGGGAGGCGGCGCTGGCGATTTCCTTGGGGATTTCAATGAGCAGGGCCTGCTTGAGGGCCTTCAGTTCGACCTCGAGCTTTGCGAGAACGTGCTTGGGCATAGGAAAGTCCATGGTCGGGGGGCCGGAGCCCCGGGAGGGATTCAACGGCTGTCGAGAAGCCATTCATCAGGAGGCAACGGTGCGGGGAGGGGGTCGCCCTCCCCGGGCCGCGTCTTGAACCGGCGGTGCATCCAGAACCACCATCGAGGCTCGCGCCGGATATCGGCCTCGATTTTCTGGGTCATGATCTGGGTGGCGGTCCAGACGTCCCGGTCCATGTCCCCCGTCACGGGCACCTGGAAGGGAGGTTCGACCGACACGGTGATGGTGCCGTCGGCATTGGGCCAGCTCCGGAGCTGGACGACGGGGAGGCCGTACTTCACGGCCAGGAGCCCGGCGGAGGGGAAGGTGGAGGCCCAGCGGCCCAGGAACTTCACCCAGACGCCGGCGGTGAGCGCGTCCTGGTCGAGGAGGAAGCCCACGGCCTTGCCCATCCGCAGCGCCTTGATGGCCCCGCGGAAGGCCCCGTCCTTGGGAATCACCTCGTTGCCGAACCGCCCCCGCAGCTGCCGGAGCCGGGGCTCCAGGAGCGGGTTGTCCAGCTCCCGCCCGATGACCGAGAGGGTCCGGCCCAGGGCGCTGAGGGCCAGGGCGGTGGCCTCCCAGTTGCCGTAGTGGCCCGTGAGGACGATGAACCCCTTCCCGGCGGCCTTGGCCGCGTCGTAGTTCTCGATCCCCACCACCTTCACCCTGCGCGCCAGTTCCTCCTCGTCCATGTGGAGGAGGTGGATGGCGGTGAGCGCCAGGGTGCCGAAGTGCTCGAAGCAGTCCAGGGAGATGGCCCGGATCCCCGCCTCGGTCAGGCCCAGGTCGGCCTTGCGCAGGTTGTCCCGCACCACCTTGCGGTGGCGCCGGTCCAGGGCGTGGGCCAGGCGCCCGAGGCCGCGGCCCAGGGTCAGGGTGGTCTCCCAGGGCAGGCGGCTCACGATGCCCTCGACCAGGTGGAACATCCCCGCTTCCGCGCGATGGCGGAAGGAGAGGCGGGTGTCTGGGGAGGTGTGTGCCATATAAAAAAAGGTGCGCCCCGATGGTGAGGCGCGAACGACTAGCGTAGCAGATTCCGGAACGCCAGGGGGTTTCCAGGCAATGATTGCCGGACTCATTCGCATTGGAAAAGAAGCCTCGGAGGACTAAAGTGACTTTTCTTACATGGAAAAAACCCTAGACTGGGATTTCAGATTTTCGGATGGAAAGGTCCTTTGATGAACTTGGGAATCGTACGATCGTCGCTGCTGGCTCTGGCCGCGGCCCTGACCCTCTCAGCCCAGCCTGCCGGGCCGGACGCGGCCTGCTTCGCCTGCCACGGGCGCAAGCCCGCCGCCACGGCCAAGGGCAAGCAGCCTCCCTTCGTGGACAAGGCCAAGTTCGAGGCCTCCATTCACGCGGGCAACGGCTGCGTCAGCTGCCACGCGGACCTGGACGCGGCCACCCACCCCGGGCCCAAGCTGGCCCCGGTCGACTGCGCCAGCTGCCACGAGAAGCCCTCGAAGACCTACGCCGCCAGCGCCCACGGCCGGGCCCGCAAGGCCGGCAACGCCGGCGCGGCGGGCTGCGCGGAGTGCCACGGCACCCACGAGATCGTCAAGGCCACCTCGGCCAATTCCCCGGTTCGGCGGGAGAACCTGCACATCACCTGCGGCCAGTGCCATCCGGACGTGGTGGCCGAGGTCGACGCCTCGGTGCACGGCCAGGCCACGGCCGCCGGCATCCAGGAAGCCCCGGTCTGCACGGACTGCCACTCCGACCACGCCATCGAGAGCCTGAAGTCGGCCTCGCCGATGAAGGTCTCCCAGATGGTCTGCAGCCGCTGCCACGGCTCGTCCCGCATGAACGCCAAGTTCGACCTCCCCGACAACCGCGTCACCACCTTCTTCGAGAGCTACCACGGCATGGCCGCCAAGATGGGCTCGGCCAACGCCGCCAACTGCGCCAGCTGCCACGGCTACCACCTGGTGCTGGCCGCCTCGGACAAGCGTTCCATGGTCAACAAGGCCAACCTCGTCCAGACCTGCCAGAAGTGCCACCCCAACGCCAACGAGAAGTTCTCGCTGGGCAAGGTGCACGTTGACAAGAAGGAGGTCTCGGACATCGGCGGCAAGGTGGACCACTGGGTGCGCTACACGTACCTCTCGCTGATCTTCGTGACCATCGGCGGCATGGCCCTCCACAACATCCTGATACTGCGCAAGAAGGCCCTGGCCGCCCTGCGGGACCCCAACCGCACCGTGGTGCGGATGAACACCCAGGCCCGCATCCAGCACGCCATGCTGGCCTCCAGCTTCATCTTCCTGGTGGTGAGCGGCTTCGCGCTCAAGTATCCCAACTCCTGGCTGGGCTGGTGCATGGGCTCGAGCGAGGTGGTGCGCCGCACCGGCCACCGCATTGCCGCCGTCGTCATGATCGTGGGCGCCATCGTCCACCTCTTCTACGCCATCTTCACCAGGGACGGCCGGAAGTTCGTCAAGGACATGCTGCCCGAAACCAAGGACCTCTTCGACGTGCTGACGCACCTGAAGTACCTGGTGGTCCCGGGCGCCGCCAAGCCCCAGTTCAAGCGCTTCGGGTACGCCGAGAAGGCGGAATACTGGGCCGTGGTGTGGGGCACCTTCCTCATGGGCACCACCGGCGGCCTCATCTGGTTCAAGATCTACTTCACCCGCTGGATGCCCCGCTGGATCGTGGACGTCTCCATCACCGTCCACTACTACGAAGCCATCCTGGCCACCCTGGCCATCATCGTGTGGCACTTCTACTTCGTCATCTTCGACCCGGAGGTCTACCCCATCAACTGGGCCTTCCTGGACGGCAAGGTGACCCCCCACCACCACCACGAGGAGCACCCCCTGGAGCACGTGGGCGACGAGCCGAGTCCGGATCCGGACGAACCCGCCGAATAGTCCCCGGCGGACCTGACCTCCTTCAAGCGGGCGACCACAGGGTCGCCCGTTTTTTAGTCCGGAGCCTCCGAGCCAGCGGAAACCGCTCGTCTTTTTCTTGCAGGAGCTTATCTTGGTGGCACCCAAGAGCCGGAGGAGGAAACGGGCATGTGGCGGGGGGTCCCGGTGGAATTCATATTTATTATTAATTCAAATTCGGCATAAATGCCTACTCCCGTGGACCGCGCCGTCCGCATCCTGCACCTGGAGGCATGCCCCGGGGACGTGGAGCAGGTCAAGGACCTGCTGGACCGGGAGGGTCTCCTGGCCGACCTGACCTGGGTGAACGACCGCGACGGCTTCCTCTCGGCCCTGGCGGACGGCCGGAGCTTCGACCTCGTCCTGGCGGACTGCGCCCTGCCCGGCATCGGCGGGGAGGAGGCCCTGGAGATCGCCCGGAACCGGGCCCCGGACCTGCCGTTCCTCTTCCTTTCCCGGAGCCTCGGCGAGGAGCGGGCCGCGGCGTGCCTGCGACGGGGCGCAGCGGACTGCGTGCCCAAGGACGACCCGGCCCGGCTCGCCCCGGCGGTTCGCCGGGCCCTGGCCGGGGGCCGGGCCCCCGCGGCGGCCGGCCCACGGGGCTTCACGGAGGCCGCCCTGGCCGCGCGGGTGGTGCCGTGGATCCTCACGGGGGACCGCCTGGCCATCCCCGAAGCGGCGGAGGCGATCCTCGGCCTTTCTCCCCTGCCCGGGGACCTGGAGGGCCTCGTGGCCATCCTCCACCCCGAGGACGCCGACCTTTTCCTGGAGGCCCTGGAGCGGAGCCGCAACGTGAGCTTCCGCGCCCGCATCCGCCGTTCCGGCGGCGATTGGGGATGGACGCGCTGGAACGTGGACCGGGGCCCCGAGGGCTACCGGGGGGTCATCATGGACATCACCGAGGAGGCCTGGCGGGACGGGCGGATGCACCAGCGCCGGCGCATGGACGGCGCGCGCGAGCTGGCCAGGCGCCTCGCAGCCAGGCTCCAGGGGCCCCTGGGGGGCTGCGTGGACGAGCTGCGCACCCTGGCGGCGCTCCCGGGCCAGGAGCGGCGCCTGCGGGAAGCCCTCCTGTCCCTGGACGAGGCCGGGCGCCTCCTGGCGCAGCTGCGCGCCTTCGCCCACCTGGGACGCCCGGCCCGGGTGGCCACACCGCCCAACGCCTTCGTGGTGAGCCTCCTGGCCCGGGCCCGGGAGGCCGCCGGACCCGGCATCCGCATCGACTTCGAGCCCGGGGGGGACCTGCCCGAGGCGCCCCTGGACCCCGCCGCCCTGGAGCAGGCCCTGGGCGCCCTCCTGGCCAACGCCCGGCAGGCCCTGGGCGGCTCCGGCGCCATCCGCGTGGCCACCGGGATCCTGCCCCCCCGGCCCTACCGCCCCGGCGGAACCCCCGGCCCCATGCGGACCCGGATCTACATCGAGGTGCGGGACGCGGGCCCCGGCATCCCGCCCGCCATCCGCGGCAAGGTCTTCGACCCCTTCTTCACCACGCGCCTGGAGCGCGGCAGCGCGGGCCTGGGCCTCGCCATGGCCTGGGAGATCCTGGAGGGCCACGGCGGCTCCGTGCAGCTGGAGAGCGCGCCCGGCAAGGGCACCGCGGTCCGGCTCATCCTTCCTGTGTAGCGTCCACCGCCACGGTGCGCACGGCACGGGCCAGGTCCGCCGGGGCCACGCCCACCAGGAAGCCGCGGCTGCCGCCGTTGAGGTAGGCCCGCTCCAGGGCGAGGATGCTCCGCTCCACGTAGACGGGCATCGGCTTGCGGGTGCCCAGGGGGCTGGTGCCGCCCACCAGGTAGCCGGAGTGCCGGTTGGCCACCTCGGGCTTGCAGATGTGCACGGTCTTGCACCCGATCTGCCGGGCCAGGGCCTTGGTGCTCACCTCCCGGTCCCCGTGCATGAGGACGATTAGCGGGCGGGCGGCCTCGTCCTCCATGATGAGGGTCTTCACCACGGCGTGCTCGTCCACGCCCAGCGACTGGGCGGCCACGAGGGTTCCGCCGTGGTCCTGGTAGGTGTACAAATGCTCCGTATAGGGAATCTTGAGTTCCCTGAGGAGACGGGTGGCCGGGGTCGAGGGCGCCTTGGACATGCCCCAAGTATGTTGCACTCGGGGCGGGAATGTGCCACGGTTGAAAAACCGATGGAGGAGCGATTCCCATCAGTAGGCCGAGGGAGGGTTGATGGACCCGCTGATCTCTGCTGAAAGGGGAGGATCGCCGAAAGGGTTGCGAATCATCGACGCACTCCTTGGACGTCAGGGCTAAAACCCGGCGGCTGTCGCGGCGCCAAATCGCCGCGGAGTGCCTTAGGACGACAAGCCGGTCCCCTGGGGCCGGGGAGGGGTCAAGGGTCTTCATCCGTTTCCCGATGGAGGCCCTCGTGACGAACCTGCCCAACCCAGTTCCAGCATCCCCCGGGGGTGCGCGATGATCGTCATGAAATTCGGCGGGTCCTCGGTGGCCGACGCCCCCTGCATGCGGGAGGTCGCGGCCCTGGCCGCGGCGGCCCACCCCCGTTCCCCCCTGGTGGTCCTCTCGGCCACGGCCAGGACCACCGACCAGCTCTTCGAGGCGGCCACGAAGGCCGAGGGCGGGGACCTGCCCGCGGCCCTGGCCCTCCACGCCGCGCTCATCGGGCGCCACCGGGGCCTGGCGGAGGAACTCATGCCCGCGGGGCTCCCCGCGGACCTGGACGGGGCCCTGGCGGACCTGGCCGCCGAACTGGACCTCCTCCTGCGGGGGGTGGCCCTCCTCAAGGAGCTCTCCCCCCGGAGCATGGACGCCATCGCAAGCATCGGAGAGCGGCTCTCCACCCGCATCCTGGCCGCCTTCATGGGCGCGGCGTGGGTGGACGCCAGGACCATCGTGCGCACCGACGCCGCCTTCGGCTCGGCCCGTCCCCTCGTTCCCGAGCTGGAGTCCCTGGCGGCCGCCATCCTCTCGCCCCTGCTGGGCCCCGGCCGGGCCGTGGTGACCCAGGGCTACATCGGCGCCACCGCCCAGGGCCTCACCACCACCCTGGGCCGCGGCGGCTCCGACTTCAGCGCCGCCCTCTTCGGCGCGGCCCTGGGGGCCGAGGACATCCAGATCTGGACGGACGTGGAGGGCGTGCTCACCAGCGATCCCCGGGTGGTGCCCGACGCCCAGCCCATCCCCGAGCTGAGCTTCGCCGAGGCCGGGGAGCTGGCCGCCTTCGGCGCCAAGGTGCTCCACCCCGCCACCATCCAGCCCGCGGTGGACAAGGGCATCCCCGTCACCGTGCGCCACACCCGCCGGCCCCAGGGCCGCTTCACCACCATCACGGCCGAGGTGCGCACGGGCCGGCCCGTGACGGCCCTGGCCCACCGGGGCCCGGTGACGGTCCTCACGGTGGCCTCGGCCCGCATGCTGAACCAGAGCGGGTTCCTGGCGCGGCTCTTCGACGTCTTCGCCCGGCACAAGGTGAGCGTGGACCTCATCGCCACCGCCGAGGTGAGCGTCAGCCTCACGGTGGAGGCCGACGCGCCCCTGGAGGAGCTGATCGCGGACCTGTCGGCCTTCGCCACGGTGGGCGTGGCCACGGGCCGTGCCATCGTGGCCATCGTGGGCGAGCGGCTCAAGCACACGCCGGGCATCACGGGCCAGGCCTTCGGCGCCATGAGCGACATCAACGTGGAGATGATCAGCATGGGGGCCAACGAGATCAACCTGAGCATGGTCGTGACGGCCGCCGAGGCGAAGGACGCCGTGCGCCGGCTCCACGCCGCCCTCATCGGGGGAGGCGCGGCATGAGGATCGGGATCTTCGGGAAGGGCCGGCTGGGTTCGGCCATCGCGCTCGAGGCCCGGGCGGCCCCCGATGTGGAGCTGGCCTGGACGCTGGATTCGGAAGGGGTGCCCACCCCCGTGGACCTGGCCATCGACGCCAGCGTGGCGGGCGCCGTGGACGGCCACCTGGCCTGGGCCCTGGAGACCGGCGCGGACCTGGTGATCGGCGCCACGGGGTGGGGGCTGCCCGGCCTCGAGGCGCGCATCGGCGGGCGCATCGGCGTGCTCGCCGCGCCCAACTTCAGCCTGGCTGTCTCGCTCATGGCGCGGCTCTCCACGGTGCTGGGACGCTTCGCGGCCCTGGACGGGGACCTGGACCCCTACCTCCTCGAGCACCACCACCGCCTCAAGGCCGACGCCCCCAGCGGCACCGCCCGCAGGCTGGCGGAGGCCGTCCTGGCCGGGTTCCCCGGCAAGACCGGCTGGACCCTGGGCGCGCCCGCGTCCGATCAGCTCGGCATCTCCGTCATCCGCGCCGGGTCCGAGTTCGGCACCCACACCCTGGGCCTGGACGGGCCCGCCGAGACCCTGCGCCTGTCCCACCAGGCCCGCTCCCGGGCCGTGTTCGCCCGGGGCGCCCTGCGGGCGGCGCGCTGGCTGCGGGGACGCAAGGGCCTGTGCACCTTCGACGACTACGCCCGCGAGATCCTCGACCCCCTTTTCGGAGACCTGCCATGACGCTCACCGGACTCTTCGTGGCCCTGGCCACGCCCTTCACGCCGGCCGGCGACGTCGACCAGCCCGCGTACCGCCGCCTCGTGCGCCATGTGGCCGGCGGCGGCGCCCACCTGGTGGTCCTGGGGACCACCGGCGAGGCCCCCACCATCCTGGACGACGAGCGGGACGCCCTGGTGGACATCACCCTGGAGGAGGCCGGCTCCGCCACGGTGATCGTGGGCACCGGCTCCAACGCCACGCGGCAGGCCGCGGCGTGGACCCGCAGGGCCCAGGCCCAGGGCGCCCACGGCGCGCTGGTGGTCACCCCCTACTACAACAAGCCCACCCCGGAAGGGATCAGGGCCCACTTCGAGGCCGTGGCCGAAGCGGCCCCCGGCCTGCCCCTGGTCGTCTACAACGTGCCGGGCCGCACGGGGCTCAACCTGACGCCCCAGGCCCTGGCCCGGCTCTGGGAGAACCCCCAGGTGGCCGCCGTGAAGGAGTCCAGCGGCAACCTCGCGCAGATCGCCGAGATCGCCCGCACCCTGCCCGAGGGCAAGGCGCTTCTCGCGGGCGACGACAACCTGGCCGTGGCCAGCATCGCGGTGGGCGCCTCGGGCCTCGTGAGCGTGCTGGGCAACGTCCTGCCCCGGGAGACGGCGCGCCTGGTGAAGCTGGCCCTGGACGGCCGCAGGGCCGAGGCCATCGCCCTCCACCAGCAGCTCCTGCCCCTCATGGACGCCCTCTTCCTGGAGAGCAACCCCATCCCCCTGAAGGCGGCCCTGGAGCTCCTGGGCCTGTGCGGCCCCACCCTGCGCCTGCCCCTGGTGCCGGCGGCCCCAGCCACCCGGGCCCGCCTTGCCGAGCTCCTGCCCCGCCGCGGCGAGGTGGCCTGATGGACCTTCAGGCCTTCTACTCCCGCCCCATGGACGCGATCCTCGCCGACCCGGCCCTGCCGCAGGTCTTCGAGGTCTTCCTGGAGGCCCTGGAGCGCGGCGCCGCCCGCGCGGCCTCCCCCGACGCCCAGGGGAACTGGCACGCCAACGCCTGGGTGAAGACCGCCATCCTGGCCGGCTTCCGCTCCACCGCCACCGAGGAAGTGCCGGGCTGGCCCGGACCCTGCTTCGACCGCGCCGCCTACCCTCCCAGGGCCTTCTCCCTGGCCGACGGGGTGCGCCTCGTGCCCGGCGGCAGCGCCGTGCGCCGCGGGGCCTTCGTCGCCCCGGGCGTGGTCATCGTGCCCCCGGCCTACATCAACGTCGGGTCCTTCGTGGACGAAGGGGCCATGGTGGACAGCCACGCCCTGGTGGGCAGCTGCGCCCAGATCGGCAAGCGCGTCCACCTCTCGGCCGCGGCCCAGGTGGGCGGCGTGCTCGAGCCCGCCGGCGCCCTGCCCGTGGTGGTGGAGGACGAGGCCTTCGTGGGAGGCCTGTGCGGCCTGTTCGAGGGTGTCGTGGTCAAGCGCCGCGCGGTGCTGGCCCCCGGCGTCATCCTCACGGCCTCGACGCGGATCTTCGACCTGGTCAACGAGCGCGAGATCACCCGCGTGGTGCCCGAAGGCGCCGTGGTGGTGCCCGGCACGCGGCCGGCCTCGGGCATGTTCGCCATGCAGAAGCGCCTCTCGGTGAGCGCCCCGTGCATCGTCAAGTACCGCGACGGCAAGACCGACGCCGGCACCGCCCTTGAGGAGGCCCTCCGTTGATCCCCGCCGCGCGCCTCGCCCACCTGCGTCCCAGCCCCATCCGGGCCCTGTCCGAAGGCGCGCCTCCCGACGCCGTGCCCATGGGCCTGGGCGAGCCCGGCTGGGACCTGCCCCTGCCCGCGGTGGAGGCCCTGGCGCGCTTTTCCGGTCCCTGCGCCTACGGGCCCAACGCGGGCCTGCCCGAACTTCAGGAGGCGGTGGGCGCCTTCCACGGCACGCCGGCCCGGGACGTCCTCCTCACCGCCGGCAGCCAGGGCGCGCTGTTCGCCCTGACGCAGGCCTACGCGGAGCCCGGGGACGCCGTGCTGGTGCCCGACCCGGGCTTCCTGGCCTACCCCGCCCTGGCCCGCATCGCCGGGGCCGAGCCCGTGCCCTACCCCCTGGGCCCCGGCTTCGGGCTGGACGCGGACCTGTTCAGGGCGGCCCTGGACGCCGCCCCCCGGGCCCGCCTGGCCCTGGTGAACCATCCCGGGAATCCCACCGGGGCCGGGTGCTCCCGGGCCGCCCTGGCGGAGGTGGCCGAGGCCTGCGCCAGGCGCGGCGTCCTGCTCGTCTCCGACGAGGTCTACCGCGACCTGCGCCTGGGTGACCCGGCGCCCTCCCTGCGCGACGTGACGCAGGGCGGCATCGTCCTGGGCTCCGTGAGCAAGGCCTGGGGCGCCCCCGGGCTGCGGGTGGGCTGGGCCCTGGGGGAGGCCCCGCTGCTGGCCCCGGCCCGCCTGGTGCACGCCTACATGGTCACCGCCCCGGCCCGCACCTCGCAGCTTGCGGCCCTGGCCCTGGTGCGGGAATCGGGCGCCGTGCTCGCCCAGGCGCGGGAGCACCTGCGGGCGCGGTGGGAGGCCTTCTCGGAGGCCTTCGCGCGCCACTTCGGGCAGGTCCCGCAACACGGAGCGGGGGGCTTCTACCACTGGCTGGCCCTGCCGCCCGGGGCCGACCCCATGCCTTTCTGCCTTCGCCTGCGCGACGAGGGCCGCGTGGTGGTGGTGCCGGGCCAGGCCTTCGGGGAGCGGGGCCGCGGCTTCGTGCGCCTCAGCTACGCGGGGGATCCCGCCCTCATCCGGGAGGGCGTCCGGCGCCTGGCCCCGTTCTGGAGCACGCCATGAACCTCTTCGCCTTCGATGACGCCGCCTGCGACCGGCTCGCCCGGGAGGGCACGCCCCTGTTCGCCTACAGCTTCGCGGCCGCCGAGGCCCAGTTCCGCACCCTCCGGGCCGCCCTGCCCCCCCGGGTCCGGGTCGCCTACGCCGTGAAGGCCAATCCCCATCCCCGGCTCCTCCAGCTCTTCGGGGAACTGGGGGCCTCCTTCGACTGCGCCTCGGCCGGGGAGCTGGCGCGGGTGGCCGAGCTCGCCCCGGGCCGGATCCTCTATGCCGGCCCCGGCAAGCGCACCGCGGAACTGGACCTGGCCCTGAGCCTGGGGGTGCGCGTCCAGGCCGAGGGCTGGGAGGACCTGGAGCGCCTTGAGCGCCTGGCCCCGGGCCCCGTGGCCGTGAACCTGCGGGTGCACCCCGCCGGCGGAATCCAGGAGGGCTCGCCCATCATCGGGGGCACGGGCCCCTCCGCCTTCGGGGTGGACGAGGAGGACCTGCCGATCCTGCTCAAGCGGGCCGAAGGCCTGCGCAAGGTGGCCATCCGCGGCCTGCACGTGTTCGCCGCCAGCAACGAGCGGGACGCCTCCAGGCTCCTGGCCACCCACCGGCACGTCCTGGGCATGGCGCGCCTCCTCCAGGAGGCCCTGGGCACGGAGCTCGAGCAGGTGGACCTGGGCGGAGGGCTGGGCATCCCCTACGCCCCCGGCGAGATGCCCCTGGACGTGGAGGCCCTGGGCAGGGGCCTGGGCGAGCTGCTCGCGGCCTGCCCCTGGTTCAAGGGCGAACTCGTCCTGGAGCCGGGCCGGTTCCTGGCCGGCCCCTGCGGGATCTACCTCACCCGCGTCACCCGCGTGAAGGAGAGCCGGGGGGTGCGGTTCGTGATCCTGGAGGGGGGCGTCAACCACCTGCTGCGGCCCCTGCTCACGGGCCAGGCCTTCCCCACCCGGGCCGTGGCCTCCGCGGGCGCGCGGCGCCCCGCGACCCTGGCCGGGCCCCTGTGCACCAGCCTGGACCGCCTGGGCGAGGTGGAACTGCCCGAGGTGGGACCCGGGACCCTGCTGGTGATGGGCATGGCGGGAGCCTACGGCTTCACCGAGGCCATGACGCCCTTCCTCTCCCACCCCGCCCCGCGGGAACGGTGGGAGGCCTGAATGGTTGAAATCGTTGGCCCGCCATGGGACGGTTCTTGGGTGGGAGCATCCATGCTGCAGCCGCGCCGGCTACTTGAGGACCTCTGCGCCCTGGATTCCACCACGGGCCGGGAAGCCGCGCTGCTCCCCGCCCTCCTGCCGGCCCTGGAGGCCCTGGGAGCGCGGGTGGAGATTCGGGAGTTCCGGCCGGGCCGCTGCAACGTGCTGGCCACCTGGGGCGAGCCCCGGGTGCTCTTCTCCACCCACCTGGACACCGTGCCGCCCTTCCTGCCCCCGCGTTGGGAGGGGGAGGCCCTGTTCGCCCGCGGCGCCTGCGACGCCAAGGGCCAGATCGTGGCCCAGCTCCTGGCAGCGGAGCAGCTGCGCGGCGAAGGCGTGGCCTGGCTCGGCGTCGCCGGGGAGGAGACCGACAGCCTGGGCGCGCAGGAGGCCCTGGCCTGGAAGGACCGCTTCACCTCCTGCCGGGCCCTGGTCAACGGGGAACCCACGGAGCTCAAGGTGGCCACGGGCCAGCGCGGCGTGAAGAACCTGCGCCTGGCCTGCTGCGGGAAGGCCGCCCACGGCGGCAGCCCCGAACTGGGCCACAGCGCCATCCTGGACCTCCTGGACTGGCTGGAGGGCGTCCGCCGCATTCCGCCGGGCCAGGATCCCGACCTGGGCCCCGAGGTGTGGAACCTGGGCACCATCCAGGGCGGGGAGGCCGTGAACATCGTCCCCGACCGCGCCCAGGCCCTGCTCAACGTGCGCACCGTCCCCGGGTCCTCCTTCCAGGCCCGGGTGGAGGCGCTCCGCCCCCCCCTCGGCACGGTCGAGCTGCAGGTGGACGAGCCCCCCTGCCTCTACCCCGCGCTGCCGGGTTTCGAAAGGGCCTTCATGCCCTTCGGCTCCGACGCCCCCTGCCTGCGCCATCTCATCCCGGACCTCACCGCGGTCCTCGCCGGCCCCGGCAGCATCCGGGTGGCCCACACCGCGGGCGAACACCTCACCATGCAGGACCTCGCGGCCGGCGCCCAGCTCAACCTGCGCCTCGCCCGGCATTTTCTCCAGGAGCACCCATGAACCGCATCCCCGTCACCGTCCTTGGCGCCACCGGCGTCGTCGGCCAGCGCTTCGTGCGCCGCCTCCTGAACCACCCCATGTTCGAAGTGGTGTGCATCGCCGCCAGCGACCGCAGCGCCGGCAAGCGGTACCGGGACGCCTGCGAATGGCGCCTGGACGGCGAGCCCTACGGCGGCCTCGGGGACCAGGTGCTGGTGCCCTCCGACCCCGCCGAGGCCCTCTCCCCCATCGTCTTCAGCGCGCTCGACAACGCTCCCGCCAGGGAGATCGAGCCCGCCTTCGCCCGCGCCGGGGGCCACGTCTTCAGCAACGCGGCGTCCTTCCGCATGGACCCGGACGTGCCCCTGCTGGTGCCGGAAGTCAACCCCGGCCACCTGGCCCTGCTCGATTCCCAGCGCTCGCGGAGGGACTGGAAGGGCAGCATCCTCACCAACCCCAACTGCACCACCACCGTCCTGGTGATGGCCCTGGCCCCGCTGCACGAGGCCTTCGGCGTGGAGACGGTGATCATGACCTCCATGCAGGCCGTGAGCGGCGCCGGCTACCCCGGCGTGCCCAGCCTGGACATCCTGGGCAACATCATCCCCTACATCGGCGGCGAGGAGGGCAAGGTCGAGATCGAGACCGGGCGGCTCCTGGGCAAGGTGGAAGGCGGCCTCGCCGTGTCCGATCCCATGACGGTCTCGGCCCTGTGCTACCGCGCCCCGGTCATCGACGGGCACACCGAGAGCGTGAGCGTGCGCCTCCGGGGGAACCCCACCCCCGACCAGGTGCGCGAGGCCCTGGCGGCCTGGAAGCCCCTGCCCCAGCGCCTGGGCCTGCCCAGCGCCCCCGAGGTCCCCATCCGGATCCACGTGGCCGAGAACCGGCCCCAGGTGCGCAGGGACGTGGAGATGGACGGCGGCATGAGCGTCCACGTGGGCCGCATCCGCCCCTGCAACGTCCTGGGCATCAAGTTCTCGCTCCTGGGCCACAACACGGAGCGCGGCGCCGCCGGGGGCTCGGTGCTCAACGCGGAGCTGGCCGTGGCGCAGGACTTCGTGTCCTAGCCCCTCCGGCCATGATCGCAGCGGAGGGGCTCGGCAAGCGGTTCGGCGACACCTGGGCCCTCCGGGACCTGAGCCTCCGGGTCCCGGAGGGCGCCTTCCTGGCGGTGCTGGGCCGCAACGGCGCGGGCAAGACGACCCTGGTGCGGCTGCTCACGGGCCAGCTGCGCGCCACGGAGGGCTCGGTGCGGGTGGCGGGGCTCGATCCCGCCGGAGCGCCCCTGGAGCTGCGGCGAATGGTCGGCGTCATGCCCGAGGAGGGCGCCCTCCTGGAGGACCTCGGGGGCGCCCAGTACCTGCAGTTCGTGGGCCGCCTCCACGGACTGGGCCGGGAGGTCCTGGCGGAGCGCGTCGCGGAGCTGGAGGCCTGCCTGGAAGTGGGCTTCGGGCCCCGGCCCATCCGGGACTACAGCTACGGCATGAAGAAGAAGCTGGCGTTCTCGGCGGCCCTCCTCCACGGGCCGCGCCTGGTCTTCCTGGACGAACCCTTCGAGGGGCTGGACCCGTCCGTCGTGCGCAGCCTCCTGGCGGCCCTGGGGCAGCTGCGGGACCGGGGGGTCACGGTGGTCATGACCAGCCATCAGCTGAGCCTCGCGGAGCGTCTGGCCACACGGATCCTGCTGGTGGAGGAGGGGCGCCTCCTGGTGGACGGCGCCGCCGGAGACGTGCTGGGCCCCGACGAGGACCTGGAGGGCCTCTTCCTGCGCCTGGTGGGGCGCGGCCGGGCCGGGCGGCTCTCGTGGATCTGAGGGCCCTGGGCGCCCTGTGGTCGGTCCGGAGCGGGACCCCGCGCCCGCCTCTGCGCCCGGCCCTGGCCGCCCTCCTGGCACCGGTGGCCGTCTGGCTCGGGGGCGCCGCCTTCTGGGCCGGGACCCGCGCGGGGAGCGGCCTCGCCGGCCTGGACCCCGTGGCCGCGGGGACCCTCCTGTGGAGGCTCCCGCTGGTCCTGGGCTTCGCCGGAGCCCTTTGGGACGGCGGCTGCGTGGTGGACCCCCGTCCCTGCCGCCCCCACTTCATCGCCCCCCGCACCCTGGTGCTGGCGGAAGCGATGCTGGGCCTCACCACGCCGGTGAAGCTGGCGCTTGCGGCCCTGGGGCTGTCCTTCACCTCGGGGCTGGGCTGGGGCGGGCCCGGACGGGTCCCCCTGGGCCTGTCGTATTCCCTGCTCCTGGTGCTCTGGACCGCGTGCCTGGAGCGGGTCATCCATGTCCTCGCCCCGGCGGGCATCCTGCGCCAGCGGGCCTTCCTGGGCGTGATCCTGGGCCTCGGCGCGGGCCTGGCGGCCCTGTCCACCCTGGGCGGCGCCGCGGTCCCGGGCTGGGTCACGGCGGCGGAGCGCCTCTGGGCCCTGCCCGGGATCCGCCTGGTGAGGTTCTGGCAGACCGGGGCCTGGCCGCTGCTGGCCGTCCCGCTGGGGGCGACCCTTGGCCTCCTGGCGCTGACGGGCGCCTGCGTCCGCCGGGAACTGGCCGTCGACCGCCGGCCGGGAGCGGCCCTGGACGGGGGCCGGATCTGGGCCTTCCGCCGGCCCTGGGCCGGCCTCGCGCGGCTCCAGTTCCACCAGCTCCTGGCCAGCCGGGCCGGGCAGATGCGGCTCCTGATGCTCCTGCTCTCCGTCCTCCTGGCGAAGGAGCCCGAGCTCCTCACCGTGGGCACCGTGCAGATGCCCCGGGCCTGGCCGGCGCTGGCGGCGGGCCTCACCTTCGGCGCCGTGCTCGTGGTGCCCCTGTGCAACCTCCTGGGGTTCGACCGCGGCGGGGTGCAGACCTGGTGGACGGCGCCCCTGGCCGCCCGGGACCTCCTGCTGGGCAAGGTGCTGGGCTGCGCCGCCTACGCCGCCCTGGCCGCGCCGGTGCTGCTGGCCCTCCTCGCCAAGGCCCAGGCGTGGAGCCTGCAGCGGCCCGGCGGGGACGGCCTCCGGGTGCTCCCCTCGGCGCGGCCCATGGCCCCTGGCGAAGCCCTGGCCCTGGCCCTCCTTCTGGCCGCCCTTTTCCTCTGGTGGGCCGGGTCGGGCCTGGCCCGGTCGCTGCGGGCGCCCTGGCCCATGCCCTTGGGCAGTTACGGAGTGAAGACCGAATTCGACGAGGAGAAGGTGGCCCGGGTGGCGATCCTGCTGGCGCCGCTGGCGTGGATGGTGCCGGCCTACGGCGCGGCCCTGCTCCTGGACTGGAAGGCGGCCGCCGCGGCCATGGCCCTCCTGGCCCTGGTGGCCGCGGCCCGGTTCAGGGGGCGCCTGGAGGCGGCCGCGGCGGAACTCGCGCTCAGGCGCGAAGACCTCACTCTGGGCCTCATGTCACAGACTTGACAGGACTTTCGGGTCCATGGGAACGTTGGGCATCCCCAACGACAGCCTTGCCCGCCCTCAAGTACCCAAGAGGCTCCGCCATGAATTGGAATCCCGCCCTCCCCGCGCTCGCCGCGGCCCTGCCGCTGCTCCTGGCTTGCGGCGGCGGCATCGGAGGCTCACCGGTGGCGCCCCCCACGGCCGTCAAGGTCACGCAGACGTCCTACCTGGTGCTGGAAGTCGCCTGGCAGCCCTCGGAGGGCAAGATCGACTTCTACGAACTCCAGGGCAGGTTCGCGCCCGAGGCCTGGGGACTGACCAGCCGCCTGCCCAAGGAGACCACGAGCATTCGCATCGGAGTCACCGCCGCGGAGTTCACGGATGTCTCCTACCGGGTCCGGGCGTGGTTCGGGACCAGCTATTCCCCCTGGTCCACCGAAGCCACCGTGCGGATCGGGCTGGCCCCCGCCGAAAACCTGCACGCCTGGCCGGACAGGGGCGGCCTGGGAGTCTACTGGGGCAACCCCAGCAGGTACGCCGATACCCTCCTGGTGGAGCGCGGCACGTCCCCCGCCGCCACCACGCCGCCGGCCGCCTGGACCGCGATGCCGAACCTGCCCTATTCCCCGGAGGCGCTGATATCGGTCGTGGACACGGACGTGGTCGAGGGCCTCTACCACCAATACCGCGTGACCTACAGCAAGGGCGCGGACCACGCCTCGGCCCTGGCCGCGCCGCACCTGGTGACCCTGGCCTGCCCCACCGGCATCCAGGCCTCCGCCACGGGCGGGACCGTCCACCTGACCTGGCGGAACCGGAGCCAGGCGGCCACAGGCATCCGTATCGCCCGGGCCAACGGGAAGGACGCCACGCAGGGCGCGCCTCTCGCCACCCTGGCCCCCACGGCCACCTCCTTCGACGACGTGGACCTGCTGCCCGGCAACTACACCTATTTCGTGAGCGCCGCGGCCACGGGCGATGCGGATGCCCAAGGGCTCCCCTGCGTCGTGCAGGTCCTGCCGCCTTCCGGCGTCTGGCCCTTCACGGACGCCCTGGTGACCCTGCCCCTCCTCCCGGCCGTCAAGCTCGCCCAGGACGGATCCTGGTGGCTGGCCGGCGAGGAAGTCCCCTCCCTCGTCATCCAGCACGGCACCACGTCAGGCTGGACCAAGGCGGCGTTCACCCGGGGTTCCGCAATCCCCGAACCCCAGCTCCTTCTCGACGGCCAGGGCCGGGCCCACCTGATCCACACCGCCGACGACGGGTTGAATTCCGGGAAACACAACATCCTCCACACCTGGCTCAGCGATTCGGGGTGGACGACGGAGACCATCGGTTCCCGGTTGTTTGCCAACTCCCATGGCCTGGCCGCGGCGCTGGACGCGGCCGGTTCGCCCCGCCTGGCCCTCAACACCAGGAACGACTCGCATTCCGACATCCTGGAACATGCCTTCAAGGGCGCCGACGGCAACTGGGTCATCGAAAAGATCGTCCATCCGGCCCTGGACACCCCGTGGTTCACCAGCCGGCTCTTCCTGAAACTGGCCCCCGACGGCACCACCCATGTGGTGGTGGGCGAAACGGCCAGCGCCGCGGTCCTGCGCCGCAGCCCGGAAGGCCCCTGGGAGTCCGTCCTGGACAAGGATACCGGGGCAGGCGCCGTGTGCGCGGCGGAGTTCACAGGCGCAGGCCACCTGCGCCTGCTTCGCAATCGGGGCGTGGTCCTGGCCTCGACGTGGGAGACGGAATTCTCAACGATGGACTTCAAGGACGGGGCGTGGACCCCGGCGAAACACCTGGCCACCGTGCCGTACCTCGCCGTCGACGCGTCCCTGGTCGCCAGCCGCGACGGGGAGAGGTTCGCCTACGAGGACAGCAACTCCGCCGACCGCCACGAAGTCGTCCTGCTCGGACCGGGCGGCATCGAACGGTTCCAGGTGGGCCGGGGCCGTTTCGGGTTCGCGGAGGGCCCCAACGGCCGGCTCTGGATCCTGGCCTACGCGCCCGACAGGAACGACGGCACGGCGGGGCCGGTGGGCCCCTCCGGGACGTACCGGTGCTACCTAGAAAAGCCCTGACCGGAGGATCCATGCGACGCTTCCCGGCCGCCGCCCTTCTCTGCCTCGCCCTTCTCCCTGCCCTCGCCGGCGCGGAACCGGCGCCGGAATACTGGCGACCCCTCCCCGCGGACGTCTGGGCCATGACCGAGGCCAGCCTGCCCGGGGGCCTCGGGGCCGTCAACCTCGCGCGGCGCCTGCGCGTCACGGACACCGCGGTCCTGAACGAGTTCCGCATCCGCATCTGCAGCCAGCGCGGCCGGAGAGCCGCGGAATTCACGCCCTTCGCCAAGGACGGGACCGTCGTCGGCAGGGTGGTCTACCCCGACGGCCGGGAACTGGCCTTCGATTCCCAGAAGGACTTCCACCTCCAGACGAGCCTCTCCACCCGCGACCGGGAGATCCAGGAGAAGGTCCTCGTGCCGCCGGGGCTCACCGACGACTGCGTCGTGGACCTGCGGTGGGAGGAGCCCAGGTACTGGGCCTACTGGGCCAAGCTCGGCCGGGGCAGCGAGTCCTGGCACCTGGCCTCCAGCTTCCCCACCCGGATCCTCACCATCGAAGTGAGCCAGGCCAACTGGTTCGATTTCTTCTTCAATTCCGGGGGACTGGCGTGCGTCCCGTACGACGCCCCCGGATTCAAGGTTCTGACCATCAAGGACGTGCCGGCTTCGATCGACGTCCCCTTCTCCCTCAGGTCGGCCCGCAACAGTCCCCTGCTGAAGCTCTACGTCCAGGGCAACCTCATCCGGGCCGCTTCGCGCCAGGGCAAGGAGGCCTTCTGGAAGAAGGTCGTGGAGCTCTACAAGGACTTCTTCACCAAGGACCTGGTCATGGGCACCCGCTACCGGGCCTTCTCGGATGTCATCCGCACGGGTCTTCCGGCCGGGCACCAGGCGCTCGCCCAGGAACTGGCCCTGCGCATCCAGGACAAGGTCCTGAACCTGAGCAGGCTGAGCCTGGATGAAAGGTCCCGCAGGACCCGCAAGGAGTCCGAGGAGCGCATCGAGGCCAAGGACCTGGAGGCGCTGGCCAGGCGCGGAACCGCGAACGGCGAGGGGATCTTCACCCTGTTCCTGCAGCTGCTCAAGGAGGCCGGGGTCACGCCCAAGCTGCTTCTGGTGGTGGACCGGGAAAAGGGGATCTTCCACGCCGAGGAGAAGAACATCAACCAGATCGACGACTACCTGGTGAGCGTCGAGGAGCCCGGGAAGCCCCCCATCTGGCTGGATCCCGCCCTGCGGTTCGCCCCGCCCACCCTGGTCCTCCCCAACTACCAGGGCACGCCCTGCATCGAGATCGAGACCGCAGGCTGGACCAGCAGGTTCGTCGACCTGCCTTCCCAGGCCTCCTCCACCAACCAGCGGCGGGACACCTACCGCCTGGAACTCCTGCCCGACCAGGACCGGTTCACCCTGGAGGCGGACTTCCTGGGCAACGACGACTACAACGGGAAGTGGGCCTTCATGAACCTGGAGCCCCGGGAGCAGGACCGCAAGCTGCGGGAACAGCTGGAAGGCCGCCTGGACACCCTCATCGACAAGGCCCAGGTGCTCAACGCCACCGATCCCCGCAAGCCCATCCAGTGGAAGGCCGAGGGCCGCATCGACCGGGCCGTGGGCAGGCATCGCCGGGTGGACCCCTTCCCCATGACGCCCTATGCCCTGTCCGTTCCCGACGCCCTCCCCGAGACGAGGTCGGAGTGGATCGTGCTTCCCTACCAGCTGGAACGCCTTGCCGTGAGCCGTTTCCTCCTGCCCCCGGGCTACGCGTGGAAGGGCGCCCCGCCCTACCAGCGGTCCAACGAGTTCGGCTCGGTGAGCCTCACCGCCGAGCTCGTCGAGGGCCCCGGCGGCCCGGAGGGGGTCGCCACGCTCCAGGTCAAGGTCGTCAAGGCGATGGCCAACCCGGGCCGGTGGAGCGCGTTCAAGGATTTCCTGGGCTGGATCCGGGAAGCCGGCTCGACCCAGCTCATCCTCGAGAGGAAGCCATGAGCTTACGCAGCCTCGCCCTCCTCGCGCTCCTCGCCCCGGCCCTCGCGGCCCAGGCCATCCGGGGCCTGCCCGACTGGGCCATGCCGCACGCCATCCAGGGAGCCTCGGAAACCCCCGCCGGGGACCCCGACGCCTGGGTGATCCTGGACCGCACTGAATTCGCCTATCGGGGCGACGGAGAAATCCGCAAGCGCAACTTCCGCCTTGTGCACATCCGCACGGAGCGGGGACTGGACCAGGGCGGCTACTTCATCCACGGCCTGGGCGGCGCCTCGAGCCGGATCAGGAGGCTCAAGGGCTGGAACCTCCGCCCCGACGGCGAGGTCGTGAGGCTCGACCGGGACTTCATCGCGACCGTGGGCGGGGGGAGCGCCGCGGACTATTCCACCGGCACCACCACGGTCGCCGTCCTGGACCGGGTCGTCAAGGGCAGCTACGTGGCCTTCGAATCCGAGGAGACCATCACCCATCCCCTGGGCCCGCTGGATGGCTCCACCATCCTCGAGGCCCGGCCCATCCGGCGCTGGGAGCTGGCGATGGCCAAGTCGGTGGGATGGTTCACCGCCACCTCCACGGAGGGCGTCAGCCTGCGGCTGGAGACCCGCCACTTCCCGCCCCTCTTCCCCCAGCCCGACCCCAAGGCCACCTCCCTGGCCCTAAGCGACCTGCCCGCCCTGCCCCGGAACGAAGCCGCCGCCCCCGGCGCCAGGAACTTCCTGCCCTGGGTGGCCCTGGCCTTTGCCGACGCCTCCCTGAAGAACGTCCCCGACCTCGCCAGCTGGGACAGCTACGCGAAATGGGTCCACGGCGTCTACGAGGCCCGCACCCTACCGTGCAGGCCCGTTGACCTCGCCGGCGCCACCGGGCTGGACGCGCTCCGGACCATCCGGCGCTGGATGCAGCGGGAGATGACCTACAAGCAGGTCTACCTGACACCGGACCGGGGCTGGGTTCCCGAATCCCCCAGGGAGGTCCTCCGCGCGCGGTTCGGCGACTGCAAGGATCTGGCGGGGCTGTTCATGGCGGCCGCCAGGGACGCGGGCCTCGAGGCGGTCCCCGTGAAGGCCCGCATCGTGGAGGGCTCCATCGAGCCAGGGGAACCCGTGGGCCCCTTCGCCTTCAACCACGTCATCGCCGGCATCCGGCTGGAAAAGACCTCGGGAATGCCCGCGGAGGTCGTCACGCCCCTGGGCCGGTTCCTGCTGGTCGACCTCACGGAGCAGTTCACGCCCCTGGGCCGCCTGGGAGAGGCCCACCGGGGCGGGCGCGTGCTCATCTGCACCGCCCAGGGCGCGGCCTGGGCGGAGATCCCCGCGGCGGCCATCGTTCCGTCCAGGGTGGAGGTGCGCCTGGAAGGCACAGAGACCGACAGCGGCGGCCTCAAGGGCACCCTCTCCGTCACCGAGACGGGCAGCGGCGCGGGACTCCGGCACCTGGCCCTCTCCGGAGGGTCCAAGGCCGTGCGGGAGCGCTGCGCCACGCTGCTGGACCTTCCCGCGGGGTCCAGGTGGGACCTGGCGCGCCTGGCGGACCCCAAGGACGGCCAGGAGACCTTCCAGGCGCAGGTGGCCTTCGAGGTGCCCGAAGCCCTGGAGCCCACGGGTTCGGAATGGCTCCTCCCCCATTTCGGCCTCCCGCCCAGCCCCGCGTCCATCCAGCGGCTGGGCCAGCCCCGGCGCCTGCCGGTGGCCGTGCAGGACGGGCCCGGATGGGACTGGCACGCCACCCTCCACCTGCGTGCCCCCAAGGCCCCCGCCACGCCCGAAGCGGACCTGGAGACGCCCTTCCGCACCCTCCACTGGACCGCGAAGCGCGATGGGCTGACCCTGGACCTTCATCTGCGCCAGACCCGCAGGCAGGTGCTCTATCCCTACGAGCGCCGCGAGGAGGGCGTGCAGGACCAGCGCGACGACTGGAAGCGGTTCCGGACCTTCGTGGACGCGGCCCTCACCGTGGTCCCGCCGCCGCCCCCCGCTCCCGAGCCCCCCGCGCCGGAGCCCCCCAAGGCGAAGAAGCGGCCTACTTCCCCCGGATGAAAAGGTCCCGCGCCAGCGCCCTGGCATCAGTGTAGTCCGGCATCCCGCCCATCATGCGCCAGCGCACCCGCAGCTCGTGCACCACGGGCCGCACCGCCAGGATGAACAGGAAGGCAGCGAGGAAGACCGTGACCTTGTAGCCCACGTGGCGGAAGCCCACGGCCCCCACGAAACCGCCGCCCGCGAAGGACAGCAGGATCAGGCCATGCAGCTTGAGGCGGTCGCGGTTGGCCCGGATGGGGTCGCTGCCGCGGCGGTGGAAGACGTTGGGGTACACCAGGCGGCTGAGCTCGATGCCGAAGTCGGTGAGGTTTCCGGTCATGTGGGTGGTGCGGACCTCGGCGTTGGAGATGCTGGTGACCACGGAGTTGTGCATCCCCATCATGAAGGAGAGGAGGATGATGGTCATGGGCAGGAAGAACTCCCGCTGGTGGCTGAGAGTGGCGCCCATGAGCCCGAAGAGCAGGAGGAGGCCGGCCTCGATCATCAGGCTCAGGGCGTAGTGGGCCCGGAACTTCAGGCGCCGGCCCAGGTTGATCAGGGTGCCCGCGGTGAACGCGCCCAGGGTGAAGCACACCAGGATCTCCAGCGCGGCGTAGGCCAGGCGCATGCGGCCCCGGGCCAGCTCGTCGGCGAAACGGGAGAAGGTGCCCGACACATGGGAGGTGTAGGTCTTCACGGCCAGGAACCCGCCGGCGTTGACGGCACCGGCGATGAAGGCCATGGACCAGGCCAGCTGCCGGTTCAGGATCTTGCTTCGGTCCGAGCCCTGCTTGGTGAGGAGGTTGGCGTCCAGGGGAAGCAGGTCCAGGGTCGTCCCGATGGCCTTGCCGATGCCGTGGGGCACGGTCTCGAGGTTCAGGTGGCCCTGGAGGGCCCTCACGGTCCGCTTCCGGGCCACGCGCAGGTATCGATGGTGCCGCCGCGAATGGACGGGGGGGCGATGCGGGCTCATGGTCTCCATTATTCCGGCCGCGGCAGCGGATGGGGATTAAATGATAGACTCTTCGGAGCCACGCCCCGATACGACGCACCCCAGGAAGAACTCCGAGCATCGAACCGGGACCGTGCTGCTCCGGCGGAACGATGGTGCTTCAGAGTCTCTATTTCAGCGCACTGCTCCTGGCCACCCTTTCCGGGGTGCCCGGCCTGGCGTGGCCCGCCCGCGGGGGGCGCGCGGCGTCCTGGATGCTTGCCGGTTCCGCCCTGTGCGCCCTCGGACTCGCCGGGAGCGTCCTCTACGGGGGGCTGGCCTGGCAGGCCGAACTGCGGTGGGCCCTTCCCGGGGCCCATTTCCTTTTCAGGGGGGACCCCATCGGGACCTTCATCCTGGTGCCGGCGACCCTGGTGCCCGCCATCCTCTCCTTCTACGCCGAGGGCTACTGGAGCGACGGCACCCACGCCGACACCGCCCCGACCCTGCGGCTCTTCTTCGGGATCTCGGTGGGCTGCATGGTCCTGCTCACCGCCGCCGCCAACGCCGTGCTCTTCCTCTTCGGCTGGGAGATCATGGCGATCCTGGCCTTCCTGATGGTCACCACCAGCGACCAGGACGCCGCGGTGCGCGATGCCGGGTGGATCTACCTGGTGGCCTCCCACACCGGCGCCCTCATGCTCTTCGCGGGCTTCGCCCTGCTGGCCCTGGGCACGGGCACCGGCTTCGACCTGGGGCCCGTGCGCGCGGGCTTCGCCTCCACGCCCGCGGGCACCGCGGCCTTCCTCCTGCTCCTCGGGGGCTTCCTCCTCAAGGCCGGTGTGGGGCCCCTCCACGTGTGGCTCCCCGGGGCCCATGCGGCCGCCCCCAGCCACGTGAGCGCCCTGCTGTCGGGGCTCATGCTCAAGATGGGGATCCTCGGGATCCTGCGGATCATCGCCTGGACCCCGGACCCGCCGCTCTGGTGGGCGGGACTCCTCACGGGCCTGGGCGCTGCCTCGGGGATCATGTCCATGGCCTTCGCCCTGGGCCAGAAGGACCTCAAGCGGCTCCTGGCCTACAGCTCCATCGAGAACGTCAGCGTCATCGCCCTGGGCCTGGGGCTGGCCCTGGCGGGCAAGACCCTGGGCCTGCCCGCCCTGGTGCTGCTGGGCGGCACCGGCGCCCTCTTCCACCTGCTCAACCACGCCCTCCTCAAGCCCCTGCTCTTCATGGGCGCCGGGTCGGTGATGCACGCCACGGGCACCCGCGACCTGGAGCGGCTGGGAGGCCTGGCCCGCGCCATGCCCCGCACGGCCTTCCTCTTCCTGGCGGGTTCCTTCGGCATCTGCGCCCTGCCCCCCCTCAACGGCTTCGCGGGCGAGTGGCTCATCTACCTGGGGGCCTTCCGCGGCATCCAGCCCCAGGGCTGGGTGTGGTCCGTGGTGACCCTGGCCTCGCTGGCCGTCATCGGGGCCCTGACCGTGGCCTGCTTCACCCGGGCCTACGGCATCGTCTTCCTGGGCGAGCCCCGGAAGGACCTGGGCGCCCCCGCCCACGAGTCCCCCCGCAGCATGACCGGGACCATGGCCGTGCTGGCCGGGATCTGCCTGTTCATCGGCCTGTTCCCGGCCGCCCTGGCCCCCGCCCTGCAGGCGGCTGCGCGCGACCTGGGCCCGGGCCTGCCCTCCCTGGGGAGCCTGGCCAGCCTCGGGTCGCTCTCCCTGGTGGCGGTCATCGGCATCCCCATGGGCCTGGCGGTGTGGCAGGCCATCCGCAGGGGCCCCTCCACCCGGGCCGTCACCTGGGACTGCGGCTACGCCGCCCCCACGGCCCGCATCCAGTACACGGCCTCCAGCTTCTCCCGCATGCTCACGGACGCCTTCCGGTGGCTGCTCCTGCCCATCGAGCGCATCCCCCGCATCCAGGGGCTCTTCCCCCGCGAGGCCCGCTTCCAGTCCCAGGCCCCCGACACCCTCCTGGACCGCGGCCTGAACCCCGCGGCCTCCTTCGTGGCCTCGGTGCTGAGCTGGCTGCGCTTCCTCCAGGCCGGGCACCTGCCCATCTACCTCCTCTACGTGGTGCTCACCCTCGTGGCCCTCTTCGCGTGGACCCTGAAATGATCCGGAACCTGGCACAGCCCGCCCTCGTGCTCCTGGCCCAGATGGCCCTGACGCTGGCCCTGGCCCCGCTGCTCCCGGGGATCGTGAACAAGGTCAAGGCCCTGTTCGCGGGGCGGCTGGGGCCGCCCGTGCTCCAGCTCTACTACGACCTCGCCAAGCTCATGCGCAAGGGCGCCGTGTTCAGCCGGACCACCACCGGCGTCTTCCTCGCGGGGCCCGCGGTGTCGGTGGCGGTGCCCTTCACCGCGGCGCTGCTCATCCCCATGGGCTCGGCCACGGCCCCCGTGTCCTTCGCCGGAGACGCGGTGGTGCTGGCCTACCTCTTCGGCGTGGCGCGCTTTTTCGTGGTGCTGGCGGCCCTGGACACCGGATCGGCCTTCGAGGGCATGGGCGCCGCGCGCGAAGTGACCTTCGCGGTCCTGGCCGAGCCCGCCCTCTTCATGGGCCTGGCCACCCTGGCCCGCCTCTCGGGCGAGCCCTCCATGGCCCCCATGCTCACCGCCGCGGGCCAGGGCTGGCGCGCCGCCAGCGGGCCCCTGGCGCTGGTGCTCACGGCCTGGGTCATCGTCTTCCTCGTCGAGAACTGCCGCATCCCCTTCGACGATCCCAACACGCACCTGGAGCTCACCATGATCCACGAGGTGATGGTGCTGGACCACTCGGGGCCGCCCCTGGCCGCGGTGCTCTACGGCGCCAGCCTCAAGCTCTGGGTGCTGGGCGCCCTGGTGGTCAAGCTCTGCCTGCCGCTGCGCGGCGCGTGGTGGATCGACTGGCCCGCGTTCCTCGGTGGCATGGCCCTGCTTGCCTGCGCCGTGGGGGTGCTCGAGTCCATCATGGCCCGCCTGCGCATGCGCCGGGTCTCCCAGGCCCTCATCGCCGCCGTGGTTTCGGGCACCTTCGGCTTCCTCCTCCTCCTTCTGGCCTGAACCATGACTCCGAACCTCCTGCTCGCCGCGATCATGCTCATCAACTTCATGCTGGTGGCCAGCAGCCGCGTCAGCAAGTGCATCCAGCTCGCCGCCATCCAGGGCGGGCTCCTGGCCCTGCTGCTCCTGGTCATGCACGACCACTGGCCCTTCCACGTGCTCCTCATGGCCTTCAGCACCGTGGCCATCAAGGGCGTGGTGATCCCCGCCATGCTCAACCGCGCCCAGGACCGCATGAAGCCCCAGCGCGAGCCCGATCCCTACGTGGGCTACACCCTGACCCTGGTGATGGCCGCGGCCGGCACCGGCCTGGCCTTCATCCTGGCCCGGCGCCTGCCCCTCCAGGCGGGCAACCTGGGCACGCTCTTCGTGCCGGCCTCCATCATGGCCCTGTTCACGGGCTTCCTGCTCCTGACCACCCGCAAGCGCGCCCTCCTGCAGGTGGTGGGCTACCTGGTCCTGGAGAACGGGGTGTACCTCTTCAGCCTCCTGCTGGTCAAGCAGATGCCCCTCCTCGTGGAGACGGGGGTGCTGCTGGACCTGGTGGTGGGGATCTTCGTCATGGGCATCGTCATCAACCACATCCAGACCGCCTTCGACTCCCAGGACACCCATCGCCTGGCGCACCTGAAGGACTGACCCCGTGATCCTCGCCCTCATCTACATGCCCCTGATCGCCGCGGCCATCGTGTGGTTCATGAAGCCGGGCCTGCACCGGGCCCGGGTCCTGCCTGTGGCGGGCGTGCTCCACCTGGCCCTGGTGCTGGTGGCCCTCACCCGCTCCTCCCACCTCCAGCCCGACGCCTGGTTCCGCCTGGACGCCCTGGGCGGATGGATGCTCCTGGTGGTCTCCACGATCTTCACCCTGTGCTCCCTCTACGCCCCGGCCTACCTCGCCCTGCGCATGGAACGCAACTTCGGCGTGTTCGGCGTGGCCATGCTGGGCTTCCTCGGCATGGCCTCGCTGGTGGCCACCTCGCGCCACCCCGGCGTCCTGTGGGTGGGCATGGAGGCCACGGCCCTGTCCACCACCCCGCTGCTCTACTACAACAAGAACAAGCGCAGCCTCGAGGCCACCTGGAAGTACCTCCTGATCTGCTCGGTGGGCATGGCCCTGGCGCTCCTGGGAACCTTCTTCGTGGCCTACGCCGCGCAGCAGGGCGGCCTGGGCGAACCCATCTACATCGACCGGCTCGTGGCCAACGCCGGCGCCATGCCCACCCCCTGGCTCAAGGCCGGGTTCGTGCTCCTGCTGGTGGGCTACGGCACCAAGATGGGCCTGGCCCCCATGCACACCTGGAAGCCCGACGCCTACGGCGAGACCCCGGGCATCGTGGGCACCATCCTGGCCGGGGGCGTCACCACCATGGCCTTCCTCTCGCTGCTGCGCTTCTTCTCGATCATGGCCGCCGCGGGCCTGGGGCTCTTCTGCCGGGAGCTGCTGGTGGGCATGGGGCTCCTGTCCATGGCCTGGGCCTTCGTGTTCATGATCCGCCAGGGGGACCTGCGCAGGCTCCTGGCCTATTCCAGCGTCGAGCACATGGGCATCCTGGCCTTCGGGGTGGGCATCGGCGGCAAGGCCACCCTGTTCGCCCTCTTCCACGTGGCGGCCAACGCCCTGGTGAAGAGCGTGCTCTTCCTGGGCTCGGGCAACATCGTGCGGAGCTTCTCCAGCAAGAGCCTGGCCGACGTGAGCGGGGCCATGCGGCGCCTGCCGGTGTCGGGCTGGTGCTTCCTGCTGGGCTTCCTGGCCATCGTGGGTTCGCCCCCCTTCGCGCCCTTCACCAGCATCTTCGGCATCGCGTCCACCGCCCTGGGCGGTGGGCACCTCATGGCGGGCTCGCTCTTCCTGGCGCTGCTGGCCGCCATCTTCACCGCCATGGGCTCGGTGATCCTGCCCGTGCTTCAGGGCAACCCCAACCCCGCCAGCGTGCGCACCCACTACGAGGACACTTTCGGACTCACCGCGCCCCTGGTCCTGGCGCTGGCCCTGGCGCTGATCCTGGGCACCTGGCTTCCGGGCCCCCTCCAGTCCCTGCTGGCCCGGGCGGCGCTCCTGGTGGAGGGCCAGCCGTGACCAGCGCGCCCATCATCAACGGCACCGCCATCCCCCTTTCCGAGGTGCCCCTCCTTTCCTTCCCGGACTTCCAGGAATTCATCGTGGAGTCCTGCGGCGACAGCCACCGGCTCGTGGCCCTCTCGGTGGGCCCGGACCTGGCGGGCTGCGCGGTGCTGGCCTCCGGGGCCGGCCCGGTGCTCCGGGCGGTGCGCACCACCTTCCCGGCCACGGGATTCCCGTCCATCACGCCCCGCTGCCCCGAGGCCCACCTCTTCGAGCGGGAGATCGCCGAACAGCGCGGCCTGAAGATCTTCGGCCACCCCTGGTTCAAGCCCGTGCGCTACCAGCGCGCCCTGGGCACCCCGAGGGACGCCTGGGACCGCACCGGACCCATCCGGCCCGGCGTGGCCGACTTCTACCGGGTGGAGGGCCGCCAGGTGCACGAGGTGGGCGTCGGCCCCGTCCATGCCGGGGTCATCGAGCCCGGCCACTTCCGCTTCCAGTGCAACGGCGAGACCGTCTTCAACCTCGAGATCGCCCTGGGCTACCAGCACCGCGGCATCGAGCGCACCCTGGCCGGAGGGCCCCACCGCTCCACCCTCAAGCACATGGAGACCGCTGCGGGCGACACCACCATCGGCCACCTGTGGGCCCATTGCCTGGCCGTCGAGGGCCTGCTTGACCTGGAGGTGCCCCTGCGGGCCAACCTCATCCGCGCCGTGGCCCTGGAGCTGGAACGCCTGGCCAACCACACCGGGGACCTGGGCGCCATCGCCGGCGACGTGGGCTTCCTCCCCACCCTCTCCTACTGCGGGCGGTTGCGGGGCGACTGGCTGAACATGACCGCGGTGCTCTGCGGCAGCCGCCTGGGCCGGGACCTGCTGAGGCCCGGGGGCGTGCGCTTCGACGTGGACGCGGCCCGCATCGACGACCTGCGTGGGCGCCTGGAGGCCGCCGCGGGCGACACCGCCAACGCGGTGGACCTGCTCTGGCACACCCCGTCGGTCCTGGCGAGGCTGGAGGGCACCGGGCGGATCGTCCGCGCCCAGGCCAAGAACATCGGCATGGTAGGGCCCGCGGCGAGGGCCTGCGGCCTGGACCGGGACGTGCGCCGCGACCACCCCTTCGGCCCCTACCTGGAGGCGGCCATTCCGGCCGTGAACGAGGACATGGGCGACGTGGCGGCCCGCGCCCGGGTGCGCACCCAGGAGATCCAGGCCAGCGTCGAGTTCCTGCGCTGGGCCCTGGACGTGCTCCGGGCCCTGCCGCCGGGACCGGTCCACGTCGACGCCCCCCGGGCCCTGCCCCCGAACCACCTGGCTCTGGGCATGACCGAGGGCTGGCGCGGGGAGATCGCCCACCTGGCCCTCACGGACGACGACGGCCGGTTCTCCCGCTACAAGATCGTGGACCCCTCCTTCCACAACTGGACCGGACTGGCCCTGGCCCTGCGGGGCGAGGAGATCTCCGACTTTCCCCTGTGCAACAAGAGCTTCAACCTCTCATACTGCGGGTTCGACCTCTGATGCTGAAGATCCTGGCTTCCCGACTGCGGCAAGGGCACCGCACCAACCACTACCCGGACGTCGTCCCGGCCATGCCGGACCGCTTCCGCGGCCTTCCCGAGGTGCCCGAGGGCCCCTGCCCCCCGGACTGCAGGGCCTGCATGGACGCGTGCCCCACCGAGGCCATCAGCGCCGTGCCCGGCCTGGCCATCGACCTGGGCCGGTGCCTGTTCTGCACCGCCTGCACCGACGCCTGCCCCGACAGGAGCCTGCGGTTCACGGACGAGTTCCGCCTGGCCACGCGCGCCCGGGAGGACCTGCTGGTGCGCTCCGGCGCCGGCTACCGGGTGGCCGAGGCCCTGGAGGCCAAGGCCCTGGCCCTCTTCGGCCGCTCCCTCAAGCTCCGCGTGGTGAGCGCGGGCGGCTGCAACGGCTGCGAGGTGGACGTGAACGTCCTGGGCACCATCGGCTGGGACCTGGGCCGCTTCGGCATCCAGGTCGTCGCCAGCCCCCGCCACGCCGACGCCGTGCTCATCTGCGGCCCCGTCACGCGCAACATGGAACTGGCCCTGGCCAAGACCCTCGAGGCCACCCCCGACCCCAAGCTCGTCCTCGCCGTGGGCGCCTGCGCCATCAGCGGCGGCCCCTACCTGGAGCAGGAGGAGCAGCTGTGCGGCGCCGTGGGGGCCGGAATCCACGTGGACCTGTTCATCCCGGGGTGCCCGCCGCATCCGCTTACGATTCTGGATGGGTTGTTGAGGTTGTTGGACCGGGTCTGAACCGGCCCTGGTTTGGATTCACCCCATTCCTTCCTTCGTCCCGGCCCTGCCTGCGCTCCCTGGCGTCCCAGCGGCGCGCGGCCGCGATCGCATAGGCCTCCGAGGGCACCCAGGGGTCGCCGAAGGCCTGGGCGGCCCCATCCGTTCTCGCCCGCGCGACCCGCACGGTGCCGCCGTCCACGGCCACGGCGCAGCCTTCGCCGTCCGAAAAGGGCCTCGGTTCAGTGCGCAAGTTCGGAACACGGGCGATCCAGGATTACCAGCAGGGTCATCAGGAGCGCCCAAAGAAGGTATTAATTTATAGAATTTTTCATCCTGCCGGGGCGCCCCGGCGCCAAGCCCCGGAGGGATATTTATGACTAAACGACTTTAATACAGGCAGATATATAGTCATCCAAAGAAATGAAAGGGAATCGGTTCCCTGGCTGAAACCCGGAACTGATTTGAATCACTTATTGCACGAGAGGTCCATCCATGAAATTTTTATTTAGGTTTTTCATACCCTTCGGGGCCCTTCTGGCCATCGGTTGTGGCGGCGGGGGCCAAGATGGCCCCCGTCCCGCCCAGGCGCCCACCGCGGGGAGCTTCACGGCCACGGGAGACCTCGCCACCCCGCGAGCCCACCACACCGCCACCCTCCTCCCGTCCGGCAAGGTGCTGGTGGCGGGGGGTCTCACCTACGCCGCCGGTCTCGTGCCAACGGCGTCCATGGAAACCTACGATCCCGCCGCCGGCGCCTTCGCCCCCGCCGCGGCCATGGGGACGCCCCGCTACGCCCACACCGCCACCCTGCTGCAGGACGGGAGCGTTCTTCTGGCGGGAGGCATGGGCGGGAGCGCCCTGGCCAGCGCCGAGCGGTACGACCCGGCCTCGGGAACCGTGTCCCCCTGGGGTTCCATGGCCACGCCCCGGAGCAACCACGCCGCCGCCCTCCTCACCGTCGGGCCCGATGCCGGCAAGGTGCTGATCATCGGGGGCGAGGATGCCGCCGGCGCGCCCCTGGCCTCCATGGAGGTGTTCGATCCCGCCGCGGGGACCTTCGCCCCGTGTCCGGCGGCCCTGGCCGGGGGGCGGACACGGCACACGGCCACCGTGCTGGAGGACGGCCGGGTAATCATTGCGGGCGGCCAGGCTTCCGCCGAGGTGGAAGTCTATGATCCGGCCACGCGGACCTTGGCGGTGGCGGGATCCATGCTCCAGGCGCGATCGGCCCATACGGCGACCCTTTTGCCGGGCAGCCGGTTGCTCCTTGCCGGGGGGCATGCGGGCGGCGCCCTGGCCGGGAACGAGGTGTGCGACCTGTCCCAGGCCGCCCCCACCTTCACCGCCGCCCAGGCCATGGGGGTGCCCCGCCGCGACCACACCGCGACCCCCCTTCCCGGTGGCCCGGTCCTGATCACGGGGGGAAGCCCCGCGGCCGGAGGGTCCACCGTCACGGGGCAGGCGGAGCTGTTCGATCCCGCCCGGATGGCGTTCGTTCCCGCGGCCAAACAGGTGGATGGCGTCAGGAACGGCACCGCGACGCTGCTTCCCGGCGGAAAGGTCCTGGTCGTGGGGGGCCTGGATTCACTCCTGGAACCCACAAACGCCGCAGCCCTTTATAAATAACGATTCGGCTATTGGCACACTCCCGTCAAGGCGTCCGGGAAACCGACCTGCTATCCTGGGTTCCCCTTTTCAGAGGTCCGCCTTGTCCCCCAAGCACTTCCGAGTTGGATTGGTCCAGATGGCCTGCGGGCCCGAGCCGGAGGAGAACCTCCGCCGGGCCGCGGCCTTCGTGGTGGAGGCGGCCTCCCGGGGCGCCCAGGTGGTGTGCCTGCCCGAGCTCTTCCAGACCCAATACTTCTGCCAGCGGGAGGACATCGCGCTGTTCGACCTGGCCGAGAGCATCCCGGGGCCGGCCACGGACCTGCTGGGCGAAGTGGCCCGCACGTGCGGCGTGGTGATCCTCGCCTCGCTCTTCGAACGCAGGGCCGCGGGGCTCTACCACAACACCCTGGCGGTGCTGGAGACCGACGGCGCCATCAAGGGCCTCTACCGCAAGATGCACATCCCCGACGACCCGCTCTACTACGAGAAGTTCTATTTCACCCCGGGGGATCTCGGCTTCAAGGCCCACGACACCACCTTCGGCAGGCTGGGGACCCTGGTGTGCTGGGACCAGTGGTATCCCGAGGGGGCCCGGCTCACGGCCATGATGGGGGCGTCCGTCCTCTTCTACCCCACGGCCATCGGCTGGCACCCCGCGGAAAAGGCGGAATACGGCGAATCGCAGTACGACGCCTGGCGCACCATCCAGCGGGGCCACGCCATCGCCAACGGCGTGTTCGTGGCCGGCGTGAACCGGGTCGGCTTCGAGACCGGCAACATCCGCGGGGACGAGGCCCCGGGCCAGGGGCTGGAGTTCTGGGGCGGCTCCTTCCTGGCCGACCCCTTCGGGCGCATCCTCGCCCAGGCCAGCCACGACAAGGAGGAGATCCTCATCGGCGACATCGACCTGGAGCTGCTGGAGACCACCCGGCGCAACTGGCCCTTCCTGCGGGACCGCCGCATCGACGCCTACGGGGACCTGCCCCGAAGGTATCTGGACTGAGGGACTCATGATCCGAATGCCCGCAGAATGGGAGCCCCATGCCGCGACCTGGCTGGCCTGGCCCCACAACCGCATGGACTGGCCCGGCAAGTTCGCCGCCATCCCCTTCGTGTTCGCCGAGATCATCCGCCACCTGGGAAGGCGCGAGCGGGTGGAGATCCTGGTGCGGGACGCGGCGATGGAGGCCCGGGCCCGGGGCGTCCTGGACCGGGCCGGGGCCCTCTCGGACAACGTGCGCTTCCACGCCCTGCCCACCGACCGCATCTGGCTGCGGGACTCCGGGTGCTGCTTCGTCAAGGACGGGGAAGCGCTGGGCGCCGTGAAGTGGCGCTTCAACGCCTGGGCCAAGTACGACAACTTCGAGCTGGACGACAAGGTGGGGACCTTCATGGCCCGCGCCGCGGGCGTGAAGGCCCGGCGCGCCGCGATGGTCCTGGAGGGCGGCAGCATCGACGTGAACGGCCGGGGCACGCTGCTCACCACCGAGGAGTGCCTGCTCAGCAACGTGCAGGAGCGCAACCCGGGGCTGGGCCGCGAAGGCTACGAGAAGGCCTTCGCAGAGCACCTGGGCATCCGCAAGGTGATCTGGCTGGGCGACGGCATCAAGGGCGACGACACCCACGGCCACGTGGACGACCTCTCCCGGTTCGTGGGGGAGCGCACCGTCGTCACGGTGGTGGAGCCCCGGAAGGACGACCCCAACCACGCCCCGCTCCAGGAGAACCTGCGCCGCCTCAGGGCCGCCACGGACCAGGACGGGCGGCCCCTGGAGGTGGTGGAGCTGCCCCTGCCCGGGCCCCTCTCCTACCGCGGCATCCGGCTCCCGGCGAGCTACGGGAACTTCTACGTCGCCAACGGCCTCGTGCTGGTGCCGGTCTTCAACGACCCCAACGACCGGGTCGCGCTGGACCTCATCGCCTCCCTCTTCCCTGACCGGGAGGTGGTGGGCATCTACAGCGGCGACTTCATCTGGGGCTTCGGCGCCATGCACTGCATGACCCAGCAGCAGCCGGCCTGATTGGGCGCCCCGGCCCTTGCCGGGGGGAGTAACATCAAGCAGAACCAGGCACGGATCCATGCACCTGACCAGCATCACGCACCGCAAAGAACTCTTCGAGCTGGCCACCCGCTGGTTCGCGGACTGCCCCCTCCGGGGGGACGGCCGTTTCCTCACGCAGGTGACCACGTACGAGAACCTGATCTCGGCCCCCGTGGTCCGGGACCTGCTCACGGGCATCAAGCAGGCCGTGCACCCCGGGCCCGTGACGCTCACGCGGCTGCGGTCCAAGGACGAGCTGCGGGACGCCATCGTCGCCTCCTGCAGGAACCCGGGCCCCCGCGAGCAGGAGCTCTTCAGCCTCTACCGGAACCATCCCGAGGACTTCTTCCCCGGCACGCCCTCGGACGTGATGCTGGGGCTGCGGGAGGACGGCACCATCCTGGGCATGGCCCGCATCAAGCGGCTGCGGCGCATCGCCGAGAAGTGCTCGCGGCGCGTGGCGGACCGGCTCGCGGGGGCCATCAACGAGCGGGCCCGGCTCCTGGCCCAGCAGCGCGCGGAGACCTACGGCATCCCCCTGAAGGAGCTCCTCTCCTCCAAGCAGGAGATGGCCCAGGACTACGACCAGGCCGAGCGCATCGTGAGCCGCACCTTCCGGGACGGCGTCCTGGTCTTCAAGCCCGAGGACCTGCGCATCGACGACGGCATCGGCCTCAAGTTCGTGGGCACCCCCGGGGAGATGGAGTCCATGGAGGAGGCCATCCGCCGCCACCCCGCCGTGGTGGGCGTCGTGAAGGAGGAGCACCGGGGCCGCTACAACGACATCAACCTCCTGGTGGACCTGAGGGTGCCCGAACCCGGCGTCCTCGTGGACCTGGCCAGGGACTGGGACTGGGCCCGCCACGCCGGCAAGGGGCTCACGCCCGCCGAGCTCGCCGAGGGCTTCCCGGCCTTCGTGGAAGGGGGGGAGCGCAGCTTCCGCGCCGAGGTGATCCTCACCACCCATGCCGACCTGGTGGAGAGCGAGTTCGGCTCCTGCATCCACGAGGCCCGCATCCTGGAGCAGCGCGCGGGCGTCACCTACTCGGGCCGCATCGCGTCCAACGCGTCCTTCCTCATCGAGTACATGCTCATGCTGGCCCTGTCGCCCACGATCGAGGTGGGGGAGCTGCCGGTGAAGATGTGGGGCCGGTACCTGCCCGACGTATACTCCCTGGCCGTTTGGCGACTCTTCGGCATCACCCTGGGCCGGGATCAGATTGATCACCTTGTGCCTTGGGGACTTGCGGACGCGGGCCTGGCCCTGGAGCACCCCCTTTGATTCGACTTTGCCTCCAGTTGTGCTATTGTCTTCAATTCAACCACCTTTCGGGGGGTTCCCATGGGGATCTTTGAGGGCCAGCTACGTGTGGAAAAGGGCGACCGGTTCGCTCTCGTTGCCGCACGTTTTAATGAATTCATCGTGGACCGGTTGATAGGCGGCGCCACGGACTGCATCCTCCGGCACGGGGGAAGCGAGGCCCAGATCGACCTCATCCGGGTTCCGGGGGCCTTCGAGCTGCCCCAGGTGGCCAGGAAGGTTGCCCAGACCGGCAACTACGCCGGCATCGTGGTCCTGGGCGCGGTCATCCGCGGCGGGACGCCCCATTTCGACATGATCGCCAACGAGGTCACCAAGGGCACCGCCCAGGTGGGCCTGGAGGCGGGCATCCCGGTCATCTTCGGCGTGCTCACCACCGATTCGGTGGAGCAGGCCATCGACCGCGCCGGCACCAAGATGGGCAACAAGGGCTGGGAAGCAGCCATGACGCTCCTGGAATCCGTGGATCTCTTCCGCGCCCTTCCGGGACCCAGGAAGGGGACGAAGTAATGGGTGTTCGCAGGCGGGGGCGCGAATACGCCCTCCAGATGCTCTATGCCATGGATCTCACGGACTACCTCCCCGACGAGGTGTTCGCGGGCTTCAACGCCATCCAGGACCTGAACCGGGACGCGTTCTACTACGCCCGGCGCCTGGTTGACGGGGTGCACGGGCACCTGGAGGAGATCGACGCCGTCCTCACCCGCTTCGCCGAGCACTGGAAGATCCACCGCATGGCCGTGGTGGACCGCAACCTCCTGCGCCTCGGGGTCTACGAGCTCATGTTCCTGAAGGAGATACCCTTCCCCATCGTCATCAACGAGGCGCTGGAGATCGTGAAGGAATTCAGCGACCAGGAGGGAACCCAGTTCGTGAACGGGATCCTGGACGCCGCCAGCAAGGAATTCCGGCCCGACGAGACCGGCCTGAAGGGACGCTCCCGCAAGGCCGCCGTCCTCGCGGAAACCCCGGACGAACCCCCGAGCGTCGACTGATGCTCCCCGTGGAGTGCCCATGAGTCCTGCCAAGAAACCCGCTCCCCCCCGCGCCCTCCCCGCCAAGGCTCCCTCCGGAGCCCTCGCCCTGGGCCTGGAGGACATCAAGGCCCTCATCGGCCTGGTGGCCCGGGAACACATCGACGAATTCGAGATGGAGACGGGTGGCGTGAAGTTCCGCATCCGCAAGGGCGGCGCCCCCGCCCCCGTCCCGCCCCCGCCTTCCACGGTTCCCGTCATGCCCCTGGCGGCCATGCCCACCCACACCCTGGTGGCCCCGGCCCAGCCCGCGGCGGAGGAGAAGCCGGAGGATCCCGGCATCCACTTCATCACCAGCCCCATCGTGGGCACCTACTACCGCAGCCCCACGCCCAACGGCCCCAGCTACGTGCAGCCCGGGGACTACGTGAAGCCCGGCCAGACCCTCTGCATCGTCGAGGCCATGAAGCTCATGAACGAGATCGAGTGCGACGTGGCCGGCGAGGTGGTGGCGGTCCTGGTGGAGAACGGCCAGCCTGTGGAGTACGGCGAGCGGCTCTTCGCCGTTCGGGTGCGCTAGCGCCATGAGCCCCGTCAAGCGCGCGACCCCCAACCGCAAGCCCGCCGTCAAGAACGGCGAGCCGCCCTTCCGCAAGATCCTCATCGCCAACCGCGGGGAGATCGCCCTCCGGGTGATCTTCGCCTGCAAGGAACTCGGCATCCAGACGGTGGCCGTGTACTCCGAGGCCGACCGCAACGCCCTGCACGTGCGGTTCGCCGACGAGGACATCTGCATCGGCCCGCCCCCGAGCGGGAAGTCCTACCTGAACATCCCCCAGGTCATCGCGGCCGCCGAAGTCACCGGCGCCGAGGCCATCCACCCGGGCTACGGCTTCCTCAGCGAGAACCCGCACTTCGTGGACGTGTGCCAGGCCTGCGGCATCGTGTTCATCGGCCCCAACGCCGAGATCATCCGCACCATGGGCAACAAGGCCCAGGCCAAGGCCACCATGCTGGCCGCGGGCGTGCCCCTCATGCCCGGCAGCGACGGCATCGTGGAGACGGTGGAGGACGCCCTGGCCTGGGGCGAGAAGATCGGCTACCCCGTCATCGTCAAGGCCAGCGCCGGCGGCGGCGGCCGGGGCATGCGCATCGTCAACTCCCCCGACGAGATGTCGGACATGTACAACACCGCCCGCACCGAGGCCAAGGCCGCCTTCACGGACGACTCGGTGTACATGGAGAAGTACCTCCTGGAGCCCCGCCACATCGAGGTCCAGATTCTCGGCGACCTCTTCGGCAACATCATCCACCTGGGCGAGCGGGAGTGCTCCATCCAGCGCCGGCACCAGAAGCTGATCGAGGAGAGCCCCAGCCCTGCGCTCACGCCCGAGCTGCGCAAGCGCATCCACGACACCGCGGTGCGCGCCGCCAGGGCCGTGGGGTACTTCAACGCCGGCACCATCGAGTTCCTGCTGGACGCGCGGGGCGACTTCTTCTTCATGGAGATGAACACCCGCGTCCAGGTGGAGCACCCCATCACCGAGCTGGTCTCGGGCGTGGACATCGTCAAGGAGCAGATCCGCATCGCCGCGGGCCGCAAGCTCTCCTACGCCCAGGAGGACATCGTCCTGCGGGGCGCGGCCATCGAGTGCCGCATCAACGCCGAGGACCCCTGGAAGTTCACCCCCTGCCCCGGCCGCATCACCGCGCTCCATTTCCCCGGCGGTCCCGGCATCCGCATGGACACCGCCATGCACCAGGACGCGGTCATCCCGCCCTACTACGACTCCATGGTCGCCAAGCTCATCGCCTACGGCAACGACCGCACCGAGGCCCTGGCCCGCATGCGCCGCGCCCTGGACACCATCGTCGTGGAGGGCATCAAGACCACCAGCCCCCTCCACCGCCGCATCATGGACCACCCGGACTTCATCAAGGGCGAGTTCTCCACCAAGTGGCTGGAAGTGTTCCTGGCCCAGCTGGAGAAGGAACGGGCCGAAGAAGCCTGATTTTTAATTTATACAGAACCTTGGAGGTTCTCCTTGCATTCATGGATTGGCGCGCCATAACGTCCATTTTTTATCCATAAAGGAGTACCTCCATGCATCGCATCCTCCTCGGGGCTGCCCTGGCCGCAGGCTTGGCCACCGCCCACGCCACCACCCCCCTCACCCATTGCCTCGTCCACGGCATCTTCAAGCCCGCCCCCGACGCCGTCGGGGAGGGGGCGATCCACCCGCTGCAGCCCCTCCAGCGCCTCGCGTCCCTGGACAAGGGCGCCTTCCGCATCGTGGCCCAGGACTCGGCCGAAGCCTTTGCATTCCCCATGCTGGCCGCCCCCGGCGCCTCCGGCCCCGCGGACCTGGCCGACCTGGGGGAGGACACCTTCATCGCCCCCCTGGACCTGACGGGTACCGGGGTCTCCGACCTCGTCTACGCCCGCAAGGGCGCCCCGGGGTGGAAGGTCCTCACCAACGGGGCCCGCCTCAAGCAGCCCTCCCAGGGCTTCGTGGCCGGCCACTTCGAGAAGGGGGCCGACACCCCGAAATCCGACCTGATACCGGCCGACACCAGCGATCTCTCGGTGGACCAGGATCTCCTGGCCGCCACGGGCGACTTCCTGGGCAACGGCACCGAGCAGCTGGCCTACACCCGCCCCGGCCAGCACCAGATCTGGATCGTCGGCGCCCACGGGGTGACCACCATGAAGGCCGATCTCAAGGGCATCGAACCGGGCGGCCCGGGCGAGAGGAACCACTGGCTGTTCCCCTACAAGGCCACCCGGAAGGCGCAGCGCACCCGCCTGGCCTACTACCGCGCGGGAAACGACCACCTCGTCCGGCTGGTGCCCAAGGGCATGGAGTTCGTCCAGGAGAAGGTCCCCCTCAAAGGGCATTGGGACCGCCTGAACCAGGCCGTGGTCGATTGGCCCCATGCCGCCACCGCTCCATCCTCGTCCTCGTCCTCCACGTCTTCCGAAGGGAAGGAACCCACGGCCAAGTAAGGGAATTGGAATTATTATAACGTAAGAAAAGCAAGGGGCCGCCGTCCGCCAGGACAGCGGCCCCATCCGTTTTATATGTGTATAAACTCTTTTATAATATATATTTAATTCGATTTTTCCACTCAAGTAAATTCGGTCTTGGTCCGATTTGTAGCAATGGGATTCGAGACGTTAAGTCTGGGCAAAAACACTGTCCCCTCGACCCGCCCCGCGGACGCCGTCCCCGGGCCCTCACCCCATCCGGATCCCCCGGGATCCCAGTGCGGCCTGCGCCGCGCGGAGCGCACCATGATCACGACCCTCATCGGCATCGCCACCCTCTTCTCCGCGGGCTCCAGCCTGCCCGCCACCGCCGCGCCCACCCTCTCCGCCCGGGAGATCGCCCCGGCGGGCCAGACCGCCCCGGCGCCGGAACTGGAACAGCGCCGGTGCGGCGGCAGGCGCTGCGCCAGCGTGCCCCGCTGCGGCGGGCGGCGATGTGCCGGCGTGCCCCGCTGCGGCCGGAGATGCGCGAGCGTGCCCCGCTGCGGACATCGCTGCGCCAGCGTGCCCCGCTGCGGCGGGAGGGGCTAGCATGGCCTTCTCCGGCGTCGGCCTGGGCCTCCGCCTCCCCCACCTGGAGGCGGTGGCCCGGGAGGCCCCTGACGTCCCCTTCTGGGAAATCGCCCCGGAGAACGTCATCGGGGACGGCGGCAGGGTGGCCGCCCTGACCCGGACGATCCTGGCCAGGGACCCTGTGATCTCCCACGGCCTCAGCCTCTCGGTGGGCGGCTTCGATCCCTTCGACGACGCCTACCTGGCCGACCTGGCGGGCTTCCTCATCGCCTCGGGGAGCCCCTGGCACTCCGAACACCTGTGCTTCACCTCGGTGGACGGCGCCACCACCCACGAGCTCCTGCCCATGCCCTTCACCCGGGCCTCGGCGCGCCACGCCGCGGCCCGGGCGCGGGAGCTCAAGCCGCGGCTCCCGGTGCCCTTCCTGCTGGAGAACATCACCTACTACGCCGAGCTGGGGCAGGCGGGGATGGACGAGGCGGCCTTCATCGCCGAGGTCCTCGAGGGCGCCGACGCAGGCTGGCTCCTGGACATCAACAACGTCTACGTGAACTCCCTGAACTTCGGCTTCGATCCCTACCGCTGGTTCGAGGGGATGCCCCTGCACCGGGTCGCCCAGATCCACATCGCCGGCCACGACCGCTACGGCGACCTGGTGGTGGACACCCACGGGGCCCCGGTGGCCGATCCGGTCGTGGACCTCATGCGCTTCGTGCTGCCCCGCATCGGCCGGCCCGTGCCCGTGCTGCTGGAGCGGGACAACGACATCCCGCCCCTGGCCGAGCTGCTCGCCGAGCGCGCCGCGCTTCAGGAGGCCTACGACCAGGCCCTGGCCGCCCATGCCTGACGCCGTCCTGGCCCTGCAGCGCAGCCTCGCGGCCCTGGCCCTGGATCCCGACGCCGCCGCCTTCGAGGCCGACCCGGGCGCCTTCGCCGCGGCCCGGGGCCTGCCGGAGGGGGACCAGGCCGCCTTCCGGCGCTACCGCGACCGGCTCCTGTACTACCGGGACGCCGTGCGGGAGGACATCTGCGAACCCGTCGACCAGGACTTCCCCCTCACCCGGACCCTGCTCGAGGGGGCCGGGGCGTGGGGAGCGTGCCGCGCCGGCTTCCTTTCCAGCCGGACCTTCCGGAGCCCCTTCTACCGGGACATCTCCGCCACGTTCCTGGGCTGGCTGGCCACCTCGGCCTGGGGCCGGGACCGGTGGCCCTTCCTCCTGGAACTGGCCCACTTCGAGCTGGTCAGGCAACTGGTGGAGCACCTCCCCGACGCGGCCCCCCCCGCGGGCCTGCGCGCCGTGCCCCGCCCCGGAGACCTCCTGGTGCTGGCGCCCTCCACCCAGGTTCTGGCCTACGCGTACCGCGTCCACGAGGCCACCTGGGAGGCGCCCGCGCCCGAGCCCGGGGCCTGCCGCCTCCTGGCCAGCCGGGACGCGCAAGGCTTCATCCAGTGGCGGGAACTGACGGAGGCCGCGGCCTGCCTCCTGGCGCGGGCCCGGGGCGCCTCCCTGGCGGCCGTGGCGGAGGAGCTCGGGCTGGCGGACCTGCCCGGGCTCCTGTCCTTCCTGGCCGGCCTGCGGGAGGCGGGGGCCGTGCTGGGCTTCAGGGAAGCCTGACCGGGTTCAGAGCTCCTCGTCCTCGGCGCCCTTCGCCATGGGGCGCATCAGCGGGAAGAGCAGGACGTCCCGGATGCTGGAGCTGTCGGTCATCAGCATGACCAGGCGGTCCATGCCCACGCCCAGGCCGCCGCAGGGGGGGAACCCGTGCTCCAGGGCCTCGATGAAGTCCTCGTCCAGGAGCATGGCCTCGTCGTTGCCGGCCTCGCGCTCGGCGAGCTGGGCCTCGAAGCGCTCCAGCTGCACGACGGGATCGTTGAGCTCGGAGTAGGCGTTGGCCAGTTCCATGCCGCCGATGAAGAGCTCGAAGCGGTCCACGAACCGGTCGTCCCCGGGGAGGTTCTTGGTCAGGGGGCTCAGCTCCACGGGGTAGTCCGTGATGAAGGTGGGCTGGATGAGCTCCTTCTCGGCGTGGTGCTCGAAGAGCGCGCCCAGCAGGGCGCCGGGGGTCTGCTTCTCCGCGTCCTCCACGTGGGCCTCCCGGGCCAGGCGCAGGATCTGGGCGTCGTCCTCCAGGAGGGCCCGGTCGAAGCCGCCGTAGTGGGCGGTGGCGTCCTTGAGGGTCATGCGGCGGAAGGGGGTGCGGTAGCTGATGAGCCGGGGATTGCCCTCGGCGTCCACGCCGTAGGGGCGCTCCACGGCGCCCAGGTGGCCCGCCACGGTCTCGAAGAGGTTCTCGGTGAGCACCATCACGTCCCGCAGGTCCTCGCCGGCCGCGTAGCTCTCCATCATGGTGAACTCGGGGTTGTGGCGCATGGAGACGCCCTCGTTGCGGAAGCTCCGGTTGATCTCGAACACCCGCTCGAAGCCGCCGACGATCAGGCGCTTGAGGTAGAGCTCGGGGGCGATGCGCAGGTAGAGGGGGATGTCGAGCGCGTTGTGGTGCGTGACGAAGGGCCGGGCCGTGGCGCCGCCCGGGATGGGCTGCATCATGGGGGTCTCCACCTCCAGGAAGCGCTGGCCCTCCATGTAGCTGCGCACCTTGGCGATGATTCGGCTGCGGGTCTGGAACGTGAGAAGGACGTCGGGGTTGGCCACCAGGTCCAGGTAGCGCCGGCGGTAGCGCACCTCCTTGTCCTGCAGCCCGTGCCACTTCTCGGGCAGGGGCTTGTGGGCCTTGGTGAGGAACTGGATCCGCTGGGCCCGGACCGACAGTTCGCCCATCCTGGTGCGCATGACCGGGCCGGTGACCGAGATGAAGTCGCCCAGGTCCAGCAGCTTGACCACCTCCCAGCCGGGCTCGGCCAGGTCGTTCATGCGGAAGTACACCTGGAGCTTCACCCCCATCTCGGTGATGGTCGCGAACACGCTCTTGCCCATCTCCCGGATGGCGATCACCCGGCCCATGACGCTGACGACCTTGCCCAGGGCCTCCAGCTCCTCATTGGTGGTCTTGGCCCCCTCCCGGTCGTGGGCCTCCAGGAGGTCCCCGATGCCGTGGGTGCGCTCGGCCTTGCGGGGCCACACGTCCAGACCCAGGGCCTTGAGCTTCTCCAGCTTCTCGATGCGGACTTGGCGGTACTGGCTGAGCTGCATGCGGTCTCCATTCCTTCGGGGCAAAAAACCAGTTTATCGCGGGAAGGCCTCTTTTCAGCCCTCTCTTGGCACCAGGAGCACCACCCCCAGGCTGGCCCCGCCCAGGCAGATGGCCGTGAAGGCCCGCCCCCGGAGGGTCAGGGGTCCGGGGCCCGCGGGCACGTGGTCGGGCCCGGGGGCGGGAATCCCCCGCCACGCCGCCTCCAGGGCGGGGTCCTCCAGGAAGATCACGTCTCCGGGCCCGGGCAGGCCCTTGCCGGCCCAGCCCGGGGTGGCCTCCATCACCAGCCCCGAGACCCGGTCGACGAAGGCCGCGGGCGCCGTCAGACCCCGGAAGGCCTCGCGGTAGCGCTCGAAGGCGCGCCGGGCGTCCAGGTCCCGGGCCTCCAGCTCGTCCTCCAGGCGGATCTTGGCCCGCCAGTAGCGGTGGGCCAGCACCGAGGCCAGGAAGAGCGCGGCCACCAGGAGGAGGACGCCGCCGTCCACCTTGTGGGGCCAGGGGGGCAGCTGGAGCAGGAACGCCATGGAGGACCTCGGAGTCAGGCCTCCAGTATAGTCAGTCCCCCTTCACCGCCCGGCCGCAGTACCCCATGCCCAGGAACGGGGTGAAGAGGAACTCGAACCCGTCCCCGACCCTGCCGGTGGCCAGCAGCCCCAGGAAGGCCCGCGAGAGGATCCGGGGGCGCACGCCCCGCAGCGTGTCGACGGCCAGCCCGTGGCGGCCGCAGATGCCGCGCAGCTCCGAGGGCTTGAGGAACAGGTGGTACACGTGCATGTGCTCCGGCGTGTTCCGCACGAAGAGCCGCACCCCCTGGATGGCCACGAGGCCGGCCAGCGGGGTCCGGTTGAAGGTGTGGAAATAGAACCACCCGCCCGGCTTCAGGACCCGGGCCGCCTCCCGGATCACCGCGTCCCGTTCCTCGAGGTGCTCGAGGAAATCCATCATGCACACCACGTCGAAGCGCCCGTCGGGGAAGGCCAGGCTCCGGGCGTCCATGGGGAGGTAGGCCACGGTCCCGGTGGGGTCGTGCCCGCGGGCCACGGCCAGGCTCTCCCCGGACAGATCGATGCCCGTGACCCGGTGGCCCGCCGCCGCCAGGGGGTTGGCCAGGAACCCCGCCCCGCAGGCCACGTCCAGGACGTGCGAGGCCGCGGGCAGCTCCCCGAGGATCCAGGCGGTGCGCAGGCGGGACTCCGCCCGCAGGAGGGCCACGGGATCGTCGTCGGCCTCGTACCAGCGCTCCCCCAGGCTGTCGTAGACGCGATTGTCGATCTCCGGCCGGCGCCGCCGGCCCGCCCCCGCCAGGGCCTGCACCACGAGGAAGGCGCCCACGAGCGCGACCTGGAGGCCCAGCGCCCCCCGGGGGCCGCCGGCCACCCACACCCAGGCGGTGGCCAGCAGGACCAGGGGGTGCAGGATGAACAGCACGGCGTGCACCCAGTGCTCCCAGGCCGTGCACAGGCGCTGGTGGACGAACTCGTCCTTGGTGATCAGCAGGCAGGAGAAGGCCGCCAGCGCCCCGTAGGCGCGAAGGTGACCCCCGGTCGGCGCCAGGACCAGCGGCAGCGTCAGGCACGCCAGGAACACGGCGGTATCCAGCAGGTGGCCCGCCCATTCCCACCGGGGCACGTCCCGCCACCGGTGGAAACCGAACTCGTCCACGCCCATGGTCAGCCCCTGCAGGGCGAAGGGGAGCAGGGCCAGGGCCGGCGCGCTCACCCCGCCTTCCGGAGGAGGGCGCCCGCGATGGTGAGCCCGGGCCCGAAGGCCAGGGAGACGACGAGGGTCCCGGGCGCCACGGCGGCGTCGGCCAGGATGGCCTGCCACACGTGGGGCAGGGTCGCCGAGGACATGTTCCCGTGGTCGCGAAGGATGGCGTTGCTGGCCTCCACTTGCGCGGGGCGCAGGCCCAGGTGCTCGGCGAGTTCGTCGATGATCCGGGGGCCCCCGGGGTGGATGGCGAAGACCGCGTCCCGGAAAAGAGCTCCGGCCGTGCGGCCCGCGCCCGCCGCCAGATCGTCCAGGAAGGGGCCGAGGGCCGCGCGGATGTAGTCCGGCACCTTGCGGCTCAGGGTCATCTGCATGCCGGAATCGGAGACCATCCAGGTCATGGCGTCCGTGGTCTCCGGCGCGATCTCCTCGCGGGTGGCCAGGAGCTCGAGACCGGGCCCCTCCGCCCGGGAGACGGAGTAGCGGATCGCGCCGTCGGCGAACAGGGTCTGCACCACCAGCTGCTCGGGCTGGTGCTGGGCGGGATCCATGTGCAGCGTGCACAGCTCGGTGTGGACCACGTCCACCCTGGCCTTCCCCCGCTCCAGGAGCCCCGCCGCCAGCCGGATGGCTGGCATCGCGGCGTAGCAGCCCATGTGGTAGGCGTGGATCACCTCCGTGGAGCGTCCCCACCCGCGGTGCGCCACCAGGCGCTGGGCGCCGCTGGGGGAGACGTAGCCCGTGCAGGTGACGTGCATGATCACCGGCGGCGGCTCCAGCTCGTCGGTGTAGAAGGATTCGAAGACGCGCCCGCACACCTCCCCGTAGAACCGGCTCCGCTCCCCGCAGGGCCTGCCCGAGGGGAATTCGTTCAGCCGGAAGATCCGCATGCGGTCCCAGTCGGTGTGGGTGAAATCGTCCAGGAAGGCGCCCCGGGCGCTGATGCGGTCGGTGCTGCACCCGAAGCGAAGCACCAGCTTTTTCAGCTTCCGGGTCAGCGCCTCCCGCGCCTCCTCCGAGTCCGGGCGCTGGAGCGTGAGTTCCGCCCGGGCGTGGGCCGCGGCGATCCACTCCAGGATGTCCCCCTGGGCGGCCTGGTGCGTGGGAGACTGATTCTGGAAACCCTGGAGAAGGATCGGGAGCTGGGTCATGGAAGCCTGCCTCATGGAATTCAAGCGCCTGCCGGTCGGGGAAAGGGAATGCCCAGGATGGGCATGCACGCCCAGGTCAATAATGGGCCTGTCCTGAAAAATTGCTCTTTTTTTAACAATCAAAGCGGGGCCCGGAAGCCGCCCGCCCCGGGGATGTCCGTCAGGCCCTACATTCCCAGCGCTTGCGTCCACTCGTAAGATTCCGCGAGACCCCTCAACCGGTCTCAGCTCCCGGGCCGGGCCGCCCAGGCGCCTGCGCGAATATGCCGCTATCTCCCGGCCCGGGGCCTGCCGATAGTCCAACCAGGAGTCGAGGCCAGCTCGCGTGGGACCCGGACTCTTCGCTGACTTGCCGATGGAGATGCCATGCAGATGCGGGTGCGGTCCCTGTTCCTTCCCTGCCTGCCTTTCTGCCTCCTGGTGGCCGGTCCCGTGACGCCGTCCTCCCGGCAGAACGGGGCCGGCCCCATTCCCCTCACGCGGGTGACGGGGGGCGCGCCCGCTCCCTCCCTTGCGTTCCTCACCTGCCTGGGCGCCGCGGAGCGCGGGGACACCGAGGCCCAGGCCCGGGTCGCCTCCATGTTCTTCCTGGGCGAAGGCGTTCCGGCCGATGTGCGGGAGGCCGTGGCCTGGTATCTCCGGGCCGCGGCGGGGGGAGATGCGAAATCCATGATGATCCTCGGCATGATGCACGAGGATGGCGACGGCGTGTCCCGCGACCCCGACCAGGCCCTCCGGTATTTCGTCATGGCCGCCCAGCGCGGGGACCTGGACGCCCAGGTCAAGCTCGGCGTGAAGTACTACCTGGGCGAGGGCGTGCCCAGGGACCTGCAGGAGGCCCGCACCTGGCTCCAACGGGCCGCCGTCCAGGGCGATGCCTACGCCCAGGGCTGCCTGGGGCTCATGTACGCCGTGGGGGAGGGGGTTCCCCGGGACCCCACGGAAGCCTACGCCTGGCTCACGCGCGCCGAGGCCGGCGGGAACCGCCAGGTCGCCCAGCCCCTGGAGACCCTCAAGCGGGATCTCACGCCGGACCAGCTCGAGCAGGGCCGGCGGCGGGCGGAGGCACTCGGGGCGGGCCGCCCCGCGGAGACGGTGGCAAGATAGATCCTGTCGGAGGCGGCCTTGCTGGACACCCTCTATTTCATCCTCGTCGTCATCGTCTTCTTCGGGCTCGTGCTGCACGCCATCCACCAGGAGGAACGGCGGAAGACCGACCGCCGCCAGGAGGATCGCCCCGTCGCCGTCGAGCGCAGGATCGGGGACCGGCGCGGCAATTCGGCCCTCGCCTACCTTGCGTGGGGCCTGCGCACCCGGTGGCGCAGGCTCACCCGGTAAGGGCGCGGAGCAGCACCACGCCCGCGGCGCCCACCAGGACGGCCCCCATGCCCTTGATGAACCATTCCACCGAGGCGGGGCTCCACCGCCCCTTGAACCTCCTCACCAGCCAGAGGAGCGTGGAGAACCAGCAGACGATCCCCAGGAACACCGCCAGGGCGAAGGGCACGGCCCGTTCGGGGGACAGCGTGACGAGGCCCGTGGCGTGGAGGGCCGCCAGGGCCGCGGTCCAGGTGACCAGCAGCGTGGGGTTCAGGGCCGTGAGGAGGAAGCCGCCCAGGAGGCTGCGCTTGGTGCCCTTCCGGCGTTCCGGCTGGCCCGGCGGAGGGCCGGGCTTGGGCTTGTGCAGCAGGAGGATGATGCCCAGGACCAGGCAGAGGACGGCGCCCACGACCCTGCTGGCGGGCAGGACCCGGGGGTGCCGGTCCAGGACCGTGCTGAGGCCCCAGAAGGCCGCCAGGGAATAGATCCCTTCCGCCACCGCCCCGCCGATGGCCACGAAGCGGGCATGGCGGGCGTCCTGGTTGAGCCCCAGCCGGAGCACCAGCAGGGCGATGGGCCCCGCCACCGGCATGGACCCGATGAAACCGAAGGCGAATCCGACGAGGATGGCGACGACCATGGGGAAATATACCGCGGACTACCGGAAGTCCACGTCGTCCGGCAGCTCGTTCCGGTCGGCCTCGCCCCCCCAGGGGAAATGCTCCGCCAGCCGGACCCCCACCAGGTGGATCCCCTCCACCAGTCCTTCGGTGAAGGCGCCCCGGGCAAACTGGGCGGTCAGACATGCGGCCACATCGTTCCAGAAGGCCTGCCCCACCTTGGCGTGGATGCCCGCGTCCCCCAGCACCACGAAACGCCGGCGGCTGGGCACCACGAAGATGAGGACGCCGTTGCGGTCGGCGGTGGCCTCCATGTGGAGCCGGCTGAAGGCCCTGGCGGCCGCCTTCTCCACATCGCCCCAGAAGAACCGGGACACCGACACCCGGACCTCGCCTGAGGAGGCGCGCTCCGCCTCCCGGATGGCCTCGACCACCTTCCCGGCGTCCACGCACTGCCTCAGGCGCCTGCGGCTCATGCCCCACATGACGGTCCTCCGCGCTTCACCATGATCCCGATGCCCCCCCGCCGCCGGAGCTGCCCCCGCCGCCGGAGAACCCGCCTCCGCCGCCTCCCCCGCCCCCCCCGCCACCCCGGCCCGAGGTGAGGATGTCGAGCAGGAGGTAGATGGCCATGGACGGGTGGGTGGCCAGCAGCCCCAGGAAGGCCAGCGCCAGCAGCCCGATGATGATCTTCGTCCCGAGGCCCAGCGAGGCGAAATCGAAGGAGCCTCCCTGCGGGCGCCGGGCCTTCGCCGCGGCGGCGTCGCCCCCCGCCACCTTGAGGATGCGGTCCACCCCCTCCGTGATCGCCCTGTCCGGGTCGCCGGCCTTCAGTCCGGGGATGATGCTCTCCTGGATGATGCGGTAGGCCACCACGTCGGGCACCTGCCCCTCCAGGCCGTAGCCCACCTCCATGCGCACCTTGTGGTCCGCGGCCAGGACGAACAGCACCAGCCCGTCGTCCAGGCCCTTGCGGCCCACCTTCCAGGCCGCGAAGGCCTTGACGGTCCAGTCCTCCAGCGGGTCCCCGCCGGTGGTTTCGCCGATCCACACCAGCACCTGGTGGCCCGTGCCCTGCTGGTAGGCTTCCAGGCGCCGGTCCAGGCCGGTGCGCACCGCGGGCGACAGGAGGCCGGGGCCGTCCGTCACCCACCGGGTGGGGGACGGCGGGGGCGCGGCCCCGAGGATCCCCGCCAGCAGGCAGAGCAGGACCAGGAGGCGCCGCATGGCGGCTAGAAGGCGACCTTGGGCGCGGTCTCGGAGCCGGCCTGGGCCTTGAAGTAGGCCTTGTCACGGAACCGGTCGCCGAAGAACCCGGCGATGAGCAGGGTGGGGAAGCTGTTGCGCTTCGTGTTGAAGGCCTGGGCGGCCTGGTTGAAGCGCATGCGCTCGACCGCGATGCGGTTCTCCGTGCCCTCCAGCTGGGCCTGCAGCTCACGGAAGTTCTGGGTGGCCTTGAGGTCGGGGTACTTCTCCACCACGACCATGAGCCGGGAGAGGGCCGAGCCCAGGCCCTCCTGGGCCTTCTGGAAGGAGGCCAGGGCCTCGGGGGTGGCCGGGGCCTTGCCGCCCAGGTTGATCTGGCCCACCTTGGCGCGGGCCTCGGTGACGGCCGTGAAGGTGTCCTTCTCGAAGGCCGCGGCGCCCTTCACCGTGGCCACGAGGTTGGGCACCAGGTCGGCCCGGCGCTGGTAGACGTTCTCCACCTGCCCCCACTGGGCGTCCACGCCCTGGCCGAGGCTGTTGAGGGAATTGTAGGAGCCCACGGCGCTCAGCCCCAGGATCACGAGGAACAGCACCAGGATGCCGCCGCACCCCAAAGCGATCTTTCCGCCCAGTCCCATGTTGCCTCCGATGATTGCCCTGCCAGCATACCCCCATTGCCCTTTCGCAGCGGGACCCGCCTATGATGCAGGTGGGGGGCCCGCACGCATGGATCTGGTTCTGGTGGCCATACATCTGGAAGCCTCGGCCCGGGCCGTGCCCCTGGGACCGGCCATGCTGGCCTCCGTGCTGCGGCGTTCCTTCGGCGCCGAAGTCGCCGTGCGGGTGCTGGACCTCTACCTGGACCAGACCCCCGAGGCCTGCGCCGACCGGATCCTGGAGGACGCCCCCCGGTGGGTGGGGTTCTCCATGTACCTCTGGAACCGCGACCTGACGATGGCCGTGGCCCGGGTCCTGCGGGCGCGCCGGCCGGACCTGGTGATCTTCGCGGGCGGCTCGGAGGCCACCGCGGACCCCGAGGGCGTCCTGGGCGACCCCTCCATGGACCTGGTGCTCCCCGGGGAGGGCGAGGACCTCATCGTTGAGGCCGTCAAGCACCTGCTCCGGGGCCAGGACCCCCGCGCCCTCCAGGCCACCCTCCGCCCGGCCCCCGTGGCGGACCTGGCCGCGCTCCCCAGCCCCTACCTGGACGGGACCCTGGACCCTTCGGCCTACCCGGGCCAGCTCTGGGAGCTGAGCCGGGGCTGCCCCTTCAAGTGCGACTTCTGCTTCGAGTCCCGGGGAGGCACGGGCACCCGCCGCGTCCCCATGGAGCGGGTGGAGGCCGAACTGCGCCTGTTCGAGGCCAAGGGCGTCAGCCAGATCTTCGTGCTGGACCCCACGTTCAACTTCGACCGCGCCCGGGCCAAGGAGGTCCTGCGCCTCATCGCCGCCGAGGCGCCGGCCATCCACTTCTTCTTCGAGATCCGCACCGAGTTCATCGACCGCGAACTGGCCAGGCTGTTCGCGTCCATCCGCTGCACCCTCCAGATCGGCCTCCAGAGCGCCCACGACGCCGTGCTGAGAAACATCAACCGCCGCATCGACCCGGATGAATTCGAGAGCCGGGTCCTCCTGCTCCACCGCGCCGGCGCCACCTACGGCTTCGACCTCATCTACGGCCTGCCCGGGGACGACCTGGAGGGCTTCAAGGCCAGCCTCGACTACGCCCTGGGCCTGGCGCCCAACCACCTGGACATCTTCTGCCTGGCGGTGCTGCCGGGCACCCGGCTCTTCGAGACGGCGGCCTCCTTCGGCCTGGAGCACCAGGCGGCGAACCCCTACCTGGTCACCGCCTCCCCGGGGTTCCCGCCGGAGGACCTGGCCCAGGCCGCGCGCATCGCCCGGGCCTGCGACACCTTCTACAACGACGGCAAGGCGGTGCCCTGGTTCGCCATCGTCCAGGGCGCCCTGGGCCTGGAGCCCTCCGAACTCTTCCGCCGTTTCGCGGACCACCCCGGGTCCGGGGACGTCATCGGCCTGCAGCGCGACTTCATCACGGCCCAGTTCGAAGCCCTCGGGCTGGAGGCCCAGGGTTCCGTGGCCGCGGACCTCATCACCTGGTTCGGCCTCTCGGCGCGCCTCGCCGACGCCGAGGCGCGGCGGGAGCCGCTGGCGGGCCCGTGCAGCGGGTTCTTCGCCCACGACCCCGCCCTCCTCCTGGACCAGCTCGCCGCGGGCATCACCGAGCTGGAGGACCTGTCCTTCGTCCTGCCCGCGGACCCCGGGGAGCGGATCCTCCACTTCAGGGACGGCGAAGCCTGCCTAGCTGAGCCTCGCTGAGGCCGCCACCGTCTGGTCCACGTGCACCACCAGCGCGCCGCCAGGAGCGGCCTCGGTCACCGCGAAGTGGACCAGGGGGTTGACCGCGGGCCCCAGGAGGTTGCCGCCGGAGAGGTCGTACTGGCTGCCGTGGCAGGGGCAGGTGATCTTCGTGCCCGCCGGGAGGTCCACGGTGCAGCCCTGGTGGGTGCAGATGGCGGTCATGGCGTAGATGCCCGAGGCGTCCTTGATGAGGAAGAAGTTCGCCAGGTTCCGGTAGTCGCGGACCGTGCCGTCGGGGGCGGCCAGGAGGGCAGCCTTGGTGTCCTGGGTCGTCACGCCCCCGGCGGGAGGCGGCGGAGGGGGGGCGGCGGTGGAGCCTCCTCCGCCTCCCCCGCAGCCGCAGGCCAGGGCCATGCCGCACACGGCGGCGCCCAGGCAGAAGGTCCGGCGGTCGAGTTGGAGGGTGGTTTCGGGCGCAGACATGGCTTCTCCCAGGGGGGGTCGGGTTCGGCCCTCCCCCGCCGCGGGGGAGGGATGGCCCAGCATCCATCCGGGAAGGGGGTCCCTCCAGATCCGCTTCGGGAATAGCGCCCCATCCGGTCCCTACCAGCGCTCCGGAGCTCCCGGGGCGACGGGGGCCAGGGCCAGGTCGTGGAAGTCGTAGCTGAAGTCCGTGGACGGCGAAACGGCCTTCATGGCCACCCGGGCCACCTTCCCGGCGGCGTCGAGGGAGAAGGTGACGTAGGCGTCCGCGTCGAGGGTGCGGTCCTTCCAACGCACCACGAAGGTGTCGTACTGCCAGTGCTCCAGCGTTCCCGAAAGGCCCGGGGTGTGGGTGAACCGCATGGCCAGCTTCCCGCCGGAGGCCTCCACGAGGACGTCCCCGTACCAGGGGTCCCGGTAGCGCCCCGCATAGCCCTCCAGGGGCAGGGCGGGCTTCGAGGCGGCGTTGCGGGTCCCGGCGGCCTTGGCGACCTCCTCCTTCGCCCGGGCCTTCTGGGCCGCCCTCACCTCCTGGAAGGCCGCCACCCAGTCCTTGGGCGGCGCGCCCAGGTAGTGGTCCAGCACCGTGTTCGTGACGGCCTTGAAGGCGGCGCCCTCCTCCTGGTTCGTGAGCACGATGACGCCCAGGTTGCGCCCCGGCACCATGCTCACCTCCGTGACCATGCCCTTCAGGCCGCCGGTGTGGGAGACCAGGAGGTGGCCGCGGTAGGTCCGCACGTCCTCGCCCATGGCGTAGGCCAGGAAATCGGACCGCGCCTCGGCCAGCGCCGCGGGGGGTTCGCCGTGGGGGATCAGGGTCAGGGGCGTCCACAGCTCCCGGGCCCGCTTCTCGCTGAACAGGCGCCTGCCGCCGCCCAGGTCCCCCTTGGCCAGCAGCGCCCGCACCCAGCGCGTCAGGTCCTCGGCGGAGGCGACGATGGCCCCGGCCGGGGCGCTGTTGTCCATGACATCGTGTTCCACCGGCGCAAGCTTGTCGCCGTCCATGGCGTGGGCCGCGGCCACGTCGTCCCCGGTCCGCACGTCCCGGATGCTGGTGCGGCTGGAGGCCATGCCCAGCGGCCCGAAGAAGCGCTCCCGGATGAACTCCGCCCAGGGCCGGCCCGAGACGGCCCGGATCACCTCGCCCGCCACCGTGTAGAGGATGTTGTCGTACGCGTAGGCGCTCCGGAAGCTCGTGGCCAGCGGCACGAACCGCAGGCGGTGGACGATCTCCTCCCCGGTGAGGTCCGTCGGCGGGAAGAACATCAGGTCCCCGGCCCCGAGCCCCAGGCCGCTGCGGTGGCACAGCAGATCCCGGATCCGCATCTCCCGGGTGACGTAGGGATCGCTCATCTGGAAGCCCGGGAGGCGGTCCACGACCCGGTCGTCCCAGGCCAGCTTCCCTTCGTCCACGAGCATGGCCAGGGCCGAGGCCGTGAAGATCTTCGTGTTGGAGGCGATGGCGAAGAGGGTTCGCGGGGTCACGGGGGCCGGGTCGCCCAGCCTGCGCACGCCGTAGCCCTTGGCCAGGACGACCTTGCCGTCCTGCACCACCGCCACGGCGATGCCGGGCACGTTGAAGGCCGCGCGGGTGCGCTCCACGGCGCGGTCGAGGTCCGCCTGGGCGGCGAGGGGGAGGGCGAGGATCAGCGCCGGCGGGAACCAGCGGGTTGGAAAGGTCATGGCGGACTCCGGGGATGCCCGCCCATGGTACTCCCCGCACCGCCCCGCGGGTCAACGCGGGGCGGCGGGAAAGCTACTTCTTCTTCTTGGCCGGCGCCGCCGCGGCCTTCTTCACGGGCTCGGCGAGCTTGCTGGCGAGGTCGTTGCCGCGGCTGGTGGCACCGTGGATCACGGCCGGCTTGGCCTTCTTCGGCTTCTTGTCGTTGGACATGCTTTCTCCTTGAGGGTCCCCTCCGACAGCGGCGCGGACCTTCCCACCCAGCATGGCCCCAAAGGCGCGCAGGGGTCGGCTTTTTCCAGACTAATCTTTGACGGCCCAGCGCAGCTTGGCCGACGAGGAACGCGGATTGTCATGGCGCTCCTGGAACGAGGGGCGGATGGGCTCCGGGGCGACGTCCCGGTAGACGCCCGCCCGGTGGCCTTCCAGGAAGGCCTTCTTGACCCGACGGTCCTCGCCCGAGTGGAAGGTGAGGATGGCCACGCGCCCCCCCGGCTTCAGCGCCATGGGCAGCAGGGACAGGAACTGGTCCAGCACCTTGAGCTCGTCGTTAACGGCGATGCGCAGGGCCTGGAAGGTGCGCTGCAGGCTCGCGCGCGCCTCGTCCTCGGGGAGGACGCCCCGCACCAGCCGCGCCAGCTGCGTCGTGGTGGCCACGTCCTGCCCGTCCAGGGCGGCGGCGATGGCCTCGGCGTGGGGTTCGTCGGAGTTCTCCACCAGGAGCGCCGCCAGGTCCTCCCGGGCCAGGGCCTTCAGCAGGGCCGCGGCGGACCGCCCCCGGTTGGGGTTGAGCCGCAGGTCCAGGGGGCCGTCGCTCTTGTAGGTGAAGCCCCGGGCGGGGTTGTCGATCTGCATGCTGGAGACCCCCAGGTCCGCCAGGACGAAGTCCAGGCCCCCGCCGGTCTCCGGCAGGAGCGCGGGGAGCCCCGCGAAGTTCATGCGCTTGACCACCAGGACGTCCTCGCCGAACCCCAGGGCCCGCAGGCGGGCCTCGGTGCGCGGCAGCTCCAGCGGATCCACGTCCACGCCGAAGAGCCTGCCCCCGGGCTGGATCCGGGCCAGCAGCTCCTGGGCGTGGCCGCCGTAGCCCAGGGTGGCGTCCAGCCCCACCTCGCCGGGCCGCGGATCCAGGCACGCCAGGATCTCCGCCACGCAGATGGGCCGGTGGGTCCCCGCCGGCGTCTGCCCGCGGTCCATGACCTTCTGCAGTTCCGCGGCATGCAGGTCGGGGTTCAGCTCCTTGTACTTCTCCTCGAACCGCCGGGGGTGGGTGCCCTTGTAGCGGATCCGGCGTTGTCTCGGGGGCGGGGCATCGGTCATCCCTTGATTCTGGACCAGACCGGCCCCTCCCGGGGAACAGCTATGATGAAGCCATGACCCTCCCCGACCCTTGGCCCCTCTTCCAGGACCTCCGCTTCGCGGGCCAGCGGAACCACCCCCGCGGGGCCTGCTTCGTGGCCGAGGGCCGGATCCTCGTGGAGGACCTCCTGGCCTGGGGCCGCGCCGGGAAGGTGGAGGTGGTGGCCGTCCTGGCCGAGACCGCCTCGGCGGACGCCGTGCGCCCCCTGCTGCCGGAGGGCGCCGAGCTGATCGTCGCCACGCCCGCGGAGGTGGAGGCCCTCGCGGGCTTCCCCTTCCACCGGGGCCTCATGGCCGCGGCCCGGGTGCCCGATCCGCCCGGCCAGGATCGCCTGCGGGCCTGCCGGCGCCTGCTGGCGCTGCCCAGCGTCTCCGACGCCGAGAACCTGGGCCAGCTCCTGCGCACCGCGGCCGCCCTGGGCCTGGACGGGGTCCTCCAGGGACCCGGGCCCGACCCCTTCAGCCGCCGGGTGATCCGCGTGTCCATGGGCACCGCCTGGAAGCTCCCCGTCTGGCGCCGCGACGACGTGTGGGAGGCCCTCGAAGGCTGGAAGGCGGAGGGCGGCGAGGTGGTCGCCGCCGCCCTGGGCGGCGAGGACGTCCGCGCCTGGCGCCCCGCGGCCCGCACCGCCCTGGTGCTGGGCCCCGAGGGCCCGGGCCTCTCGGAGGCGGACCTGGCCCGCTGCGGCCGCACCGTGGGCATCGCCATGGCCCCGGGCGTGGACAGTCTCAACGTCGCCGCCGCCGGCGCCATCCTCATGCACCGCATGGTGGGCCCGTGACCCTCAACGCCGGCTTCTGCTACCGGGAGCGGGTGCAGCGGGGCGGCCTCACCGTCCTGGAGCACTTCGCGCGCCACCACCCCCACTCCACCCCAGAGCGGTGGCGGGAGCGCATCGAGGGGGGCGAGGTGGAGCTGGACGGCCGCGCCCCCGATCCCGCAGCGGTCCTCGCCCCTGGCCAGGAACTGGCCTGGCACCGCCCCCCCTGGGAGGAGCCGGAGGTGGACCTGGACATCCAGGTGGTCCACGAGGACGCCTTCCTCCTGGCCGTGGTGAAGCCCTCGGGCCTGCCCACCCTGCCCGGGGGCGGCTTCCTGGAGCACACGCTCATGGCCCTGGTGCGGGCCCGCTACCCCGGGTGCAGCCCCATGCACCGCCTCGGGCGGGGCACCTCGGGCCTCGTGCTCTTCGGCCGCACCCCCGAAGCCGGGGCGGCGCTGCAGGCCGCCTGGCGCGAGCACCGCGTGGAAAAACGCTACCGCGCCCTGGCGGCCGGCGACCCCGCCTGGGACGAGCTGGACATCCGGACCCCCATCGGCCCCGTGCCCCACCCCTGGCTGGGCACGGTCTTCGCCGCCAGCCCCGGGGGCAAGGCCTCCCGCAGCGTCGCCCGCGTCCTGGAGCGGCGCGGGGACGCCGCCCTGATGGAGGTGGACCTCCACACCGGCCGCCCCCACCAGATCCGCATCCACCTGGCCTCCGTGGGCCATCCCCTGGCAGGCGACCCCCTCTACGCCCCCGGAGGCCTGCCCCGGGAGGACCTCGTAGCGCTGCCGGGGGACCTGGGCTACCTTCTGCACGCCGAGCGCCTCGCCTTCCGGCATCCGGTCACGGGGCTGCCCATGGACCTGCGGGCGGAACCGCCCGAGCGGCTCCGGTCGCGAAGCGGGCCCACGCCATGAACCCCCCCTTCCTTCCCGGCCAGCGCTGGATCAGCCAGACCGAGCCCGACCTGGGCCTAGGCACGGTGCGCCTGGCCACGGCCCGCACCGTCACCGTGCACTTCGGCGCCACCGGCGAGACCCGGGAGTACGCCAGCGACCAGGCCCCCCTGCGCCGCGTCGAGTTCCTGGCCGGGGACACCGTGCGGGACCGCCTGGACCAGGACCTGGTGGTGGAGGCGGTCGCGCTGCGCTCGGGACTCCTGGTTTACTTGGGCGGGGGCCGCGAACTGCCCGAGGCCGACCTCGGCGACCGCCTCTCCTTCAGCGACCCCCTGCAGCGCCTGGTGGCCGGGGGCCAGGAAGGTCCCGAGGCCTTCGCCCTGCGCGTGGCGGGACTGGAGCACCAGCACCGGCGGCGCCGGTCCCCGGTGCGCGGATTCGCGGGGGGCCGCATCGAGCTGATCCCCCACCAGCTCCACATCGCCTCCGAGGTGACGGGGCGCCTGGCGCCGCGGGTGCTGCTGGCCGACGAGGTGGGCCTGGGCAAGACCATCGAGGCCTGCCTGATCCTGCACCGCCTGCTGCTCACGGGCCGCGCCGCGCGGGTCCTGGTCCTCCTGCCGGACTCGCTGGTGCACCAGTGGTTCCTGGAGCTGTACCGGCGCTTCAACCTCTGGTTCCACATCTTCGACGAGGAGCGCTGCGTGGCCCTGGAGGCCGGGGGCGCCAACCCCTTCCTGGACGATCAGCTGGTGCTGTGCGGCCTGGGCCTGCTCACCGGAAGCCCGGACCGGGCCCGGCAGGCCCTGGAGGCGGGCTGGGACCTGCTGGTGGTGGACGAGGCGCACCACCTGGAGGGCGCGGCCTACGGCGTGGTGGAAGCCCTGGGCGCCGCCGTGCCCGGGCTCCTCCTCCTCACGGCCACCCCGGAGCAGCTGGGCGTCCCCGGCCACTTCGCGCGGCTGCGGCTCCTGGATCCGGACCGCTTCCACGACCTGGACGCCTACCTGCGCCAGGCCGCGGACTACCGCGCCATCGCCGACCTGGCCGCGGGCCTCCTGGCCCCCGGCCCCCTGTCCCCGGCCCTGGCGGCGGACCTGGCCGCCCTGCTGGGCGAGGACCTGGGCTCGCGCCTGGAGGAGGCCCGCGCCGAGGCCCTGGACGCCCTCCTGGACCGCCACGGCACCGGCCGCGTGATGTTCCGCAACACCCGCGCCGCCGTCGCGGGCTTCCCGGGCCGCGTGGTGCACATGGCGCCCCTGGCCCCCGCCCCCCGCGATCCGCGCCTGGACTGGCTGGCGGACCTCCTTCGCTCCACCCCGGACAAGGTCCTGCTCATCTGCGCCACCCGGGCCCAGGCCGAGGCCGTCCACCAGGCCCTGAAGCTCCGGGTGCAGGTGAAGATGGCCGTCTTCCACGAGGGCCTCACCCTGGTTCAGCGGGACCGCAACGCGGCATGGTTCGCCGAGCCCCAGGGGGCGCGGCTCCTCCTCTGCTCCGAGATCGGCAGCGAGGGCCGCAACTTCCAGTTCGCCCACCACCTCGTCCTCTACGACCTCCCCCTGGATCCCGACCTCCTGGAACAGCGCATCGGGCGCCTGGACCGCATCGGGCAGACCCGGGAGGTGGAGCTCCACGTCCCCTACCCCACCGGCGGCGCCCACGAGGTGCTGGCGCGCTGGTACCACGAGGGCCTGGACGCCTTCCGTTCCAACCTCCACGGCGGACGCGAGCTCCTGGAGCGGTTCCGGGACCGCCTCGCCCGGACCGGCGACACCGCGGCGCTGGTGGAGGCCACCCGCGCCGCCCGGGAGGAGCTCCGCGACCGCCTGGAGCGGGGCCGGGACCGGCTGCTGGAGCTGAACTCCTTCCGCCCCGCGGCCTGCGCGGACCTGGTGGCCGAGCTCCGGCGCCAGGACGGGGACCGCGCCCTGGAGGGCTTCCTGCTCACGGTGTTCGAGCACCTCCTCGTGGACGTGGAGGAACTGGGGCCCCGCACCTACCAGCTGGGCTCCATGGGCGTCCTGGCCGAGGCCCTGCCCGGCCTGTCCGCGGAGGGCCTCACCGTCACCTTCGACCGGGAGCGGGCCCTGGCCCGGGAGGACCTCCAGTTCCTCACCTGGGACCACCCCCTGGTGAGCGGGACCCTGGACCTCCTGCTGGGCGGCGCCAGGGGGACCTCCTGCTTCAGCCGGTGGCCGGATCCCAAGGGCTCGGGCCTCTACCTGGAGGCCGTCTACGTCCTGGCCTGCGCCGCCCCGCCCCACCTCCACGTGGACCGCTTCCTGCCCCCCACGCCCCTGCGCGTGGTGGTGGACGCCCAGGGCCGCGACCTCACCCGGACCCTCCCCAGGGCCCTCCTGGCCCGCAGCGCCAGGCCCGCCCCCGGGCATGGCCTCCTGTCCCGGCCCGAGGTGCGCCAGGACCTGCTCCCACGCATGCTGGCGCAGGCTGGCCGGTTGGTCGAAAGCCGGGCGCCCGGCCTCCTGGCCAAGGCCCGGCAGGACCTGGCAGCCCAGCTGGACCGCGAATACGGGCGGCTGGAGGCCCTGCGCCGGGTGAACGGCGGCGTCGGCCCCGGGGACCTCGCCCGTCTGCTCGAGCAGAAGACGGCCCTGGACAAGCACCTGCGGGAAGCCCGGCTCCGGCTGGACGCGATCCACGTGATCCACCGGGGCTGAAGGCCAGGCCAGAAAGTTTCAATATATAGTTCATTCAACATCGGATTCCGCGTTTGACATTGGTTGGGTGGGCATTAATTTTTTATATTGCTCTGTACGAGGAGCGCCATCACGAGGATCCCCATGCGCGGCCATTTCCATGTTCCCCTTCCCGGCATCCTCGTCCTGTCCGCCTGTCAAGGCGGCGGCCCAGGCCCCACCCTCCTGGGACGCCGGTTCCACGCAGCGGGAAGGTTCCCGGACCACCTGGGATAAACTTGCCCCGCTCCTCCCTGCGATGCCCGCCACCCAACCCCAGAAAGGGAAACCCCCATGCACCTCCGCCCCGTCGCCATCGTCCTCGCAGCGGGCGCTCTCGCCCTCCCCGCCCATGCCCAGTTCTGGGACGCCCTCATCAACCCGGACGTCCAGGTTACCCTCACCCACCCCCCGGGCCTGGGCATCAAGGTCCAGCGCGTGGCCTTCGCCCCGGTGAACAACTCGGCTGCCGAGGACCTCCTCTCGGCCTGCATCGCCGACCTCACGTCCTCGGGCCAGCTGGAGGTCCTGGACCGGGGCAACATCGAGAAGGTCCTGGGCGAGCAGAAATTGTCCAACTCGGGCCTCGTGGACGAGAAGACCGCGGTGGAGCTGGGCAGGCTCCTGGGATCCCCCGTGCTGCTGTTCGTGAAGGTCCAGCGGTCCGACGTCAAGCACATCCCCCTGCAGAAGACCGACGCCGCCTGGACGGACAAGAAGGGCGAGTACCACCCCGCCGTCACCACGTACACCTCCAAGACCCAGGTGGAGTTCAACGGGTCGATCCAGGCCGTGGACCTGGCCACGGGCCGCATCTACAGCCAGCAGCGCATCGCCGTGTCCCCCAGCCGCGAGACGTCCTCCACCCAGGGCCGGCCCGAGTACCCCTCGGACACCGAGGTGCGGGAGATGGCCGTGAACATGGCCAGGGACCAGGTGCACAAGATGCTCCTGTCCTGGACCGAGCAGCGCAAGCTGATCTTCTACGACGACAAGGACTACGGCATGAAGGACGCCTACAAGCGCCTGCAGCTGCAGGACGGCCGCGGCGCCCTGGCCAGGTCCCTGGAGGCCCTGGAGGCCGCCAGGACCGACCCCAAGTGCAAGCCGAAGTACCTCGGCCGCACCAGCTACAACGTCGGCATGTGCCAGTTCATCCTCGGCGACTACGCCGCGGCCCTCCCCTTCCTCAAGGCCGCCCGCGAGACCGACCCCACCCACAAGATCTTCTCCAATGCCGAGGCCGAGTGCCTTCGCGCCGTCAGCCTGATGGAGGAGATGACCAAGGTGGACGCCCGCAGCGCCAAGGTGGAGCTGGAGGCGCCCAGGGCCGAGCCCGCGCGGGCCCCGGAGCCCGCGGCCGCCAAGGGCGGTGCCTCCGCGGAGGACCGCCTCACCAGGCTGGAGTCGCTGCGGAAGAAGGGCCTGATCTCGCCCGAGGACTACAAGGCCAAGAAGGCCGAGATCATGAAGGACCTTTAGGGGGTTCTACACCCCCTCCGCCTCCACGTGGCGCGCCTGCTCCTGCATGAGCAGCGCGCCCACCTCCTTCTTGATGGCGTTGAACTCCGGCGAGGCGGGGTCCCGCATCCGCGGCAGGTCCACGGCCAGGTCCAGCTTCACCGTGCCCGGGCGGTAGGTCATGAGCACCGTCCGGTCGGCGAGGTAGATGGACTCCTCGAGGCTGTGGGTGACGAACACCACGGTCTTCCTCAGCTCCGACCACACCCGCAGCAGCTCGTCCTGGAGCGTGCGGCGCGTGAGCGCGTCCAGGGCCCCGAAGGGCTCGTCCATGAGCAGGATGGGGGAATCCAGGGCCAGCACCCGCGCGATGGCCACCCGCTGGCGCATGCCCCCGGACAGGTCCCTGGGGAACCGGGACCGGAACTCCTCCAGGCGCAGCATGGCCAGGAGCCCGCCCACGGTGTCCCGGATCTCCGCCGCGGGGCGCCCCTTGATCTCGAGGCCGAAGGCGATGTTGGCCTCCACGGTCATCCAGGGGAAGAGGGCGTACTCCTGGAACACCATGCCCCGGTCGGGCCCGGGCGCGGCGACCGGGGCGCCGTCGACCGTCACGGTCCCTCCGGTCGGCCCGATGAAGCCGGCGATGACGTTGAGCAGGGTGGACTTCCCGCAGCCGGAAGGCCCCAGGAGGCACACGAACTCGCCCCTGCCGATGTCCAGGCTGATGTCCTGCAGGGCCGTCACCGTCTGGCCCGCCCCCTCGAAGCGCTTGCCCACGCCCTGGATCCGGATGTGCGCGTCCATCACTGCTCCAGTCCGCGGTGCCAGCGCAGCAGCCACCGGCTGAGGCGGTTCATGAGGGTGTCGATGCCCAGGCCCAGGAGGCCGATGGTGAACATGCCCGCGATGATCTTGTCCGACCACATGTACTCCCGGGCCTCCAGGATCCGGTAGCCCAGGCCGTTGTTCACCGCGATCATCTCCGCGACGATCACCACGATGAACGCCGTGCCCATGCCGATGCGCGCCCCGGCCATGATGTAGGGCGCCGCCGCGGGCAGGATGACCCGGCGGAAGGTGGTGGCCCGCCCCGCGCCCAGGTTCCGGGCCACCCGCAGGTAGATGCCGTCCACGTGCTGCACCCCGGCGATGGTGTTCACCAGCACCGGGAAGAAGGCCCCCAGGCTGATGAGGAAGAAGGCCGGCGGATTGCCCAGGCCGAACCAGAGGATGGCAAGGGGGATGTAGGCGATGGGCGGGATGGGCCGCAGCACCTGCACCAGGGGGTCGAAGAGGGTATTGGCCAGCCGGCTGTAGCCCATGGCCAGCCCGAGGGGCAGCGCGAGGCCCGTGCCCAGGGCGAAGCCCACCAGCACGCGGTAGAGGCTGCCGCAGGCGTCCCGGGGCAGCTCCCCCGACACCAGCCACGCGATCCGGGACATGGCGGCGGGATCGAAGGCCTCCAGCGGCCGCAGGTAGGCCAGCCAGCGCGCGGCCACCGCCAGGGGCGAGGGCAGGATGATGGCGTTGAAGACCCCGAGGGAGGCCAGCGCCTGCCAGGTCAGCAGGATCCCCAGGGGCACCAGGACGCCGCGAAGGAAGCGCCGCATGGGCCTACTTCACCTTCAGGTCGGCCTTGGCCTGCGCGAGCAGGTCCAGACGGGTCCAGTCCGCCGCCCTGGGCGGGTTCGCCATGCGGCCGACCTTGTACTTGGCCATGAGGTCCGTGGTCACCTGGATGTGCTCGACCGTGATGTCGTAGGTGAAGGGCGAGTTGCCGATGGCGTCCTGGTACTCCTCCTTCGAGAGCTGGTTGCTGAACATCTTCTCCCGCACGAAGCGCTCGGCGAGGGCCTGGTCCTGGAGGAAGGCCCGGGTGGCGTCCACGAAGCACCGCATGAACCGCAGCGCCACGTCCCGGCGCTGGTAGAGCTTCTCGGTCATCACCAGCGCGCGGACGGGCTCGCCCATGGGGGTGTCGTAGGGCTTCATGACCTCGGTTCCGAAGCCCCGCCGGATGGCCTGGGAGGAGTACGGCTCGGACTGGCACATGGCGTCGATGTTGCCCGACATGAGGGCCTGGTTCAGGTCCGGGAAGGCCAGGTACACGACCTGCACGTCCTTCCCGGGCTGGTCGGCCCACGTGAGATTGTGCTTGGCCAGCTCCGCCAGGAGCAGCAGCTCCTGCGCCCCGCCGCGGGCCACGCCCACCTTCCTCCCCTTCAGCCCCTCGACGGTGCGGATCCCCAGCTGGGTGCGGGCCACGATGCGCGCCCCGCCCTTGGCGAAGCCCGCCACCACCACGAGCGGCACGCCCGCCGCCCGCCCAGCGATGGCCGCGTCCGCCGCGCTGGCGCTCACGTCGATCTCGCCCGCGAGCATGGCCGGGTTGATGTCGATGCCCTTGGCGAACATCCGCTCCTCGATGCGGAGCCCATATTTCGGCGCCAGTTCCTTCATATAGGAGACCGCGCCGTAGTGGGCGAACTTGAGGTTGCCCAGGCGCACCAGGTCCTGGGCCATGAGTGCGTTGGCGGCCACAAGGGCCAGGATTGCGACCAGGACGGAACGCTTCATGGGTTACTCCGGAGGACAAGGTGGACTCATATTATTTGGAATTCACCCACACGCCACCTTTATCCCCGTTCCACGCTTTTTTCCGAATCGACCCTACGATTCCCAAATATACGTCATCGAATCCGGATCCGCGTGCTACCTTCAAGGGCTAGGCACAGGAGCAAGTCATGGAAAAACAAAATTTAGCGCCCGCCACCCCCGTCGTGAAGATCCCCAAGGCCGAGGCCATTGAGACCATCGCCAAGAACCTCGCAGCCATCCGCGCGCGCCTCGTCCAGGCCCAGGCCCTCAAGGCCGCCGCCGTGAAGCCCGAGCGCTACGCCCTCCACTTCCAGGTCAACGAGCTGAAGAGCCAGGCCAACTACTGGAAGGCCCAGATCTCCCGCCTGAAGAAGGAAGCCAAGACCGAGGTCGACTGGGTCCGCGAGTTCGGCAACTAGACCCGACAGAGCCGGATCCCCATCCCGGGCGGGATTCCGCATGGCGGATATCCAGCCCGGGGTGCGCCGTACGCCCAGGTGACAGGGGATGCTTTTGGGGTTAAGGTCAGGCCAGTCCAAAGCGATCACCCGGCATACCGAACCCATGGAGGGCGACCCATGCGATGGCTTCCCAGGATCCTTGTTTGCTTGATGGCCACCCTGGCCGTGGCCCAGGTCCCCGCGACGGACGTCGCGGCCCGGCTCAAGCCGCTGGACGCCTACATGGCCAAGGTCATGAAGGACTTCAACAGCCCCGGCATCGGCATCGCGGTCGTCTCCGGGGACCAGCTGGTGTTCGCCAAGGGCTACGGCTACCGCGACTACGGCCAGAAGCTGCCCTTCACCCGGAACACCCTCTTCCAGATCGCCTCCAACTCCAAGCTCTTCACGGCCGTGGCGGCGGGCATGCTGGTGGAGGAAGGCAAGCTCGCCTGGGATCAGCCCATCAAGGAGGCGGTGCCATCCATCCAGTTCCAGGACCGGGACCTGGATGCCCGCGTGACCCTCAGGGACATGCTCGCCCACCGCACGGGCATCACCCGCCACGATTCCATCTGGTACAAGTCCGCCGACTCCCGGGCCACCCTTTTCGGGAAGCTCCGGTTCATGGAGCCCAAGGTGCCCATGCGGCAGCTCTTCCTCTACAACAACATGATGTACGCCGCCGTGGGCCAGATCATCGAACTGAAGTCGGGCAGCACCTGGGAGGACTTCGTCCGCCAGCGCATCTTCAAACCCCTCGAGATGGACCGCACCCTCTACACCATTCCCGACATGCTCAAGCAGCCCGATTTCGGCGTGGGCTACAACGAGAAGCGCGACGGCAACGAGCTCTACAAGGCCCCCTACTACGAGGATACGGCCGGCATGGCCCCCTGCGGGGCCATCGTCTCCAGCATGGAGGACATGTCCCACTGGGTGATCGCCCTGCTGAACGAAGGCACGTACAAGGGCAAGCAGGTCCTGCCGCCCTCGGTCCTCAAGGCGACCCTCGAGCCCGCCATCGGCCTCGCCAATGCCAACCCCGAGACCCGCGGGTGGTGGGAAGTGCTCAATCCCACCTACGGCATGGGGCGGCAGACGGCCTCCTACCGCGGCCACCTGATCGCCCTGCACGGCGGCGACCTGCCCGGCTTCCATTCCCAGGTGTCCCTCATGCCCAAGGAGCGCCTGGGCGTCATTGTCTTCGTGCTCGGCGACCATGCGGGGATGCTGTATAACCCCATAAGCTATAATATTTATGAATACCTGCTCGGGATGGAGCAGACCCCCTGGCCGGCCCGGATGCTGGACATCCGCCTGAAGGGGAAGAAGGAAGGCACGGCGGCACGGGCCAAGGCCGGCGCGGACCAGGTGAAGAACACCCGCCCCTCCCACCCGCTGGAGGATTTCACCGGGGATTACGAGCACCCCGCCTACGGCTTCCTGCGCATCGGCAGGACCGGGGACCAGCTCCAGTACGACTTCCACGGCATGAAATTCCCCCTCACCCACTTCCACTACGACCGGTTCGACACCCCGGATGATGAACTGGAAGGCAAGTCCTCCGTGAACTTCCTGACCAACCCCCAGGGCGACGTCGACAAGGCCGTCATGAGCCTGGACGAGGGGGAGGCCGTCTTCGTGCGCAAGGCCGCGTCCCTCGACCCGGACACGCTGAACAAGGTGGCCGGCACGTACGAAACCGCCACGGGATCCCGGATCCAGGTGAAGGCGAAGGACGGCCAGGGCCTGGTCATCGCCATCCCCGGCCGGCCCGACATGAAGCTGCTGCCCTACAAGGGCCTGAAGTTCAAGTGCAACGAGTACTCGGACCTCATGTTCGAATTCGTGATGGAGAAGGGCGAGGTCAAGGCCCTCAAGGAGATCGACCCGGGCGGGGAACACGTCCTGAACCGCAAGTAGCGATCCATGCACTTGAAAGCAAAGGGGGAAGCCGAAGCCTCCCCCCTTCACCGGAATATCCCTGCGCCTATCTGCCCAGCACGGCCTTGGCGGTCTTCACGACGTTCTCGACCGTGAACCCGAACTTCTCGAACAGCACTTCCGCGGGCGCCGAGGCGCCGAAGCGGTCCAGGCCCACCGAGGCGCCTTCGAAGCCGACCCACTTCTCCCAGCCGAAGGTCACGCCGGCCTCGATGGAGACGCGGGCGGTGATCGCCCTGGGCAGGACCTCCTCGCGGTAGGCGGCGGACTGCCTCGCGAACATCTCCCAACTGGGCATGGATACCACGCGGGTGGGGACGCCCTGGGCCTCGAGCTCCCTGCGGGCCGCGAGGGCGAGGTGCACCTCGCTGCCGGTGGCCATGAGGATGAGCTTCGGGGCCGAGCTGCCCTCCTCCAGGACGTAGGCGCCCTTGGCGGCGCCCTTGGCCTTGGCGGGGTCGAGCACCGGGAGCTTCTGGCGGGTGAGGGCCAGGCCCACGGGGCCGGTGGTGTGGCGGATGGCCTCCCGCCAGGCTTCCACGGTCTCGTTGGCGTCGGCGGGGCGGATGAGGGTCATGTTCGGGATCATGCGCAGGGTCATGACCTGTTCCACGGGCTGGTGGGTGGGGCCGTCCTCGCCCACGCCGATGGAGTCGTGCGTCCACACGTAGTCCACGGGCAGGCCCATGAGCGCGGCGAGGCGCACGCTGGGGCGCATGTAGTCCGAGAAGATCAGGAAGGTGGCCCCGAAGACCCGCAGCCCGCCGTGGAGCGCCATCCCGTTGAGGATGGCGCCCATGCCGTGCTCGCGGATGCCCCAGTGGAAGTTCCGGCCGCTGGTGGTGGCCTCGAAGTCGCCGCCGTCCTTGAGGTGGGTGTTGTTGGAGGGGGCCAGGTCGGCGGATCCGCCGATGAGGTTGGGGAGCTTCTGCGCCAGGGCGTTGAGCACCTTGCCGCCGGCTTCGCGCGTGGCCTGGTCCTGGCCGGGCTGGAAGACCGGGAGGGCCTCCTGCCAGCCGGAAGCCATCTCGCCCTTCATGAAGGCCTCGAACTCCGCGGCCGCCTCCGGGAAGGCCTTGGCGTAGCCCGCGAAGAGCTCGTTCCAGGCGGCCTCCTGGGCGGCGCCCCGGGTGCCGCACTCGCTCCAGTGGGCCTGGGCCTCGGCGGGCACGACGAAGTGGCCGTCGGGGTCCCAGCCCAGGATCTCCTTGGTGGCCCGGATCTCGGGCTCGCCCAGGGGAGAGCCGTGGGCGCCGTGGGTGTCCTTCTTGGTGGGGGCGGGGAAGCCGATGACGGTCTTGCAGTCGATGAGCGTGGGCTTGCCGCAAGGGGTGCGGGCCTCGTCGTAGGCCCGAGCCAGGGCCTCGATGTTCTCGCCGTCGGCCACGTGGAGCACGCGCCAGCCGTAGGCCTCGAACCGCTTGCCCACGTCCTCGGTGAAGGCCAGGTCGGTGCGGCCCTCGATGGTGATGCTGTTGTTGTCGTAGAGAAGCACCAGCTTCTCCAGGGCCAGGTGCCCGGCGATGCTGGCGGCCTCCTGGGCGATGCCTTCCATCACGTCGCCGTCGCCGGCGAAGACGTAGGTGTGGTGATCCACCACCTTGAAGCCGGGCCGGTTGAAGCGGTCCGCGAGCCAGCGCTCCGCGATGGCCATGCCCACGGCGTTGCCGAGGCCCTGGCCCAGGGGGCCGGTGGTGGTCTCGACGCCGGCGGTGTGGCCGAACTCGGGGTGGCCCGGCGTCTTCGAGCCCCACTGCCGGAAGGCCTTGAGCTCGTCCAGGGGCAGTCCGTAGCCCGCCAGGTGCAGGAGGGAGTACATGAGCATGGACACGTGGCCGCAGGAGAGCACGAAGCGGTCCCGGTCCGCCCACAGGGGGTTGGCCGGGTGGTGCTTCAGGAACTTCGTCCAGAGCACGTAGGCCGCGGGGGCCTGGGCCATGGGGGTCCCGGGATGGCCGCTGTTGGCCTTCTGGACGCCGTCCATGGCCAGGCAGCGGATGGTGTCGATGCAGAGTTTGTCGATGTTCGTGGCCGCGAAGGTCAAGAGTTACCTCATGGAATGGTCAGATTGTCTCACGCCTGTCAGGGGCGGTTGGAATTGCTCGCCTTCACGAAGGCCGTGAAGAGGGGGTGCGGAGTGAGGGGCTTGGACTTGAACTCCGGGTGGAACTGGCAGCCCAGGAAGTACGGATGGTCCACGATCTCCACGATCTCCACGAAGGTCCCGTCCGGGCTCACGCCGGTGAAGGCCAGCCCGTTGGACTCGAGGGGCCCGCGGAACTCGGCCTGGTTGAACTCGTAGCGGTGGCGGTGGCGCTCGCTGATCTGGGTCGCGCCGTAGGCCCTGGCGGCCTGGCTTCCCTCCACCAGCACGCAGGGGTAGGCGCCCAGGCGCATGGTGCCGCCCAGCTCCTCCACGTCCACCAGCTCGCGCAGCTTGAAGATGACCCGGTGCTTGGGGTTGTCCTCGAACTCCGTGGAATCGGCCCCGTCCAGGCCCGCCACGTTGCGCGCGTACTCCACGGAGGCCATCTGCATGCCCAGGCAGATGCCGAAGAAGGGCACCTTGCGCTCGCGGGCGTACTGGATGGCCTTGATCATGCCGGTGGTGCCGCGCACGCCGAAGCCGCCGGGGACCAGGATCCCGTGGCAGTCGCCCAGGAACTCGTCCACGTTGCCGTGCTCGAGCTCCTCGCCCTCGATCCACTTCAGGTCCACCTGGGTCTCCAGGCCGTAGCCGGCGTGGTGGAGGGCCTCGATCAGGGACTTGTAGCTCTCCTTGAACTCCACGTACTTGCCCACGATGCCGATGCGCACGCTGCCCTTGGGGTTGCGGATGCGCTGCAGCAGGTCGTGCCAGGGGGTGAGGTCGGGCCGGCGGTCCGGAAGGCCCAGGAGGGTGGCCACCTTGGCGTCCATGCCCTCCAGGTGCAGGTTGAGGGGCACCTCGTAGATGGTGGTGGCGTCCTTGCAGCTGAAGACCGCGTCGGGGGCCACGGAGCAGAACATGGCGATCTTGTCCTTGAGGGACCGGGGGATTTCCACGTCGGCCCGGCACACCAGCACCTCGGGCTGGATGCCGAGGGCCCGCAGCTCCTTGACGCTGTGCTGGGTGGGCTTGGACTTCAATTCGCCGGCGGCCTTGATGTAGGGCACGTAGGTGAGGTGCATGTTGATGGCGTTGCCGTAGCCGGCCTCCAGCTTGAACTGGCGGATGGCCTCCAGGAATGGCTGGCTCTCGATGTCGCCCACCGTGCCGCCGATCTCCACCAGCACCACGTCCACGTCCTTGGCCACCTTTCGCATGGTGGCCTTGATCTCGTCGGTGATGTGGGGGATCACCTGCACGGTCTTGCCCAGGTAGTCGCCGCGCCGCTCCTTCTGGATGACGGTGTTGTAGATGCGGCCGGTGGTGATGGTGTGGTTGCGGGTGGTGGGCACCGAGGTGAAGCGCTCGTAGTGGCCCAGGTCCAGGTCCGTCTCGGCGCCGTCGTCGGTGACGAAGACCTCCCCGTGCTGGAAGGGGCTCATGGTGCCGGGATCCACGTTGAGGTACGGGTCCATCTTCATCAGGGTCACCTTCAGGCCCCGGGCCTCCAGGAGCGCCCCCAGGGACGCCGCGGCGATCCCCTTCCCGAGGCTCGAAAGAACCCCGCCTGTCACGAACACCCATTTCGTCATCGTTGCACCCCCCCCGGTGGCAAAGTTCCAGTCGTCACTACATCTCCTCCGGGGCCTGGATGCCCATGAGGAAGAGCCCCTGCCGCAGCGCCCGGGCCGTGGCCACGCAGAGCGCGAGCCGCGCGTCCCGGACTTCCGCCGAGTTCTCCGCCCAGAGGATCGGGCAGTTGGTGTAGAAGCCCGAGAAGGCCTTGGCCACCGAAAGCAGCTGGCGCGCCAGGGCCGTGGCCATGTTCTCCCGCGCCATGGTGCGCAGGGCGTCGGGAAGTCCCGCCAGTTCGAAGAGCAGCGCCTGGGCCGGGGCGTCCGAAAGGCCCGCGAGGTCCGCCGGCAGCGGCGCGTCGCAGTACGGCACCACCGCCGAGTCCGGCGTCAGGGGCCCCAGGGGCCGGGCCAGGTCCGCCCAGTTCCCGCCGGCCTTGCGCAGCACGGAGCAGATGCGGGCGTGGGCGTACTGCACGTACGGCCCCGTGTCCCCGTCCAGGGCGATGACCCGGTCCCAGGTGAAGGTGATGGACTTGACCCGGTCGTTGAGGGCGTTGAAGAAGACCACGGCCCCCAGGCCCAGCATCTCGGCCACTTCCGCCTTGGCCGGCAGGTCCGGGTTCTTCTCGTCGATGATGGCCGTGACGCGGGAGACCGCCTCGTCCAGCACGTCCTCCAGGAAGATGACGTTGCCCTTGCGGGTGGACATCTTGCCCTCGGGCAGGTTGATCATGCCGAAGGGCGTGTGGAGCATGCGGCCCCGGTACCACGGGTCCAGCTTGGCCATGACCGCAAATATCTGCTGGAAGTGGAGGATCTGGTCCGCTCCCACCACGTAGATGCAGCGGTCGAAGTTGAAGGTGGCCTTGCGGTACATGGCCGCCGCGATGTCCCGGGTGGCGTAGATGCTGGCGCCGTCCCCCTTCTGCACCAGGCAGGGGGTGGTGATGCCCACGTCCTCCAGGTCCACGATGCGCGCGCCGTTCTGGCCCTCCACCAGCAGGCCCGCGTCCTCCAGGCGCCGCATGGCCGGGACCAGCTGGTCCTGGTAGAAGGCCTCGCCCATCTCCAGGTGGTCGAAGGCCACCCCCAGGCGCAGGTAGATGCGGTTGAAGGTCTTGAGGCTGATCTCGCGGAACCAGGACCACAGGCGCCGGGCCTCGGGGTCCCCCTCCTCCAGGCGCCGGAACCAGTCCCGGGCCTCCTCGCGAAGCGCCGGATCCTCCTCCTCGGCCCCGTGGAAGCGCACGTAGAGCTGGAAGAGCCGGTACAGCGGGCTCCGCAGCTTCTCCGGGATCTCCTCGGCCCAGGGGAAGTCCTGCTCCAGCTCGGGGTTCTCCGCCTCCGCCCAGTGCTTGTAGGCGGCCAGCAGGGTCCCGAACTGGGTGCCCCAGTCGCCCAGGTGGTTGAGGCGGATCACGTCGCAGCCGAGGTACTTGTTCACCTGCGCCTGGGCGTGGCCGATCATGGTCGAACGCAAGTGCCCGATCGTGAACAGTTTGGCAATGTTCGGCGAACTGTACTCCACGATCACCGTCTCCCCGTGGGGCTCGGCGGAACCGTAGGGCCGGGTGCCCAGGAGGGCCTCGAGGAGGATCCGGGCCCGGGTGGCGGGCTCCAGGCGGAGGTTCAGGTAGGGTCCCGCGGCCAGGACCTCGGCCCCTTCCAGGCGGATGGCCTCCGCCAGGTCCTTGGCCACCTGGGCCGGGTTCTTCCCCAGCACCTTGGCCGCCTTGAAGCAGGGATAGGCGAGATCGCCCATCTCCCCCGAGCGCGGCCGCTCCAGGACGATCTCCTGCCCGGGCAACGCCGCCGCCAGGGCCTCACTGAATGCCTTCTTCACCTGCTCCATGCCCGCTCCATGACAATCCACCAACCGGAAGCCAGGGGCCTCCAACCAGGATGAAGGAACCGGGGCCCGCCGGGAAGCCCCAACTTTGGCCTTTGTTCAGGTCTTTCCCCTTGAATTCAGGGCTGGCGGAGGTATGATGATTCTTCGCCTTCATGGGCGACATTCAGTCTGTCCGTACGCCTTGCGGGTCGAATTATCAGGTATCCAGGAGTCAGGATTCATGGCCAATCACAAGTCCGCCGCCAAGAAAGCCGCCCACGACGTGGAAGCTCGTCTGCGCAACCGCGCCAACCGTTCCACCATGAAGTCCGCCATCAAGCGGTTCCTCACGGCGGTCGCGACCGGCAACAAGGCCGAAGCCACCACGCTTCTGCCCAAGACCCTCGGCGTGGTCGACAAGGCCTGCCGCAAGGGCGTGCTGCACAAGAACGCCGCCAACCGCTACAAGAGCCGCCTGACCCTCAAGGTCAACGGCCTGGCCTAGGCCTTCCGGCCCAGCCCTGGAACAGCCCGGCCTCGGCCGGGCTGTTCCGCGTACCTACATCCATGACGCGGGTACCGCCACGGGGCCCGAGGGGACCTTGGCCCAGCTGAATCCGGGGAGCAGTTCCTCCAGGCCGGCCCGCTCCGGGCGCTCCAGGCACCCCAGGCTCCACCCCAGCCACCCCAGCACCCGCGCCGCGTCCACGCCCCGGTGGGCCAGCAGCGCCAGGCCCAGGGCCCCGTCCCGCTTGCCGAGCCTCGATCCGTCGGGGGCGGTCACCAGGCCCAGGTGTCCGTAGGCCGGGCGCGGGAGCCCCAGGGCCTCCTGGAGCCTTGCCTGGGTGGCGGTGACTCCGCGAAGGTCCTGGCCGCGGACGATCTCGGTCACGCCCTGGCCGCCGTCGTCCACTACCACGGCCAGATGGTAGGCGTAGCACCCGTCCCGGCGGTGCAGGAGGGGATCCCCGGTGAGGGCGGCGGGGTCGTCCTGCTGCGGCCCCAGCAGGAGGTCCTCCCAGGCGACGGACCCCTCCGGCACCCGGAAGCGCAGGGCGTCGGGCCGCAGGAAGGGCAGCGGCCGGTGGCGGCAGGTGCCCGGGTAGGGACGCAGGCCGTCCTCGCCGTGGGGCGCCGAGGCCATGCCCGCCAGGTCCTTGCGGGTGCAGATGCAGGGGTAGAGCAGGCCCGCCCCGAAGAGCCGCTGCAGCGCGGCCTGGTAGGCGCCCTTGCGCCGGGACTGCCAGAGGACGGGCCCGTCGCTCTCCAGGCCCAGGGCCGCCAGGTCCCGCAGCTGCGCCTCCCCCAGGGTGGACCGGCACCGCGCGGTGTCCACGTCCTCCATGCGGATGAGCCAGCGCCCGCCAGCGGCCCGGACGGAGAGCCACGAGGCCAGGGCCGTGCGGAGGTTGCCCAGGTGGAGCTCCCCGGTGGGGGAAGGAGCGAAGCGGCCGATGCATGCCATGGCTCCAGGATACCTGTGTGGCCATGAAAGGATTGGGAAATTCCCATTCCAAATTTATAGATTTTCCCACTTGGCAGCTCCCCGGATTCCCGGTTCAATCGAGGCACTCCCACCCCCGGGAGGCATTCAAACCCTTATTTATAGGAGCATCCATGGCCTGCGGCCCGCGCACCCCCCTGCCCGTCCTGACCCCCGAAGACCTCGCCCACGTGCGGGGCTCCGGCGGCACCCTCGACCTCTCCTTCACCGCGCCCCCCTTCCAGGGGCAGGTGGGCCTGACCCAGTCCGGACCCCACGGCTCGGTGTCGGGAACCCTCACCACCGACGGCCACACCTGGGCCGCCGGCCTCCAGACCTCGGTGAGCCCCTCGCCGAAGGTGAACCTCGGCGGCTTCGCCAGGACGGACGGCCGGAACTGGGAGGCGGGCGTCTCGGCCCGGATACGCTTTCTGACGGCCTGAGCCATAATCCAGGGATGCGTTCCTGGTCCCCGATCCTCAGGGCCGTCCTTGCCCTGGCGGCCGCCTATGCCCTGCTCCTGGCGGTGGCCCGTTCGGGCCTCCTGCCCGCCGCCCTCCAGGGGCAGCCGGCGGTCCTGCTCATGGGCATCCTGACCGCGGGTTTCGCGTTGGGGATGGGACTGGGGCCCCGGTGGGTGCCGGGGCTCCTGTTCCTGCCCTGGCTCCTGGACCTGCTGCTGCGCCACATGCCCCCCACCTGGGTGTGGCCGGCGGCCCTGGCGGGACTGCTCCTGGTATACGGCGGTGGGATCCTCACCCGGGTGCCCCTCTACAACTCCAACCGGGCCGCCTGGGAGGCCCTCCTTGGCCTGTGCCCCCCGGGGCTGGTGCGCCTGGCCGATCTCGGGGCAGGACTCGGCGGTCCCCTGGCCTTCCTGGCCCGGGCGCGGCCCGACGGGTTCTTCCTGGGCGTGGAGGCTTCGCCCCTCACGTTCGCCGCGGCCTGGCTCCGCACGCTGCCGGTGCGGGGCAACTGCAAGATGCACTGGGGCAGCCTCTGGAACCAGGATCTCTCGGGCTTCGAGGTGGTCTACGCCTTCCTCAGCCCCGCCCCGATGCCCGCCTTGTGGGAGAAGGCCCTTCGCGAGATGCGGCCGGGGACCCTGTTCGTGAGCAACACCTTCGAGGTGCCCGGCCGGGCGCCCACCCTGCGGATCCCCCTGCCGGGGCGCAAGGACGCGTGCCTGCTCGCGTACCGCATGGAGGGGATCCCATCCGGGCCCGAACCCGGTAGGATCGAATGATCGAATTGGAGCTGCCCATGACCTTCTCCCGCAACCTGGCCGCGCTTTGCGCGTTCACCGCCTGCGCCGTCGCGGCGCCGCCCCCCGCCCCCAGGGCCGACTACCTCGCCGGCGTCATGGACACCACCGTCGACCCCGGCGTGGACTTCTTCACCTACGCGGTGGGCGGCTGGCTCAAGCGCAACCCCATCCCCCCGTCGGAATCCGCCTGGGGCATCGGCAAGGTCCTGCGGGAGCAGACCTACGCCAACCTCCGCAAGATCAACGAGCAGGCCGCGGCCCATCCCGCAGACGCCGACGGGCGCAAGGTCGGGGACTTCTGGGCGGCCGCCATGGACGAGGCCCGCATCGAGCGCCTCGGCCTCCAGCCCCTCCAGGCCGAATTGGCCAAGGTGGACGCCATCCGCACCGCCCGGGACGCCGTGAACCTGGCCTTCGCCTGGAGCCCCCTGCGCACCCGCGCCTTCTTCGCCCTTTCGGTGGAACAGGACGAGAAGAACAGCGAGGAGATGGCCCTTCACCTCTACCAGGGGGGCCTGGGCCTGCCCGAGCGGGACTTCTACTTCAACCCCGAGAAGGGCGTCGCGAAGATCCGGGAAGCCTACCTCGCCCACCTGGACCGGACCCTCCACCTCCTGGGCCGCCAGCAGTCCGGGGCGGCCGCCATCCGGGTCATGGCCTTCGAGACCGCGCTGGCGAAGGCGGCCCGCAGGCTCGAGGACCTCCGGGACCCCGAGAAGAACTACAACAAGATGACCCCGGCGGAGCTGACCGCCTCGCGCACCCCCTCCATCGTCTGGGCGGACCGCTTCCGGGAATGGGACCTCCGCCCGGCCACCGTCATCGTCGGCCAGCCCGAGTTCTTCGGGGCGCTGGAGACCCTGCTGGCCGCCACCCCCGTGGAGGTGCTCCAGGACTACCTGCGCCTGCGCCTGGCGGACACCTACGCCGACTACCTGGGCAAGGCCTTCCAGGACGAGGACTTCAAGTTCCACGGCCAGGCCCTCTCCGGCCAGCGCCAGCCCCGGGACCGCTGGAAGCGCGTCCTGGACGCCCAGGAACAGGCCATGGGCATGCTGCTGGGCAAGCTCTTCGTGAAGGAATACTTCACGCCGGCCGCCAAGCTCCGCTACGAGGCCATGGTCGAGGGGATCCGCGGCGCCTACAAGGAGCGCATCGAGCGCCTGGACTGGATGAGCCCGGCCACCAAGGCCAAGGCCCAGGCCAAGCTCGCCGGCATCACCCCGAAGGTGGGCTATCCGGACCGGTGGAAGGACTTCTCGGCCCTGGTGGTCGCCCGGGACTCCTACTGCGCGAACATGATGAACGCCTCCCGCTGGCGCTTCGCCGACATGCTCGCCAAGTACGGCAAGCCCGTGGACCGCACCGAGTGGCACATGACCCCCCAGACCTACAACGCCTACTACAACCCCTCCAACAACGAGATCGTGCTCCCCGCCGCCCAGATGATGGTCCCGGGCGTGGCCGACGCGGACCTGGACGACGCCCTGGTGTACGGCTACACCGGCGGCTCCACCATCGGCCACGAGATCACCCACGGGTTCGACGACGAGGGCCGCCAGTTCGACGCCAAGGGCAACCTCACCGACTGGTGGACGAAGGAGGACGGCGAGAAGTTCAACGCGCGGGCCGAGGGCATGATCCGCCAGTTCGACGCCTACGAGCCCCTGCCGGGCCTCCACATCAACGGCAAGGCCAGCCTGGGCGAGAACATCGCCGACTTCGGCGGGATCCTGCTGGGCATCGACGCCTTCAAGAAGACCGAACAGTACCGCAAGGGCGAGAAGATCGGCGGCCTGACCCCCATGCAGCGCTACTTCCTGGGCTATGCCCTGGGCTGGATGACCCAGCAGAACGACGAGGTGCTGCGCACCCGCCTGCTCAGCGACGTGCACGCCCCCGCCAAGTGGCGCGTCCTCGGCCCCCTCTCCAACATCCCCGAGTTCCACCAGGCCTTCGGCGTCAAGGAAGGCCAGCCCATGTGGCGCTCCAAGGCCGACTGCCTCCGCATCTGGTAGTCACAGCTCCCGGAAGGCCCGCTCCAGCTGCTCCCGCGTGATGAGGGAGCCGGTGCTGGCCTTCTGGGCGCAGGTCCACCGCGCCGCGATCTGGCCCCGGAGCACCGACTCCTCCAGCGGCCGCCCCTCGAGCACATGGCTCGCCAGGAACCCCACCGCCAGCCCGTCCCCGGCGCCGTTGGTGTCCACGACGGGCAGGTCCGAGGCCACGGGGGGGAAGTACCGCACCTTGCCCGCCGCGCCCAGGGCGCAGCCCTTGGCCCCCATGCCCGAGATGACGATCTGCCGCGGGTTCCGGGCCAGCAGGGCGCGGATGAGGGGCCCGGGGCTTCGATGGTTGGCCGCGGAGAGGAAGAGGATGTCGGACCCGTTGATGAAGTCCTGGCGGTAGGGGTCGTCCAGGCCCACCACGTCCTGCAGGTCGCAGGCCACCACCAGGCCCTCCTGCCGGGCCGCGGGCAGGAGCCCGCGGGCCCAGTTGGGCAGGTGGAAGTGGGCGAGGCGCGCCCCCTTGAGGATCCGCCGGCAGAGCTCCAGGTCCGGCCGCAGGTCCATGTGGCCCTTGCCGTCGTAGAAGTTCTTGCGCCGGCCGTCGAGGCTCATGAGGTTGACGCTGCGGCTGGTGCCCTCGGGGTCCAGGAAGAGCCCGCGCAGGTCGATGCCGTCCCCGGCGAGTTCCTCGCGGATGAAGCGCCCGCTGAAGTCGTCCCCCACGCACCCGATGAAGGCCGTGGCCAGGCCCAGCCGCGCGTAGCCGCGGGAGGTGTAGCCCCCCGCCTGCCCCACGTAGTCCAGGTCCAGGGTGAAGTTGGCCTCGACCTTGAAGTCGATGTCCCTGCCGGGAAGATAGACGTTCGTGTCGATGCCGACGTTGCCAACGACGACCACATCCGCTGCCATGGCCTGCCTCCAGGCCCCCAGTCTATTCCTGCAGGCGCGTCAGACCATAGTCCTGGGTGATCTCGCCGATGAGGTCCCGCACGTGGACAAGCTCGTTGAGCTTCCAGCCGTTGCTCCCGGTGAAGAAGAGCCCGGACTCCGTGTCCCCGCCCCAGGCGTCCCCGAGGCTGTCGGCGATGCAGTAGCCCACGCGCTCGGCGCCCTTGCCGTGCTCGCACGGGGAGACGCAGTTGCTGATGCACTTGATGCGGGGGGCGACGCCCTCGGCGATGCGGCGGTGGAGGGCGGTCTTGACGCCCCGGGCCGGCATGCCCACGGGGGACCCGTGCAGCGCGATGGTGTCCTTGTCGGCCTTGAGGATCACGCCCTTGAAGTTGAGGTGGGCGTCGCACTCGAAGGTGCCGATGAACCGCGTGGCCATCTGGACTCCGCCGGCGCCCTTCGCCATGAGGCGGTCGATGTCCTCCCGGTCCCACACGCCGCCGGCGGCGATGACGGGGAAGTCGCCCCACTGGTCCCGCTCCTGGATGACCGAGGCCAGGAGCGCGTCGAGGCTGAAGGCCGGGTCCGCGCACTGCTCCAGGGAGAATCCCTGGTGGCCGCCGGATTCGGGACCTTCCAGCACCACGGCGTCCGGGAGGCGGTTGAACTTGCGCTGCCAGGTCTTGCAGATGAGCTTCAGGGCCCGGGCCGACGAGACGATGGGCACCAGGGCCACGTCGGCGTCGCCCACGTACTCGGGCAGGGACAGGGGCAGGCCGGCCCCGGAGATGATGAGCTGGGCCCCGGCTTCCACCGAGTCCCGTACCACGCGTTCATATTCGTTGATGGCGCACAGGATGTTCACGCCAACCGCGCCGTGGCCGCCGGCGATTTCCAGGGCGCTGCGCAGGATCCGCTTGAGGGCCGGGGTGCTGTTGAGGTTCTCGGCCTGGAGGGGCCGGCCCTGCACGGAGTTGGAGACCTCCGGGTACCGGTACCCGGTGCCGATGGCCGAGACGATGCCGATGCAGCCGCAGCGGGCCACGTTGCCCGCCAGGCGGTCCCAGCTCACGCCGATGCCCATGCCGCCCTGGATGACCGGGTAGGGGATGTCCAGGTTCCGGATGCGAAGGCGCGGAAGTTCGGGGGCGGGGTGGTCCACCAGGTTCTCGAGGGCGGGCTCGCCCATGACCTCGGCCAGGCGCTTGCGGAAGGAGGCCAGGAAATCGGCCGCCCCTTCCCGCAGGAGCGCGGGGGTCCTCAGCTGGAGGCCGGCGGCGCCCTCGGAGAGCAGGACCCGGCCCTCCCCCTCGGCGCCCACGGGCGCGAAGCAGGGAAGGTTCGTGGAGCGGATCATGCGGCGGAGCCGGTCGGAAAGCCCTTCGCCTTCGGCCGCGAGGAGGGCGGACGCACCCTGGGCCTCGGCCAGCACGGCCTCGTCCTCGTCCCGCACCTCCACCACCCTCGGCAGGCCCCAGGCCCGCAGGGCCTCCAGGCGCTCGGGGAGGATTTCCGATCCGTGCATGACGAAGGCGGCCAGGTTCTGGGCGGCGGTTTCCATCCGGGTGGAGAAGTCCCCCAGGACGCCCCGGAAGTCCAGGCCCAGTTCCCCGCCCTGGCGCAATTCGGCCAGGCGCTTGAGCAGGGCCTCGGTGTCGGGGAAGGCGGGCATGCGGATCACCCCCACCCCTCCGGCGCCCGCGAAGGCGGCCGCCAGGGCATCGGTGGAGAAGGGATGCCACCCCTGGAAGAACACTGGAGTATCCGCCCCGAAGGACTGGAAAGTTCTGCGTCTGGTCATGTTGGGATGCTCCGTCGGGCCTTGGGAGTTCCGCAGGGCCAGATATTATGTATTTCATCTTGGCAGAGAGGGGAACTTTCTAAGCTAGATTTAAGAAGACGGCTGGAGTTTCCGAAACACGAAGTGGGAGCTTTGTACATGTTTTTCATAATCGGTCTGGTTGTGGTTATCGGGGCCGTCATGGCCGGTTATCTCATGGAGGGAGGTAAGATCCACGTCCTCCTCGAGCCGCTGCCCGCCGAAGGCACCATCCTGTTCGGGGCGGCCATCGGCGCCTTCCTGGCCGGCAACACCATGAACACCATCAAGTCCGTGGTCGCCAACATCGCCAAACCTCTCAAAGGCAGCAAATACACCAAGGCCGTGTACATGGAGTCCCTGATGCTCCAGTACGAGGTCTACGTGAACATCAAGAAGGGCGGCCTGCTCGCCCTGGAGCAGGACGTCAACGACCCCCACAGCTCCAACATCTTCAAGAAGTACCCGGCCGTGATGCACGACCACCACGCCATGGATTTCTTCTGCGACTCCATGAAGCTCCTTATTAATGGTTCAGCCAAGATCGACGAGATCGATCAGGTCATGGATATGGATCTTGACGTGCATCACGCCGAATCCGCCGCCCCGGGCGCAGCGGTCGGGGTCATGGCCGACGGGTTTCCCGCCTTCGGCATCTGCGCCTGCGTCATGGGCGTGGTGATCACCATGGGCTTCCTGGACCAGCCCCCCAACGTCATCGGCGGCAAGGTCGGCTCGGCCCTGGTGGGCACCTTCCTGGGCATCTTCCTGGCCTACGGCGTCTTCCAGCCCCTGTCCAAGAACATCGACCAGGTGCTGGCCGCCGAGGGCGCCTTCTTCAACGCCCTGCGCGCGGGCCTGGTGGCCTTCGGCAACGGCGCGGCCCCGGTCACCGCCGTGGAGTTCGCCCGCCGCAACATCCCCTCCCCCGAGCGCCCCGGCTCCCAGGAACTGGAAGAAGTGGTCCGCCAGATCAAGCCCCGGTAACCCCAGATGGCCGAGCAGCAGCCCGAAGTAAAAATCAAGTTCGTCAAGAAGAAGGGCGGCCACGCCGCTGCCCACGGCGGCGCCTGGAAGGTGGCCTACGCCGACCTGGTCACCGCCCTCATGGCCTTCTTCCTCCTCATGTGGCTGCTGGCCAGCGCCTCCTCCAACACCAAGGCCGGCATCGCCGGCAGCTTCCAGGATCCCAACTTCTTCAACACGGAGAAGGGCAAGGCCATCATGGAAGCGTACAAGATGGAGAAATCCGGCATCCTCCCCGGAGGCCGCGGCATGAAGGAGGGCACGGGGGACGGGGGCAGCGGCCCCGAGGCCGTGATCATCGAGGAGGACTCCGGCGAGAAGGAACGCAAGACCATGGAGGAGACGGCCCAGACCATCGACAAGGCCTTCCGGGAGGACAAGCTCCTCCAGGCCTTCTCCAACCAGATCTCGTTCGAGTTCACCGCGGAGGGCCTGCGCATCCAGGTGCAGGACCGCGCCGCCCAGGTGCTCTTCGACTCAGGCTCGGCCACCCTCAAGCCGTACACCCTGGCCATCCTCAAGGAGATCGCCCAGGAGCTGGGCAAGCTCCCCAACCACATCCTCATCGGGGGCCACACGGACGCCGTGCAGTACCCCAACCAGGCCTACACGAACTGGGAGCTGAGCGCCGACCGCGCCAACTCCGCCCGGCGTGTCCTGGAGTCCTCGGGCCTGCGCGCGGGCCAGGTGCAGCGCGTCACCGGCTACGCCGCCACCCAGCCCCTGGAGGACAAGGATCCCAAGGACCCCCAGAACCGGCGCATCTCCATCGTCGTGCTGTCGAGCGCCACCGAGAAGGCCGAGACCGAACGGCAGAAGGTCGTTCCGCCCAGGAAGAAGTAGGGCCGGGCCGGCCATGCGAATCCTCCCCATCCTCCTGGCCGCACTTCCCCTCCTGGCCGCCCCCGACCGGAGGGCCCTGGACGTGACCCTGCGCGTCGACGCCCCGCGGGCCGTGGCGGCGGGGTTCGCGCCCCCCTTCCGGGTGGAGCTGGCCTTCGTCGTGGAGAACCCCGGGCTGCGCGTGGTGACCTTCTCCGGCCAGTGCCCCTGGGAGGACCCGTCCCGGCCCCTGGTCCACCTGTGGAAGAGCGCCCTCGTCCTGGACCCCCTGAACCGGGCCCGCGCCCTCAAGGCCATCCGGTACCTCGTCAAGGACCGCGCAGGCAGGACCGTGGCCGCCTTCAACGGCCGGGACGCCCGCATCCGGGCGGAGACCCTCAAGGGCGTCGTCCTCCACCTCAGGGTCGGCACGCTGGGCGAACCCGGCGCCGCCGTGGAGGACATTGTGGAGCTGGAGTTCTGAAACCTGCGTCACCCCTTAACTTAAATTAACTTCGGCCCGCCCTTCCGAAGCGAGACCATGATCCCGCTGGGTGGGCGGGCTCGTCTTCGTCCGCATCCACCTGCGGAAAATCACGGGAACCCCTTGGTTCCCGGATTCCCGCCTGACGCCACGCGGAGTGCCCTGGAGGATCCATGCGACTGCTGCCCCCCCGTTCCCGTTTCACGGCCCTGGGGTTTCTCCTGGCCGCAGGCACCGCCGCCCTGGCCGCCCCGGTCACCGCGACCCAGGCCGGCATCGCCGCCGGCGCCTGGCTCCAGCGCACCCCCAGACCCCTTGAGACCCCGCTGCAGGCCGGACTCGCCGGCATCGAGAGCCACGTGGACACCGACGGCCGGATCCTCTTCCACCAGGTGAAACTGGACGGCGGTGGATTTCTCGTCCTGGCCCCCGACGACACGCTGGAGCCCGTCATCGCCTTCGCCGCCCGGGGCAGCCTGGAACCGGACCCCGAGAACCACCTGTTCCTGATGCTCCAGCGGGACCTCCGCACCCGTCTCGACGTGATGGTCAAGGCCCGCGACGCCAAGGGCCCCGGCCTCGTGGAAGCCGCAGCCAGCAAGGCCCAGTCCCGGTGGAAGACCCTCCTGGGAACCTCCGGCATGCTCGCCTCTTCCGTGGGCAGCGTCCCGGACGTGCGGGTGGCGCCCCTGGTGGGCAGCACCTGGAACCAGGGCAAGGCCGGCGGGAAGGTCACGTTCAACTATTTCACCCCGTCCTACAGCGTCTGCGGCTGCGTGGCCACCTCCATGGCCCAGCTCATGCGCTTCCACCAGTGGCCCACCGCCGGCATCGGGGTGAAGAGCTTCAAGGTCACCGTGGATTCCGCGACGCAGTTCCTGAACACCCGCGGCGGGGACGGACAGGGCGGCCCCTACGCCTGGGCCTCCATGCCCCTGAAACCCTCCACGTCGACGACCGACGCCGAGCGCCAGATGATCGGCTCCCTGTGCTACGACGCGGGCCTTTCCGTGAACATGTCCTACACCAGCACCAGCTCCAGCGCCAACGCGCTGCTGATCGACAACGCCCTCCGGGACACCTTCAAGTTCGCCAACGCCATCAACGGCTACCGGTGGGACGGCACGGACCTCCTGGAAATGACCGGCAACGGCCTCACCCGGATGGTCCAGCCCAACCTGGACGCCGGCTACCCCGTGCTGCTCGGCATCGAAGGCGACGGCGGGCACAGCATCGTCTGCGATGGTTACGGGTACAACGGCGCCACCATCTACCACCACCTCAACCTGGGCTGGGGCGGCAGCGAGGATGCCTGGTACAACCTCCCGGCCATCGGCACCGACTACAATTTCAACCTGATCGACCTCATCACCTACAACGTCTTTCCGCAAGGGGCCGGGGAGATCCTCAGCGGGCGGGTCACTGACGGTTCCGGGAACCCCGTCGCCGGCGTGACCGTCACCGACGGCATCCTCAGCAGCACCACCGGCGCCACGGGCATCTATGCCCTGAAGGGGATCGCCCCGGGCGCCACCACCGTCACCGCGGCCAAGACAGGGCTCGCCTTTCCCCAGGCCGTCCTCGTGCATGAAGACGTGTCCCAGGATGGAGCCACCACCGGCAACATCTGGGGCGTCGACCTGGTCCAGGGCACAGGCGCCACTCCCGTGGTGTCGCCGCAGCCTGTGGCGCAGAGCGCGAAGCTGGGCGGCTCCGCGACCTTCACCGCCGGTGCCGTCGGCCTGGGCCCCCTGCACTTCCAGTGGACCAAGAACGGCACCGCCGTGGGCACCGACAGCCCGGTGTACACCCTGGCCGCCGCCGCGGCCACCGACGACCAGGCCGCCATCGGCCTGAAGGTCACCGGCTCCCAGGGCACCGCCGACAGCGTCCCCGTGCCCCTGAGCGTGGTGCGGCTCTTCAACGGCGACTTCGAAAGCGGCAGCAAGGGCTGGAACCTCTGGGACGACAGCGTCGTCCTGGCCGACGGCGCCTACGCCGAAGTGACGCCCCACGGCGGCGCCAGGTGGCTCTGCATCGGCGACTGGTCCGCGCCCTGCACCGACTTCGCCATGCAGGACATCGAACTCCCCGCCTCGGGCACCATGGACCTCGCCTTCTGGGCGGGCATCGCCAACAAGGCCTCCACCCCTGCCGCCGCCACCAACCTCTTCAAGGTGATGGTCCTGGACACGGGCGGGAACACCCTGGCCACCCTCAGGACCCTGGACAACACCTCGGCCGCCGTGGACGGCACCGGCAAGGTGGTGTGGGTTCCCTACGGCCCCTACAGCCTCGCGGCGTGGAAGGGGCAGACCGTGCGCCTGCGCATCGAGTCCGTACAGCCCGGGGCCGCCAACACGGGCACCGTCTTCGCCATCGACGACGTGACCCTGACCCTGGGCGCCTCGGGCCCCGCCGCCGCCCTGGCCCAGGGCCCCCGCACCATCGCCACGGGAGGCCAGGCCTCCTTCTCCGCCACGGTCACCGGCTTCACCGCCGACAACCGGGTGGACTGGACCGTGAGCCCGGCCTACGGCGCCTTCAGCGCGGCGCGCACCGCCGGGGACGGCACCGCCACCCTCTTCACGGCGGGCGCGGCAGCGGGAACCTGCACCGTCACGGCCACCCCCGTGGAGACCGGGGCCGCGGCCAGCACGACCCTGGCCCTGGTGGACCCGGCCGCCGTCACCGTGGGCCTGGCGCCCCTGGCTCCCACGGCGATCCTCGGGCAGGCCGTCGCCTTCGCCTCGACCGTCACCCCCCTCACCGACGCGTCGGTGACCTGGACCGCCACCGGCGGGACCTTCAGCGCCACCGGCGGCACCACGGCGACGTGGTCGTCGGCCTCGCCGGGAACCTACACCGTCACCGCCACCAGCAACGGCGCGCCCTCCCGGTCCGCCTCCGCCACCGTGCAGGTCGTGGACCTGGGCGCCCTCGCCCTGGCCGTGACGCCTCCGGCCGCCACCCTGCGCCCGGGCGGGACCGCCACCTTCACCGCCTCCGGCGACCTGGGCTTCGGCGTGGACTGGACCCTCACGGCTCCCGCCACCCACGCCGACGCGGGCCTCGCCTCCACGGTCACCGCCCCCGCCGCCGTGCCCCTGGCCACCACCACCTATACCCTCACCGCCACCCACAAGCTCGCCCCCGCGGTCAAGGCCACCGCGGTGGTCACGGTCAAGGGGCTGGACCTGGACGGCGACGGCGCCCTGGGCCTTTCCGACCTGCTGGCCTTCGCCGGGCAGTGGGGGAGGAACCCCGCCAGCCCCGCCAACTTCAAGGGCAGCGGCACGGTGGACGACACCGACCTGGCCACCCTCCTGACCCAGCTGCAGTGATTGCCGAGGCACCCATGAACAAGCGCATCCTCCTCCCGGTCCTTCTCGGCGCCCTCCTCGCCTGCGGCGGGGGTGGCGGCGGCGGCAAAACCACCCCCGCCACGGCCACGTCCCTGGCCTACGCCGATCCCACCGCCGGCACCTACCTCCTGAAGAAGAACGCCACCCTCAGCACCCCGTCCCACCTCGTGCTGGAGCTGTGGGGCCCCGCGGGCGCCACGGGCTGCGGGGTGACGGCGGCCTTCACCCTGGGCGGCACCGCCGCCTCCTGGCGCAACGTGAACGCCGCGGACGCCGCCGGCACGTATGTGGCCAACGGCACCGCCTTCGACCTGGGAACGGGCACGCCCATCCTCAAGGGCAAGGTCACCGGCGCCGTCCTCGCCGCCACCGTGGCCGAGAAGGGCACGACCGCCCCCAAGGCCCTGGACAAGGCGCTCCTGCGCCTGGCCCTGGACCTCCAGGCCGGCCTCGCCCCGGGCGCCGCGGCCACCCTCGTCCCCGATGCCGCACGATGCAAGGTCCTCCTCGCGGACGGCACCCTGGCGCCCATCACCATCGCGGTCTCGGGCATCGCCGCCCAGTAGCCTCCCCCGCCGGGGCGAGCCGGGGTATGGTTGAAGGACATCCCGGAGAATCCCCATGACCCAGGTCGTCCTCGCAGCCCTGTTCACCGCGCGCCACGGCTGCGGAGCCGCCCTGGAGGCGGAGGCCGCGCGGATCGTGGGCCCCACCCGTGCCGAGCCGGGCTGCCTGCGCTACGAGCTCCACCGCGACCCCGGGAACCCCGGCGTCATCGCCTACCTTGAGACCTGGGCGGACGCAGGGGCCCTGGAGGCCCACCGCAGGAGCCCCCACGTTCAGGCCTGGCGCGCCGCCGCGGCCGACCTCATCGCCTCTCGCGACGTGCGCACCCTGGAGCCGCTGGGCATGCCCGGCCCCATGGCCGCGGGGCCCCTGGCGGTCCTCGCCTTCGTCACCGCCCGCCCCGGCTGCGAAGCCGCCCTGGCCGCCGAGCTCGGCAGCATGGTGCCCCCCACCCGCCTGGAGCCGGGCTGCCTTCGGTACGACCTCCACCGCGACCCGGCCAACCCCGCCAGCCTGGCCTTCCTGGAATCCTGGGAGAGCCGCGGCGCCCTGGCGGCCCACATGGCCACGCCCGCCTTCCGCGCCTCCCGGGACCGCCAGAAGGACCTGGTGGAGGCCGTGGAGATCCATGTGCTGGAACCCGTGTAGCGGGTTTCCCGCCCAGACGCTCCAGGACATCCCCGGATGTTCCGACCTCCCAGGGAAAAGGGGAAGCCTCTCGTGCCGGTGGCGCAATTTCGCTTCAGGTATCAATCCGGTGTCTTTTCCTGGGGCCGGGAATGGGCAATCATGACTGGAAGGTGGCATCTGCATGCCGCCAGTGGGGGTGGAATGGTGCTGGGCGCCTGGAGCGATGGCCGTGGGTAGGATTTCCCGCTTCCTGGACGACCTCCTCCGCCTGCGGAAGGAGCAGGGGGTCATGGCGGCGCTGCACCACCTCCGCCAGCGGATTTCCTACGTGTCCGAGACCCTTCTGTTCGAACGGTACGCAACCGGCGCCGCCCATGTGCTCCCGGAGGGCATGCGCGCGATCACGGTGCATTCCGAGGAGGATCCGGGCCTGGATCTCCTGCGCCGGTCCGGTGGGGAGCTGAACCCCGGCTACTTCCGGCGCTCCGCGGTGGCCGGCGTGCTCTGCGTCGGAGACGAGGCGGTGGGGCACCGGTGGGAATTCCCCTACAGCCCCCTGGCCCGGCACCTGGGTCCCAACGCCACCTACTTCGGCAAGGCCTTCGTTCGCCCGGAATTCCGAGGGAAGGGGTACAACCGTGAGCTGCTTCGCTTCATGGAGGGACGCCTCCCCAAGGGCACCCGGATCCTCATGGAGGTCGACCCGGCCAACGTCTCAAGCCAGCGGAGCCTGCTCAGGGCCGGCAGCACCCTGGTGGGCACGCTTCAGGTGATCACCATCTTCACCATCCTGGTACGGGTCCGGATCCGGCCCGCCGCCTAGGAGGCCGGCCCGGCCCTCGGGGGGTGGAGCCTGGCGCCACGGCAGGTCTGGATCTGCCGCGGCGATGTATGAGATAACAGACATCGACCCTGGAGTCCGCTTGGAAGGCCCCGCCCCGCAGTCCGCCATCCCCGGAAGACCCTGACATGGACTGGGAGGCCATCCGTCTGAGCCTGCGGCTCGCAGGCTGCTCCGTGGCCCTGCTGCTGCCCATCGGCATCCTGCTGGCCTGGCCTCTGTCCCTGGGACGGTTCCGGGGCAAGGTGCTCCTGGAAGCCCTCACGTCCCTGCCCCTCATCCTCCCCCCGACGGTGCTGGGCTTCTACATCATCGTCGCCCTGGGACCCCGCAGCCCCATCGGGGCGGCCTGGGAGCACCTCACGGGCGCGCGGCTCGTCTTCAGCTTCCAGGGCCTGCTCCTGGCGCAGGTCGCCACCAACCTGCCGTTCTTCCTCCAGCCCCTGGTGGCCTCCCTGGGGGGCGTGGACCGGCGCCTCCTGGAGGTGGCCGCGACCCTGGGCTCGAGCCCCCTGGGCGTCTACCTCCGGGTGGCCCTGCCCCTGGCCTGGCGCGGCCTGCTCTCGGCCATGATCCTCAGCTTCGCCCACGCCATCGGGGAATTCGGGGTCGTGCTGATGGTGGGCGGGAATCTGCCCGGGACCACCCGCACCGCCTCCATCGCCCTCTTCGACCAGGTGCAGGCCTTCGACATGGCCGGCGCCAACCGCACCGCCCTCCTGCTCCTGGCCTTCGCCCTGGCGGTGCTCTCGGGCACCGCCTGGCTCCGTTCCCGGGAGCGCCCATGGGCCTGAGGGCGTCGTTCACCAGGACCTTCCCCCAGGGCCCCACCATCCGCGGCGAACTGGAACTGGAGCTGGGCAGGTTCAGCCTCACCGTGCTCTTCGGCCCCTCGGGCTGCGGCAAGACCACCCTCCTGCGGTGCCTGGCCGGGCTGGAGACCCCCGACCACGGCTCCATCCGGGCCGCGGACGCGACCTGGTTCGGGCCGGGCCCCTTCGTCTCCCCTTCCCGGCGGGGCATCGGGTACGTCTTCCAGGACTCGGCGCTCTTCCCCCACCTCACGGTGGCGGGAAACATCGCCTACGGACTCCTGGGCCGCCCCCGGGAGGAACGGCAGCGGCGCGTGGAGGAGCTGGTGGAACTCATGGGCCTCCGGGGCCTGGAAGGCCGGCGCTCCCGGGAGCTCTCCGGCGGCCAGAAGCAGCGCGTGGCCCTGGCGCGGGCCCTGGCGCCCCGGCCCCGCCTGGTCCTGCTGGACGAGCCCTTCGCCTCCCTGGACCGCTCCGCCGCCGACCTCCTCCGCCACAACCTCCGGCAGATCCTTCGCGCCCTGGACGTCCCGGCCGTCCTGGTGACCCACGACCCGGTGGAGGCCCTGGCCCTGGGCGACCGCATGCTGCTCATGGACCAGGGCCGCATCGTGCGGGACGGCGCCCCCGCCGCCGTCCTCGCCGGCGCCGGCGGCGCCCCCGGCGACCAGGTGGGGGCCGTGGTGCGGACCCGGGTGACCGGCACCCAGGAGGGCCTCCTGCGCCTGGCGGCGGGGTCCGCGGAACTGTTCGCCCCGGACCCCGGCGGCGCCGGCCGGGAGGCCTACGCCTGCATCCGGGGCGAGGGCGTGTCCCTGGAGCGCGGCCCCCACGGCCTGATGACCCAGCGCAACCGCCTTCCCGCCACCATCACCGGCCTGGAGCCCCTGGGCGCCCTCACGCGGGTGGTCCTGGACGCGGGCTTCCCCCTCCACGCCCTCATCACCACCTGGGCCGCCCAGGATCTCGAACTGGCCGCCGGCCAGGAGGTGCATGCCCTCATCAAGGCCAGCGCCATCCAGGTGGTGCCCATCGAGGAGCCTCCGGGTGCATAATCAGCCCCTCGGGGCGGCCGCCCCGCGGAGGTGGACATGAAACTCAGCGCCCGCAACGTCCTGAAAGGCCGCATCACGAAGGTGAACCACGGCGCCGTGGAATCCGAGATCGTCATCGAGCTCAGCCCGGGCGTGGAGATCGTCTCCACCATCACCAAGGCCTCCGCGGAGGGCATGGGCCTCAAGCCCGGCATCACCGCCCACGCCATCATCAAGGCCTCGAACGTGATCGTCGGCGTCGACTGAGGGGCGGCGGAACCGGTCACACCGCCTTGCGGTGGTAGTGCCGCCTGGCCTTGGCCCGGTTTCCGCAGCTGCTCATGGAGCACCAGCGCCGGGTGCCCGCCCGGCTTCGGTCCAGGAACAGCCAGGTGCACTGGGGCCCCGCGCATTCCCGGATCCGGCCCCGGTCCTCCGAGGCCAGCAGGTCCGCCGCCGAGCGCAGGATGGGCCACAGCGGAGCGTCCAGGGAGGACCCTTCCCAGCCCCACCGGAATCCGCCCTCCCCCGGTTCGAGACGGAGGTGGCCCAGGGCGTCCGCCAGGGCCCGGTTGAAGATCCGGAGGTCGCCCGGCCGCGCCGGCCGTCCCGCCGCGCTGTCCGAACAGAGCCCGAAGATGGCTTCCCGCGCCTCCCGCGCCCGGACCAGCGCCGCCCGGGCGGCCGCGGGCTCCTCCCGGACCCGCCGGGCCAGGACCTCCTCCAACGCTTCGTCCACCAGGCCGGCCTGCCGCGCGAAGGCGGCCACGTGGACCACCGACTGGAGCTGATCACTCTCCTCCCGCTCCCGGTCCGGCCAGGTGTTGGCGAAATCCAGGCAGAGGCTGCCGCCGGACCGATCAAAGGAGGGCGTTGCGAGGAGGGCGTCCATGCCCTCAATATAACCCATAAACGACCCTTGACAGGTTATTGGCCGGGAATTATCTTAACCGCCACGAATGCGTGAGGAGGTTATCCATGACGCCCACCGAGACCCTGCTGCTGGACCGTCTCACCGCCGGCCGGGACCACCTGGCCCACCTGGCCTCCGCGGCCCACGAGGAGCGCCTGGCGGACCTCCTGCGCCGGGTGGACGGCGCCATCGGCGCCCTGGAGACCGGCCGCTGGGGCACCTGCTGCGTGTGCCGGGAAGCCGTCCCCCCCGACCAGCTGGCCCGGGATCCCCTCCTGCAGGTGTGCCTGGACTGCCTCACCCCCGAAGCCCGCCGCGCCCTGGAGCGGGACCTGGAGACGGCCGGACGGGTCCAGCGCGCCCTCCTCCCCGCCCCTTTCACCACCTGCGACGGCTGGGAGGTGGCCCACCTCTGGGAGCCCAGGGGCGCCGTCTCCGGCGACCACGTGGACCTCATCCGCCCCCTGCGGCCGGGGGACCCGCTGCACCTCCTCCTGGGCGACGTGGCCGGCAAGGGCGTCGCCGCGTCCCTCCTGCAGGCCCACCTCAACGCCCTGTTCCGGGCCCTGGCGCCCGCGGGCCAGCCGCTGACGGACCTGCTGGCCCAGGCCAACGGGCTCTTCGCCCAGGCCACCCTGACCACCAGCTACGCGACCCTGGCCGCCCTCCGCCTCGCTTCCGGCGGCGAGGCGGAACTGGCCAACGCGGGCCACACCCAGCCTTTGTTGGCGGATGACCAGGGCGTGCGCCCCGTGGCGGGCGGCGGCCTCCCCCTCGGCCTCTTTCCCGATTCCGTCTTTCCGCGCCAGGACCTCGTCTTCCGTCCCGGGCAGACCCTCCTCCTCTACACCGACGGCTGGACCGAGGGAACGAAGGACGAGGAGGAGTTCGGAATCGGCCGGGCCGCCGCTGCGCTGGGCCAGGCCTTCCGGCTGCCCCTGCCGGAGCTGCTTGCGGCCTGCCGGGCGGCCCTGGACCGGTTCCTGGAGGGCGCGCCCCGGCAGGACGACCTCACCCTGGTGGCGGTGCGGTGGGCCGGCTAGAACTTGCGCGGATTCACCGGATACGCCGAGAGCACGACCTGCGCCGAGGTCCCGTCCTCCAGGGGCACCCGCAGGGTGACCACGTCGAAGCAGGGGGTCTCCTTCCAGGCGCCCTGGGCCTGGTAGCGGCCGACGGGGGCGTCCATCCAGCAGGGCGTGTGGAGGATGCCGCTGGGGTCGTAGCGCTTGACCACCTTGCCCGCCTCCCCGGCCCGCGCCAGGCCCTTGGACAGGAGCGCCAGGAGCCCCTCCCGGGTGCTCGCCGCGGCGTTGAACTGTCCCCGGCCGTTGGGCAGGCCGTGGCTGTGCCGCTTCAGGATGTGCGCGATGCGGTCGTCGCTCAGGTGCAGGTCAAGGGATTCCAGGACGTCGAAGGCGTTGCCGGGCAGGGAGGCCGGCGCTTCCTTGGCTTCCGGGACCGGAAGGGAGGCCTTCTTCTCCTCCAGGCCGTGCGTGACCGTGGCCACGGGGCCCGCGTCCACCTCCTCCACCGTGGGCAGCTCCCGGTTCAGCGCCCGTTCCCGCCGGAGCTTTCCGGAGAGGCGCACAGGCTCGGCGCGGGTCTGGGGGGGAGGGACGGTCCAGCTGGAGGACGCGTCCCGGGGGACCGGCAAAGGCCCGGCCGGGCGGAAGGCCCCCAGCATCGAACGGCCCACCAGGGTGAAGTAGACCTTACCCCCCGGCCCGCACGCGATCTCCCCGGGCACCAGGCCGTCCAGGACCTCCCAGCGGGTCATCACGAAATCCGGCGTGATCCGCCCCAGGGCCGGGGGGGACTGCGTGGTGAACCAGACCGTGCCGTCCGGGGCGCAGGCGAGGCCCCGCAGGCGCATATCGGACGGGCCGACGGCGGGAAGGATGAACTCGCGGGAGATCCCCAGCTCGCCTCCCACGGACTCCACGACGCCCAGGGTGTTGGTTCCCGGCGCCAGGAACCACACCTTCCCGGGAAGGCCGGCCGCCAGGCGCAGCGGACGGCTGCCGGGGGCCAGGGGCAGACCCTCCACCCGCTTGCACGCGAGGTCCACGACCGTGACCTCATCCCGGGAGGGATGGACCCCCACCAGGGCTTGACCGCCCGGCACGGCCGCCATGCTCTGGAAGCTGAAGGTCCCCATGGGATAGCTCTTGCAGACCAGCGGGTTGGTGACGGAATTCCGGGCCTCCAGGTGGAGGAGGCTGGCACTTGAGCCGTCGCGGGGCGGGATGGAGGCGAAGAGGTCGCTCCCCTTCCCCGGCGCGGTGGCGGTCACGCCCCTGAACAGGTCCGGCTGGTCGAAGGTCGTGAACCGGCCCGAATACAGGGCCGTATCGGGAAACATGGCCACCCGGGTGTCCAGGAAGGACCACAGGTTGTTCCGGCCGTCCCGTCCCAGGGCCCGCTGGGCCTGCCCGCCGTTGACGCCGCTCCAGAGCTCGTACGTCGCGCCGTAGGGACTCATGATCCAGCTGCGCTGCGTGCCCGGCTCCTGCAGGAACAGGCCGCCGGTGGTGCCCACCTCGATGCGGTTGGGGATTCCCGCGCCGTCGTCCAGGAGGTAGACCATGGCGGTGTCCTTCAGGGCGTCCTCGGGCTCCGTGTCGAAGAAGGGGTGCAACCTGGCCCCGGACAGGTTCAGGCCCACGGCGTCCGAGAGATCCGTCCGGATCAGGCAGGCCCCGTCCAGGCGGGCGCCGGCCATGCGGGCGCGGCGCAGGCTGGCGCGGGTGAGGTCGGCGCCGGCGAGGTTCGCGCCCACCAGGTCCGAATCGTCCAGGTTGACGCCCCGGAGGCTGAGCCCCCGGAGGTCCATGCCCGAAAGGTCGCTCCGGGAAAGGGCGGCCCCGGGCCGCAGCTCCTCCTTGGCCGGCCTGCGCAGGGACTCCGGCGCGGGGGCCAGGAGGGCCGCCTCGACCTTCTTCTTCGCCTTGGCCGAGCCGGATGCCGTCTTGGGGGGCATGGCCAGGACCGGGAGGACCCCCAGGAGCGCCCATGCTGCCCGCCTGGACGATATTGATCTGCAGAAATCAAACAACATGCCACACTCCTCACGGTCCCAAGCGGAGTGGCCCGGAGAAGCCGGAAGTTCCCCCGGCGGTCCAGTGGCGTCATCGCTTCCGCAGGGCCTTCTGGGCCTTGCTGATCTGGCGCCACTTGTCCTCGCGCTCCCGCCGAAGGCGCTCGTCGGTGCGGGCGGCCTCGAACGCCACCTCCCGGCGGAGCTGGAGGAAGTGTCCGAAGCGCTTGGCGTCCAGGAGGCCGTCGGCGACGGCCTTCCGCACGGCGCACCCCGGCTCGGATTCGTGGGCGCAGTCCCGGAACCGGCAGCGGCCGGCGAACGCCGCGACCTCGGAGAAGGCGCCGTCCAGATCGGCGCCATCCGCGAGGAGGCCCACTTCCCGGATGCCCGGCGTGTCGATGAGGCAGCCGCCCCCCGGGAGCGGGAACAGCTCCCGCGCGGTGGTGGTGTGCCGGCCCCGTCCGTCCGAATCCCGCACCGCCCGGGTGGCCTGGGCCGCCTCGCCGAGGAGGGCGTTGAGGAGGGTGGACTTCCCGGCGCCGGAAGAGCCCGCCAGGACGCCCGTGAGCCCCCCTTGCAGGCAGGCGCGCACCTCCGCCACTCCCAGGCCGGTGGGCGCGCACACGGTCAGGACCTGGACGCCGGGCGCCACCCCTCCCATCCGGGCGGCGAAGGCTTCCACCCGGTCGTTGAGGTCCGCCTTGGTGAGCACGACCACGGGCCGCGCCCCGCTGCCCCAGGCCAGGGCGAGCAGCCGTTCCAGGCGGGCCGCATTGCAGTCCCGGTCCAGGCCCATGACCAGCAGGACCACGTCCAGGTTGGCGGCCAGGCACTGGGGCCGGCCGTCCGGGCCCTGCCGCGTGAGCGAGGGCCCCCGGGGCAGCAGGTCGACCATCAGGGCCCGGGCGTCCCCCGGTTCCCGCCGCAGGACGAGCCAGTCCCCTGCGCAGAGGGTCAGGCCTTCGGCCCGGAGCCGCTCCCGGAGCCTGCCCGAAGGCGTGCACAGGCACTCGCCCGCGGCCGTCCGGACCAGGGCCAGGCCCCGGGCCGCCGCCACCACCCGTCCCGGTTCGCAAAGGGGCGGGATGGGCGCCCGGAATTCAGGATCCCTCGGCCAGCCGAAGCTGGACAGGGGTTCGCAAGGGTTCAAGGCGGGGCCGGTGCCCGCCGGAGCGTTCATTGGGTGTGTCATGGCTGGAGGTTCCTGGATGAAGCTTCGCTCAAGCCCCGGACCGGGGCGTCCTTGAGAGGCCCAGGGGCCGCGGGTCTAGGCCACGGCCCCGGAGACCGCAACCGTCTCCAGGCTCATCCTCGTTGTCGCATGCAGCAGGCGCATCCACACTCCGCCCCCAAGGCTACAGCGCAGCCTGCCGGAAGGCAATCCCTCCCCTGGAAGACGGTGCCTCAGCGGCCCTGGGACAACTGGTAGCCCTGGACCTTCAGGGCGGGATCCCGGTTGGGATCGTAGGACGTGTCGTCGGTGTAGATCAGGTTCCCGCTCGCATTGACCCAGCGGCGCTTCCAGGCCGCCGTGTCCCGCTCGATCCTGCCGGTGAACGGGTTCCGGTAGTCGTTCTGGGTGGTGAGCGTCAGGTACATGTCCCGCTGGATGCTCTCCTGCGTCCTCCGCCTCCCTTCGGCGATCTCCCGGTCCAGGCGCTGGAGGTCCTGCTGGGTGCGGTCCAGGATCCGCTGGCGCTGCCCCTGGCCCCGGAGCTCCCCCTCGATCCACCGCGGGTTCCAGTCCCCGGAGCCCTGGATGACGGCGAGGACGGGTTCCCACGCGGCGAAGGCCTCCTCGGGAGCGCGGATGAACAGCGTCATGCGGTTCTTCCACAACCCCCCGCCGGCGCGGCCATAGTCCTCGATGACCGTCAGGAGCCGCTCCAGGTAGCGCCGTCCGTCCTCCTCGTACGCGACCGTCACGAGGGCCGCCTGGTAGCCCATGTCGGTCACCGTCATGAGCTCCCGGGGCACGGCCTGCCGATAGGCGGCGGCCAGGGCCGGGAGGTTCCTGCGGTCCCGGACCACGAGGTTGCGGGCCCGGGGATGGGCGTAGGGCACGGCCACCTCCACCAGGAACCGCCCCGCGTCCCGTTTGTTGCGCACCAGGGCGTTGTTGAAGACCGCCCCCTCCCGGTTGCCGAAGGCCCGGGACCCGTCCACGCACAGCATCTCGGGCAGCCAACGGATCATCACCGTCCCGGCGGGGTCGCTCTTGGCGGCCAGGTCGAACTTGCATTCCGTCATGTTGAGCGCGCCCCCGTGGCGCTCGTCCAGGATGCGGAAGGCGCCCCCCTCCAGGGACCACCCCCGGGGCACCAGGAGGGTGAGCGCCTTCTCCCGCGGCTCGGCCCGCCGCTCGAAGACCAGGGCCCGGGGAGGCCCCTGGGCGGACAGCAGGCATGCGGCGAGGAGCACGAAAGCTCGGATCATGGGTCACCGCCCGGTCTGGATTTGAACCCATTCTACCACCCCAGGGTGGAAGGGCCCCTCGGGCGGCATCGAAGGGAGGTGGAAACCCACCCTGGAGCCTCCGATCATGAACCGCATCCCCTTCCTGTTTGCATGCCTTCTCTCCGCCCTGCCCGCGGCCCCGGCCCGGCCCCAGGAGGCGGCCCCCCTCAGGAACGTGAACGCCTACTTGTGCGGACTGCATTTCTACAACGGGCGCCAGGACCGGCAGGTGATTGCCCATCACTATTGCGCCCACGCGGCCGACGGCCTGATGCAGTGCGTCATCTACGATTCCAACCGGCGGAACGCCCGGCTCATCGGCATCGAGTACGTCGCCACCGCCCAGGTGTTCGCGGGGCTCCCCGCCGGGGAGAAGCGGCTCTGGCACAGCCATGCCTACGAGGTCGCCTCGGGACTGCTCCTGGCCCCCGGCCTTCCCGGCGCCGCGGAGAAGGCGATGATGAAGGACTTCGCCACCACCTACGGCAAGACCTGGTACACCTGGCAGGTGGACCGGGGCGATCGCCTGCCCCTGGGCATCCCCCAGCTGATGATGGGCTTCACGGCGGACGGACAGGTGGATCCGAAACGGGTGGCGGAACGGGACCGGGACCTGGGCACGTCCACCGCGGAAAAGCGGCGCCAGCGGGCGGACCTGCCGGTGCCCCCGGTGGCGCCCGAGGCGGATGCCTGGCGGAACGGAGTTCCCGAGCAGCTGGAGCTCAGGCCCCAGGGTCCGCCGCCCGTGACGCGCATTCCCATGCACTGACCCGGATCAGCCGGGACGGTGATGATCGCCGCGAAGGTGCCCATGGGAGATTCCGCTGAAAAACAGGCAAATATCCTGAACGGCCCTGACGGCGAAGTGGTAGGGTGGGGCACATTCGTGGTGATCCATGGCCAGGTACGCGTTGGAAGCGTTGGTCGACCTGGAGCAGATCCGGCAGCTCATGGAATCGCACCACCTGTCCTCCGGCATGGCCTGCGCCCTGTTGGACCCGAATGAGGAAAAGCTCATCTCGGTGGGCTGGCAGGACATCTGCACCCGCTTCCACCGGGAGAACCCGGTCACGGCGGCGCGGTGCCGGGAGAGCGATGCCTGCATCAAGGCCCACCTGGCGGACCCCGGGGGCCGGATGCTGGAGTACCGCTGCGGAAACGGGATGATCGACGTCGCGATGCCCATCCTGGTCGACGGCGAACTCCTGGGCACCATGTTCGCGGGCCAGTTCTTCCGCGAGGAGGATCCGCCGGACCGCGCGTTCTTCGTGGCCCAGGCCCGGGCCCTGGGTTTCGACGAGGCGGCCTACCTCCAGGCCCTGGACCGGGTCCCCACCTTCAGCAGCGCCTACATCCACCGCGAGGTGCTCTTCCTTCAGCGGATCGTGAGGCTGCTGGCGGAGATCGGACTGAAGAACCTCCAGCTGCGCCGGGAGATGGAGGAGCGCCGGCAGGCGGAGGAACAACAGCAACGCCTGAACCGGGAACTGCGCGCCATCAGCAACTGCAACCAGGTCCTCATGCGGGCCGAGGACGAGCATCTCCTGCTGGACGCCATCTGCAGGATCATCTGCGAGGAGGCCGGCTACCACCTGGCCTGGGTGGGCTATGTGGAGCACGACCCGGACAAGACCATCCGTGTGGTCGCCCGGGCGGGCTGCGGGGAAGGCTACCTTCTGGCGGAACGCCTCACCTGGGCGGACACGGATCATGGCAAGGGACCCGCCGGATGCGCGGTCCGCACCGGCCGTCCCGTTTGTTTCCAGGACCTGGATGCCAACGCGGGCCCGGGCCCATGGCGGTCGAACGCGCGGGAACGGGGCGACCGGTCCACCCTGGCCCTGCCCCTGGGCACCGAGGGCGCCGAGCCCTTCGGGGTCCTCGGGATCTACTCGACGGAATCCGGCGCGTTCACCCAGGAGGAGATGCGGCTCCTGGAGGAACTGGCCGGGGACCTGGCCTTCGGCGTGACGGTCCTGCGGGCGCGGGAGGTGCGCAAGCGGGGCGAGGCCGTCATGCGGGCGCGCCTGCGCCTGCTGGAATTCGCCAGCTCCCATTCCCTCGACGAGCTGCTCACCGCGTCCCTGGACGAGATCGAGGCGCTCACGGGCAGCACCATCGGCTTCTACCATTTCGTCGAGCCCGACCAGCGCACCCTCCACCTGCAGACCTGGTCCACGAACACCTTGAAGAACATGTGCTCGGCCGAGGGCAAGGGGAGCCATTACCCCATCGACCAGGCCGGAGTCTGGGTGGACTGCGTCCACCTGGGCGGCCCGGTCATCCACAACGACTATCCGAACCTGCCCCACCGGAAGGGGCTTCCGGAGGGGCACGCCCCCGTCCTCCGGGAGGCCGTGGCGCCGATCCTCCGGGGCGGCCTGATCAAGGCGATCATCGGCATCGGCAACAAGCCCACGGACTACCAGGAAACCGATCTGGAGATCCTCTCCCAGCTGGGCGACCTTTCCTGGGACATCGCCGAACGCATGCGGGTCGAGGCGGCGGTGGAGGTCCGTGAGGAGGAATACCGCTGCCTGGCGGAGCATTCCCCCGACAATATCGTCCGGTACGACCGCGCGTGCCGGACCCTCTATGCCAACACCCGGTTCAAGACCACCATGTCGGTGTCGGAGGCCGCGATCCAGGGCAGGACGCCCCTGGAGCTGGCCGCCCAGGAAGGGCATGGCCGCCCCGGCGAGATCGAGCGCTACCAGGCCGTCCTGAGCCGGGTCATCGCCAGCGGGGAAGCGGCGGATGTGGAACTGAGCGTCCCCGACGGCACCGGCGAGCTCCGGACCCACAGCGTGCGGTTCGCGCCCGAGCGCGACGCCGACGGGCGGATCGTGGGGGCGCTGGCCTTCGGGCGGGACATCACCGAGCAGCAGAAACTCGCAGAGCAGCTCCGGCAATCCCAAAAGATGGAAGCCATCGGCAAGCTGGCCGGCGGCGTGGCCCACGATTTCAACAACCTCCTCACGGCCATCATCGGGTTCAGCAACCTGGCGAAACGGAACCTGGGCGCCGGGACCCCTTCGGATGGCTACCTCGACCAGATCCTGGCCGCGGCGGACCGGGCCGCCAACCTGACCCGCGCCCTGCTGGCCTTCAGCCGGAAACAGCTCCTCCTGCCCCGGCCGGTGGACCTCAACGGCATCGTCCGGAACGTCGAGAGCCTGCTCCGCCGCCTCATCGGCGAGGACATCGACCTGGTCATCCACCTGGCGGATTTCCCCCTGACCGCCATGGCCGACCCGGGCCAGATCGAGCAGGTCCTCATGAACCTCGCCACCAATGCCCGGGACGCCATGCCCGACGGCGGCCGGCTGGCCATCACCACCGAACGGAAGGACCTCGGCAAGGACGTCATCGGCGCCCAGGGGTTCGGGGCGGCGGGCCGGTACGGGCTGATCACGGTGTCCGACAGCGGGACCGGCATGGACGAAGCGACCCGGGCGAAGATCTTCGAGCCCTTCTTCACCACCAAGGAGAAGGGGAAGGGCACCGGCCTGGGCCTGGCCATCGCCTACGGCATCGTCAAGCAGCACGAAGGCGCCATCAACGTCTACAGCGAGCCGGGCAAGGGCACCTCGTTCCGGATCTACCTGCCCCTCGTCGGCGAGCTCGTGGAGGACGCGGATCCGGAGCGGGAGGCGGCGGAGCCGCAGGGCGGCAGCGAGACCCTGCTGCTGGTGGAGGACGACCCGGACGTGCGGGCCCTGGCCGGCACCGTCCTGCGGGAAGCCGGCTACCGCGTCCTGGAGGCCGTGGACGGACAGGAAGCGCTGGAGCGGTTCCAGGCCCAGGCGAAGGAGATCGACCTGCTGATCATGGACGTCATCATGCCGCGGATGGGCGGGCGGGAGGCCCACGATCGCATCCGGGGCCTGGACCCCGGCGTCAAGGTCCTCTTCATCAGCGGCTACACCGCGGACGCCCTGGATTCCGAAGGCTTCTTCGGCAACGACACCCGCTTCCTGGCCAAGCCCATGAGCCCGGTGGAACTGCTGCAGAAGGTCCGGGCGATCCTGGACGGCACCGGCTGACGGGTTCAGGCGCCCTTCGCCGTAGGGATCCCACCCAGCCCTTCGGCCCACATGCGGACCAGCTCGAAGCGCACCTTGAGTTCGCGGAGGTTCCAGAGGATCCGTTCCAGCTCCGCGGGGCTGAAGCGTTCCAGGCGGCGCTTCGCGTCCGTGGCCGTGGAGACCCCGCCCAGGGCGGAGATGGGCGTGTAGTCCACGGGCTGGTCCAGGTAGGCCTGGAGGCGGCCCAGCTGCTGGTAGAAGTTGGCCAGCTCCTCGGCCTGGGCCTTGGGGAAGCGCTGCACGGACTGGTCCGCCAGCGCCATGCCCCAGGCCGAGCTCTTGAGGTTGCCGGCGGTGTGCTGGATCGAGAGGTTCCCCAGCTCCTTCGGGAGGGTCCAGGTGCGCTGGCTGCTCCGGGCCTCCTGGAGGCTCTCCAGGGCGGCGATGGTCAGGGCCAGGTTCCGGGGCAGGTCCTGGTTCGCGACGGCCAGGTTGTGGAGAGCCTTCCGGTTGCCTTCGGTCTCCCGGAGCACGGACGCCAGGGCCGCCTGGGCCACCCGCCGCTGCACCCGGGCGTGGTTCCAGCTGTCCAGGCCCAGGGCCATGAGCAGGCCCAGGAAGGTCGCGAAAAGGGATTTGGCGAAATGCTTGATAGGCTCGTGAAGGTTCTGCACGGCGGAACTCCAGGTTGGGGGATGGCTCAATCATAGCGGGAGCCCGGGCGCGATGGCTCCGGCGGGCCGCAGAGGAACGCCCTGGCTGGCTGAGATGGACGGGGCGAAGTCGTTCGCGATCACGGATCCGTTTTGCGGCCGCCAGGTCTGGATTTGGGACGGTCCATCCCGGATCCGGGACGCGAAGCCCGTCCCCGGGTCGATGGCTGAATTGTAGTTGTTAATATCATTACAATTCTCAAATCGGCACGCGTTTGGCCATGCCCCTGGTTCACCTTCAAGCCGTTTTTCGTATCCGGGGGCGCGCGGTGGCGGGATTCTTCCGACAGCTTGGGCAGGTTTTCCGGTCCCTCCGGCGCTCGCCGGGGTATGCCGCGGCTGCGGCGCTCACCCTGGCCATCGGACTGGCGGGTGCGCTCGCGGCCCTGGCCCCGGCCTGGGACGTGCTGGGGCATCCCTTCCATTTCCGGGATCCGGGACGGGTCGTCTGCCTTTCCGGGGAAGGACCGGAGGGCGCGGCCTTCCTGCGCCCGGTCGGCGCGCCGGATTTCGGGGACCTGCAGAAGGAGGTCCGGACCCTGGAGGGCCTCGCCGCCTGCAGGGACAGCACCCTCGACCTGGAAACCCCCGAAGGGAGCCGGCAGGTGCGCACGGCCCTGGTCAGCGCGGGATTCTTCGGCGTGCTCGGCCTGCCGCTGGGCCATGGCCGGGACTTCACCTCCGAAGAGTCCGCCCCGGGAGGGGCCCCCGTCCTCATCCTGACCGACCGGTTCTGGCGCCGGGCCTTCGGCGGCGACCCGGGCGCCGTGGGCCGGAGCCTCAACCTGGACGGCGTCCCGCATCGGATCGTCGGGGTCCTGGCGCCCCAGCGCCGCCTTCCCTTCTTCATGGGCGATGCCGTCGCGTTCCAGCCCCTGGTGTTCCGCTCGGGGGAACGGGGGCGGGCCAGGCCGAGCTGCTTTGTCTTCGGGCGGCTGGCGAAGGGAGCCTCCCTGGCCGCCCTCCAGCTGGAGCTGGACCGTCTGGCGCCCTCCCTGGGGCCGCCCCGGCCCGCGGGTGACCGTTCCTGGGGGATCAAGGCCCGCGGCCTGCTCGCGTATTGGCGGGCACGCGAGGCGCCGGCGCTGGCGATGACCATCCTTTCAGGGGTTCTGATCCTGCTGCTGGCCTGCGCCAACACCGCCCACCTCATGCTGGCCCGGAACCTCGACCGCACCCGGGAATGGGGCCTGCGCTCGGCCTTCGGGGCCGGGACCTTCGGCATGGGCCGGCCCATCCTGGCGGAGGCGGCGGTGCTGTGCGGCTTCGGCGGCCTTCTGGCCGTGGGCTTCCTGGCGGGCCTCGGGAGGCTGGACCTCCTGCCCGGGGAGGCCCTTGGCGGGCCGGTCCCGGGGCTCATGGCCGGGGCCCTAGGGGCCTCGGTGCTCCTGACGGCCTTCCTCCCCATCCGCTGGGCATCGCGCCTGGATCTCAACGAAGCCCTGCGCGAGGGAGGCACGGCCTCGGCGTCCAGGGGCAGCACCTTCCTGCGCGGTTGGCTCGCGGTGATCCAGTTCGCGCTGGCCTTCGCCCTGCTGGTGGGCGCCGGCATGAGCCTCCGGGCCCTGGAGCGGCTCCGGAACATCGACCCCGGCTACCACCTCGCGGACCTGAGCGTGGCCATCGTGACCTTGCGGGGCGGCGGCGATGTCCAGGCCCGGGGTCTGGCCTTCCAGCGCCAGGTGCTCCAGTCCTTGAAGGAGACGCCGGGCATCCAATCGGCCGCCATGTCCAACACGCGGCCCCTGGTCGACCAGGGCCACAACGGCAACGTCTGGCCGGAGGGAGGCCAGGGGTACCTGGAGGCCGGCCAGCATGCCGTCAGCCCGGAGTATTTCCAGACCCTGGGAATTCCCCTTCTGGCGGGCCGGAATCCGGAAGAGCGGGAGGCGGGAGCCTGCCTGGTCAGCCTCCAATTCGCCCGGCGCTGCTGGGGGGAGGCGGCGGCCCTGGGCCGGACCCTCCACCTGGGCGCTGCGAACGGGCCGGCCCTCGAGGTCGTGGGGGTCGTCGGGGAAGCCCGCATGAGCCGGCTCGCCCGGGAACCCATCCCGGCGGTCTACACGCCCCTGGCGCTCCGGGATTCCGGGTACCTGACGATCTACGTGCGCAGTTCCGCCCCGGCCGCCGCACTCCAGGGCATCGTGAAACAGGTGGTTCGCCAGGCGGACGGGAACGCCCGATTCCGGGAATTCCAGAACCTCGCGGCCCGGGCGGCCCAGGAAGGCGAGGAGCCCAGGCAGATTCGCGGGCAGACGCTGGCGGCGGGACTGCTGGCGGCCCTCCTGGCCGGTGTCGGGCTGGCCGGCACCCTCTCCCAGGCCGCGGCCCGGCAGAAACGGGAATGGGGGATCCGCCTGGCGCTCGGCGCCACGCCGGTCCAGCTCTTCGGACGGGTGTTCCGCCGGGTCGCGTGGCTCCTGGGTTCGGGCCTGGTCCTGGGCGGCGCCCTGACCTGGGGGTTGTCGCGCGTCCTGCGGCACCAGTACCTGGGCGTCGAGGCCGCCGACCCGGCCATCCTCGCCCCCGCGGTCCTGGCCCTGGGACTCACGGGCCTCGTGGCGGGGCTCACCCCCGCCCTGCGGGCCGCGCGGACCCAGCCCGCCGCGGCGCTTCGTTCCGAGTGAGGAACCGGCCCTCCGCCCTCCGGAGGGCCGGCACGACCCCCCTGGAGGGCGGCGGGCGCATCACAGGCCCGCGGTTCCGGGTTCGGACAGGGTGATGCGGGACAGGGTCCCGGCGGTGCCGGCGGCCAGGACATCCCCGGATTCCGTGAAGGTGGCGTTCACCTGCGTGTCCCCCGACAAAGGCGCCTCTCCGGACCCGAAGTGGCAGACCGGACTCGCCGTGGCCGTGGCCTTGTCGACCCGCCAGACGGTGAGGTCCGGGATGCCGGAGACCAGCAGGAGGTTCCGGGCCGGGTGGTACTCCAGGTGACCGACGGCCAGGCAGTAGGGATCCTGGAACCGGTGCAGGATGCGGTCCGTGACCCGGTTGTCGATGTGCTGGATCTCACCGTCGCCGAACCCCACGAACAGGTTGGTGTCGCTGTACCGGGCGTGGGCGAAGAGGTCCTTCTTGCCGAAGGTGGCCTTGAAGGCGGGCGGGATCGCGCCGCCGACCCGGGTGTCGTAGATGAGCAGGGTGCCGTCATCCAGGGTCAGGCTGGGGCAGATGCCCTGGTTCCATCCGGGCCAGGCCACCGAACCGATGACGCCGGTCTGCTCGAGCTTCCGGAACGCCTCCGGCCGCTCCAGGTCCACCAGGGTGAGGCCGCGGTCGTATCCGCCCGCCGCGAACTGGGCCCTGTTTCCCTGGTTGATGGCCAATTCCCGCAGCGTGGCCTTGTGGATCTCGGGCAGCTTCCCATGGATGGCAAGCTGGTTCGATGGGCTGAGGGAGACCAGATGCAGGGCCCCTTCGCCCGTCGAAACGATGGCGAGTTCCGGATGGATCCATTCCACCAGGCGCACCTCGCCATCCTGTTCGGAAAATCCCAGCCTGCCCAGCAGGGCGTCCTTGCCGGCCAGGTTCGAGGCATCCATGCACGCCAGCCAGTGCGACTTGGCGCCGGGCGTGTCGGTGCCCAGCAGGCACCGGGTGTCCTCGGCGGCGGGCCGGGTCAGGGAAAGACCCTGGTGCGCGGGAAGGGCCTTGTCCTCCAGCAGGGCGGTCATTCCCCGTTCGACCTTGGAGGTGAATCCCGGCAATCCGGCCGTCCGCGGGTTGAATCCCGAGATGGTAAGGAAGTTGGACTTGGCGGCCGGCCTTGTGCTGGACGTGGAACTGGAGCTGGAGCTGCTGCCCCTGCCTGGAGCGGCGGAGGGATTCAGGCTGGGGCAGGTGGAGGAGCTGGAGCTGGAGGAGCCGGCCTGCACGACGGCCGGGGTTTCGCGGGTTCCGTTCCTGCCGGAAGGGCTTCCGGCCCGCGGAACCATGGCCGAGGTGGCCACACCGATCCCCAGGAGCAGCGCAAGGCGCGTTTGATGTGGTAGCGTTGGAATTCTCACGTGGTTCTCCTTGGACGTGTCAGCAGATGGGTCTGACTCATCCTGTATGAACCGTATATCGGATGGGTTCCTTCGGTCGAAGACAGGGACGGCCGTGCCCGTGTCCCGCCGGAGGGCTTCGTTCCGGGTGACAGACCGGCCGGCTCGGGTTTACAGTCCCTCAGGAAATTCACGCCGGGTTTCCGGAGGTTGCACCTTCCCCTGGAGGATGGAATGACGGTTTCCGTCTTTGTCGGTGTCAGCGTCGACGGGTTTCTCGCACGCCCGAACGATGATCTCGATTGGCTTCCCGAAGGGGAGGACGAGTCTCACGGCTACGTTGAATTCCTGGCGGGCGTGGATGCGCTCGTCATGGGGCGGAGGACCTTCGAGAAGGTGCTGACGCTCGGAGAATGGCCCTATGGTTCCAAACGGGTCGTGGTCCTGAGCGGCCATCCCCTGGACCTGGCCCGGGCCGGGGGCGGCCCCGTGGAGCAGATGGCGGGGTCGCCCGACGGGATCATCGACCAGCTCGCCGCAAGGGGCATCACCCACCTCTACGTCGATGGCGGAGTCACCATCCAGGGGTTCCTCCGGGCGGGAAGGGTCGATCGCCTCATCATCACGCGCGTGCCGGTGCTCATCGGCGAGGGCATTCCCCTGTTCGGAACCCTGCCTCACGATGTCCACCTGCGCCATGTCGCCACCCGCGACTTCCCCAGCGGCCTGGTCCAGACGGAATATGCCGTCACCGGGCATCGGGCGCCATGGGTGGCGACGGCCCGACCTTGAAATCATCCGCCTGACCGCAGCCCGGGGCCTGGAAGCGAAGGCGTGACCCGGAACGGTTTCGGGAACCAATGCGAAGTTGGGTCCACCCATTCGAAGGGCGGATTTCCCCGCCCGCACAACCCGCGCCATCCACCCCAACGTCATGAAAGGTCCGCCCCTACGTAGGAATTGGGCAAGGCCCTCCTTCGTGAGGTCCTTCACCATCCCGGGATCCAGAGGGCAACGCCAGGTGCGGGTTCGAAGGGGTGACGGCACCCGCCGGCGCTGAAGGATCCCGACCACCTGGAGAAGAAGAGATGTACAACCCGCTCCCGAAACCGCTCAACGCGCCCGCCCATGCGCTACGCTCGCCGCTCGTCGCGGCCGCCCTGGTGCTGGCCTCCGGCGCCTCGCTTCAGGCCGGTTCCGCCTTCGTTGCCATCGAGAACCAGATGGAGTACGACTGGTCCGTGCTGGATATGAAGGCCCATCTGGAGAAGGGTGGGGTGGTGCTCAAGGTGCTGCCCTTTGAGCCGAAGGATCCGGGCCCGGTGGCGGCCACCGGCCTGGAGCCGGGCGCGCACCTGCTGCCGGCCCGGTCCAAGGTGCTCCTGCAGTTCGAGTTCCCGGCGGAGCCTCCCACCCTGGAACTCTACCTCATGCGAAAGGAGGATGATTTCGGCAGGGTCCAGGGCAATGCCCTGCGGCTTGCCTTCGCCACGCCGGCCGAGAACAAGGCCCAGCAAGGAGCGCGGCTGGGCACCCGGGAAACCCCCTATTGCACCTTCACCATCACGCCCAGCGGGTCCCTGGAACACACCCCCGGGGCGGCCCTGGACGGGACCGCCGGCAGCACCCAGGAACCGCCCTCGCCGTCCGTGCATTCCCGGGGCCTGGCCTTCGCTTCCGACCTGGAGGAACCCGTCAACGGCCGCATCCTGGCGACGCCCACCTACCGGGTCGACCCCTCGCCCCGCACCTCCCTGCCCGCCACGCCGGTCGGGAACGCCCGCCCGGGCGCGGAAAGCAGGAGCTTCCCGGTCGATTCGCCCGGCCCTCGCGCCCCGTGGCAGCTTCCGGCAGCCATGCACAGGAACCTGGCCGGAAAGGGCTGGTTCGCCGTGCACAACCGCTCCAGGAGCCCGTGGAGCCTCCGGCCGGCACCGGGCAACGGCCAGAACTACAGCGTGGCGAAGGACGGCGAACTCCGGGCCGTGCCCATGGGCAACCGCATCCAGATCCCGGCGGGCGGAAGCGCCGTGCTGGCGTTTGATTCGGACGCCGGCACGTTCGCCCTGGTGGACGCCCAGAGGGGCTGCCGGGCCAACCTCGTGGTCACGGGCGCGGGCGCGGAGTTCGAATGGTTCAAGATGGACGGCAAGGGAAGCGGGGCGCTTGCCCAGGCCGTCGCCAGCGCCGAGGTGGTGCGCACCCAGACCCCACGCCTTCTGTGCATCCTTAAGGACGCCTGGCCAGCGGCGCCGGTCTCGCCCAGCGTGCCCCGGTCCTGAGCCGACGCCCTCGCCACCCTGGCGCCGGTTCCAGCGGAGGCGGTTTCGCTGGCGGGTTCAGGGCCAGGGGGGAGACGGTCAGGCCCCGCCCACCCAATCCCCCGGGCCCGCCACTTCCTTGAGATTGGTCTTGAAGGCCTTTTCCCGGGGGATGCAGAGAAGGTTCAGGGAGACCAGCGTGCCGAAGACATTCTCCGGATTGCCCGCGAAATTGTCGGCGTGGAACAAGGGCGGGGTGTGCCACCAGAGACGGTAGTCCATGGCCTGCAGCAGTTCAATGAGCTCCTGGGACTTCTCCCGGCGGTCGTTTTCCACGTAGAGGGCCGGGCGCAGCCGGTGGAGGGTCTCGGCGGCGCCTTCCAGCACCTGGGCCTCCATGCCCTCCACGTCGATCTTGATGAAGGCACAGGCCCGCAGCCGGTAGGCATCCAGGATCGCCACGGGCACCTTCTCCCCTTCGGTCTCCTGCTCCAGGCTCAGGCCGCCGAAATTCGCGTCGGCGCCGTAGTCCAGGGACGGAATGTGCGCGAACCCCGTCCTTCGCCCCAGCCCCTTCTGCTCGGCCACCACGGTGGTGATGTTGTTCATGGCCAGGTTGGCGCACAGCACCTGGAAGAGGATGGGCTGGGGTTCGAAGGCCAGCACCGCCCCCTGGGGGCCCGCCAGGCGCGCCAGGAGCACCGTGTGGGCCCCCAGATTGGCGCCCACCTCCACCACCATGTCCCCCGGTCGCACCAGGTGCCGGAAAACCTCCGCCTCCCCTTCGCTGAATTCGCCGTACAGGGCCAGAGAGCGGCCCACGTACTGGTCCCTGGCCGGAAAGAGCATCCTTCCGTACCGGCATTCCCGGGCTTCGAAGATCGATGGGAACGCGAAGAGGGGATCCATGGATACAGATCCTAACCGCCGCCGCCCCGGCTGTCCCGTCCCGGCAGCCCGAATCCGCGCCCCCCCGCTCCCGTCCGGGCGCGGGGAGCGCGCCTGTCGCCCGTCGTTCGATCACCCTCGCCCATCGGGGATCACGAGGGCCCATCCAGGATCATTTCCGGACCTCTCCAGGGCCAAGGCCCAGGCGCCTGTTCGCCCTCAGGAGGCCGATGGCTTCAACCATACGCCTGTGGCGCGTTTCGTCCCGCTTCGCGGCCGATACCCAACCCACATACCGGCGCTGGTGGGAGGGGGGCAGGCCCTGGAAGTTCTTTGATGCGGCCGGGTCGGCCTGGATTGCGGCCATGAACCAGGAAGGCGGGAAGGGTTCGGCCGATTCTCCGGGAGGCTGTTTGGCCAGATCCAGCGAAGCCAGGCCGGGGGGCGCAAGGAGGCCTGCGGCCTGCAGCTCCCTGGCCAAGGCGAGGTTGACCGGGGACCACCTGGAATGCCGGGTCCGGGGCGAAAAGCGCTGGGCGAACTTCTCGTCGTCCAATCGCTGGCGCACGCCGTCAATCCAGCCGAAGCAGAGGGCCTCCAGGAGGGCCTCCCGGTAACCGAAGGCCGCGCCACCCGCAGCCCGCTTGGTGAAGATGAGCCAGATTTCCTTCGCGGTGTCGTGATTGCGCTCAAGCCAGTCACGCCAGGCTTTGCGGTTTCCGGGTTCAAGCGTCGTGGTGATCAGCATGGTGGATCCGAGGGAGCAGGCGCCCAGCTGGGCTCCAGGGTACACCCGGGCCGGCCAGGGGAGGAGAGGGCATCCTTGCGTTTAGTTCTATATCGAACTATACTTGATCGAACCATTCTCGGGAGGCCTCATGGTCAAGCGGTCGCTCCTTCTGGGCCAACTCAAGGCGAGGTTCCGGCAAGCGCCGGACCTTCCCTCCACCCTCCTCTCCCTGGAGCGGGCCGCGCTGGACCGTTCCGACCGCCTGGACGCGGATGGGTTCCTGGACCTCTCGGATCCGGAGGTTGTCTACATCGATCCCTTCCTGGAGCAGCCCATCGCCGGCCTCGAGAACCTGCGAAGCTTCTACAGGCGGGTGATGACGCCCTCCGGCGAGGCCACCCCCGGTGAGATGTCCCATGCCAGGGTGCAGGCGCTGGGCGACACCGCCGTGATGACCTACACCTACCGGCGCAGGGATGGGGCCGGGCCGGCCTGGAACGCCACCGAGGTCTACCACAAGGGGAGGGAGGGCTGGCGCATCGTGCACACCCACTGGTCCTTTGGAAAGACGCAGGTGGCCTCGTGATCGACAAGGGCTCCCTGCTGGACATCCTGGACCAGGCCGACACCGTCCTTCTGGCCACGGTGAGCGGTTCGGCCCCGCGCATGCGCGCCATGGTCAACCTTCGGCGGAAGGACCTCTTCCCGGGCCCGTCGGCGTGCGCGCGGGATGCGGGGTTCGACGTGTATTTCTGCACGTCGGCCGCGTCAGGCAAGATCCGGGAACTGCGGGCGAATCCCGCGGCCGCGGCCTATTTCGCCCTTCCGCACCTCGGTCGCGGCGTGATGCTCTCCGGCGTGGCGGAGATCCTTGAATCCCCGGACCTCAAGCGGGCGCTGTGGGACGACAGCTGGAGGAGGTACTGGCCCGACGGACCTTCCGATTCCGACTGCGTCGTCGTCAGGCTTGCCGCCGAGACGGCCACCGGCTGGTCCGGGACGGAAACCTTCCACCTGGACCTTCGATCCCTATGACCGGGCATCGGCGAGGCGGCTTTCTCATCGCGAAGATCCATCGGATCGGCGGGCGCATCTTCGCCCGGATGCTGCGCGAGCGGGGAATCGAGCTGGATCCCGCGCACGGGCGCGTGCTGTTCGTGCTGTGGGAGGAGGGCCCGATGACGATTTTCGAGCTGGCCAAACGCGTCTCCCTCGGGAAATCGACCCTGACCCATACGGTCGACCGGCTGGAAGCGGCCGGCCAGATCGTCCGGGTGCGCAGTGCCGAGGACCGCCGGAAGGTGATGGTGGAATTGACCCCGGGGAACCAGGAGCTCCAGGCGCTCTACGGCACGGTTTCACAGGAGATGACCGACCTCTTCTACGGCGGGTTCTCCGAGGAGGAGGCCGACCGGTTCGACGCCCACCTGGGCCGCGTGCTCGCCAACCTGGAGCGGGCTTGATTCCTGCCCGCGCCTGGGCCATCCTCCCTAGATGCAGCTGACAGGTCTGGAGATCGTGAACTTCCGCGGCATCGCGCGCCTGCGGCTGGAGGTGGAGCCCGACGCCACGGTGCTCTTCGGGGAGAACGCCTGGGGCAAGACCAGCCTGGTGGAGGCCCTGCAGAGCACGCTCGGGGAGCGGCCCCTGACGGAGGAGGACTTCCACCGCCTGGCCAACGACCGCACCACCATCGCCAGGCGCATGAGCATCACCCTGACCTTCAGGGGAGACCCGCATCCGGAGCTGGAACCGGCCGCATGGCGCGACGGGGCGGGCGCGGCGCGCCTGGTGCTCCAGTGGAGCGGGCGGCGGCTGGACCGGGGGCGGGCCAAGGTCCGCCGGCTCTTCCTGGATGCCCAGGGCCGGGAGATCCCGCTTCCGGAGGGGGAGGCGGCGCGGCTGGCGGACCGGGTCCGCCGGGACCACCCCCTTTTCGTCTTCCGGGAGCTGCGCCTGGCGGACGGGATCCTGGCCCCGGCCCTGGCCACCGGCCAGGCCATGCACGAGGATCCCGAAAAGGCCGTGGGGCGGGTGTTCGAGCGGCTGCTCTCCGTGCCCCATCAGGTGCACCCCAGCGAGTTGGCCCGGGGCCTGGAGGCCCTGAGGCGGGTGGCGGAACACCGTCCGGAGCTCTTCCAGGGCCTCCAGCCGGCCGGAGAGGCCCCGTTCCGCCGGGCCCTGGACATCGCGGAGGCACCCCTGGGCTTCCAGGGCGGGGACGCCCTGGCGGACCTGGCCCGGCACGCCGGGGCGGGCATGCGGCAGGTGGTCCTCCTGACCCTGGTGGGGGCCCTGCTCCAGGCGGAGGCCGGGGCCTCCCTGGGCAGGGGCGCCCGGCCCATCCTGGTGCTGGAGGATCCCGAGACCCACCTGCACCCCATCCAGTTGGCCACCGCCTTGAACGTGGTGTCCCAGCTCCCGGTGCAGAAGCTGATCACCAGCGCCAGCGGAGCGCTCATGGCCGGCTTCCCCATGCGGGCCCTGCGCCGCCTGGTGCGCCGCAACAACGACACCGCGGTCTTCCCGGACCCCGACGGACCCGCCCTGGGCCCCACCGAGATGCGCCGGGTGGCCTTCCATGTGCGCACCCACAATGCCGACAGTCTCTTCGCCCGGGTCTGGCTCCTGGTGGAGGGGGAGACCGAGGCCTGGCTCCTGCCGGAACTGGCCCGGGTCTGGGGCCTCAACTTCCCGCTGGAGGGGATCCACTGCGTGCCCTTCGCCCAGGCGGGGCTGGCCCCCCTCCTGGCCTTCGCCGACCGCTTCGGCCTGCCGTGGCACCTCATCGCGGACGGGGACGAGGCCGGCCGCCACTACGTGGCCCGGGCCCGGAAGCTCCTCAAGGGCCGGCCCGAGGCCCGGTTCATCACCGCCCTGGCGGATCCCGACCTGGAGCACTTCCTCTGGCGCGAAGGCTACGAGGGCGTGTTCCGGGGCGCCGCGGGCCCGGTGGAGCCGGAGGCCCCGGCCTCGGTGGTGATCCGCCAGGCGCTGCGCGCCTTCTCGAAGCCCGGCATGGCCCTGGAAGTGGCGGAGGAAGCCGGCAAGCGCGGCCCCTCCGGCATTCCGGCCCCCCTGGCGAAACTCTTCCGCAACCTGCGGGACAGGGCCATGCCCGCCGGGGGCGCGGCGGGGTGACCGAACGAAAGACCGCCCTTGCGGCGGTCTGACAAAGCCTTAAATTACTTGCGTTCTTCTTGCATTCCGTTTCCAGGCCCACACGGTCTCCGCTCCCCCCGCCGTCCCGGGGGCCGGTGATCCGTGTGCGCTCACCCTGGCGATTCATTCCCCCCGCGGTCCTGAAGGGAGGCCTTGAAGCCATGCCGAACGTCAAGCTGATCATCCCCAATCCGCCAGGCACTCCGCTGGCGCATCTCAGGCACCTGGCCGGCACGGCGGTGTCGGACCAGCGCTCCCTTGGGGCGCATTTCACCCTGGCGGATCTGGGGATTCCACTCGGAGGGCCGGGCGATGCCTGGGACGTGGCGCATGAAGCGGCCCTCCAGATGCAGAGGCGGTTCCTCGAACCGGACGTGTCCGCGGGGTTTCCGGAACCCTCCGATCCCGCCGGGACCCGTGAGGCGCTGGCCGAGGAGGACGGCAGGGCCCACGATCAGGTGGAGGGCCCGCTCAAGGGTCCCGGTTTCGGCTGGCACCGGTTGCCGGACTACGCCCAGCTGGAGGCGGCCCGCCTGGACGCCAATGCCGGCCATCCCTCCGAGACCCGCGTCGCCATCTGCGATGTGGGCTTCGACCTGGAGCACGAGGCCTTCCCCAGGGACCGGGTCCAGTACGCCCGGAACTTCCTGCCCGACGCCGCCCCCGCCAATGTCCGGGACCGGGACGTCCACGGGCTCCTGAAGAACCCCGGCCACGGGACGGGGACGATGGGGATCCTGGCCGCGGGGAAGCTCGGGCCGGACATCGTCTCGGCCGAGCCCGCAGGGCTGGAATTCTTCCTGGGCGCCGCGCCGGATGCCTTCGTGGTTCCGCTGCGCATCGCCACTTCGGTGGTGCTCTTCAGCGTCTCCAGCTTCGTGGAGGCGATGGAGTACCTGCTGGATCTCGACGCGCGGGGGATCCACACCGATGTCGTCTCCATGAGCATGGGGGGCGTAGGCAGCGCGGCCTGGGCCGACGTGGTGAACCGCGCCTACGCCCGGGGGATCCTCGTCGTCACGGCGGCGGGCAACAACGTCCCCCTGGGCCTCGGCCTTCACAGCCCCACGAGCACGGTGTTTCCCGCGCGGTTCAACCGGGTGGTCTCCGCCACCGGCGTCACGGCCGGGTTCGCCCCCTACGCCACCATCACCGATCTGAAGATGCGCGGGAACTACGGTCCGCCCAGCAAGATGCGCACGGCCATCGCGGCCTACACGCCGAATTCCCCCTGGGCCTTCTACCGGAACGACCGCAGGATCGATCTGGACGGGCAGGGCACCTCCTCCGCGACGCCCCAGGTGGCGGGGGCCGCGGCGCTGTACCTCCGCAAGCACAAGGGGGCCATGGCCGGCTGGGAGCCCTGGCAGGTGGCCGAGGCCACGCGCCGGGCGCTCTTCCGGAGCGCGCGCCGCACCCATCCCGTGACCGGGGCGCCCCTGCTGGATTGCGATACGTACTTCGGCGCCGGCCTCCTCGCGGCCCTGGACGCGCTGCAGTGCGCTCCCGAGCAGCCCGGGGCCCCCGAACCCGAGGATTCCGTCTTCCTGCCCGCCCTGGACGTCCTCTTCGGGAACGCAGGGCAGCCGCTGGCGGGCTGGGAGGGCGAGGACGCGTTCCGGAAGATGCTCTGGCTGGAGACGGTCCAGCTGATCCACCGGGATCCCCAGGTCGAAGCCGCCGTGGCCGACCCCGACAGCGGTTCCATGAGCGGGGAGGAGCAGGCGAACCTCCGGAAGGCGATCCTCGACAGTCCGGAGGCCTCGGCCACCCTGAAGCGGTTCATCGACGCCGGCTACCGGTCCCCCCTGCGCACCCTCCCGCGCAGGCCCATCGACCCGCCTCCCCCGGTCCGGGAGGAGGATCCGCCGCCCCCCCAGGCCAGGCGGCTCCAGGCCTACGCCTTCGACCCGAGCCTTTCCGGGAGGTTCGAGAGCTTCGGCTTCAACAAGGTCTCCCTCGACGTTCCCTGGGAGAAGCTGGACCCGGGCCCCTGCGGGGAGTACCTCGCCGTCATCGACCACGACCCCGCCACGGGCTGCTTCTACCCGCCGGTGAACCTGGACCACCCGCATCTGCTCGCCTCCGAGGGCCTTCCGCAGTCTCCCGGCAATCCCCAGTTCCACCAGCAGATGGTCTACGCGGTGGCCATGCGCACCATCCGGAATTTCGAGATGGCCCTGGGGCGCCGCGTCCAGTGGTCTCCCCGGATGCGGCCGGGAAGCCCCGACGACAGCGCCTTCGTCCAGCGCCTCCATGTGCATCCCCACGCGCTGCGGGAGCAGAACGCCTACTACCATCCCGGCAAGAAGGCCCTGCTCTTCGGCTACTTCCCGGCCGAACCCGCGGATCCCCAGGAGCTCTACACGGGCGGCATAACCTTTTCGTGCCTGTCCCAGGACATCATCGCCCACGAAACCACCCACGCCATCCTCGACGGCATCTACCGCCGGTTCAACAACCCTACCAACCCGGACCAGCTGGCCTTCCACGAGGGCTTCGCCGACCTGGTCGCGCTGCTCCAGCACTTCACCATCGCGAGCGTGGTCGAGTCGCAGGTCCGCAGGGTCCGCGGCGATCTGAAGGTGGGCAACGCGCTGATGGAGATGGCCCGGGAGTTCGGGGAGGCGACCGGGATGCACGGCGCCCTCCGCACCGCCATCGGCGGCGGCGCCGATCCGGCCACGGGAAGGCCGGACTACCTCGCCCTCGGCAATACGACGGAGATCCACGACCGGGGCGCGATCCTCGTGGCGGCCGTGTTTGACGCCTTCCTGAAGATCTACGACGCCAAGACCGCCGACCTCCGCCGCATCGCCACGGGCGGGACCGGCCTCCTGCCCGGCGGCGAGATATCGGCGGATCTCGTGAGGCGCTTCGCTGGGGAGGCCACGGCCCTCGCCTCCCAGTTCCTGCAGATGTGCATCCGCGCCCTGGACTACTGCCCCCCGGTCGACCTCACGTTCGCCGACTACCTCCGGGCCCTGATCACCGCGGACCACGACCTGCTGCCTTCGGATCCCTGGGGCTACCGGATCGCCATCGCCGAAAGCTTCCGCCAGCGGGCCATCTTCCCGGCCAACGTGATCACCTTCGGCGAGGAGACCCTCCTCTGGCACCGCCCGAAGGGGAACTGCGTCAGCCGGATGTTCCAGTCGGCGGGGCAGCAGCTGGAACTTCTCGCCACCCACCTCCTCCACCTGGATCCGGGGCCCGCCCAGGAGGGCGTTCCCCGCCCCGGGGCCCGGCGGCGGATGTTCAAGCTCGCCCGCGGCGCCCGGGCGACCCTCCACAACCGGATGCGGGACCATATCCTGGCGCTTCCGGCCGCGGAGCGGGAGGAGATCTCCCGCGAGCTCGGCCTCGACCTGGGCGGCGAGGCTCCGGTTTTCGAGGTGCACACCGCCACCATCGCCGAACGGCAGGGGCCGGACGGTCGCATGCTCCGGCAGTTCGTCCTGACCTTCCTGCAGGGGAGGACGTCCGTCGAGGACGGGGTCGAGATCGAGCTCTGGAGCGGCGCGACCGTGCTCCTGGACCGCCACGACCGCTCCGTGCGCTACATCATCACCAAGAGCGCCCACAGCCCGGAGCGCGCAGCCCGGAACCGGGCCTTCGCCCTCGCGGAAGCCGCCCGGAACAACCCCTACTTCGCCACCTCGGCCGATCAGCGCTTCGCCCTGATCCACGCCGCGGGGAGGATCCGCCATGACTGACCCCGAAGTCACCGTCCGCATGTACTGCACGGGCCTGGGCGACTGCCACCTCCTGACGTTCAGGACGGCCCGCCGGACCAGCCATGTCCTCATCGACTGCGGCTACTTCCCCGGTTCGCCCTTCCCCGGCGTCGGGATCGACGAGATCGTCCAGGATATCGCAGCCGTCACGGAGAACCGCCTGGACGCCATCGTGGTCACCCACGAGCACCAGGACCACCTGCAGGGCTTCGCCGACGAGGCCGGCCGGTTCGAGGCCATGGAGAAGTCCGAGCTGTGGATGGCCTGGACCGAGAAGCCGGGCCAGAAGATCGTGCCCTCCTCCCGTACCCTGGCGGCCCTGGAGGCCGCGGCCCGGGGCCTGGCCGCCAGCGCCGACCCCGAGGCGAGCCGCACCGGGGGGGCCGTCCAGGAGATGCTCGGTTTCTCCCAGGGGACTGCGAGGACCTTCGACACGGTTAAGGGCTGGTTCCCCGCGGCCTCGAGGAAGTACTGGAAACCGGGTGATGTCCTCGAACCCGACTGGCTTCCGGGGGTCCGGGTCCACGTCCTCGGCCCCCCCGCCGACCTGGCGATGCTGCACAAGAAGACCGGTACGAAGGGCACCCAGATGTATGAGCTGGCGGCCGATCCCTTCGGCTTCGCGGCGGCGGCGCTCGACGTATCCGAGCCGGGCACGCTGTCGCCCTTCGATGCCAAGTATGCCCGTGCGAAGCTGCCGGATCCCGTCGCCGGCCTCTACGAGGAGGCCTGGCGCCGCATCGACTCGGACTGGCTCCTGAGCGCCTCGCGTCTGGCGCTCCAGTTGGACACCTACACCAACAACACGAGCCTGGTACTGGCCTTCGAGCTGAAGGCCTCCGGCCGGGTGCTGCTCTTCGTGGGGGACGCCCAGATCGGCAACTGGCTGTCCTGGCCGTCGGTGAGGTTCACGGATCCCAAGGGCCGCGAGCTGGACGTCACCTCCGCGGACCTGCTCTCCCGCACCGTCTTCTACAAGGTGGGCCACCACGGGAGCCACAACGCGACCCTGGTCGAAGGCGGCCTCTCCGGGATGACCAGCGGGGACCTCCACGCCGCGATCCCCACGAACGCGGCCTGGGCCCAGAGCGCCAAGAACTGGGTGATGCCCAACGCGAACCTGCTCAAGGCCCTGAACCGCAAATGCGCCAAACCCGTGATGCGAGCCGACAAGCCGGTCAATAAACAGGATCCCTGCATCCAGTTCACGCTCTAGAAGCTGTCCCCGCCTTCGGGCCGGTCCGCTTCACGGTCGTTCAAGGAGCAGTTCCAGGTGCCTCCTGGCCGTCAGGGGATGCCTCACCTGTCGCGGCGAGAAGCCGACCCGCGCCCGCATGGCATCCGTGAAATGGGCATGGGAAGAGAAACCCGCCTGGCACGCGATGGCCCCGATCGACAGCCTGGGACCTGCGCGCATCAGGTCGAGGGCCTTCGCCAGTTTCAGGCGCAGCGAATACTCGCGGAAGGGCATTCCCAGATAGCCCGAGATGGCGCGGCTGAGCGAGCATGGCGTCAGCCCAACGGATTCAGCGAGAGCAGCCAGCGAGCGTGGTTCCGAAGCCTGGACAAGCTGCTCCAGCGCATCTTCCATCCTCCTTCTCAAGCGGCCGGGAAAAACCGGGGCAGGCGCATCCATGGAGCCGATGGACGCGATCAGGTCGAAGGCGACCAGCTCGCCCGAAAGGTCATCCATCGGCTGTGTCTCCAGGCTCTGCCAGCAATGGTGCGCGATGAGGGATGCCGCGGAGAGGGGCCTGATTCCGGGCCTGAGGGCTGGAGCAACCCTGGCGTCGGCAAGCGAGAAAAGGGTCGCCTCGATGGGAGCGCCTTCCACGCTCGCCATGGAAAGGCATTCTCCAGGTTCGGCAACCAGGGCCATGCCTGGGAGCAGGAGTGCGCGCTTTCCCGATCGGCGGATTGCAAACCGTTTTCTTGGAAGAATCAAAATCCATTGGGATTCAGGCTGCGGCTCGCTGGACGGTTTGCCGGAGCAGCGCCATGCACCGGCAGTGAGCGAAAGGGTCTGGAGCGTGGGATGGAACGGCATGAGGATTTCGGCAAGAACGTGGAAGCGGGAAGCGCCGCCATGTTGCACTCTACTCCCGTAAGGATCCCTCCCCCGGGGGTTTCTGCCACGGCTGGCCCGCCGCCCATCTTGCCCCAGCCGCCGATTCAGGGAAAGCTACATGACGAAGCCCTGCAATCGAAACCGACGTTGATCCTGCGAGGCCCCTTCCCTCTCGCGTTGAAACCGTTGATCACCATGGAGATTCCGCCGATGCGATTCTGCCCGCGCGCGATCGTTCTCGCCTTTCTTTCAATTCAGCTCGCATTTTCGCAAACGAATGCGTCGAAAAAGCCACCCCAGGCGGAATTCATTCTCCTGGGTTCGGTGCATGACATGCACATGAAGCCGGAAATGAAATTTTCCCTTCCCGACCTTCGACACCAGATTGAATCCATAAGACCGGACCTGATCTGTCTGGAGATCGAGCCGGAGGCTTTCAACTCGTTGATGGAAGGGTACTTCCCGCCCGAAGCAGCCTATATCGCCGCCATCGCGAACGAGTTGCAGGTACGCGTGGTCCCGACCGACTGGCGCATCGCCAAGGAATGGCAGGATCGTGCGAGCCGGCAGGTTCCGAAGGATGTCGAGGATCGCATCTCATGCACGCAGGGAGAAATGCTTAAGGCCATCCAACGCGCATCATCCCAGCCGTCGATATTCGATTTTTTCCACGGTGAATTCCAGCAGCTTGCAGACAGGCAATTCATGCAGAATATGGACGAGAATAGCGCCGCCGACATTTCGAGCGGCGCCTGGCATGAACGCAACAGGCGCATTGTCGAAAATGCCCTGGATGCGGCAGGCGGCGCTAGAAAAATCCTGTTCGTGTACGGCGCCGCCCACCTGCCTCAGATCGCGCGAGAACTGGCGGATCGTGGCTTCGCTTCCTGCCTGGCGCCGAGGATGTTCACCCCGTGCGGAATCCAGCCCCTGTCACCGGTCGTCCTCTCGCGCTGGCGCCGCAACCTTGAAAACCTCAAGGCCATTCGCGACGGCCACGTGAAGGTGACCCGGGACAGCTACCTGAAGGTGACGGGCAGCAATCGCATCGCCAACCTGGAAGAGGCTCTCGCGGTCTACGGCGGGGCGGGAAAGCCGTGATTCCCGGGGAAGAGGCCTCCCGGCCACGGGATCCGGACCGGATCGCCACGTGATCGTCCGCGGCCTGCGTATTCTTCAATTTGCCCGATGTGGCGACCGAAAGGGGACCCCATGCGCTGCCTATTCAACCTGCTCCTCGCATCCGCCTTCGTGGCCCAGGCCCAGATTCCCGCCCTGAAGACCGGCCGGGAGGTGGTGGAGGCCATGCACGCCCACTGGCAGGGAAGGTGGTACCGCACGCTGGCCTTCTCGCAGCACACGCGCTCCCTGGCTCCCGACGGAACCGAGACGTTGGGCGTCTGGCACGAGGCCTTGGAGCATCCAGGCAGGCTGCGCATCGATTTTTCGCCCCTCGCCGGGAAATCCGGCCTGGTCTGCACGCCAGACCGCATCCACCACTTCAAGGGAGGCTCGCAGACTTCCGTGCAGGAGACCTGGAACCACCTCCTGGTGCTCATCGGTGACATCTATTGCCAGCCCGGGTCCAGGTCCCTGATGCAGCTCGAGAAGCTGGGCTTCGATCCCGCCAGGACCCACCGGGCGCAGTGGAGGGGGCGCACCTGTTTCGTCGTGGGCGCGGAAGCGGGGGACGAACGGTCCAACCAGTTCTGGATCGATGCCGAGACCTTCCTGCTCTGGCGGGTGATCCGGAAGGACCCGGACGCGCCCAAGGCGATGCGGCGGGAGGTCCGGATCGAGGAGTATCGCCACGTGCAGGGCTACCCCATCGCGGCGAAAATCCACTTCCTGGACGAGGGACGCCTGTTCTTCAGCGAAGACTACTTCGACATCCGCGTGAATCCACGCCTGGATCCCGCCCTCTTCGATCCCTCCTGCTTCGCATCCGTGCCCATGCCCCTGGGCTCCTCCCCTGACGGGAAACCCTGAGGAGGGAAAGGGCGTTAACTTCGTTCCCGAAATCGGAGGTCCCGTGAGCCCCTGCTACCGCCCCTGGCCCCGCCGGGCCACCCGCTTCGCCGTTGCCCGGTTCCTTTCCGTCCTGCTGGCCTTCCACCCTGGCGCGTTCTTCCTCACCGCTCAGCCGAGGTGCGTCCACCGGCTGGAGATCCCGGATCTCTACCCGGAGGGCATCGCCGTGGATCCAGGCACGGGCCGGACCTTCCTCAGCAGCCTCCTGCATGGCGGCATCCTGGCCGTGGCTCAGAACGGGCGCGCCCGCTGGTTCATCCCACCGGGCCCGGAAGGCCCCTGGCGAACGCTCGGCCTCCAGGTCGATCATCGTCGGGGGCTCCTCTGGATGGCCTCCAACGGTGGAACGGAGCAGGAACCCGGTGACAGCGCCGTCTTCGCGGCGGACCTGAGGAGCGGGCGGATCCTGCGGCGCATCCCGGCCCCACGGGAGGGCGCCCACCTCTTGAACGATCTGGCCCTGATGGCGGATGGAACGGTCTACGTGACCGACTCCCGCGCGGGCACCGTCCACCGGATCGCCCAGGGCTCCTCCCGCATGGAGCCCCTGCTCCCCGCGGGAACCCTGCGCTACCCCAATGGGATCGTGGCCACCCGGGACCAGAAGGCGCTTCTCGTCGCCGCCGGCGGAGCCGGTCTCTACCGCATCGAACGGCAAGGCGGGGCCGCGCACCCCGTCGCGATTCCTCCGTCTCTGGAGCCGGAGGCCTTCCAGGGCATCGATGGCCTTGCCAGGCGGGGGGACAGGCTGGTCGCCGTACAGAACGGGCGGGAACCCCCGCGCATCGTGGCCTTCCGGCTCGACCCCTCCGAAACGGAATTGAAAGAGCTGGACGTTCTTCTCTCGAACCACCCGGCCCTGGCGGGCATCCCCACCACCGGCGCCTGGACGGGGCGAAACTTCCGGTTCATCGCCAATAGCCAGATCCTTGGGCTGAAGACCGAACCCCGGAAGCCATCGGAGCCCTTCCTGGTCATGGAAATTCAGGCAACCCCGTAGGCCCGCGAGGAGGTTGGGCATGGGTAAGAATTGTGTTCGGCTTTTTTGAATGTTCATTTTATTTGAACAAACAGGATATTCGAACACTCTCCTTGACAACACGCCCTCCCAGGCATATGTTCGAGTTTTAGAGATGTTCGCGTTTTTCGAACAATGCATGGAGTCGAACCGTGATCGAACTGGCTGAGGCGGAAAACCTGATCCGGGTAGCCCTCCGAAACTTCGAGGAGCAAACCGGTTTCGCTGGCAATCTCATTGCTCCCGGAGACGCACGGCGTGACGAGCAGAAACCCGATCGTCACGATGCCTGGGTCGAAATCATAGGCGGGGACACACGGAATGCCTTCGTTGTCGAGGTGAAGAAGACCATCGGCCGGGTCTGGGCCCTGGAGGATGTGCAGCGCCGATTGAAGGCCTACCCGGCTCCCGGCCTGTTGTTCACCCGGTATGTCTCCCCGGCACTCGCAAGGCAATGCAAGGACCTGGGCCTGCAATTCATGGACACAGCCGGGAATGCCTATATCAATGAGCCCGGCATGTTCATCCAGATCACGGGCCAACGCCCCGCGGTCGACCCTTGGGAGGAGACCGCGACTTTCAAGGGCTTCACCCCCGCAGGATTGAAGATCCTCTACGCCTTCATCTGCGATGAAGCCCTGCTCAATGCGCCTTTCCGGGAAATCGCCAAGGCCGCCAAGGTCGGGCTGGGCACCGTGGCTGAAACCATCAGGGATCTCAGGAGGCAAGGCTTCGCGGTGGTGGACGAGCAACTCAAAAGTCGCCTTTTCAACACCAGGCGACTGCGGGAGACCTGGATTGAAAGCTATCCCATAAGGCTCCGGAGAAAACTTCAGGGAAGACGGTTCACAGCCCCCGACCCAGAGTGGTGGAAAGAGGCTCGGCCGAGAGACCAGGGTGCCTACTGGGGAAGCGAAGTTGCCGCGGCCAAACTCACCGGGTACCTTCTTCCCCAAACCTGCACCCTCTATACCCACGGGGATCCCAAGGCCCTCATCCTCCGCTACCGCCTGCGCCCTGATCCCATGGGGACCATCGAGGTTCTCCAGGCCTTCTGGGATCCCGCCCTGCCGCAGGGACCCGCTCCCAACGAGGATGTGGTGCATCCTCTCCTTGTCGAAGCTGACCTGAAGGCCATCGATGATCCCCGTACCAACGAAACGGCAAGAATGATCCATGAAAAATTTATTCAATAGCCTCTTGCGCCCCCTGGACACTGCCCTGGTCGTCCTGCTTACGGATGTGGACCAGATCTGCAAGTCCGTCCAGGTGGATTTCTTGCTCACCGGCTCGATGCCCCGGGAAATCGCTCTGTACCATGTCTTCGGCCTGGACAAAGGACGAGGAACCGCCGATGTGGACTTTGGCATTTCGGTCCAGTCGTGGGAGCATTTCGAACAGCTCCGAAGCGCCTTCTTGGACTCGGGCCTGTTCGAAAGGGACCCCAATCCCAGTGTATTTTGGAGCAGGCGCCCTGGCCGCCTTCAAGTCGACCTGGTACCGTTCGGGGCGATCGAGAAAGACGACGGAACCATTGCTTGGCCGCCCGAGGAACGCCAACGAATGAACGTTCTCGGCTACGAGGCTGCCCTGCGACATGCGTGGAGCTTTCCCCTTTCAGACAACATCGAGATCCCCATGGCCTCCTTGCCGGGAACTGTCCTGCTAAAGCTGATGGCTTGGCGCGATCGAGGCGAAGCCAGGGGCGGCAAGGATGCCCTTGACCTGATGACCATCCTGGAGAGCTACGACCGGGTGTTGGGCCAGGACGCCTTGTTCGGCCCATTCCAGGATCTGCTCGTGGCTTATCAGTTCGACCAAGAGGTGGCGGCCGCCCATATCCTGGGCGCCGAAGTCCGGGATATGACTGAGGTCAGGACCCTTGAGGTGATGCTGGAACCTTTCACGGAAAAAGGACGAGAATCTTTGAAATCGCACATGATCCGGAAATACCAGGCTGTGGATCGAAGCCGCCCCCTTGCCCGTGCCGGCGGCTTCCTGAATGCCTTGGAGAACGGCCTCCGGACTGGACTGGTGGTGCCTGAAGGTTGAACTGGATTTGGGAATTGTCATGGTCCGTGTTCCGAGGTCTCCGCTGCTTTTGGTATTGGTGATGCTCCCCACGCAGCTCCGGCAATTTCACGTAAATGCGTGGGTGAAAGTCATGAATCAGGGTGGTCGGGGGTGCTACCAACCGAATATAAGACTAATGTTTTCAATGTGCATGTGAGTTCATGTTACTCAAATCCGTACAGTGAAACGCCCCGAGGCGGGGGCGTTTCGTGTGGGATAGTTTGGCGGGGTTGATTAGGTGGGAAGTGTTTTGCGGGAGTCCCCGATCGTGGGGGGCTGGTCAGATTGAAGGGACAAATGGTGGCGGGAAGCTCCTTGGTTCCTGGAGCGGCAAGCCGGTCCGGGAGGAACACCTCACGGACAGCTTACGCCTTTCCGGGCGGGGGCGCAATCCTGACCGCCTTTGTCGATTAAATTCAGTTCCGGCCGTAGACGTCTTCCAGGCGCTCGATGTCGTCCTCGTCGAAGGTGCCGAGGCTGATCTCCAGGACCCGCACGGGGCTGGTGCGGGCGGCTTCGCAGCTGAGGCGGTGGATGCTGCCGGCGGGGAGCCAGATCTGGGCGCCCTTGTCGGGGGTGAGGACCTTGCCGTCCAGTTCCACGACGACGCCGGCGTCCAGGGCGACCCACAGCTCGTTGCGCAGGCGGTGGCGCTGGAGGCTGAGCTTGGCGCCGGGGCTGCAGGTGAGGATCTTGACGGTGCAGGGGGTGTTCAGGACGAACTGGTCGAAGCTGCCCCAGGGTTTGTCGACGTGGAGGGTGGCGGGTTTCTGGGTCATGGGGGGTCCTCTAGAGGAGATCGGTGCGGCCCAGGGAGGCCAGGCGCTCGACGATGGTCTTCACGTCCTGGGCGCGGTCCTTGCGGCAGAGGAGGAGGGCGTCGGGTTCGTCCACGACGATCAGGTTCTCCAGGCCGGAGCCCGCGATGAGGCGCTTGCCCCCGAAGATGGCGCAGTTGTTGGATTCGAGCAGGATGACATCGCCCTGGACGACGTTGCCGGAGGCGTCGGGTTCGTGGAACTCCACCACGGCGGGCCAGGAGCCCACGTCGGACCAGCGGAAGCGGGCGGGGACGACGGCCACGCGATCGGACTTCTCCATGAGGGCGTAGTCGATGGAGAGCTTGGGGAGGCGGCCGTAGGCCGCGGCGAGCCTGGCGGCGTCGGCGCCGGCGGCCATCCACTCGTCGAGGGGGGCGAGGATCTCGGGGCAGTGGCGGGTCAGTTCGGCGCGCAGGTCCTGGAGGGTCCACACGAACATGCCGGCGTTCCAGAAGTGGTGGCCGGATTCCAGGTACTCCACCGCCTTCTCGTAGGAGGGCTTCTCGCGGAAGGCCGAGGCGCCCAGGACCTTGCCCTTGCCCTCGGTCTCGATGTAGCCGTAGCCGGTCTCGGGATAGGTGGGGCGGATGCCGAAGACCACCAGGTCCCTCTTGCGGGAGGCGTGGTCCACGGCGGTGTCGATGTCCTCCAGGAACTTGTCCTGGTCCCCGATCCAGGAGTCGGCGGAGAGGACCACCATGACGCCGTCGGGGGTGCGGCTCTCGATGATGGCCAGGGCCAGGGCCAGACAGGGCGCGGTGTTGCGGCCCTCGGGCTCCACCAGGACGTTGCCGGGCGGGAGCTGGGGCAGCATGCGCCGGGTCTCGGCGGCCAGTTCCTCGGTGGTGACGATGTAGATGTCCTCGGGGAGGAAGGAGGGGGTCATGCGGCTGACGGTGGCGTTGAGGAGGGTCTCCTCCCCCACCATGGCCAGGAACTGCTTGGGGCGGGCGCCCCGGGACCGGGGCCAGAAGCGCGTGCCGCGGCCGCCGGCCATGATGACCGCGACCTTGCGCGGGCCGTTCTTGGGCTTTGTCATGGATGGTTCCTCTGGATGGGCGCTACCGGGCCAGGATGCCTGCCAGCGCGGCCAATTCCTTGGGGGGATTGGGTTTGGGATCTCGGATGCGGGAGAAGGGGTTGATGACCAGTTCCCCGTGCTGCGAACCAAGATAGAAGGAAGTCTCGCCCGCGGCGAGCCGTTTCACGGCCTCGGCGCCCCACATGCTGCCCCAGATGCGGTCCAGGGCCGTCGGACTGCCGCCCCGCTGGATGTGGCCCAGCACCACGACCCGCAGGTCGAGGTTGTACTCGGCCTGGAGGCGCTCGCTGATCTTGTAGGCGCCGCCGGTGAAGTCGCCCTCGGCGACCACCACGATGCTGGAGCGCTTCCCGCGCTGCCAGCCGGCCTTGAGCTGGGAAACCAGGGCATCGTAGCCCTGGTTGTCCGATTCCGGGTAGAGGACGGCCTCGGCGCCGCAGGCGATGGCGGTGTTGACCGCGATCATTCCCGAGCTGCGGCCCATGACCTCCACCAGGAAGATGCGCTCGTGGGCGCTGGCGGTGTCGCGGATCCGGTCGATGGCCTGGACCGCCGTGTTGAGGGCGGTGTCGAAGCCCAGGGTCCGGTCGGTGCCGGGCAGGTCGTTGTCGATGGTGCCGGGAATCCCGGCGCAGGGGATGTTGTGTTCCCGGTTGAGGAGCTCGGCGCCGGTGAAGCTGCCGTCGCCGCCGATGACCACCAGGCCGTCCACGCCGGCGTCCCGGAGGTCCTGGGCGGCCTTGGCGCGCACGGCGGGCAGGTGCCAGGCCTCGCACCGGGCGGTGTTGAGGATGGTGCCGCCGCGCTGGAGGATATTGGCGCAGTTGCGGGAGGTCAAAGGCCGCCAGTCCTGCTCCACGAGCCCCTGGAAGCCCCGCCAGATTCCGTAGACGTTGATGTTCAGGGAATCAGCCGTTCGAACGACCGCACGGATGGCGGCATTCATGCCGGGAGCGTCCCCACCAGAAGTAAGTACAGCTATTCTCAACCCTTCACCTTCCTGCTCGATTTGCGGCCACCTTTGGCCGGGAGTTTTTTCGTCTTGGAGGATTTGGAGGATTTTGAGGACTTGGCGGACCGGGAGGCGCGGCGGGTCTTGCCGGCCTTGGCGCCCCGGGTGTCCTTGAGATGGGTCTCGGGCGGGGGGAGGGGGGGGGGTTCCACGATGCCGCGAGGGACCGGCGGCAGGTCGCCCTCACCGACGCCCTGGGCCTGGGCCCGCTCCGCGCGGGCCTTCAGGACGGGATCCGGAGGGGGGGGCTGGGCACCCAGGATGAAGCAGCCGAGGAAGAGAACAATCAATTTTCGGGATCGAACCATTCGCCTGACTCCGGGGCCGTCCCCTCCACGATAACCCAGGAGGGTCCCACGGCGAAATCACCCCTGCTTGCCTGCCCGCAGCTTCGAGAAGAATTCAGCGATGATGGCGTCGGCCTCGGGCTTGACGATGTCGGCCTCCTGGGCCTTGCGGTCCAGGATGTCCCGCCCGGCCGACGCGGAGAAGATCGTCTCCTGGGCCATGGGCTGGAGGTTCTTCAGGATGTACTCGGAGACGTCGATGAGGCGGTGGCCCACCTTCTCCAGCTTCTGGCGGACGATGTCCTGGTACTGGAACAGGTCGTAGACGCCCTGGATGTTGTACGTGCCGTTGTCGGCGTGGAGGGCGATGCTCTCCATCTTCTCGATGAGGTTGGTCAGGTCGTCCGAGGGGGGCACCAGGCGGGTGAGGATCTCCTGGCAGTCCTTGGCCAGCACCTGGATCTCCTCGAAGCTGTTCTGGACGACTTCCATCTGGGAGATCACGCGTTCAGCCCCGCCCTCCTGCTCGTGGGCGATCTGGATGAGCTGGTCGGGGATGGCCGGGGTCCGGGGTTGGCTGGACGCGTTCGGATCTGTCATGTATGCCCCATGCGATGAACTATATTGACCCATCTAGATATCGTCCACCACTGTTACCACCGTTAGAATCCCTATCGCGGAATTTCCGTCCCGGCGCGATACACTCCCCTAGGGCAACCTGAGCCGCCCCGATGCCGGAGTCAACATGTCAACTATTCCCGATTCCCAGCCCACTGGAGGTTCCGTCCTCGCAAGCTGCCTCGTGCCCTTCCCGGCTTCGGAAAAAATCTATGTGCCCGGCTCCCGGCCCGACCTGCGGGTGCCCCTGCGCCGCATCAGCCTCCACCCCACCCGGGACTTCGACGGCACCCTGACGCCCAACGCCCCCCTGGACCTCTACGACACCACGGGCCCCTACACCGACCCCCAGGGCGGGGTTGACCTGGCCCGCGGGCTCAAGCCCCTTCGCCTGGCCTGGATCCAGGAGCGCGGGGACGTGGAGGAGCTGCCCGGCGCCACCAGCCTCTACCGCAAACTGCGGGAACGGGACCCGGAGCTGGACCGCATCCGCTTCCACGCCGAGCGCCAGCCCATGCGGGCCCGGGCCGGCCGGAACGTCTCCCAGATGCACTACGCCCGCCAGGGCATCATCACCCCCGAAATGGAGTTCATCGCCATCCGGGAGAACATGGGCCGCGAGGCCGCCGGCATCAAGAGCCACATCACGCCCGAGTTCGTGCGCAGCGAGGTGGCCCGGGGACGCGCCGTGATCCCCTGCAACATCAACCACCCCGAGACCGAGCCCATGATCATCGGGCGCAGCTTCCTGGTGAAGATCAACGCCAACATCGGCAACTCCGCCGTGGCCTCCACCATCGAGGAGGAGGTGGAGAAGATGGCCTGGTCCATCCGCTGGGGCGCCGACACCGTCATGGACCTGTCCACGGGCGACAACATCCACGAGACCCGGGAGTGGATCCTCCGCAACTCCCCCGTGCCCATCGGCACCGTGCCCATCTACCAGGCCCTGGAGAAGGTCAACGGCAAGGCCGAGGACCTCACCTGGGAGATCTTCCGGGACACCCTCATCGAGCAGGCCGAGCAGGGCGTGGACTACTTCACCATCCACGCCGGCGTGCGCCTGCGCTACGTGCCCATGACCGCCAAGCGCATGACGGGCATCGTCAGCCGGGGCGGCTCGATCCTGGCCAAGTGGTGCCTGGCGCACCACCAGGAGAACTTCCTCTACACGCACTTCGAGGACATCTGCGAGATCATGGCGGCCTACGACGTGGCCTTCTCCCTGGGGGACGGGCTGCGCCCGGGCTCCACGGCCGACGCCAACGACGAGGCCCAGTTCGCCGAGCTGGACACCCTCGGGGAGCTCACGAAGATCGCCTGGAAGCATGACGTCCAGGTCATCATCGAGGGCCCCGGCCACGTGCCCATGCACCTCATCAAGGAGAACATGGACCGCCAGCTGGAGGTCTGCGGCGAGGCGCCCTTCTATACCCTGGGCCCGCTCACCACCGACGTGGCCCCCGGCTACGACCACATCACCTCGGCCATCGGCGCGGCCATGATCGGGTGGTACGGCACGGCCATGCTCTGCTACGTGACCCCCAAGGAGCACCTGGGCCTGCCCAACAAGAAGGACGTGAAGGACGGGGTCATCGCCTACAAGATCGCCGCCCACGCCGCCGACCTGGCCAAGGGGCACCCCGGCGCCCGCCTCTGGGACGACGCCATGAGCAAGGCCCGGTTCGAGTTCCGCTGGGAGGACCAGTTCAACCTGGCCATGGACCCGGACACCGCCCGGGAGTTCCACGACGAGACCCTGCCGGCCGAAGGGGCCAAGGTGGCCCACTTCTGCTCCATGTGCGGCCCCCACTTCTGTTCCATGAAGATCACCCAGGACGTGCGGGAGTACGCCAAGACCCACGGCCTCGCCGAGGAGGAGGCCCTGGCCGCCGGCATGGAGGAGAAGAGCAAGGAATTCGAGGCCACGGGTGCGGAGATCTACCATCAGGCGTAGTAATCTTTTCCGGTGGAACCCAACCGACCCGACCCCGACGCCCTGCTCAAGACCGTCCAAGAAGAGGAAGCCCGGAAATCGCGGGCCCGGCTGAAGATCTTCTTCGGCATGGCCCCCGGCGTGGGCAAGACCTTCGCCATGCTGCAGGATGCCCAGCTCCGGATGATGGAGGGCGTGGAGGTGGTGGCGGGCGTGGTGGAGACCCACGGCCGGGCCGAGACCATGGCCCTCACCGCCGGCCTGGAGTTCCTGCCCAAGCGCCAGCTGCCCTACCGCGGCGTCCAGATGGAGGAATTCGACGTGGAGGCGGCCCTCAGGCGCCGCCCCGCGCTGATCCTCATGGACGAGCTGGCCCACACCAACGTGCAGGGCTCCCTTCACGTCAAGCGCTGGCAGGACGTGTTCGACCTCCTGGAGGCGGGCATCGACGTGTACTCCACCGTCAACGTCCAGCACCTGGAGAGCCTCAAGGACACCGTGGCCCAGATCACCGGGGTCATCGTGAGGGAGAGCATCCCCGACACGATCCTCAACCGCGCCGACCAGATCGAGCTGGTGGACATCCCCCCGGAGGAGCTCCTGGAGCGCCTGAAGGAGGGCAAGGTCTACGTGCCCGACCAGGCCCAGTACGCCTCCGAGCGGTTCTTCCGCAAGGGGAACCTCCTGGCCCTGCGCGAGCTGGCCCTGCGCCGCACCGCCCAGCACGTGGACGCGGACATGCGCCGCTACATGGAGGCCCAGGGCCTCAAGGGCAGGACCTGGGCCGCCGGCGAGCGCATCCTCGTGTGCATCAACTCGAAGCCCCGCTCCGCGAGCCTGATCCGCGCCGGGAGGCGCCTGGCGGAGTCCATGGGCGCCCCGTGGATCGCGCTGTACGTGGAGACCGGCAAGCACATCCGCTACTCCGACGAGGAGCGGGCCCACCTCGAGGACCACCTGCGCCTCGCCGAGCGCCTCGGGGCCGAGACCTCCGTGATCCAGGGGGACCTTTCCACGGGCGAGGACATCCTGGCCTTCGCCCTGGCCCACAACGTCACCCGCATCATCCTGGGCAAGCCCACCCGCTCGCGCCTGCCGGCCTTCATCGCGGGCTCCCTGGTGGACGACCTGGTGCGGCTGACCAGCACCATCGAGATCCACGTCATCCCCGGGGAGGTCCCCGACACCGCCAGGCGCCGGCGCAAGGCGCTTCCCGCAGGCGCGGGGCCGGCCCCGGCCCACTTCATCTGGGGCGCGGTCATGGTGGCCGTCATCACCGGCGCGTGTCTCCTCGTGGGCCGCCGTTTCGAACTGGCCGACCACGTCATGCTCTACATGCTGGGCATCCTGCTGGTGGCCACGCGCTTCGGGCGGCTGCCGTCGCTCGTGGCCGCGGGCCTCAGCGTCCTTTCCCTGGATTTCTTCTTCGTGCCGCCCATCCGGTCCTTCGCGGTGGGCGACCTCAAGCACATCGCCACGTTCGCCGTGATGCTGCTGGTGGGAGCCGTCATCGGCAACCTCACGGAGCGCATCCGCGCGCAGATGCGCCTGGCGCGCACCCGCGAGCAGCGCCTGCGCGCCCTGTTCCGCCTGAGCCGCGAGCTGACCCGCACCTTCGGCTCGCAGGCCATGATGGACGTCTCCATCCGCATCCTGGCCGACCACTTCCAGAGCAGCATCTCCATCTCGCTGCCGGGCCCCGGGGGGCGGCTCGTGGCCCACCGGGACGCCAAGGCCCCGCCCATGGGCGAGGACGAACTGGGCGTGGCCCAGTGGGTCTACGACCACCACGAGGCCGCGGGCCTGGGCACCGACACCCTGCCCGGCGCCCATGCACTGTACCTGCCCCTCAAGGGCTCCCACGGCCTCATCGGCGTCCTGGGCATCCAGCCCTTGGCCGCGGCCGGCGCCGAGAGCATGGAACCCGATCAGCGCCACCTCATGGAGGCCTTCGCGAACCACACCGCCCTGGCCCTGGAGCGCACCATCCTTTCCGAGAAGAACCTGGACACCCAGCGCCGCATGGACCGGGAGCAGGTGCGCAGCGCCCTCCTGTCCTCGGTGTCCCACGACCTGAGCATGCCCCTGGCCGGCATCACCTCCGCCGCCCGCGCCCTCCTGGAGAGCGACGCGGATCTCACCCCCGAGGCCCGCCACCAGCTGGCCGCCGTCATCCACGACGAGGGCCACCAGCTGAGCCGCCTGGTCACCAACCTCCTGGACGCCACCCGCCTGGAATCGGGCGTCGAGCTCAAGAAGGAATGGATGGCCGTCCCGGAGCTGGTGGAGACCGCCCTCGCCCGCCTCAAGCCCCTCATGCCCGACCGCACGGTGAACCTGGAACTGCCCGCCAACCTTCCCCGGTTCCAGGCCGACCCCGTGCTCATGGAGCAGGTGCTGATCAACCTCCTGGAGAACGCCCACCGCTACTCCCCCCCCGGCCAGCCCGTCGAGATCAAGTCCTGGGCCACCGACCGGGCCCTGACGATCTGCGTTTCCGACCATGGCCCCGGCATCCCCGAGGAGCAGGAGGAACGGATCTTCGAGAAGCTGGTGCGCTTCCAGCAGGGCGAATCGAGGCTGGGCGCCGGCCTGGGCCTGGCCATCTGCAAGGGCGTCATGGACGCCCATGGCGGGAAGATCCAGGCCAGCAACCGGCCTCAGGGCGGGGCGAGCTTCAGGATCAGCCTGCCGCTGGAAGGGAAGGCACCGGCCCGGGCCTCCGAGGAGTGAGCAGGGAGCCGGTCAGCGCAACCGGAGGCCCCCGGTTACGAAGCCGGACGCATCGGCTTCCGGACGACGAGGTTGCAGCCCTTGACCCGGAGGTCCTCTTCCGTCAGCCCCCGGAATTCGCGGCAGCGGTGCCGGGCGGCCTCGGGACAGGTCTCGAACAGTTCGACGCGGTCCTTGATGATCTCGAACCCGGCGGCCCTGAACCCGCCGACCAGTTCGGAATGGCGGAGGCGGTTGGTGTAGAACCCTGAACGGGCGAACCAGTCCCGTTCCCAGAGTCCGGAACCGATGCGCAGGTTGTTCAGGGTGCCCCCCAGCATGTCCCGGAAGTCCACCCGGTGGGAGCCCACGCCGCCCGGGCGGGTGATGCGGAACAGCTCCCTAAGGTAGGCCGGCACCTCGGCGCGCCGGACATGCTGAAGCACGGTGTGGGAAATCACCAGGTCGAACGTGTCCCCGGCCTGGCCGCAAAGGCAGGGCAGGCCTTCGGTCTGGTACCGGACCCTGGATCGGGCCACCTCGGGAGGCAGGGTCACTCCGCACAGGGCCAGGGCTTCGGGCGTGAGGTAGGCCGCGGGCTCGAACAACCGCTGGACGTCCACCAGGCAGATCGTCTCGAACCCCGCAGCCAGCGCATTGCCGATGGTGAAGCCGCCTTCCCCCGGTCCCAGTTCCAGGAACGCCTTTGTGGGCGCCCCCTGGCAGTGGACGAGGGCGCCGGCGTGGCTGTCCCAGACTCGGCGGGCATAGGCCGGGTCTTCCATCCGCCCATGTTCGAACAACCCGAGGGCCTTCCAGTGGCGGTGCGCAATGGGCACACGGCCCAGAGCCACCTTGATGGCGATCCTCAGCCACCAGGGCAAGCCGATCTGGGCGGCGAGCGTTCGAATCTTCATGGACATAATGTCCGTTTGTGCCACCGGCAGCCCTCATCATGGCGATCAACCCACCGGGCCACAAGCCCTCTTTCGTGCGCCTTCCCCGCCCCTGCCGGTCCAAGGCGACCTTGATATGCACGCTCGTCCTCTTGTCCCCCAGCTACTTCAGCGGCCGCTGCGGGGAGGGCCTCTGCCCCCCTCGGGTTCCTGAAGGCCCCGGCGTCCTGGTTTTTCCGGGGAGGAACCGTGGGAAGGCCCCGCCTCCCGGCCCTGCTCTGCGCAAATTTCTCCACGCAGGCTTGGGTTGCCTTCGGTCCCTACCTCGCCAGCGTGATCTTGATATCCCCTCCCGGCCCCTGGTCCCCCGGCTTGTTCTGGGGGCGGTTCGGGTCGAGCCGCGGGGCCTGGGGGGCCAGGGGCGCGCCGCCGGCCTCCCGGCCCAGACCGGAGCTGATGGACATGCCCTTGTCCATGTTGGACCGGGACATCTCGGCGGTGGAGGCGATGCCCTCCAGGCGGAGCTTGAACTCGCCCACGTTGGTGGCGCGCTTCAGGGCCTCCTCGACGGTGATGAGGCCTTCCTGGAGGAGGAAGTAGAGGCTCTGGTCGAAGGTCTGCATGCCGTACTGGGACGTGCCCTGGGCGATGACGTCCTTGAGGCCCTTGGTCTTGTCCTTGTCCTCGATGCAGGCCTTGACGGTCTCGGTGGCGATGAGGACCTCCACGGCGGGCACCCGGCCCTGGCCGTCGGCCCGGGGGACGAGGCGCTGGGAGATGACCGCCTTGAGGACCTGGCTCAGCTGGATGCGGATCTGCTTCTGGTGGTGGGGGGGGAACACGGAGATGACGCGGTTGATGGTCTCGGAGGCGTCCAGGGTGTGGAGGGTGGAGAACACCAGGTGGCCGGTCTCGGCGGCGTGGATGGCGGTCTCGATGGTCTCGTAGTCGCGCATCTCGCCCACGAGGATGACGTCGGGGTCCTGGCGGAGGGCGGCCCGCAGGGCGGTGGCGAAGCTCTTGCAGTCGGCCTCCACCTCGCGCTGGTTGATGATGGAGAGGTTGTCCCGGTGGAGATACTCGATGGGGTCCTCGATGGTGAGGATGTGCTCGCTCCGGGTGGCGTTGATCAGGTCGATCATGGCGGCCAGGGTGGTGGACTTGCCCGAGCCGGTGGTGCCGGTGACCAGGACCAGCCCGCGCTGCTCCTCGCAGATCTTGTTCAGGGCCCGGGGCAGCATCAGGTCCTCGATGGAGAAGATGCGCCGGGGGATGACGCGCAGGACCATGCCCACGGTGCCCCGCTGGTTGAAGATGTTGCACCGGAACCGGCCCAGGGCGGGGACCGAGTACGCGAGATCGATATCCATGTTTTCTTTGAACTTAGCCTTCTGGCGGTCCGTGGCCATGATGGAGTAGGCCATGGCGATGGTGTCCTCCTGGACCAGCTTCTTGAACTGGGTCAGGGGGGTCAGGCGGCCCTTCACCCGGGCGATGGGGTAGTTGCCGACCTTCAGATGCAGGTCGGACCCTCCCAGGTCGACGATTGTGGTGAGCAATTCATTGATATGCATGACCCGCTCCGCGACTTTTTCCTTGAATCCATGGAAGGTTTCCGCACCATCTTAAGCCTTCCGGGCAATTCCGGGATGGGTGAAATGCCTTTTGTCTGTTAAAATCGAAGGTTCTGCCGGGACCGCACCCGGCTGCCAGATCTTTCCAAGGACCCGAATGACCGCCATCGAGAAGATCCGCAACATCGCCATCATCGCCCACGTCGATCATGGCAAGACCACCCTGGTGGACGCCATGTTCAAGGGCGCCCACATGTTCCGGGACAACCAGAGGGTCCAGGAACGGGCCATGGACAGCAACGACCAGGAACGGGAACGCGGCATCACCATCCTCGCGAAGACCACGGCCATGCACTGGGGCGGCTACCGCTTCAACATCGTCGACACCCCCGGCCACGCCGACTTCGGCGGCGAGGTGGAGCGCGTGCTGAGCATGGTGGACTCGGTCCTCCTGGTGGTGGACGCCTTCGACGGCCCCATGCCCCAGACCAAGTTCGTCACCCGCAAGGCGCTGGCCCTGGGCCTGCGGCCCATCGTGGTCATCAACAAGGTGGACCGCCCCGGCGCGCGCCCCCTGTGGAGCCAGGACGCGGTGTTCGAGCTCCTCATCGAGCTGGGCGCCACCGAGGAGCAGCTGGACTTCTGCTGCGTGTTCGCCAGCGCCAAGCAGGGCTACGCGATGATGGACATCAACGATCCCGCCGACAGCCTCGATCCGCTGTTCGACGCCATCGTCAAGCACTGCCCGGCCCCCAAGGGCGACCCCGAGGCGCCCCTGCAGATGCTGGTCACCCTCATGGACTACAACGACTTCGTCGGACAGATCGGCATCGGCCGCATCGTCAACGGCCGGATCAAGGTGGGCGAGCAGGTCGCGCTCATCAAGCGGGACGGCACCATCCAGAGCCAGAAGGTCTCCATGCTCTACGGCTTCGAGGGCCTGACCCGCGTGAACCTCACCGAGGCCTCCTCGGGCGAGATCATCGCCCTGGCCGGCATCCCCGACATCCGGGTGGGCGAGACCATCGCCAGCCTGGAGAGCCCCCAGGCCCTGGAGTACGTGGACATCGACGAGCCCACCATCTCCATGATGTTCGTCGTGAACAACGGCCCCTTCGCGGGCCAGGACGGCAAGCACACCCAGAGCCGCCGCATCCGCGAGCGCCTGACCAAGGAGCTCCAGCACAACGTCGCCCTGAGGGTGGAGGACTCCGAGAGCCCCGACAGCTTCAAGGTCTCCGGCCGCGGCGAGCTGCACCTGGCCGTGCTCATCGAGACCATGCGCCGCGAGGGCTTCGAGCTCTGCGTGAGCCGCCCCGAGGTGATCCTGCACACCGACCCCGTCACCGGCGAGAAGCTGGAGCCCTACGAGGACATCACCATCGACGTGCCCGAGGAGTTCATGGGCGTGGTCATGGAGAAGCTGGGTTCCCGCAAGGCCGAGATGCAGGACATGGCCAACGAGATGGGCCGCATCCGCCTGCACTTCAAGATCCCCAGCCGCGGCCTCATCGGCTACCGCTCTGAGTTCATGACCGACACCCGCGGGGAAGGCATCATCCACAGCCTCTTCAGCCACTACGGTCCCTACAAGGGCGAACTGCCCCGGCGCAAGAACGGCGTGCTCATCTCCATGGACCAGACCGAGGCCGTGGGCTTCGCGCTCATGAGCCTGGAGGACCGCGGCGTCATGTTCGTGCATCCCGGCTTCAAGTGCTACGAGGGCATGATCGTCGGCGAGCACGCCCGCGAGAACGACCTGGTGGTCAATATCGGCAAGGTCAAGAAGCTCAGCAACATGCGTTCCTCCGGCGCCGACGAGGCCACCCGCATCACCCCGCCCCGGGACCACACCCTGGAGCAGGCCCTGGAGTACATCGAGAACGACGAGCTGGTGGAGGTCACCCCCAACTTCGTCCGCATGCGCAAGCGCATCCTCTCGGAGAACGACCGCAAGAAGGCCGACCGCAAGTCCAACAACTAGAATTGACCGAGGCGGGCCGGGTCCTGGGACCCGGCCCGCCCGCGTACGCCGATACCGGAAAACGATCAATGGCATAGCCAAAAGATATTGGACAGGGCCCCCCATACCCGCCAATGCTTGAGGCTCCGCCTGAATCCGACCGTGGCGCAGGATGCCTCCAGGAGGATTCCCTCCGTTTCCCGCCTCGCGCCCCGCGGGGCAGCCCCCTTCCCGAGGACTGCGCCATGCTCGATTTCCGGAACCTCCCCGTCAAACGAAAGATCCAGCTCGTGGTCGCCACCTTCAGCTTCGTGCTCCTTGCGACCCTGGGGCTGGCCATCAAGGACGTGTGGGCCGCCCAGACCCGGTGCGAGCAGATCTACCACGACCAGCTCCTGCCCGTGGGCGACCTCACCACCGTGCGCACCGCCACCCTGCGGGCCCTGGTCCTGGCCAACAACCACCTGCGGGCCTCCACCCCCGCCGAGAAGGCGGCCATCGAAGCCGACATGGACAAGATGGACGAGAACCTCTCGGCGGCCTGGGAACGCTACAAGGCCTCCCTGACGACCGAGGTCGCCATGAAGGTGGGACCCCAGTACCACGCCCTCCTCCTCGAGCAGATGCGGGTCCGGCGGGACCTGGTCCTGCCCGCCTCGCGCAAGGGGGATGCGGAAGGGGGGCGGCGGATCCTCCGGGACCTGATCGACCCCCTCGACCGCCAGATGGGACCGCTGGGGGCCGCCCTGGTGAAGGACAACGCCCGCCGGGCCTCGGAAGCCCTGGAGAACGGCCGGGCCCAGTTCCGCCGCGGGACGACCCTGGGCATCAGCTTCGCCTCGCTGGGCATCCTCGCGGGGGCCCTCCTGGGCTGGGTCCTGGTCAAGCAGGTGAATGATCCCCTCGTCGCCTTCGGCAAGCTCCTGGGCACGGTGGCCGAAGGCGACCTCACCGCCCGGGCGACGCTGGACCGGAAGGACGAGTTCGGCGAAATGGGCGCGCGCCTGAACGCGATGGTGGACCGCCTCCATGCGGTTCTCACCGACGTTCGCGGCGGCGTGGAGGGCGTGGCCAGCGGCGCCATCCAGCTCTCGGCCTCCGCGGACCAGATGGCCACGACGTCCCAGGACATCGCCAAGGCCTCGGAGAACCTGCGCCAGGGCAGCGAGTCCATGTCGGCCTCCGTGAACGAATTGTCCTACTCCATCGACGCGATGAACGCCGGGGCCCAGTCCTCCCTGAAGCTGCTGGACGAGGCCCTGCGGGCCACGGACCGGGGCCAGGCGGCGGGCTCCAGCACCCATGCGGCCATGGGCGAGATCGCCGGCACGGCCGGCCAGATCTCGACGGCGGTCGGCGTCATCCAGGAGATCGCCAACCAGACCAACCTGCTGTCCCTCAACGCCGCCATCGAGGCCGCCAAGGCCGGCACCCACGGCAAGGGGTTCTCCGTGGTGGCCGAGGAGGTGCGCAAGCTGGCCGAGCGCAGCGGCTCCTCCGCCAAGGAAGTGAGCGCCCTCATCTCCGCGGCCCGGGAGGCCGTGACCAAGGGCGAGGCCACGGTGGGCACCACGGTGGAGACCCTGGAGGCCATCCGCCGGACCCTGAGCGATTTCGCCGACCAGACCCGCTCCGTGGCGGCGGCCACCGTGGAACAGGCCACCGCCGGCGCCGACGTGTCCCGGCAGGTGGACGCCAGCTCCCAGCAGGCCATCGCGGTGGCTTCCGCGGTGACCCAGATGTCGGCCTCCAATGCGGAGGTGGCCCGCACGGCCCAGGAACTGACGAGGCTGTCGGAGGACCTTCAGTCGAAGGTCCGCCATTTCACCCTTTAAGAGCCTGTCTTCGGGACAGGCTAGGGAACGATCCGGGTGCCCGTCTCGCCGCGCAGGGCCTGGGCGAGGTGGGCGGGGTCGGTGATGAGGGCCTCCTTGCCGCCCCCCTCGATGAAGGCCACCACGGCCTGGATCTTGGGCAGCATGCTGCCGGGCTTGAAGTGGCCCTCGGTGATGTACTGCCGGGCCTCGGCCAGGGTCATCTTCGCCAGGGCCCGCTGGGTGGGCTTGCCGAAGTCCAGGCACACCTGCTCCACGGCGGTGGAGATGATGAGCAGTTCGGCGCCCAGCTGCTGGGCCATGAGGCTGGAGGCCAGGTCCTTGTCGATGACGGCGGCGGCGCCGGTGAGGCGGCCTTCGGCGTCCTCCACCACGGGGATGCCCCCGCCGCCCCCGGCCACGACCACGAAGCCGGCGTCCAGGAGGCTCTTGATGGCCTCCAGCTCAAGGATGACCTTGGGCTTGGGCGAGGCCACCACGCGGCGGAAGCCCCGGCCGGCGTCCTCCACCAGGTCCCAGCCGTCCTTGGCCCGGTGCTCGTCGGCCTGGGCGGCGCTCATGAAGGAGCCGATGGGCTTGTTGGGCTTGGCGAAGGCGGGGTCGGCGCGGTCCACCAGCACCTGGGTGACCACCGTGGCGGGGGTGCGGGTCACGCCCCGGCGCTTGAACTCGTTGCGCATGGCTCGCTGCAGGTGGTAGCCCAGGGCGCCCTGGGTGTCGGCCACGCAGGAATCCAGGGGCACCATGTGCAGTTCCTGGGCGGCCAGTTCGGAGCGGCGCAGGATGAATCCCACCTGGGGGCCGTTGCCGTGGGTCACCACCAGGCGGAGGTCCTCCGCCTTGAGCATGGACGCGATATGGACGCAGGTCTCGGCGGCGGCCTCGTACTGGTCGGCCACGGACTGGTGGGAATCGTCCGCGATGAGGGAATTGCCCCCGATGGCGATGACTACGGTCCTGGTCATGGTGTTCCTCCGGTTGGATGAAAAATTTTACCTTTCATGGTAAATTTTTTTCAATCGATTTTTTTGACCTCCTGGTCAATTATCGATCAAAGGATCATCGAGTGATGTCGGGCACATTGGGGGCCCCGATTTCCCCGTGAGCTTGGCCGTTGGTGCATATTTAACGAATCCCGGAGATAGCCATGTCCCTTTCCACCTCTTCCATGGTCCACGACGAAACTTCCATGGGTGAATGGCACCTGCTGCACCTGTCGGCCATGACGAAGATGTCCGAGCTGGCCGCGGCCCTGCTGGCCCAGGACTGGGCCCAGGTGGACCGCGCCTGCCGGTGGGTCTACGAGGTGCTGCGCCCCCACAACGAGGCCGAGGAGCGCGAGCTGCTGCCGCTCCTGGACGAGCTGGGCGCCGAGGCGCTCATGGACCAGCTCATCGGGGACCACCGGGAGATGTGGGACCTCACCCTCCTCCTGCTGGCGGCCAACGCCGGGGGGGTGGTGAAGGAGCCGGGCATCTACCAGGAGCAGGCACGTAGGCTCATGGACCTGATCCGCCAGCACATCGACACCGAGGAGCACGTCATGCTGCCGCTGCTCAAGGGGAAGTCGCTGTACATGGGCGACGAGGTGAACGCCGACGGCTACCTGATCCTGGAGAAGCGCCTCCTGGCCCCCGAGACCTGGAGTTTCATCGTCCAAGCCCCCATGGTGGCCCGGGGCCGCAAGCCCGGCCAGTTCCTCATGGTGGCCCCCTTCGAGAAGAGCGAGCGCATCCCCCTGACCCTGGCCGACGGCGACGCCCGCAAGGGCTGGATCCGCTTCGTCATGGTCGAGGTGGGCGCCACCACCAAGGCCATGGGCAAGCTCAGCCAGGGCGACAAGCTCTTCGCGGTGGCCGGTCCCATGGGCAAGCCCACGGAGCTGGTGGAGGAGGGCACCGTGGTGCTGGTGGCCGGCGGCTACGGCAGCGCGGCCATCCTCCCCGCGGCCCAGGCCCTCAAGGCCCGGGGCCAGCGGGTGATCACCGTGCTGGGAGGCCGCTCCCGTGAGCGCGTGCTCCTGGCGGAGGAGCTGGGCGCCGCGTCCGACGAGCTCATCATCACCACCGACGACGGCACCCTGGGCCGCCAGGGCATCGTCACGCAGCCCCTGGCCGAGATCCTGGAGCGCGAACCCGTGGCCGAGGTGGTGGCCGTGGGCCCCATGCCCATGATGCAGGCGGTCTCCGAGGCCACCCGGGAGCGCGGCATCTTCACGCTGGTGAGCCTCAACGCCCTCATGGTCGACGGCACGGGCATGTGCGGCGGCTGCCGGGTGTCGGTGGGCGGCGAGATGAAGTTCGCGTGCTTCGACGGCCCCGACTTCGACGGCCACAAGGTCGACTTCAACATGCTCCGCATGCGCCAGAACTGGTACAAGGAGGACGAGACCGCGGCCCAGGACCACGTGTGCAACCTGGGCATGTCCAGCCACCCGGTGACGGACGCGGACATGCCCTTCATCGCGCCGGTGGCCGACCTGGACTGGCAGAACCTGGACCTGCCCTCCCTCAAGCCCGCCCAGCGCATGAAGATCCCCCGCCAGGTGGCGGCCTGCCAGGATCCGGCCATCCGCGTGGGCAACTTCTCGGAAGTGACCCTGGCGCTGAACGCCGAGCAGGCCCGGCTGGAGGCCGCGCGCTGCCTGGACTGCAAGGTGCCCAAGTGCATCGAGGGGTGCCCGGTCAACATCGACATCCCGGCCTTCGTCAAGCGCATCGAGGCCGGCGATCCCCTGGGCGCCGCCCGCATCCTCAAGCAGTCCTCGAGCCTGCCCGCCGTGTGCGGCCGGGTGTGCCCGCAGGAGAAGCAGTGCGAGGCCAAGTGCGTGGTGGGCATCAAGGGGGAGGCCGTGGGCATCGGGCGCCTGGAGCGCTTCGCCGCCGACGCGCTGCTGGCCGCCGAGCCCGAGACGCCGCCCATGGCGCCGGCCACGGGCCGCAAGGTGGCCGTGGTGGGCGCGGGCCCCGCGGGCCTCACCGTCGCCGGCGAGCTGGCCGGGAAGGGCCACGACGTCACGGTCTACGACGCCCTGCACCGCCCCGGAGGCGTGCTGCTCTACGGCATTCCCGAGTTCCGCCTGCCCAACGCCATCGTGGAGAAGGAAGTGGACACGCTGCGCCGCATGGGCGTGAAGTTCGTCCTGAACACCCTGGTGGGCCGCTCCATGACCCTGGCCGAGCTCCGGTCCGAAAACGACGCCGTGTTCATGGGCACCGGCGCGGGCCTGCCCGGCATGCTGGGGATCCCGGGCGAGGACTTCAAGGGCATCTACACAGCCAACGAGTTCCTCACCCGCATCAACCTCATGCGCGCCGACCTCTTCCCCGAATCCGGCACGCCGGTGACGGTCGGCAGGCACGTGGTCATCGTGGGCTGCGGCAACACCGCCATGGACGCCTCCCGCGCCGCGCGGCGCCTGGGCCCCGAATCGGTCTCGATCGTCTACCGCCGCACCATCAAGGAATCCACCGCCCGCAAGGAGGAGCTGGAGCACACCGAGGAGGAGGGCGTCCACTTCCACTTCCTCACCAACCCCCTGCGCTGCATCGGCAACGACAAGGGCTGGATCACCCACATCGAGTGCGCCGTCATGGAGCTCACCGAACCCGGCCCCGACGGCCGCCGCGGCGTGCGCGCCACCGCCGAGACCGTGACCCTGCCCTGCGACACCCTGGTGGTGGCCCTGGGCTTCTCCGTGAATCCGCTGATCGCCCAGACCGAGGACCGCCTCAAGACCCTCAAGGGCGGCGTGGTGCGGGTGGACGAGGCCACCGGGGAGACCACGGTGCCGGGCGTCTTCGCCGGCGGCGACGTCATCACGGGCGGGGCGACGGTGATCCTGGCCATGGGACAGGGAAGGCGGGCCGCGGAAGCGATGCACAAGCAGCTGATGGGAATCTAGAGGCCGTGGACGCGATCCCCAGCCGGGGCCGCCGACGATAGCCTTCCTGCCGACGCGTGCCAGGGCTCCTGAAACCCCTTGTATATTATCTTTTTTCATCCCCGGCAAATTAAACGCTGAATTTGCCAGGGATGAACGGGGATGGGAAAGGATAAAAAAGATCCTTGTCTGCTCAGCCCCGGGCGTACCGCTGCAGTTTCTGGATGTCCAGGATCCTCACGACCGGGAACGTGCTCTGGATGAGCCCCAGGTCGGCCAGCAGCCGCAGCGCCCTGCTGAAGGCCTCCCGGCTCGCGCCGATGCACTGGGCCAAGTCCTCCTGGGTCTCCTTGAATTCCACGAGGGCCCGGCCGGGGTTGCGGCCCTGGTATTCCAGGATCAGCTGGCCCACCCGCTCGGGGACGCTGTGGAGGCTGAGGGTCTCCACCAGGCTGATGAGGTGGCGGACCTTGCCGGCGAAGTGCTGGATCATGCACATGGCCACGGCGTTGTTCTTGGTGGCCATGATGCGCAGGGCGCCGGCGGGCACCAGCCAGCACTCGGTGTCCCCGTGGGCCTCGGCGCCGCTGGCGGCCACGCCGCCGTCGAACACCTGGACCTCGCCCACGCAGGTGCCGGGCTGGAGGATGTCGATGACCTGGATCTTGCCGCGGCCGTCGGTGCGGAACACCTTCAGGGCGCCCTGCACCACCACGAAGACGCCGGGCATGGCCTCACCCTGGGTGAAGACGGGGCTGCCGTTGGGATACCGCCGCAGCTCGCTGACGGTGGCCAACTCCTCGGCTTCCGCCGCAGGCAGTCCTGCCAGGTAGTCGATGCGTCTCAGATTCACGATGGCCTGCCCCATGAGCACCCCAATTGCACAGTGATTTGTATCACACAACGAGGGCGACCGTGAATCTCTGTGCGGGTCTATAGCAGACCACCCGGTAGGAAATTGGACTTTTCCGCACGCGCAATCTTCCCAACCTTTGGGAACGGGGAAGGCCGGCGGGAATCAAACCCTTGCACGGAAATGCAAAAACCTTCGAAGGACAGGGGATGTACACATCTCGCGGGTTCAGGGAGTGGGAGATCGGGGACATCGACGTCATCCGGCGGGGGAAGCTCTTCCACCTCTTCCACCTGGTGCTGCCCAACCACGACTACATCGCCCACGCGGTGAGCCCGGACGGCATGAACTGGTCGCGCACCCGCAACGCCATCTTCACGGGGGAGCCGGGAACCTGGGACGACGACATGCTCTGGACCATGCACGTGAGCCACAACCCGGAACGCAAGCTCTACGAGATGTTCTACACGGGCCTGCACCGGGCGGAGAACGGCTACTTCCAGCGCATCGGGCGGGCCGTTTCCCGGGACCTGGTGGCCTGGCGCAAGGAGAACGAGAAGAACCTTCCGCTCCTTCCCACGGGCAGCCACTACGAGGGGCCGGGCTACTCGGAACGGGGCTGGGTGTCCTTCCGGGACCCCTACCTCTGGCGGAGCGCCGGGCAGGAGTGGCTCCTCCTTTGCGCCCGGGTGATCGGTGGACCGGTCAGCCGGCGAGGCTGCGTGGGTCTGGTTCGGCGGGCGGAGGAGGGCTACCTCATCGAGCCGCCCCTCTTCTTCCCCCGGATGTACGACGACATCGAGTGCCCCTGCCTGGTGGAGCTGGAGGGGACGTACTACCTCATCGGTTCCATCCGGGAGGATGTGGAGGTGCACTACTGGTGGTGCGACACCTTCCAGGGGGAGTACCGGGCCTTCAACAACAACGTCCTGCTCCCCAAGGGCAACTATGCGGCCCGGGCCATGCGGGACGGCGACCGCACCCTCATCTACTCGTTCTACATCGACGGGATCAACGTGGAGAGCGGGGCCCGGAGCCTGCCCCCGCCCAAGGAGCTGCGCCGGCGCGGGGACGGCAGGCTGGAGCTCGTGAGCTATCACCGCTGGGCGGACAAGGTCCGGGGGATGGCCCCCTTCCTGCGGGACGCCTTCAAGCCCTGCCTGGAGAACCCCACCGCCAGCTGCGATGTGGACGGCGAGCGCATCCGCTTCGCCTGCCGCAGCGGGTTCGAGCTCTTCACCGTGCCGGCCGCGGAGGGGTCCTGGATCTGGGAGCTGGAGTGGCAGACCCTTCGCCAGGGCGACTGCGGCCTGGTCTTCGGGCTGGACGACCTGCTCAACGGCTACTTCATCTCCCTGGACACGGAGCGGGGCAAGGCCCAGATCCGCGCCTGGGGCAACCGGCTGGAGCGGGTGTTCCAGAACTACATCTACGAGAGCCTGCAGGTGGGGGAGTTCACGCCCATCGCCGACCGGCGCTACTCCCTCCGGCTCATCCGGTGGGCGGGCTACATCGAGCTCTCGGTCAACGGGGTGGTGCGCCTGTCCCTGGTGGACACCCGGTTCTCGGGGCGCAGCCTGGGCATCTACCTGGAGAGCGCCGAGGTCAGCCTATCCATGCCAGCCCTTCGGATTCTCGAACCTCCAGGGCGGGACCTGAACTGAAGACGAAGGGGAGGGGGAACCGGAGGCTGTAGTGGCGGATCCCCTCGAGGATCCCCGCGGCGCAGGGCTGGTTGGCGAAGTACACCCGGGCCCGCCCGCGCAGCTCGCCCAGTTCGGGGCTGTGGTTGCCCACCACGATGCCCAGCATGTCGCCCAGGAGCATGTCCCGGTCGTTGCCGGAATCCCCGGCCACCAGGAAGCGGTCCGGGGGGATGCCCCACTTGAAGGCGAGGTAGCGCACCGCGTGGCCCTTGGAGGCGCAGCGGGGCAGCACGTCCAGGTTCCGGGACTCGGAGTACACGAGGTTGGCCTGGAGGCCGGCGCGGTGGAGGTTGGCCACCAGGGTCTCCAGGGGCGGCATGCGGCTGGGCTTGACGTTGTAGCTGAGCTTGTAGGGCCCCTGCTTGCGGTGGTTCTGGAGCCGGAGCCCCGGCACGTCCTTGAGCGCGGACGCCAGGTCCTCCCGCCTCCAGCCCTGGCGGATGTGGTTCTCCCAGGCCTGGTCGTGGGCGCGGTTGAAGCCGTAGCGGATCTCGGTGCCGATGCCGCTGATGATCACGTCGGGCTCGGGCACGCCCCAGGTCTTGAGGGCCCACAGGGCGTTGTCCAGCTTGCGGCCCGTGGCCACCCCGAAGGCCAGGGCGCCGCGCTGCTCCCGGATCCAGGCCAGGAGCTGGTCCAGGGACTCCCGGTCGCCCAGCAGGGTGCCGTCCAGGTCGCAGATGAGCGCGGCCCTCGCGTGGAGGAAGGGGGAGGTGCCCGGGGCCGGGTCCAGGTCGGCCCGCTCCCTACGGGCCTGCTTCCGGCCGCGCTTGAGGAGCCGCTGGAGCACCTTCAGGTACTTCCCGACGTGGGCGTCCCAGCTGTAGGTGTCGCGCACCCGCCGCAGGCCGTTGCGGGCCCATGCCGCCCACCGCGACGGATCCTCCAGGGCGTCCCGGATGGCCGCGGAAAGCGCCGCGGGCTCGCGGGATTCCACCACGGTGCCGTTGCGGCAGTTGGCCACGATGTCCCGGGGGCCGCCGCAGTCGGTGGTCACCACGGGAAGCCCCGTGGCGGCGGCCTCGATGAGGGTGAGCCCGAAGCTCTCCTGGACCGAGGGGTTCACGTAGACGCCCCGGCGCTGCACCGCCAGCCGGTAGAAGCCGGGGACGTCCTCCGCGCGGTGGGTGCGGGGGAAGGCCACGGACCCGAAGAGGTCGAAGCGGTCCAGGGCGAGCAGCAGCTCCTCCCAGGTGCGGCGGCCCTCCTCGTCCATGTCCCGGATGTCCTCGTGGTGGCCGGCCACCAGGAGCAGGTTGGCCTGGGCCCGCAGGCGCGCGTCGAGACCGTAGGCCTCCACCAGGCCCAGGATGTTCTTGGAGGGCACGGGGCGGCCGATGCACAGCACCAGGGGCTTGCGGGGGCGCGCCAGGAAGCGGTCCACGAGGGCCGCCATGGCGGGTTCGGGGTGCCGGGAGGCCGGCGGCGTGAAGCGCCCCAGGTCCGTGCCCGGAGGGATCACCACGGCCCTGCGCGGGTCGAAGTGGGGGTAGAGGCCGTACTGCTCGGCCACCTCCTGCCGGGTGCTGGCCACCACCCGCGCGGCGTGGCGCAGCACCTCGTCCTCGGCCCGGATGCGGCGCTCGAAATGGAACGTCCGCTCGAGAGCGGCCTCCTTGCCTCCGGCCTGCAGGAGGCGGTCCCGCTTGCACCGGCCCAGGGAATGCCCGGTGTGCAGGAAGGGGATGCCCAGAAGCGCGGAAAGGCGCTGGGCCACCAGGCCCGCGTCCCCGTAGTGGCTGTGGAGCACGTCCGGCAGGCGGGGGAGCTCACGGGCGTACACGAGGAAGCGGTCGACCAGCTGGTCGAGGTGGTCCCAGAGCAGCTCCTTGCGCACGTAGCGCCGCGGGCCGAAGGGCAGCCGGATGATCCGGGCGTGGGGCCCCAGGGCCTCCTCCGGCTGGGCATAGTCCGCGGGCAGCGCGGGGTCCTGCACCAGGCGCGTGAGCAGGTCCACCTGGGCCACGTCCGGCTGGCGGCCCAGGGCCTTGGCCAACTCCAGCACGTAGAGCACCTGCCCGCCCGTATCCGGGTCCCGGCCCAGTTCCGGCGCGGTGCCCCGGATCAGTCCGTGGACGCTGATCATCAGGATGTAGATGCCGCTTTCCCTCACTTGGTTCTCCGGAACAGGACGTTCCGTTGAGATGCCGGCCGGGGGCCGCAGGTTCCAGGTACGCGAAAAGGCCCCGGAATCCGGGGCCTTTTCGCGTATGAGGCGCTGCTACTTGACGCGTTCCATGAAGGAGCGGTCCACGGTGTTCACGCGGATCTTCTCGCCCGCTTCCATGTAGGGGGGGACGTTCACGATGACGCCGTTCTCCATTTTCGCGGGCTTGTAGGAGCCGGTGGCGTTGGCGTTCTTCATGACGGGCTCGGTCTCGACGATCTCGAGCACGACGCTGGGAGGAAGGGTGATGCTCAGCGCCTTCTCTTCGTAGAACTCCACTTCCACGACCATGTTGGGCTGGAGGAAGACGGCGTCGTCGCCCATGAACTCCTTGGGGATCTCCAGCTGCTCGTAGGTCTCGCCGTTCATGAGCACGATGTTGTCGCCGTCCTCGTAGAGGAACTCCATCATGTGCTGCTCGAGGCTCGCCTTGTCCACCTTCTCGGCGGAACCGAAGCGGTTCTCGCGGTTGAGGCCGTCCTTGAGACGCTTCATCTTGGTGGCGATGCGGGCCGGGAGGTTGCCGGGGGTCTGGTGCTCGACGAAGGTCACCCGGCAGAGTTCGTTCTCGAAATTGACGATCATCCCGACGCGGAGCTGGACGGCGTTGATGAAGGGCATGGAATCACCTCGTGGAGTCCCGGTTGCTGATTTTGTGACTTCCAATCAGATGGCCCCCGGTTTCACCCAGGGGCCATTTGTCGGTGGTGGGCATATCAGGATTCGAACCTGAGACTTCTACCGTGTGAAGGTAGCACTCTACCGCTGAGTTATACGCCCGCGGTCCATCAGAGTAGCACCTCGGAGGGATTTGTCCAGATCAGAATCGCCTGCGCACCTCCACCCGGATGGCCTGGGGGTCGGCGGCCTTCAGATGCCGGTCCGCCACCGCCTCCCCGTCCGGGAAGCGGGAGGCGTAGTGGTACTGGTAGTTGTATTTCTTCCAATTGAAGGCATTGATTACCTCCACCCCGAAGGACCAGCGGTCCAGGTCGACCTGGGCCTTCAGCTCCAGGGCGTCCTGGCGCCCGGCGGTGACCGCCCCGTCCCCGGTGAGGGGCCGGACCCCCGTGCGCCGGACCCTGGCCTCCAGGCCCAGGCCCCGGTCCGACCAGCCCACGCCCAGGTACCCGGTGAGCGGGACCGAGCCCGGCACGTGGTCCAGGCCGTGGGCGGGCTCCTTGAAGGCGGCCCGGTTCCAGCCCCAGGCCAGCTCCGCGCGCCAGGGGCCGGTGCGGACCTCGTTGTAGAGCTCGACGCCCTCGTGGCGGGCCGGGCCCCGGGCCGTGAAGGCGTTTTTCCCGGGATCGAAGAGGACCTCCGCCTCCAGGTCCAGGCGCCAGACCGTCAGGCTCGCCACCCAGGGGGCCAGGGGCCGGGTCTGGGCGCTCACCTCGGCGCTGGTGGTGCGGACCATGGGACGGGTGTCGCGGAAGGCGTCGCCGATGCGAAACCCCCGGCCGGCGCTGGCCGAGAAGACCGTGCCCTCCGCGGGCGAAAACGAGAGGCCGGCCCGGGGGCTCCCCAGGACCTGGCCGCGGTCCTGGGGCGACCAGGGTCCGGCCAGGGCGCTGACGCGGTTCCTGTGGGCGTCCAGGCGCATGCCCAGGAAGGCCTCCCACCCGCGGCCCAGGCGCAGGGCGCTCTGGCCGTGCAGGGTGCCGTGGTAGAGCCCCCCCCGCGCGGCCAGCCTGGGCGCGGGCGACGCCCCCAGGCGCTCCCGGTCCGCGGTGGGGGTCACTTCCGCGGTCACGCGGTCCGCGCGGGCCTGGAGGCCCAGGGTGTGCGTCCAGGCGCCCCGGTCCCAGGTCCGCTCGGAATCCATCCCCACGAAGGCCCTGCGGTCGACCTGCTCGGTCTGGTCCCCGTTCACGGGGTCCCGGAGGAAGAAGGTCCAGTTGTTCCAGATCCGCTGGTGATGGGCGCCGGCGTAGACGCGGACCCGGCCCGTCCGGCCCGGGCCCTCCCGGGCGGCAAGGCGCCAGCCCAGGAGCACGCGCTGGTTCCGGGTGCCGTCCCCCGCCCTGGCGTCGTCGGGAGTGCCGTCCCCGGTCCAGGGGCGCACGGGACTGGCGCCGCCGGCGTCGGTCCTGTCGTCCGAGCCCAGGAGGGTGAGGCTCCACCGGCCCCGGGGTCCTTCGCCGTCCTTGCGGAAGGCGGCGTTGAGGCGCGCCGACCCCGTGAGGTCGTCCCAGGGCCGCTCGTTGCGGGTGAGGTCCAGGGCGTACGTGACGCTGGACGGGAGGGTCTCGGTCCACAGGAAGCGCGCGAAGCGGTCCGTGCGGGCCCCGCCGTGCGTGAACGAGAGGAAGGGCTCGCGCAGCGCGGGGACCAGCTCCATCGAGGCCCGCCCCGCCACGGCGGTCTGGGCCGAGCGGTAGGGGCCCTTGGCGTACTGGAAGCCCTCCACCACCTCGGGGATCACCAGGGCCTGGTCCAGGAAGCCGGGGCCGTGCACGTGGGAGGGCGTGTTGAGGGGGATGCCCCCCAGCTCCACCTCGAAATCGGTGCCGAATTCCAGCTCGAAGCCCCGGGCGAAGAACTGCGAGGACTCGGCGCCCGCCTGGGGAGGGCGGCGTCCCTCCGCCCCCTGGAGGCCGTGGCCCAGAAATGTCACATACAACATGCCTTCCAACAGCCGGTGCCTGGCCATTCCTCCCTCCGTTCGAAAAGCCGGCAGTTGGGCAACTAATCAAGCCCAACGAAGGTGCCGGGTTTCCCCTGTGTGCGAGGAAAGGGGTCCTGGTTCAATGATTAATATATGCAAGCCTCCGCCGGAGCCGGAGGCTTGCGGTTCCGGGTATCGTGGGTTTCGAGGTGCACCGTGATTCTTCCTTTCCAAGGCATGGCTCCGCGCATCGGCGAACGGGTCCTGGTGGCCCCCAGCGCCACGGTCCTGGGGGACGTCGCCCTGGGCGACGACACGTCGGTGTGGTTCAACTGCGTCCTGCGGGGGGACGTGAACGCCATCGCCATCGGCCGCCGCGTGAACATCCAGGACTTCTGCTGCCTCCACGTCACCAACGGCAGGTGGTCGCTCACCCTGGAGGACGAGGTGAGCGTCGCCCACAACGTCATGCTCCACGGCTGCACCGTGCGCCGGGGCGCCCTGGTGGGCATGAGCACGACGATCATGGACGGCGCGGAGGTGGGCGAGGGCTGCCTGGTGGCGGCCGGATCGCTCCTCAAGGAGGGCTTCAAGGCGCCGCCGGGAACCCTGGTGGCGGGGTGGCCCGCCACGGTCAAGGGGCCCCTCTCGCCCGCGCAGCGCGAGCTGGTGGCCGGGATCTGGCCGCGCTACGTGCGCTACAAGGAGGCCTACTTCAAGGACGGCTGGCCCGTGGCGGTCTCCCCCGCAGCGGCCTTTCCGGAACCCGGGTTCCGGGAGGGGCATCTTTTCCCCTAGGGGGAGAAGGCCGATTTACGGCTAGACTTTCTTCCATTGAAACCCCAGAGCCCCATGAGCCCCCTCCTCGTCCTCCGCGTCCACACCGATCTCCGCCTTGGCTTCGGGCACCTCGCCCGGGCCCTGGTGCTCCAGGAACACTGGCGCAGCCTGGGCGGCGCCGCCTGCATCGCCGTCTCCGGCGACGCCCGGGCCCGCATGGCGGGCCAGGGCCAGCACCCCTTCGACGGCCGGCCCCTGCCCTGCCGCGTCGTGGACCTGGGGGAGGACCTCCACGCGGGCCTGCCCGAGGCCCTCAAGGCCGAGGCGGACGTGGTGCTGGTGGACCTGTGGGACGCCACCCAGGCCGACGTGGCCGGCGCGCGGCCCCTGAAGGTCGCGCTCCTGGAGGACGAGGGCGACGCCCACGAGGTGGCGGACCTGCTCTTCCAGCCCTACCTGGAGGGCGTGAGCTGGCCGGCGTCCCCCCTGAAGGTCGTCAACGGCCGCAAGGTGCGCCCCCTGGAAACGACCCGCGGCGCCTGCCGCATCCTCCGGGGTTCCCACTACATCGTGGTGGATCCCCAGGCGCTGGCGCTGCGGCCCCGGCGCGAACCGCTCCAGCCCCTGGCGGTGCACAAGCTCCTCGTGACCTTCGGCGGCACCGACGGCCCCGGGCTCGCGGCCCGCGCCCTCGAAGTGCTGCGGAGCCTGGCGGCCTCGGGGCGCTGGACCGGCGCCTGCACCCTGCTGGCCCCCCAGGGCCTGGAAGCCCCGCCCTTCCCGGGCTGCCGCATCCTCAAGAGCCTGCCCTCCCTCACCCGGCACCTCCAGGAGTTCGACGCCCTGTGGTGCGCCGGCGGCCTCACCCTCGCCGAGGCCCTGTGCATGGGCGTGCCCGCGGCCACCTGGGGCCAGAACGACCGGCAGCAGGTCATGCTCTCGGACATCGCGCGGGTCGGCGGCTGCCTCGACCTGGGCCTGGGCACCGACGCCGACCCCGAGGCCACCCGGGACGCCCTGGAGCAGTGGCTGGGTCCCGAGGGCCAGGAGACGCGCCAGGAGCAGGTGCGCGACGGCATGGCCCTGATCGACGGCATGGGCGCCAGCCGCCTGGCCCAGGAGCTCTGGAGCCTCGCTTCATCTTCAAAAGAGTCCTTGACCCCTTAGGGGATCAACGATAAAGTTGTTGTTCTGCGCATCACTAGATGGGCAGCTTGACGATGGATTTCACATCGAATTCGTAGGTTTTCGGAGTTCGGCCATGAGCACCTATTTCCCCAAGGGTCAAGACCTAGTCAATCGCAAGTGGTTCGTCGTCGACGCCACCGGGCTGCCCGTGGGCCGCCTGAGCACCGTCGTCGCGGACGTCCTCTCGGGCAAGAGCAAGCCGACCTGGACCCCCTTCATCGACACGGGCGACCATGTGGTGGTGATCAACGCCGCCAAGGCCGTCTTCACCGGCAAGAAGGCCACCCAGAAGTTCTACCGCCGCACGAGCACCCAGCCCGGCAGCATGGTCGAGGTCCGGGCCGACGTCATGAAGATCACCTTCCCCGGCCGCATCATCGAGAGCGCCGTGAAGGGCATGCTTCCCAAGGGCCCCCTGGGCCGCGCGATGTATCGCAAGCTCAAGGTCTACGACGGCGCCGAGCACCAGCAGCAGTCGCAGCAGCCCGAAACCCTGGCTATCAAGCTCTAATCTACCGAGGCACACATGGCGATTTCCCAGAACTACGGAACCGGCCGGCGCAAGTCCTGCACCGCTCGCGTCTTCATGCGCCCCGGCACCGGCAAGGTCACCGTGAACGGCCGCACCGAGGAGAACTACTTCCCCAACGCCGTGCTCCGCATGGTGGTGCACCAGCCGCTCGTGCTGGCCGAGATGGACGGCAAGTTCGACCTGATCGTCTCCGTCTCCGGCGGCGGCCCCGCCGGCCAGGCTTCGGCCATCCGCATGGGCCTCTCCCGCGCCCTGCTCGGCTACAACGACCAGCTCAAGGGCATGCTCCGGCAGGCCGGCCTGCTGACCCGCGATCCTCGCATGAAGGAGCGCAAGAAGCCCGGTCAGATGGGCGCCCGCCGCCGCTTCCAGTTCTCGAAGCGCTAGTCTTTGGCAATGCGTATCAAGGACGGGGAGATTCGATCTCCCCGTTCGTGTGTCTGACGGATTCCTCTCCGGAGGAATCGATTCGGGCGGAGATTTCCCCTTCGCCCTCCATCCCCCGCGGCATCCGCCGCTCTCCCAGGGAGGCCTTCCATGGCTGCCATTCAAATGAAGGAACTGCTTGAAGCCGGTGTGCACTTCGGCCACCAGACCAAGCGCTGGAACCCCAAGATGAAGAAGTACATCTTCGGCGCCCGGAACAGCATCTACATCATCGACCTGCAGAAGACGCTCCGCCTCTGGAACACGGCCGCCAACTTCCTCACCAAGGCCGCCAGCGAAGGCAAGAACTTCCTCTTCGTCGCCACCAAGCCCCAGGCCCAGGAGCTCATCGCCGAGCAGGCCCAGCGCTGCGGCGCCTACTACGTGAACAACCGCTGGCTGGGCGGCATGCTCACCAACTTCGCGACCATCAAGAAGTCCCTGGACAAGCTCAAGGAGATCGAGGCCACCCTCAACGATCCCGCGCGCACGGCCATGCTGACCAAGAAGGAGATCCTGACCCTGACCCGCTCCAAGGAGAAGCTCGAAGCCTCCTTCGCCGGAATCCGGGACATGCGTTCGGTTCCCGACGTCATCTTCGTCATCGATCCGCACCGCGAGGACATCGCCATCACCGAGGCCGCCAAGCTGGGCCTGAAGATCGTCGGCCTGGTCGACACCAACTGCGACCCCGACAAGATCAACTACGTCATCCCCGCCAACGACGACGCGATCCGCTCCATCCTCCTCTTCTCCGAGCGCGTGGCCGACTCCATCCTCGAAGGCCGCCAGTCCTTCCAGGACAAGGGCGACAACGACAACATGAAGGCCATGATGGCCGAGAAGATGAACGAAGGCGGCGAGGCCTAGGCTTGGCTTTGAAGCGGTCGGTTGCCGGCTTCGAGCCCGGCGGCTGACCGCTCAGTTCTTACCACCGAATTTTCACAGGAGTTCGCAATGGCATACACGGCCCTAGATGTGAAGGCCCTCCGGGACAAGACCGGCCTGGGCATGATGGACTGCAAGAAGGCCCTGGAAGAGAACGGCGGGGACATGGAAAAGGCCATGGACTACCTCCGCAAGAAGGGCCTGGCCTCCTCCGCCGCCAAGGCCGGCCGCATCGCCGCCGAGGGCATCGTCGAGTCCTACATCCACCCCGGCGGCCGCGTCGGCGTGCTCATCGAGCTGAACTGCGAGACCGATTTCGTGGCCCGCACCGAGAACTTCACCCGCCTCGTGCGCGAAGTGGCCATGCACATCGCGGCCCACGATCCCGCGCCCCAGTTCGTGACGAAGGAGGAGGTCACCCAGTCCTTCCTGGACAAGGAGAAGGAGATCGCCACCTCCCAGGCCCTGGCCACCGGCAAGCCCGCCGCCGTCGTCGAGAAGATCGTCGAAGGCAAGATGAACAAGATCTACGAGGAAGTCTGCCTCCTGGAGCAGAAGTTCATCATGAACGGCGACCTCACCGTCGCCCAGCACCTCTCCGCCAAGACCGCCGAGATCGGCGAGAAGCTCAGCATCCGCCGCTTCACGAAGTACGTGATGGGCGAAGGTCTCGAGAAGCGCAACGACGACTTCGCGGCGGAAGTCGCCGCCCAGGCCGCCGCCGCCAAGTAGGATTCCACCCTGTCCCATTGAGCGAGAAGGCGGCCCCTGTGCCGCCTTCTCCATTTACGGAGGTACTTATGAGCAAGACCGCGTGGCTGTTCCCGGGCCAGGGTTCCCAGGCCGTGGGCATGGGCGTTGCGCTGGCCGAGGCGGAACCCGCCGCCAGGGCCGTCCTCCAGGAGGCCGACAGCGCGCTCGGCTTCGACCTCTCCTCCCTCATGGCCCAGGGCCCCGAGGAGCAGCTCAAGCTCACCGAGCACACCCAGCCCGCCATCCTCACCCACAGCACCATGGTGGTCCGCGCCTACGGCGCGCGCCTGCCCAAGCCCGACTTCGTGGCCGGGCACTCCCTGGGCGAGTACAGCGCCCTGGTGGCCAACGGCTCGCTGCGCTTCGGCGACGCCGTGCGCACCGTGCGCGAGCGCGGCCGCGCCATGCAGGTGGCCGTGCCCGTGGGCGTGGGCGCCATGGCCGCCATCCTCGGCTCCACGGTGGCCGATGTGGAGGCCGCCTGCGCCGAGGCCCAGGCCCAGACCGGCCTGGTGGCCGTCCCCGCCAACTTCAACGGCCCCGGCCAGATCGTCATCGCCGGCCACGTCGAGGGCGTGGAGGCCGCCATGGAGATCCTCAAGGCCAAGGGCGTGCGCAAGATGATGAAGCTCCCCGTGAGCGCGCCCTTCCACAGCCCCCTCATGGAGCCCGCCAAGGTGCACATGCAGCAGCTCCTGGGCGCCACGGTCTTCGCCATGCCCAGCTGCCCCCTGGCCAACAACGTGGACGCCGCCCTGGTGACCGACCCCGCGGCCCTGCGGGACGGCCTGGTGCGCCAGATCCCGGGCGCCGTGCGCTGGGAGGCCCTCACCGCCCTGCTGCTCCAGGAGGGGGTCACCTCCTTCTTCGAGCTGGGCCCCGGCAAGGTGCTCAGCGGCCTCGTGAAGCGCCAGGCCAAGGAGGCCGGCATCGAGGTGACCGCCATCTCCATCGGCGCCCCCGAGGACCTGCAGGCCCTTGCCTAGCCTGGTCTACCTCCACGGCTTCGCCTCCGGTCCCCGCGGATCCAAGGGCGAGCACTGCCGGCTCTGGGCGGCGGCGCGGAACATCCCCTTCCTCGCCCCCGACCTGAACCTGCCGACCTTCGAGGCCCTCACCGTCTCCGCCCAGGTGGAGGCGGTGGAGGCCCTCCTGCGCACCCTGCCGCAACCCCCGGTGGTGGTGGGCAGCAGCCTGGGGGGCCTGGTCGCCGCCGCCGTGGCCCACCGCGGCGCGGCCCTGGCCGGGCTCATCCTCCTGGCCCCCGCCTTCGGCTTCGCCTCCCGCCGCCTGGAGGGGCCGCGGTGGGCCGGCTACCGGCGCCGCGGGAGCATCCCCATCTTCCACCACGCCCGCAACGCCTGGACCCGCCTGGGGCCCGAACTCCTGGCGGACCTGCCGGCGTGGGCGGACGACGGGAGGTGGCGGGTCGGGGCGCCCCTGGCGATCCTCCACGGGACCCGGGACGAATCGGTGCCGGTCCAGGTGAGCCGGGCATTCGCGGGCCGGCACGGCGGGGCCGATCTGCGGGAACTGGACGACGACCACGGCCTGCTGGGAACGGCCAGCCTGGAGGTGCTGGATGACCTCCTGGCCCGGATGTGCCAGGCCGCCCGCAGCGGGTCCGCATCGACAGGTCCCTGACGACACGGGCCGCGGCGCACGGTTCATCGGCCAGGTGAACCCTCCGGTTCAGGACCTCCCGGCCGGGAGGGCCTTCAGAACGGGCTCTCCGGCACCGCCTCCGAAAGCGTCGGCGCCAGCCGCGCCTGCCTCGCCAGCCGGGACCAGGCCGCCAGGACCAGGGCCGGGAGGCCGATCCAGAACAGTTCCGTCCACAGGCTGTGCAGGAAGTGCCACGTGTGCTCCCGCCCCAGGGGCAGGGGCGCGACCCTTCCGGGCTGCCACACGCAGGCCCAGCGGGTCTCGGAGAAGGGCATGAAGAGGGCCACGCCCACGCCGCCCGAGGTCAGGGCGTCCAGGAGCCCGTGGGACAGCGCGGCGATGGTCAGGCAGAGCCAGACGGCGCCACGGCGCTGGTCCCTTCGGTAGGCCAGGAGGAAGACGGCGGCGGCGATGAGCACGGCCGCGAAGAGGGAGTGGGCCGCCCCCCGGTGGTTGAGCACGTGGCCGCGGTGCATGTCCAGGAGGCTCACGAACCAGTCCAGGTCGGGCGCCATGGCGCAGCACGCGGCCAGGGCCCAGGTCCGCCGCGGGAGCTTGTCCCCGTGGAAGGCGGTGGTGATGGCGAGGCCGGCGGCGGCGTGGCCGAGAAGGGAGGGCATGGTGAACCTCGGGCGGGGTCCGGCAGCGCTCCGCCGGATCCACCATGCTAGGGAATCCCGGCGCCCGCCCTGCCACGGCGGTGTGACTTACTCGCCCTTCACGGCCTTCTTGACGCCATGGCCCACGTCCTTGGCCCCGTCCCGGAAGCCGTGGCCCACCTTTTTCGCGCCCTCGCCGACGGCCTTGCCGGCGGTCTTCGCGCCCCTGCCCACGGCCTTGCCGCCCTCCCTGGCTGCGTGGCCCACGGCCTTGGCGCCCTTCTTCACGGCGTGGCCGACCTCCTTGCCCGCCTCCTTCACGCCTTCCACGACCCCGGGCTTCTCCTCCTGGGCCCGCACTGCGCCGCCGGTCAGGATCAGGGCCGTCACGGTCAATCGCTTCAGCATGGCCGCCTCCGGCCTCCATTCTACCCCGGGCGCCCAGGGGCGCCGGATTGTAAGAAGCGCCCGGAATGGCATACTTACAGGTCCCCATGACGGCCACCCGATCCCTCCTGCCCCCGCGCCTCCGCCAAGCCGGCAAGGTCCTCACCAGCGGAATCCTCTTCACCCTCCTGGGCGTGGGAGGCTGCGTGTGCACCCTGCTCATCCGGCCCGTCCTGGCCGTGCTGCCGGGGGGCCGGGAAGCGCGCCGGCGGCGGGCGGCGCGCATCATCCGGCGCTTCTTCAGGCTCTTCGTCTTCGGGCTGGAGGCTTCGGGGATCCTGCAGGTGGAGACGGACGGGATGCCCCAGGGGCTCAAGGGCGCCCTCATCCTGGCGAACCACCCCTCGTACCTGGACATCGTGATCCTCATCGCCCTGCTGCCGGACACGGTGTGCGTGGTGAAGGAGGCGGTCTGGAACAACCTCTTCTTCGGTCCGCTGGTGCGGGCCGCGGGCTTCATCAACAACCAGGGGCCGGATGAGGTGCTGGAGCACTGCGGCCTCGCCCTCGCCTCGGGGCAGAACCTCGTGATCTTCCCGGAAGGGGGCCGCACCCGCCCGGGCCCGCCCCTGAGGTTCAAGCGGGGAGCGGCCCACCTGGCCCTGAGGACAGGCGCCCCCATCCTGCCGGTGCGCGTATCCGTGGACCCGCCCCTCCTGGCCAAGGGGGACCGCTGGTACATGGTCCCGGCGCCCACCTGCAGGTTCCGCTTCGCCTTCGGCGACTGGGTCCACGCCCCGGCGGCGGCGGAGGCGGACCACCCCCGGGAGGCCCGGATCCTCACGCGGATCCTGGAGAGCCGCTTCAACGAGGAGAGCCATGGCTCCCACGCCCTTTGAGCTGAAGGTCTTCATCATCGAGGCCCTGGACCTGGAGGACCTCCGTCCCGGGGACATCGGCGACGACCAGCCCCTGTTCAAGGGGGGCCTGGGGCTGGATTCCGTGGACGCCCTGGAGCTGGCCATGGCCCTGAAGCGCCGTTTCGGCGCCACGGTCGAGGAGGCCGGATCCCTCCAGGGACGCCTGGGCACCGTGCGGGCCCTGGCCGCATGGCTCGCCGAGGGGGGCGGAAAAACCGGGTGAAACCGGGCGGACGAGAGGTCTACACTTGTTTTATCCAAACCTGCCCCCGGGAGTGAACCATGAAGCCTGCGGTCGTACTCGCCACCATCGCCATCCTGCTGGGAGCGCCCGCGCTCGAGGCCGGCACCAAGCTCTCCCGGGCCGTGGTGGACGGCAATCTCCAGCTGGCCAAGAACCTCGTGGAGACCGGGGAGAAGGTCAACGACGTGGACAAGTGGGGCTGGACGCCCCTGGCCTGGGCGGCCTACTACGGGCACCCGGTCATCGTGAAGTGGCTCCTGGAACAGGGAGCGGATCCCAACATCCTGACCTTCAAGGAATACGGACGCTACAAGCCGGGCGTGTCGCCGCTGCTCCTGGCCGCCTACTACGGGTACGAGGAGATCGTGGCCGACCTGCTCAAGGCCAAGGCCGACCCCGACATCGCGGACGTCTCCGGCAGGAAGCCCGTGGACTACGCCCGGGATTTCGGGTTCACCAGGTGCGTGGAGCTGCTTTCCCGGTAGACCGGAACCGCCTGATCAGCACGTAGACCGGCAGCGCGAGGAGCAGCCCCAGCAGGGGCCCCACCACCAGGGACCCCAGCAGCCACTCCCAGAGCCTCTGGGGGAATTCGGCGACCAGGCCCTGGCGGTTCCAGGCGGTCCACCAGCGCCCGTGGAGGAGCAGGTGCCCCGCCTGCACGCAGAGGAAGGGCACGAAGGGGGCCACGCAGACGTTGGAGGCGCCCATGCCGGCCAGCTTGTTGAGGTGCAGGCGGTGGTGCACGAAGGCGATGACCACCAGGCCGAAGGGGATGATGGGCAGGCTGCCCAGGAAGACGCCCAGCCCCGCCGCGGTGGCCAGCGCCGCGGGGCTGTCGTGCTCGGTGGCAAGGGTCCGCAGGAAGGCCCGGGGCGACGCCAGGGCCCGCCGGGCCTCTCCGGCCAGGGGCGGCCCCTGGCGATGGAACAGGGCGCGCACGACCAGGAACGTGTGGAGCGCGGTGAGCCGCAGGTTGTCCCGGAAGGCCCGGAAGTGGGAGACGCGCTCGCGGCCGGGCTGGTAGAGGACCCGGATGGGGGCCTCCACGATGGCCAGGCCCGCCCAGGCCCCGCGCACCAGGACCTCCACCTCGAAGGCGTAGCGCCGGGAGCGGAACCGGCATCCGGTGAGGAACGCCACGGGGTAGACCCGGAAGCCGCTCTGGGTGTCGCGCAGGTCGCGCCCGCACTCCAGGCGGACCCAGAAGTTGGAGAAGGCGCGGCCGAAGCGGCTGGACCCGGGCACCTCCGGGCCGTCCATGGCGCGCACGCCGATGGCGATGGCGGGCCAGTGCGCCGCGGCGGCGGCGATGAGCGCCGGGGCGTCGGCGGGGTAGTGCTGTCCGTCGGCGTCGATGGAGAGCAGGGCCCCGAAGCCCTCGGCCGCGGCCGCCCGGGCCCCGGCCAGGAGCGCGGCGCCCTTGCCCTGGTTGGGCTCCAGGCGGAGGGTGCGCACGGGGAGGTCCGCCACCCGCTCCAGGGCGCCGTCGCGGCTGCCGTCGTCCACCACCAGCACGGGCAGCCCCTGGCCGAGCAGCCCCTCCACGACCCCGCGCAGGGTGGCGGCGTGGTCGTACACCGGCACCACCGCCAGGACGCGGGGCGCCTCAGTCATGGGAAGGGCCCGGCCAGCGCCCCTCCACTTCCAGGATCATGCCGCCCCGGCCGAAGAGCTTGAGGAGGTGCCCCTCGGCGCGCACGGTCTCGATGCCCGCCGCGCCCAGGAGCCGGACCACTTCCCGCCGGGAGCGGGACTTGAGCCAGATGCCCTGGCGCAGCGCGTTGCCCACCTGGGTCCAGAACCGCAGGAAGGACGTGCGCGCGGTGATGAAGTACACGGGGGCGCCGGGCTCGAGGTGGGGCGCCAGGCGCCGGAAGAAGGCCGGCAGGTCCTGGAAGTACTCGAAGACGAGGAAGGAGAAGACGGCGGCGTAGGGGCCCTCGAAGGCAAAGGACTCCGCGTCCCCCTCCAGGGCGCGGATGTTCGTGACGCCCGCGGCCGCGGCCTTGCGCTCCAGGTGGCGCAGCATGTTCCCGGAGAGGTCCACGGCGTGCACCTCCGCGCAGCGCCGGGCCAGCTCCAGGGTGAAGATGCCCGTGCCCGCGCCCAGTTCCAGCACGGTGCCCCGCCCCCGGAGGAGGTCGGGGAGGCGCCTGCGGAAGAGCTCGAGTTCCAGGTTCCGGCTCAGGGCCACGGCGGTGCCGAACTGCTCCTGGTCGTAGGTGCCGGCGAGGTCGTCGTAGAAGCTTTCGGCGGCGCCCTGGGTCTCCAGGCCGCGCTGCATCAGGGCCCGGCCCAGGAGCGCGGACGGGGGCACCACCTCCAGGCCCCGCTCGCCCAGTCCGCGCACCACGGCCTCCAGCTCCCCCAGCAGCTCGTCCACGGTGGCCCGGGTGGGCCTCACGTCGTGCAGGAGGATCAGGTCCCCGGGCCGGACCTTGTCCAGGATGCGCCGGGCCAGGCCCGGCACCCGGCGGTTGCCCTGGTCCAGGGCCCGGCAGCTGAAGTTCACGCAGAACATGCCGTGGTCCAGGAGCACCGGCCACAGCCGGGAGCTGGTGATCCCCACCGGCGGCCGGAAGGCCCGGGGCAGGATGCCGAAACCCTTGAAGATCTCCTGGGCCCGGGCCACCTCCTCGCGGAGGATCTTCTGGCCCCGGAGCATGAGCATCGGGAAGTGGTGCCAGCTGTGGCTGCCGACCTCATGGCCCCGGGCGAGGATGTCGCGCACGAGGTCCGGGTTCGCCTCGGCCTTGGCGGCCACCAGGAAGAAGGCCGCCTTCAGGCCGTGGCGGTCCAGGAGGTCCAGGACCGCGGGGGTCGCCGCGGGATCCGGCCCGTCGTCGAAGCTCAGCGCCACGCGGGGCGACCTGCGGCTGCCCCGGGACAGGATGGGCAGGAAGAAGCCGAAGCGCGGCAGGAAGGGGGCCACCCCGCAGAGGAGGACGAAGAGGGCCAAGGGCAAAGCGGCCAATCGAACGTCCACGAAAAGCAGGAGGAAAGCCAGCTGGAACGCGGTGAGGGCCGCCAGGTGGGCCACGGTCAGGGGGAAGCGCATGTGTGCTATATTACAGAATTACGAACAGGTACGGGCTTTCGGGCATGCCCTCTGATCCTGGGGCCCCATGAGTCGAATCCTCCTAGTCTCCGCCAATCTGACCCTGGAGCCCTACCCGGTCTACCCCCTGGGGATGGCGGTGGTGGCGGGGTCGCTGGCCGCGCGGGGCCACCTGGTGGAGCAGTTCGACTTCCTGGCCGCGGGCGCCTCGGCGGCCGCCTTCACGGCGCGCGTGCGCGATTTCGGCCCGGACTTCCTGGGCATCTCCATGCGCAACCTGGACACCTGCGATTCCCTGGTGGATTCAGACTACCCGGCCGTGGCGCGGCGCCTGGTGGAACTGGCCCGGACCTGCACGGACGCCCCCGTCATCCTGGGGGGCCCGGCCTTCACGATCCTGCCTGAGGCGATCCTCGCCTACACGGGCGCCGACCACGGCGTCGCCGGCGAAGGGGAGGGCGCGGCGGCGGACCTGGTGGAGGCCCTGGCCGCGGGCCGGACGATGCCCCGCATCCACCGCAATGCCGGCCTGGCCCCGGAGATGGCGGCCCCGCGCTACGACGAGGCCATCGTGCGCTTCTACCAGGAGGCCTCGGGTCTCCTGAACATCCAGACCAAGCGGGGCTGCTCCCACCAGTGCGTCTACTGCAACTACCCGGCCCTGGAAGGGTCGGCCTACCGCGCGCGGGACCCGCGCGCCGTCGTCGACGACCTGGAGGAGGCCCACGCCCGCTTCGGCCAGGCCGACTTCTTCATCGCCGACGCGGTGTTCAACGACCACGGCGGCCAGCACATGGAGGTGGTCGAGGAGCTGCTGCGCCGCGCGCTGCCCATAAGGTGGTCCTGCTACATGCGCCCCAGCCTGCTGCGCGAAACGGACCTGCGCCTCATGGCCAGGGCCGGCCTGCGCGCCGCCGAACTGGGCACGGACGCCACCACCGACGCGACCCTGCGGGCCCTGGGCAAGGGCTTCACCTTCGACGAGGCGGTGGAGGCCAACGAGCTCTTCGTGGCCTGCCGCGTCCCCTGCGCGCACTTCGTGATGTTCGGCGGGCCCGGGGAGACCGAGGCCACGGTCGCCGAGGGCCTGGCCAACCTGCAGCGGCTGCGCAGAACCGCGGTCTTCGCCTTCTCGGGCATCCGCATCTTCCCCGCCACCGCCCTGCACCGCCTGGCCCTGCTGGAGGGCAAGGTGGGGCCGGACACCGACCTGCGCGAGCCTGTCTACTACCACGCCGCCGGTGTGGACGTCAGGGCCATGGAGGCCCGCATCGAGGCGGCCTTCCGGGGCCACAGGGACCGGTTCTTCCCGCCCGAGCGGGGCCGGGAGCGCATGACGGCCCTGCAGGCCATGGGGTTCCGGGGGCTCATCTGGGATTCCCTCATCCGCTACCCGAAGGATGCGCAGCCGTGCTGAACTACCGGAAGATCCTCCTCATCCATCCGCTCGGGTACCGCGCCGGCGCCGCCGGGCAGGACATCTCCCGGGTCGCCAACCTCATGCCGCCCCTGGGGCTGGCGAGCCTGGCGGCGTACCTGGACGCCCGGGGCATGGAAACCGCGATCATCGACTGCTTCGCGAACCCGGATTCCGACGGCCTCATCGAGGCGCACCTTCGCGCCGAGCGCCCGGGCTTCGTGGGCTTCAGCTGCACCACCTCGAGCTTCCTGGACGGCGTGCGCATCGCGGAGCTGGCCAAGCGGGCCTGCCCCGGGGTCCTGAGCGTCTTCGGGGGGCCCCACATCTCGGCCCTGAAGGAGCGCCTGCTGCGGGAGTACCCCGCCATGGACTTCGCCGTGGCCGGCGAGGGCGAGGAGACCCTGCGCGAGCTGATGGACGGCGGCTTCGAGACGCCGGCCCAGGTGCGGGGCCTCATCTGGCGGGACGGCCCGGACGGGGACATCCGCTTCAACGGCTACCGGACCGGGCTGGAGCTGGACAGCCTCCCCTTCCCCGCCTACGGCAAGCTCGCGGGTTTTCCGGGCGCCTACAAGCTGCCCATCTTCAACTACCCCACCGTCCCCAACACCAGCTGCATCTCCAGCCGGGGCTGCCCCTACGCGTGCTCCTACTGCGACCGGAGCGTGTTCCAGCGCAGCTTCCGGTCCAACTCGGCGGAGTACCTCTACGACCACATGCGCATGCTGCGCGGGCGCTTCGGCATCCGCCACATCAACTTCTACGACGACCAGTTCACCCTGGACCGCCGGCGGGTGGAGCGGCTCACGGACCGGCTCCTGGCCGAACCCCTGGGGATGACCTTCAACTGCGCCGTGCGGGCCGAGCACATCGACCCGGACCTGGTGGGCCGCATGAAGCGGGCCGGGTGCTGGATGATGAGCCTGGGTATCGAGACCGGCGACGCCGAGCTCCTGGCCCGGCACCGCCAGAACCCCGACCTCGAACACCTGGCCGGAAAGATCCGCACCATCAGCGCCGCGGGCATCCGCACCAAGGGCCTGCTCATGATCGGGCTCCCCGGGGAGACCGAGGCCAGCATCCGCCGCAGCATGGACTACGTCTTCTCCCTGCCCGTGGACGACTTCAACCTCGCCAAGTTCACGCCCTTCCCCGGTTCGCCCATCTACGACGGCATCCGCGAGCTGGGGGACTTCGACGAGGACTGGGAGAAGATGGACTGCATGAACTTCCAGTTCGTGACCCGCGGCATGACCCGGGAGCGGCTGGAGGAGCTGTTCCGGGAGTTCTACGAGCGGCACTTCAAGCGGCCCAAGGTGCTGTGGGGCTACGTCACCATGCTCTGGCGTTCCCCCGACAGCTGGCTTCGCTTCCTGGCCGGACTGGGGAGCTTCCTGCGCTTCACCCGCTCCACCCGGCGCATGATGGCACGGGAGGACTAGTGGAGCCCGGCCGGATCGAGTGGCGGATTCGAGGCATCGGAACCCGGTGGCAGCTGGGCTTCTTCCACGGGCTGATCCGGCTGGCGGGGCGGTCCGTGGCCTACGCCCTGGCGGACCTGGTGAGCCTCTACTACACCCTCACCCGGCCTTCCATCCGCCATCGGTGCCGGCCGTACCTCGCCCACCGGTTCCCCGGGCGCACCGGGCTCCGGCGCCTGGTGGACACCTTCCGCCTGAGCCGCACGTTCGCGCGGCTCATGGTGGACCAGGCCGCCCAGCGGATCCTGGGCCGGGGGGAGTTCATCACCCACCTGCGGGGCCGCGCGGACCTGGCGGCCCTCCTCGCCGAAGGCCGGGGCCTGGTCATCGTCACCGCCCACGTGGGGGCCTGGCAGCTGGGCATGGCCAACCTCGCCCACCTGGACCGCCCCATCTCCGTGCTGGCGCGGTTCGACGCGGGGGACGCCAGCTCCCCCTTCCAGGCCTTCGCCGGCCGCGACTTCCGGATCATCGACCCGGAGGCCTTCCTGGGCGGCGTCCCGGACATGCTGGGCGCGCTGCAGCGCGGCGAGGTCCTGTGCCTCATGGGGGACCGGGCCTGGGGCGCCAGCGGCGGCACCGTGGCGGTGGACTTCCTGGGCGGCCCGGTGCCGCTGCCCTTCACCGCCTACAAGCTGGCCTCGGCCACCGGGGCGCCCGTGGCGGTGCTCTTCCCCTTCAAGCCCGGTCCGGACCAGTACGAGATGCAGCTGGCCGCCGTGGTCCGCGTCCCGCCCGGCCTGGGACGGGCCCCGGAGGCCTACCTCCCCTACGCCGCCGCCTACGCCCAGGCCCTGGCGGGCTTCCTGGACGCCTATCCCTACCACTTCTTCAACTTCTTCGACCTGTGGGCCGGAGAGACCGGCCCCCGGTGAACGCGACGCCATGCGCTTCCTGATCCTGCCGGGCAGCAACGCCCTGTCCCACCTCGCCAAGGGCCTGGCCCTGCGGGAGGCCCTCCTGGCCAGGGGCCACGAAGTGGCCTTCGCCACCACCCCGGCCCGCTCCCCCTTCCTGGCGGAACTGGGCGTGCCCCACCACCTGCTGCCCGACCTGCAGGAGGCCGACCAGGGGTCGGCCCCGGCCTACGCCTGGTTCCGCCAACCCGAGCGGTTCCTCCGGGTGGTCCAGGCGGAGCGGGCGCTCATGGCCGAGGTGCGGGCCCAGCGGGTCGTGGGCGTCTTCCGGTTCACGGCCACCACCTCCGCGGCCCTGGCGGGCCTGCCCTGCGACACCCTGGCCTGCGGCTGCATGATCCCGGCCTTCCGGGGCGTCCTGGGGTTCGGGGAGGGCGAGCCGGGGGCGGCCGAACAGGGGGTGTTCCTGGAGGCCTTCTTCCGCGGGGCGGCCCGCCGGGTGTCCATGGCCCTGGGGGCCCTGGGCCGGCCGGCCGTGCAGGATGCGCGCGCCCTCCTGCTGGGCGGCCGCACCTTCCTGTGGGACACCCCCGGCTTCCAGCCCCTGGCCGCCTCGGAAGGCCTGGAACACGTGGGCCCCCTGGCCTGGAATCGCTGGCCCCGGGCGGGCGGGGCGGTTCCCGGCGCGCCCCTGGCCGTCCTCTCCATGGGCACGGCCCTGCCCCCGGGCGCGGGACCCGCCCGACTCCTTGATAGGCTGCTGGCCCTGGGCTACCGGGTCGCCCTGGCCGGCGGGGGCCACCCGGCTCCGGACCGGAACGACCCGCGCATCACCGCCTACACCTACGCCCCCATGAACGGCCTGCTGGAGCGGGCCGCCCTCCTCGTCTGCCACGGAGGCCAGCAGACCGTCTTCGAGGCCCTGGCCCACGGCGTGCCCGTGGGCGTCTTTCCCTTCCACCCGGAACAGGCCCAGAACGGGCTCTGCCTGGAGCGGCTGGGGGCTGGCGCCCGGCTGGTTCCCCCCACGGTCTTCTGGGGGTCCAGCGACGTCTATGCCCGGGCCCTGGAGGCCATGGACGATGCGGAGCTGGACGCCCGCATCCTCGCCCTGCGGGACCTGACCGCCCGCACCCCGGACCCGGGCCTGGACCGGGGAGCCGAACGTCTGGCGGAACGGCTGGAGACCTGATGCGCATCCTCCTGGTGCACGGCTACACCGGATCCCCCGCGGATCTCGCGCCCCTGGCCGAGGCGCTGGACGCGGTCCTCGGGCCCGGGCACACCCGGCTGGCGGCCCTCCATCCCCGGTGGCGGGGCGGCCCGCCGCCGCCCTTCGACCGGGAGGCCTTCCTGGCGCTCCTGAGAGCCGAAGCCGAAGGCGGCCGTCCCCTGGTGGTGATCGGCCACTCCACCGGTGGCACCCTGGCCCTCCTGGCCCGCCTCGAACCCGACCTCCTGGTCCTCCTGGGCACCCCGCCCCGGGTGGGCCTGGACCACCTGGCGCGCCTCCAGGCCGCCACCCGCCCCGGAAACGAGGCGCCCGGGCTCCTGGATCTCGCCCGGCTGGTAAAGGCCGTCAACGAGGCCGGCGCCGCGGGTCTTCCGCCCGGGACCCTGGTGGTGCATGGGGAGGCCGATCCCCTGGTGCCCCCCGAGGACCTGGCGCACTGGGGCCCGGCGGCGCGGCCGGTAGGGGTGCCGGGGGCCGGGCACCACCTGCCGGCGGCCCCGGTCCTGGCCGCGATCCTCGAAGCCCTGCCCCCCGCCCTCACCGGCCCCGACCAGGAACGGCTCCGGCTCCTGGAACCCCAGGTGGCCCGCTTTGCCGATCGGGTGCCCGGGGGCTGGCAGGTCCTGGGCCGGAGTCCTTCGGCCCGGCGGGCCCTGAGGCCCGGGACGGGCCTGCCGCCGGACCTGGGACCGTTGGCCCCGCCCCCGGTGCTGGCCAACCTCGAGGTCACCACCCGGTGCCCCCACGCCTGCCCCTCCTGCGCCCGGGCCACGGGCGCCCCCCACCGGGGCGACCTGAACCGGTTCCAGGAGGTCCTGGACCGCCTGCCCCACGCCTCCCGCCTGACCCTGGTGGGCCTGGGGGAGCCCACGCTCCATCCGCGCCTGGCGGAACTGGTGGCCCTGGCCGCCGGGGAGGGCCGCGGCGTGGGCCTGGTGACCAGCGGCGCGGCCCTGACCCCGGACCTGGCCCGGAGCCTGGTCCAGGCCGGACTCGGGGGGGCCACCTTCAGCCTGGACGCGGGCGAGGCCGACCTGGCCGGGCGGCTGCGCCCCGGCGTGCCCTTCGCGCGGACCCTCGCCCACCTGACGGAGGCCGCCCGGATCTTCGGCGACCGGGTGCCCCGGGCGGTGTTCACCGCCGTGGGCACGGCCAACGCCCGGCACCTCGCTCCCGTGGCGGACCTGGCCCTCGCCCTGGGCGCCCGGGCCTGGATGCTGTCGGACCTGAACTTCGACGCCAACCGGGACCGTTCCCTGGCCGGGGCCGCCACCGGGGAAGACCGGACGGCCATCCGGGAGGCCGTGGACGGGGCCATGGCCGCTGGTCTGCCCGTTCTGCACGTGCGCGGACTGGAGGAACTGGGCAAGCCCTTCCGTCTGCGGGAGCTGCTCCTGCGCCCGGTGGACGCGCTTTGGAGCCGAAGCCCCGGCCACGCCAACTGCCTGTCCCCCTGGCAGACCCTCGCCCTGGGCGCCGACGGCACGGTCACGGCCTGCGATTGCCAACCCGGTGAGGAGGTGGGCAACCTCTTCGAAACGCCGTTCCAGGCCCTGTGGAACGGCCCGGGCATGGTCCGCCTGCGGCAGGAGCTGCTCGCCGGGACGCCGCGGGCGGCGTGCCGCCACTGCCCCCGGCTCTGATGTATACTGGGCATTCCCCTGCCCGGGGCCTTAACGTCTGCCGGAGCGCGCGTTAGCTACCACAACCGCCGGGCGTCCCCCCAGAGCCGGAGCCCGCCATGCCCCCCAAGACCCAGGAAGAGATTCTCCAGTGGGTCCGCTCCGCCCTGAAGACGAACTTCCATCTGGACCCGCGCTCCGTGCGCATGGACTCGAACCTCTTCACCGACCTGGGCCTGGACAGCATCGACGAGGTCGAGCTGGCCCAGCACATGCAGGAGTACACCGGGCGCCGCCTGGCGCCGGAGGAGTTCCGGGTGCTGTGCACCGTGGAGGACGTGGTGGTCTCCGTGCAGAAGATGCTGGAAGCCTGAGCGCCATGGGGCGCCTTGCGGGCCTTTTCGCGGAGGACCGGCCGCAGGCCTCGGTGGTGGCCCTCACGGGCCAGGGACCCCGCACCTTCGGGGAGCTGGCCCGGGGCGCCGCGACGGCGGCCGGGAAGGCCGCGGCGGGGGGCCGCTGGCTGCTGGCCTGCGAGGACCCCTTCGCCTTCGCGGCGGGCTTCCTGGGCCTGGTCCAGGCCGGGTGCGTGCCCGTTCTTCCCCCCAACCTGCTGCCGGGAACCCTGGAGGCCCTGAAGGCCGACGGCCTCCTCCGGGACGCGGACCTGGCCGCGCCCGCGGACGCCCTGCCGCCGCCCCGCGTCCTGGCGGACGTGCCGGTGGAGTTCTGGACGTCCGGGAGCACCGGCGCCCCCAAGCAGGTCCTGCGGCGCTTCCAGGATCTGGACCGGGAGGTGGAGATCCTGGAAGGGCTCTTCGGCCCGCTCCCGGGAACGGTGGCCGGCACGGTGCCCCACCTGCACATCTACGGCTGCCTGTTCCGGGTCTTCTGGCCCCTGGCCACGGGGCGGCCGTTCCTGTCGGAGCCCTGCGGGGATCCGGCCCGGTTCCTGGCCGTGATGGCCTCCCGGCCGGTGCTCGTGAGCAGCCCCGCGCACCTCGCCCGGCTGCCCAGGCTGCTGGATCTGGGCGGCCTGGACCTGCCGGCGGTGTTCTCCTCCGGGGGCGCCCTGGGCCGGGAGGACGCCCTGGCCTGGCGGGCCGCGGCCCCCGGCGGGGTGGTGGAGGTGTACGGCAGCACCGAGAGCGGCGGCATCGCCTGGCGGAACCCCGGGCCCGATCCCGCCTCCTCGCGGTGGACCCCCTTCCCCGACATGGCCCTGGCCGCCGCGGAGGACGGCGCCCTGCTCCTGCGCTCGCCACGGGTGGAAGCCGGGGGCCTGCGCATGGAGGACGCCGTTTCCCTGGAGGCCGACGGCCGGTTCACCCTGCTGGGGCGCCTGGACCGCGTGGTGAAGATCGAGGAGAAGCGGGTCTCGCTGCCCCAGGTGGAGGAGGCCCTCAAGGCCCATCCGCTGGTGCGGGACGCGGCGGTGGTGGTGCTGGAGGGCCGGCGCCGGATGCTCGGGGCGGCCGTGGTTCTGGCCGGAGCGGCGGACCTGGAGGACCCGGCGGCGCGCCGCGCGCTGTCCGATCGCCTAGGCGCCCATCTGGCGGGCACGCTCGAGGGGCCTGCCCTTCCCCGGCGGTGGCGCTTCGTGGCGGAACTGCCCAGGGACGCGCGGGGCAAACTGCGGGCCGAGGACCTGGCCGGCCTTTTCACCCCCTCGGGTAATGCCTGAAATATGATGACGCCTGCATTAAGATGGGTTTCCAGCCCTGAAGCCAACCGGAGATTCCACCCATGACCACCGTCAATCCCACCCGGGACGAGATCCTCACGCAGCTGAGGACCATCCTCGCCAGTTCCTTCGACCTGGCCCCGGAGCGCATCACCCTGGAGGCGCATCTTTTCACCGACCTCGATCTGGACAGCATCGACGCCGTGGAGCTCGCCATCCAGCTGCAGGAGATCACCGGGCGGCGGGTGAAGGCGGAGGAGTTCAAGCACGTGCGCACGGTCGCGGACGTGGTGGAAGCGGTCCACCAGATGCTCCAGGTCAAATGAGGTTCCCCGGAAGCGCCCGGGCCATGCCAGCCGGGCCCGACGGCAGCATCACCTTCGCCCTGGACCTGGACCCCGGCCTGCTGGGCTTCCAGGGGCACTTCCCGGGGAACCCGATCCTCCCCGGCGTCGTGCAGGTGGACTGGGCCGTGCATTTCGGGATGGAGGCCTTCGGCCCCCTGGGCGCGTTCCGGGGCGTCGAGCACCTGAAGTTCATGAACGTCATCCGGCCCGGCGAGGACCTCACGCTCACCCTCGCCCTGGACCCCGCGCGGGAAAACCTCAAGTTCAGCTTCCAGGACGGTGCCGGCCGGAAGGCCGCCGGCATCCTCCGCTTCCAGGGAAACGCCTAGATGGGCGCCGTCACCGTGGGCCTCGCGCCGCTGCGCATCGAGGACGTGGTGGACGTCGCCACGGGGTCCCGGTCCCTGGCCCTGGCCCCGGATCCGGCCTTTCGCGCGCGCATCCAGGCCGGGGCGGCCATCCTGGCCGGCCTGCTGGAAGGCGGCACCGAGGTCTACGGCGTCACCACCGGCTACGGGGACTCCTGCACCACCGCCGTGCCGGCTTCGCTGGTCCCGGAGCTGCCCACCCACCTCACCCGGTACCACGGCTGCGGCCTGGGCCGGATCCTCGACGAGGACGAGACCCTGGCCGTCCTCGTGGCGCGCCTCAATTCCCTGGCCCAGGGCTTTTCCGGCGTCCGGTGGGAGCTGCTGGAGGCCCTGGAGGGCCTCGTGGCGCACCGGGTGCTGCCCCGGATCCCCGCCGAGGGCTCCGTGGGCGCCAGCGGCGACCTGACCCCCCTCTCCTACGTGGCGGCCACCCTCATCGGCGAACGGGAGGCCACCTTCCGCGGCGAGGCGCGGCCCGCCCGGGAGGCCCTGGCCGAGGCGGGCCTGGCCCCCCTGCGCCTGGCCCCCAAGGAGGGCCTGGCCCTCATGAACGGCACAGCGGTCATGACCGGGCTGGCCTGCCTCGCCTTCCACCGGGCCTCGTACCTGGAGCGCTTCTGCTGCCGGCTCACGTCCCTGGCCGTGGCGGCCCTGCGGGGCAACCGGGACCACTTCCACCCCCGGCTCTTCGCGCTCAAGCCCCACGCGGGGCCCCAGGCCGCCGCAGCCCGGATCCACGCCGACCTGGGCGGACCCGCCGAGGACCAGGCGGTGCGCCTCCAGGACCGCTACTCCATCCGCTGCGCGCCCCACGTCATCGGCGTCCTGGGCGACGCCCTCGCCTGGATCCGCCGGGACGTGGAGAACGAGCTCAACAGCGCCAACGACAACCCCCTGCTGGATCCCGGCGACGGGCTCCTGCTTCACGGCGGGCACTTCTACGGCGGGCACATCGCGTTCGCCATGGACGGCCTCAAGACCGCCGTGGCCAACCTGTCGGACCTCATGGACCGCCAGCTGGCGCTGCTGGTGGACGCCCGCTACAACAACGGCCTCCCCCAGAACCTCTCGGGGTCCCTGGGCCCCCGGGCCGCCATCAACCACGGCCTCAAGGCGGTGCAGATCGGCGCCAGCGCCTGGACCGCCGAGGCCCTCAAGCTCACGATGCCCGCCTCGGTCTTCTCCCGTTCCACGGAGTGCCACAACCAGGACAAGGTGAGCATGGGCACCATCTCCGCCAGGGACGCCCTGCGGGTGCTCGAACTGACGGAGCAGGTGGCCGCGGCCCTCGCGCTGGCCGTGGTGCAGGGCCTGCGCCTGCGGGAGCGCCAGGGCGACGCGGCGGTGGAACGGCTCGGGCCGGGCGCGAAATCCTTCCTGGAGTCCTTCGCCTGGCTCCCCTTCCTGGACGAGGACATCGCCCTGGACACCACCCTGCGGTCCCTCATCGCCGCCATCCGGAACCAAGCCTGGAGCCTCTACCCATGAAACCCATCCTCACCGGCGAGACCGTCCTCGAGGTGCCCTTCCACGACGTGGACGCCATGGGCGTCGCGTGGCACGGCCACTACGTCAAGTACCTGGAGATCGCCCGCACCGCCATGATGCGCCAGGTGGGCCTGGACTGGCAGCAGATGAAGGACTGGGGCGTCATCTGGCCCGTGGTCACCTGCAACCTGAAGTACATCCGCCCCCTGAAGTACGGCCAGAGCGTGCGCGTCCAGTGCAGCCTCCTGGAGTACCAGCAGCGGATCCGCATCACCTACCTGCTCTCCGACGCCCTCACAGGCGAGCGCGTCAACAAGGCCGAGACCGTCCAGCTGGCGGTGGATTCGGCCACCGGCGAGCTGCTGTTCGAATGCCCCAGGGTGCTCACCGAGGCCCTGGAAGGGGCCCAGGCATGAGGCGCGCCGCCTGGCTCGTCCTTGCCCCCGCCCTGTGCGCCCAGACGGTGCCCGAGGCGCTCACGGCCCACCTGAAGGCCACCTCGATCCTGCACGCGGACTTCACCCAGACCCGCAGGCTCGCCGCGCTCTCGCGCCCCCTGAAATCCTCCGGCAGCCTCGTGGTCTCGCGGGAGCTTGGCGTGCTGTGGCGCATGGCCAGGCCCCTGCCGCTGACCGTGGCCGCCGGTCCCAAGGGCGTCCTGGAAGTGGACGGCGCGGGCCGGAGGACGCTCCGGACCGCCAAGGACACCCCCATGGTGGCCCGCATGGGCGAGATCATGAAGTCGCTCCTCGAGGGCCGGTGGAGCGCCCTGGACGGGCTCTTCACCGTCAAGGGCGAGTCCGGCAAGGACGGCGCCTGGACCATCCTGCTGACCCCCGCGCCCCAGACCGCGGCCTTCATCAAGGCCGTGCGCATCCGCGGCGCCGCCTTCATCGAGACCATCCACGTGGATGAGCCCTCGGGCGATTCCATGGACCTGACCTTCCTCAATTTCCGCCCCGAGGTACCGCTCACGGCCGAGGAACGGCGCCTCCTGGCGTTCGAGTAGCCGGTGCGCGCCCGCGGCTGGATCTGGATGGCGCTGCTGGCGGGCCTGGCGGTCTTCGCCGGCCTGCGCCTGGCCTCGGGCCGGGCCATGGAGACCGACCTCCTGGCCATGCTCCCGGAGACCGAGAAGAACCCCGTGGCCGAACAGGCCATCCAGACCCTGACCCGCACCACCCAGGAGCGCATCGTCCTCCTGGTGCGCGGCGCGGACCCCGCCGACAGCAGGGCCGCCGCCCTGGCCCTGGCCCGGGACCTGGAGGCCGCCCGGGTCTTCCAGGACGTCTCCTGTGAGCTGCCCCCCATCGACCCCGGCGAGCTGGTGCGCTTCTACGCCCCCTACCGGTACCGCCTGGCGGCCCCGGAACTCCCCTCCGGGGATCTCGCCCCCGCCATCCAGGCCCGCCTGGTCTCCCCCATCTTCTCCGGCATGCCGCCGCACCTGGATCCCCTGGGGGCCTTCGGGGGCTTCCTCTCGAGCCTGCCCTTCCAGTCCACGGGCCTCGAGCTCCGGGACGGGCTCCTGGCCGTGACGGCCCCCGACGGCCTCCACGTGATGGTCACCGCCGGCCTGCGGGGCTCGGCCTTCGACCCCGCGGTCCAGGCCCGCAGCCTGCGCGCCGTGGACGCGGCCGCCGCGCGCATGGCCCGCCCGGGCCGCCAGCTCCTGCGCACCGGCGTCATGTTCTACGCGGCCGACGCGCGCCTCAGCGCCGAGCGGGAGATGAACCTCATCAGCCTCCTGTCCACCCTGGGCATCGTCGGCCTCTTCGCCCTGACCTTCCGCTCCGTGCGCCACCTGGCCCTGGGCCTGCTCTGCGTGGCCGCGGGGCTCGTGTCGGCGGTCGCCGTCTGCCTCCTGATCTTCGGCAAGCTCTTCCTCCTGACCCTGGTCGTCGGCTGCACCGTCATGGGCGTGGCGGTGGACTACGCGTTCCTGTACTTCGCCCACCACCTGGGCGCGGGGGAGGCCTGGGAACCCGGGCCGGCCCTGCGGCGCATCCTCCCCGCCCTGCTCCTGGGACTGGTCACCAGCCTCCTGGGCTACGCGGCGCTCCTGGCCGCGCCCTTCCCGGGCCTGCGCCAGATCGCGGTGTTCTCCATGGTGGCGCTGGCGGGTTCCTTCCTCACGGTCCTGCTCGTCCTGCCCTCCCGGCTCGCGGCGCCCATGCCCCCCCGGCCCGCCCTGGGGGCCGCCCTGGCCCGCGTCCTGGCGCGGATCCAGGCCTGGTCCGGGCACCGCCGCACGCCCCTGGCCGTGGCCGCGGCCGTCCTGGTGCTGGGCGCCGGCGCGTCCCTGTCCCGGGTGGACGACGACGTGCGGGGCCTCATCCTGCCGTCCCAGGCCCTTCGCCGGGACGAGGCCCGCATCCAGGAGCTGCTGAAGATCTCCACCGCCGGGGCGTTCTTCCTGGTGGAAGGCGCCGACGAAGGCCAGGTGCTGGCCCGGGAGGAGGCCCTTCGCGCGCGCCTGCCCATCCCCGGGGTGGCGGGCCTCATGGCCGTCTCGGCCTTCGTGCCCTCCCCGGCGAGCCAGGAAGCCGCCCTCGCCCGCAACCGGGAGGTCCGGCCCGCCCTGGCCAGGGGCATGCTGGACGCGGGCTTCCGGCCCGAGGCGGTCGCGTCGGCCCAGGAGGCCCTGGGAACGGGCCCCCTGACCGTGGAGGCCTACCTGGCCACGCCCTTCTCCATCCCCCTGCGGCAGTTCTGGCTGGGCCGCACCCGACACGGGTACGCCTCGGTGGTCCTGCCCACCGGCGCCCCCGAGTCCGCCGCCCTGTCCCGGGCCTGCGTGGGCCTGCCGGGCGTGACGCTGGTGGACAAGGCGTCAAGCGTCACCGGCCTGCTGGCCCACTACCGCCGGGTGGCCGCCTGGGCCCTGGCCGGCGCGGTCCTCCTGGTGGGCCTGCTCCTGGGCGCCTGGTACGGCGCCGCGACGAGCCTGCGGCTCCTGGCGCCGGCCCTCCTGGGGATGCTGGCCGCCCTGGCCGCGGGGGCGGCCCTGGGCTTCCCCTTGAACCTCTTCACGATCATGGCGCTCATCCTGAGCCTGGGCCTGGGGGTGGACTACACCGTCTTCCTGCGGGAGCGCGACGCCGCGGGGACCTCCGCCCTGCTGGGCGTGGTCCTGGCCAGCGGCAGCACCCTGATATCGTTCGGCCTCCTCGCCATAAGCCACACCCCCAGCCTGCGCGCCTTCGGCGTCACCCTGGCCATGGCGGTGCTGGTGGCCACGCTCACGTCCTTCCTGGCCCTGGGGGAGCGCGCATGAGACTCGCCCTGCTGCTGGCCCTCGTCCTGACGGGCTGCGCCTTCAAGCCCTCCCTGCCCTACACGCTCCAGCCCGCGGCCACGGGGCCGGCCTACTTCGCGAACCAGGAGGTGGTGTTCCGCCGGCCCGGCGCCAGCCCCGAGCGGCTCCTCACCGCGGTGGAGAACGACGGCCGCCGCCTCTCCGTCGTCGCCTCCTCCCCCATGGGCCAGACCCTCTTCGTCCTCACGGTGGAAGGCGGCCCCGCGGTCCTGGACGCCCGCGTGCCCCTGCCGGCCTCGTTCGACCCCAACCTCCTCCCCGCCCTCATCCAGCTCAGCGACTGGCCCCTGGAGGAAGCCCGCAAGGGCCTGGCTCCGGGCATGGAGCTGCGGGAGGCCGGCCCCCTGCGCACCCTCCTGCGCAGGGGCAGGCCCCTGCTCACCCTGGACCGGCAGGGCCCCGCGCCCCCGTACCGCACCATCGAGCTGCGGGTGCCCCCCATGGACCTGGAAGCCACCATCACCACCCTGGACGACTGATGATGCGACCCGCCGAGGACCTCCTGGTCCACCGCCCCCCCATGCTCCTCCTGGACGCCGTCCTGGACCACGGGCACGACTGGATCCTGGCCCGGGCCCGGGTGGACCCCGGCGCCTGGTACGCCGACGGGGAGGGCGCCATGCCGGCCTGGTTCGGACTGGAGCTCATGGCCCAGGCCATCGGGGCCTACGGCGGCCTGGAGAAGCGGGCGCTGGGAGGGGAGCCCCGCCTGGGCTACCTCCTGGGGACCCGGGCCTACGCGTGCACCCGTCCCTCGTTCCCCGCGGGCTGCGAGCTGAGGATCCATGCGAAACTGAAGTACCTTGACGATGCGGGCCTGTCGGCCTTCCAGTGCGGCATCACGCTGGAAGGCGAGGAAGTCGCGACGGCCATCCTGAAGACCTTCGAGGGGGAGCGACCGTGATCCAGACCCCACCCCAGCGCGTGCTCGTCACCGGCGCCAGCGGCCGCATCGGCCGGGCCATCGCCCTGCGCCTGGCGCGGGACGGCTTCCACGTCACCGCCCACGCCCGCAGCCGGGGCGCGGAGGCCGAGGCCCTGGCCGCCGAGATCATCCGGGCCGGAGGCTCGGCCGACGTGACGGTCTTCGACGTCACGGACCGCGAAGGCGCGCGCAGCGCCCTGGAGGCCAAGGTGGAGGCCTTCGGCCCCTACTACGGCATCGTCTGCAACGCGGGGATCACCCGGGACAACGCCTTCCCGGCCCTGTCGGAGGAGGACTGGGACCTGGTGCTGCGCACCAGCCTGGACGGGTTCTTCAACGTGGTGCACCCGCTGACCATGCCCATGATCCGTCTGCGCGCGGGGGGCCGCATCGTCTGCATCGCCTCGGTGTCGGGCGTCATCGGGAACCGCGGGCAGGTGAACTACAGCGCCGCCAAGGCCGGCCTCATCGGCGCCGCCAAGGCCCTGGCCGTGGAGCTGGCCGGCAGGGCCATCACCGTGAACTGCATCGCCCCGGGCCTCATCGCCTCCGAGATGCTCGCCGAGGTGGACATGAGCTACGCCATGGCGGCGGTGCCCATGAAGCGCGTGGGCCAGCCCGAGGACGTGGCGGACCTGGCGGGGTTCCTGTTCTCGCCCTCGGCGGGCTACATCACCCGGCAGGTCATCGGCGTCAACGGCGGGATGATCTGAGCCTGGCCGCCGCGGCGGCCAGGGCGAAGGCGGGGGCGCCGGGCTGGGCGCCCCAGGGCCAGGGGCCGGCCGCGGCCCCGGCCTCCTCCAGGGTGCAGCAGCCCGGGCCGTCCTCCTCCCGGGCCGAGAGCAGGAGGAAGGCCGCGCCCTCCCCGGCCACGGGGCCCGGCCCGCTCCGCGCCCAGAGGTAGGCCATGAGCTCGGAGAACTCGTCCACCGCGCCCACCAGCACGCGCTCCGCCCGTCCCTCCTGGAGGAGGAGCCGCGCCGCCATGAGCGCCGAGGGCACCATGCCCTCGAAGCCGCTGAGGGTGAGGCAGGGGCCGGTGATCCCCATGAGGATGCCGATGTGGGCCGCGGGCGTGTTGTGCAGGGAGGCCGCGAAGTGGATGGGGGAGGTGCACGGGTCCCCGTCCTGGATCATGGAGTCGATGAGGCTGAAGGTGGTGGCGGTGGGGCCGTACCCGCTGGCCACCACCAGGGCCAGGCCCTCCGGGGTGCGGCCCGCGTCCTCCAGGGCCAGGTAGGCGCCCAGGAGCGCCATGCGGGAGAAGTGGTCCACCCGGCGCAGGGCGCGCCGAGGCACGAAGCGCTCCAGGGGATCGGTGGCGGCCAGGAAGGCCGGGATCTCGCGTGTTCCCTCCCCCCAGGGGATGGCCAGCGCGCCCGGCGCGCCGGGGGCCAGGGCCAGGTTCTCCGCGCCGCAGCCGAAGCCGCCCACCGCGCCGATGCCCTGCACCGTGACGTTCACCTCGGGCCTCCGAACGCCAGCACCGCGTTGTTCCCGCCGAAGGCCAGGGACGAGGACAGGGCCACCCCGCCCGTGAAGGACGTGGCCTCCCGCACGGGCTCGGCGCCGCCCAGGGCGGGGTCGGGGGTGCGAAAGCCCGCGCTGGCCGGGATCCGGCCCGCCTCCAGGCAGGCCACGGTGAAGGCCGCCTCGATGGCGCCCGCGGCGCCCAGGGTGTGGCCGGTGCAGCCCTTGGTGGAGAGGAAGGGGACGCCGGGAAGGACGTCCCGCAGCACCAGGGCCTCCACGCGGTCGTTGTCGGGGGTGGCCGTGCCGTGCGCGTTGACGAAGGCCACTTCGGCGGGGGCGATCCCCCCCATGGCCCCGGCCAGGGCCCTGCGCAGGCCGGCGCCGTCGGGGCTGGGGGCGGTGGGGTGGTAGGCGTCGCAGGAGGAGCCGTAGCCCAGCACGAAGGAGCGGGCCCGGCGGCGCGTGCCCGGGGCCTCCAGCACCAGGAGGGCGGCGCCCTCGCCCAGGTTCAGCCCCTGGCGGTCCCGGTCGAAGGGGCGGCAGGCCTCCTCCGAGGTGATCTTCAGGGAGATGAAGCCGTTGAAGGTGATCCGGCTCAGCTCGTCCGCGCCCCCGGCCAGCACCACGTCGCAGAGGCCCGCGCGGATCCAGGAGGCGCCCAGCCCGATGGCGTCCGTGCCCGAGGAGCACGCGTTCACCACGGTCTGGCAGGGGCCCGCAAGGCCCAGCTCCAGGGCGAGCGCCTCGGCGGGATTGCTGCGGAAGATGCGCTCCATGGGCTCCAGCCCGGGGTGGCCCCCGGCGCGGTAGGCCCGGCAGAAGGCCTCGTCGTTCAGGGCGCAGCCCACGGTGGTGCCGATGATCACGCCCGTGCGCGCCCGGGGCAGGTCCTCCGGCGCCAGCCCCGCGTCAAGGAGGGCCTCCCGCGCGGCGTGGAGCAGCAGGCCGCTGGTGCGCAGGCGGCGGGGATCGCTTTCGAAGTCCAGGACCTCGAAGACGGGATAGCTGGCGGGATGGCCGCTGGCGAACCGCGTGGCCGGGGCCGGGCCCGGACCGCCCGCGAACAGGGCCCCGAGGCACGCGGGAAGACTCTTGCCGGCCGCGCAGATGCATCCCAGGCCGGTGACCGGGATCATGCGTGGAGGCGCCCGTCGATGAAGGCGGCCAGGGCGTTGATGGACTGGAAGGCGGGCTTGCTCTCCTCCATGCTCTTGAGCTCGATGCCGAAGTGCTTCTTGAGCAGCATGACGATCTCGACGGCATCCAGGGAATCCAGGCCCAGGCCCTCCCGGAAGAGGGGGGCGTCGTCCTGGATGTCCTCGGGGCTCATCCCCTCCAGGTTCAACTCTTCGATCATGACCTTCTTGAGCTGGTCCTTGATTTCCATTCGGCTTTCCTATCGGTCAGGGGGTTTCCCAGGGTCCTGCATCCCAGGCTATCATCGAACTCCCGATCAGCCATGGCCTGGAACCCGGCTGGCTCATGGAGGCAAGGTTTGGAACGACGCGTGGTAGTCACAGGAATGGGAGCCGTCACCGCCCTGGGCAACGACTGGGGCACGGTGGAGGCGCGCCTGCGCGAAGGCCGGAGCGCGGTGGTCGCCATGCCGGAGTGGGACGTCTACCCGGCCCTGCAGACCCGCCTGGGCGCCCCCATCGCCGACTTCGCCACCCCCGCCCACTACCCCCGCAAGCTCAGCCGGTCCATGGGCCGGGTGGCCATGCTGGGGGTGCGGGCCACGGAGCTGGCCATGGAGGACGCGGGCCTGAAGGGGGACCCCATCGTCACCGGCGGCCGCATGGGCGTGGCCTACGGCTCCTCCTCGGGCAGCCTCGAGCCGATCCTCTCGCTGGGCTCGGCCCTGACGGCCGCAGGATCCTCCAACATCAGCGCCACCGGCTACATCCAGTTCATGAGCCACACCGCCGCGGTGAACATCGGGCTCTTCTTCGGCTTCACGGGCCGCGTGATCCCCACGAGCAGCGCCTGCACCTCGGGAAGCCAGGGGCTGGGCTACGCCTACGAGTCCATCAAGTACGGCATGCAGGACGCCATGGTCGCCGGCGGCTCCGACGAGCTCACCTTCTGCAGCGCGGCGGTCTTCGACACGCTGTTCGCCACCAGCCTGCGCAACGGGGAGCCCCACCTCACCCCCCGGCCCTTCGACCGGGACCGGGACGGGCTGGTGCTGGGCGAGGGCGCCTGCACCTTCGTGCTGGAGGAGCGCGAGCGGGCCCTGGCCCGGGGAGCCCGCATCCACGCCGAGATCCTGGGCTTCGGCACCAACTCCGACGGCGCCCACATCACCCAGCCCCAGATGCCCACCATGGCCGCCACCATGGCCACGGCCCTGCGGGACGCCGGGCTCGACCCGGAGGCGGTGGACTGGGTCAACGCCCACGGCACCGCCACCGAGCACGGCGACATCGCCGAGAGCCGGGCCACCTGGGAGACCTTCCGCCGGGCGGTGCCCATCACCTCCTTCAAGAGCTACCTGGGCCACACCCTGGGCGCCTGCGGCGCCATCGAGGCCTGGCTGGGCATCCACATGACCCGCACCGGCTGGGTGGCGCCCACCCTCAACCTGGTGGACGTGGACGAGCGCTGCGGCCCCCTGGACTACCTCCAGGGCGCGGGCCGCGCCCCCCGCGGCCCCATCTTCATGAACAACAATTTCGCCTTTGGCGGAATCAACACCAGCCTCATCATCCGCTGCGAACCCTAGACAAAACCCCCACCCCAGGGAAAGTACATTAATATTTTACTACCCACCTCTGGGGATCGTCCGTCTACGGGGAGGCCATGCCCGCTCCAAAGTCGCTAACCCGTCTCATCGAGCTCCTCCACCAGGCCCTCCGGGCCCAGCTCCACCATGCCCCGGACCACCCCCTGGCCCTGAAGAGCCAGGCGGACCTGGAGGACTACCTGCCCGCGCTCCTGGCCGAGTTCGGGACCATCCGCCTGGTGACCAGCGGCGTGGGCTTCTCCTGCCAGGACGAGCCCGTCACCGGGGCGCCCAACGCGGCCATGGCCCTGGCCCGGGAGATGGACGCCCGGGAGATCGGCGGAATCGAGCTGGTGCCGGGCCTGGACCCCGAGGAGATCCGGACCCTGCTCTTCATCCTGCAGATGCGCCCCCAGCGCGTGTCGGAGATGGGCGGCGCCGCCACCCTCCTGCCCGACGACGGCCTGCTGCGGGTGCTGCCCAAGGTGGAGCTGCCGCCCCCCCGCGTCGCCACCCCGCTGCGGGCCTCGGACGTGGAGCTGGACTGGGAGAAGATGTTCGCCGCCCCGGAGCGGAGCGTGCCCCAAACCATCCCGGATTCCTTCGACCCCATCCCCTGGGTATCGGGCAGCCCCGCCGGGGATTCCGGCCCGCTGCCGCCCACGGTCCCCCTCGCCTTCCCGGAACCCGCCCCCCTGACCCCGGAGGAGCTGGCCCGGGTCCAGGTGCCCCATGAGGTGGAGGAGCTGGTCGAGCTTCCCGAGGAGGCCGCCCCGGCTCCCCTCCCCGCGGGCAGGCCGGAGCCCGCCGCCCCCCTTCCGCCCTCCCCGGCGGCCCTGCGGGACGAGCTGTCCAGCCTCTTCCGGTCCGCGCTGTCGGCCACCACGCCCGTGGACAAGGCCGGGCCCCGGTCCCCCTGGGGCGTCGACCACCGGGACTCCCTCAAGCGCTTCGGGTTCACCATGCCCAGCTACGCCTGCATGGCGGGAGCCGGCGCCCGGCTCATGCTGGAGGCCATGGACCCCGGAACGATCCGGGACGCCCTGCGCAAGGCCTTCTCCGAATTCGAGCCAGCGGACCAGGGGAACATCCTCCTGGGCGTCCCCGGCTTCCCTCCCGGGGAGCACGCGCTGCGGCGCGCCCTGGACTTCCTGGCCCCGGAGCTCCTGGCCCAGGCCGTGGCCCACACCCACGTGGCGCACCGGCCCTCCATGTTCGACCTGGCGCTGCTCACCGTGGCCCTCATGCAGTGCGTGCCGGACCGCGAGCTCTCCCTGGACGCCATCCGCGGCCGGCTCCAGTTCGAGGGCTGGGGCATGCAGGAGGTGGAGGACTTCAAGGAAGCCATCCAGTGGGAATGCCAGGGCACCGACACCAAGCTCCACATGAGCCTGGAGCGCCACGCCATCCACAAGCTCGATCCCCACCTCGTCATGACCCTGGGACGCCAGCTCATCCGGGGCAAGCGTGTGGACGACATCCGTTCCATGCTCGCGCAGCTGGAGGAGGAGTTCAGCAGCCCCCAGGAGTCCGTGCGCCGCCACGGCACCGAGATCCTGGCGAACCTGGCCGAGGGGCTCCCGGAGACCGGGCTGCCCCTGGACCTGGAGAACCGCATGCTGGCCTCGGCGCGCTACCGCCTGTCGGCGGAGAACGACCAGCTGGTGGCCCAGTGGTGCGCCCAGACCGTGGAGGCCATCCTCAACCGGTGGATCCCCGCGGGGAACTTCACGGCCCTGCACAACGAGATGCGCAACCTGGGCGACCTGGCCTACCCCAGCGTGGGCGCGGCGTCCTGGAAGCCCCAGCTGATGCGGGACCTCCTGGCGCGCCTGGGCTCGTCGGCCAACATCGCGCTCCTCGTGCCCCTGCTCTTCCAGAAGGGCGCGGGGCTCCCGATCCCCCAGGTCCATTCCATCCTCGCCCTCATCGGCACCCCCGCCGCGGCCCACCTCGCCGTGAGCCTGGAGATCGAGGAGGACCCCAGCCACCGCACCCACCTGGTGGAGGCCCTGCGGGCCATCGGCAGGCGCGCCGTGCCCGTGCTCCAGGAACAGCTTGCCTCCTCGCACTGGCACATGGTGGACGCGGCCCTGATGCTCCTGGCCCAGGCCGGCGACAAGGCCGTCCTGCCCGACATGCTGCTGGCCGTCAGCCACCAGGACATGCGCGTGCGCCGCACCGCCGTCACCGCCGTGGCCGCCCTGGCCGGAAAGCCCGCCGCCGCCATGGCCCTGGCGGAGACCCTGGCGGACTCCGACGTGGCCGCGCAGCTGGAGACCCTCAACCTCATCGGCGACCTGGGCGAGCCCGCCGCCCTCCCCGCCGTCCTGCGGATGCTCAACCCGGACAAGGCGTCCGGCGACGACGCCCAGCGGCTGCGCCTGCGCGCCGTGGAGGTGCTGGGCCGAATCCCCGGCAACGACTCCGTCAGGCCCCTGCAGGAGCTCTTCCAGAAGAAGGGCCTGTTCAAGGGCCGGGAGCCCGTGGGCATCCGCATCGCCGCCGCCAAGGCCCTGGCCGCCATGAACAGCCAGGAGGCCCGCGAGGCCATGGCCATGGCCATGGAGAACGAGCCCACCGAGGAGGTGAAGGCGGTGTTGAGGCAGTACCTCATCCGCTAGTAAGCTGTCGGGTGCCGCCCAGGAGGCCTGCCATGACGCGCACCCCCGACCCCGATCTCGACCTTGTCCTCGAACGGATCGTGCCCGTGAACCGGGCCCTCATCTGGCGGGCCTGGACCACCCCCGCCCTCGCCCTGAAGTGGTTCACCCCGGCCCCCTGGAAGACGGTGGCCTGCGAGATCGACCTCCAGCCCGGCGGCATCCTCCACGTCGTGATGCAGTCGCCCGAGGGGGAGGACTTCCCCATGACCGGCACCTGGCTTGAAGTGGTCCCCCACGAGCGGCTCGTCTGGACCAACGCCCTGGCGCCCGGCTTCCGCCCCGCGGACCCCGGCCCCCACGGCCCCACCATGACCGCCGTCGTCACCCTGGAGGCCCACGGCGCGGGCACCCTGTACCGCGCCGTCGCCATGCACCGCAACGCCGCCGACCGGGAGGCCCACGCCGCCATGGGCTTCCATGAAGGCTGGGGCAAGGCCCTGGACCAGCTGATGGAGGCGGTGAAGGGCCTCTAGCCTATTTCTTCCGGAGCAGGGCCGCGCAGGCGTCGAAGCGGAACTGGACGGCGTAGTCCAGGGCGCTCTTGCCGTCGGCGTCGGCGAGGCGCGGATCGGCCCGGTGCTTCATCAGCGCGGCAAGGGAGCCCTCGTACCCGAAGTAGGCCGCCACCACCAGGGGCGTGCATCCGGCCTTGCAGTTCCGGTAGGACTTGGCGGCCTTCAGGTTGGGGTCCGCGCCCCGGTCCAGGAGGAGGGCCAGGGTCTCGGCCTTGCCGTAGTACACGGCCCAGTGCAGGGGGGACCAGCCCCACTTGTCCAGCGCCGAAGGGTTGGCGCCCGCGTCCAGGAGGGTCCGCACCTTGGCGGCGTCCCCCTTCATGGCGGCCTCGGACAGGGCGGTGCCGTCGGGAGCCGCCCCGCTCTTGGAACCCGATCCGATCCAGGTGGCGGGATTGAGCTTCGACCAGATCGTCCGGGGCGCCTCGGCGGGCGCCTGGCCGCCGCGGGAGAGCACGAGCTTGGCCTGGGTCCACTGACCCTCCCGGATCTCCAGCACCTGGGTGCGGGGCGGGTAGCCGTCGGCTTCCGCCTTCACCGAGACGTTTCCGATGGGCAGGTCGCGCAGGTTCAAGGCCTCGGTGGGCGAGGCGGTGCCCTTCAGCACGCCGTCCACATAGATCTTGGCGCCCGGGATGTTGGCCGACACCTGCAGGCCGCCCAGCAGGGAGGCCGCCGTGGGCGGCGCCCCCAGGGTGGAGGCCGCCGGGGGCGGAGCCGGGGCCGGCGCCTCCGAGGCGGGCCGCCCGCTGGCGGGGAAGAAGTAGAACTCGCCCAGCGCCTGATCGTAGAGCGCGGGCACCTGCTCCTGCCCGGCGGCCTGGGACAGCTTGACGACCTCGTCCCGCACGTTGCGGAGCACCTTGTCCACGGGGATTCCCGGCTTGTCCATCTCCTTGAGCAGCACGCGGGTGAACAGGCCGTTGGGGCTCCTGTCCCTGGGGCCCAGGGAATCCAGGGCCTGCTGCCCCGCCCCGGCGGAGAAGAGGACCATCTGGCCCGTGGCGGCGGACGTGACCGCCAGCCCCCGGCCGCCCAGGGCCCGGCCCCGGTGCTGGAAGGGGTTGTTCCGGCAGGCGTCGATGATGGCCAGGGAGAACCGGGCCTTCTGCTCCTGCAGGTCGTCCAGAACGCGCTGCAGGGGCACGGCCTCGTCCTTGACCTGGTCCTCGGAATCGCTGCGGATGTCCACGGGAAGGAGGTAGTTGGCACCCCCCAGCTGCACCCCGTGGCCGGAGAAGTAGAAGACGGCCACGTCGCCTCCCGCCACCTGGCCCTTGAAGGTCCGGATGGCCTCCTTCATGCCCTTCTCGTTCACGTCCAGCCGGAGGTTCACCGTGAACCCCGCCCGCTCCAGCTCCCGGGCGATGGCCCGGGCGTCCATCCGGGCGTTCTTCAGGGAAGGAACGTTCTGGTAGGAATCATTGCCGACGACCAGCGCCACCCGGTTCTGGGCGGCGGCGGACAGCGGCGCGGGGCCCGCGCAGAAAAGGAGCATGCAGGCGAGAAGCCATCGGGCTGGTGGGCGCATGGGGGACTCCCGGGTTTGGGAAATCCCAGGATATACCCGGAACGGTCAGATGGCCGTCTGGAGCACCGTGAGGATCACCGTGTTGACGATGTCCTCCGCCGTGCAGCCGCGGCTCAGGTCGTTGCCGGGCTTCAGGAGGCCCTGCAGGAAGGGGCCGTTGGCGGATGCGCCGCCGAAGCGCTCGGCGATCTTGTAGCCGATGTTGCCCGCGTTCAGGTCGGGGAAGACCAGGACGTTGGCCTTGCCGGCCACGGCCGAGCCCGGGAACTTCTTCTGGCCGATGGCGGGGATCATGGCGGCGTCGAACTGGATCTCGCCGTCCACCTGGAGCCCGGTGCGGCGCTCCCGCACGTTGGCGAGGGCGGCGCGGACCTTGTCCACCAGGGGGTGCTCGGCGCTGCCGGCGGTGCTGAAGGAGAGCATGGCCACCTTGGGCTCCACGCCCAGCATGGCCTTGGCGCTGTCGGCGGACGCGATGGCGACCTCGGCCAGCTGCTCGGCGTCGGGATCGGGCAGCACGGCGCAGTCGCCGAACATCATGGCCCCGCGCTCGCCGAAGGCGGGATCGGGGTGGATCATGAGGAAGGCGGAGGACACGGTCTTGATGCCCTTGGCGCAGCCGATGGTGAGCAGGCAGGCCCGCACGGTCTCGCCGGTGGTGTTCAGGGCGCCGGCCACGAAGCCGTCGGCCTTGCCCAGCTTGACCATCATTCCGCCGAAGTAGAGGGGCATCCGGATGGTGTCCAGGGCCTTGGCCTCGGTCATGCCCTTGTGCTTGCGGGCCTCGAAGAAGGCCCCGGCCAGTTCGGGGGTCTCGGGGTCGGTGGCGGGGTCGCGCAGGTCCGCGCCCTGGAGGGAGAGGCCCAGCTCGGCGGCCCGGGCCGTCATGCGCGCGGGGTCGCCCAGCACGGTGACGCGGCAGATGCCGTCCTGGAGCAGGCTGTGGGCGGCCTTGAGGGTGCGGTCGTCGACGCCCTCGGGGAGGACGATGTGCCGGGACAGGCCCTTGGCGCGCTTCCGGAACTCGGTGAACCAGGTCTCGTGATTGGCGTTCATTGCTACCCTCTCGTCTGCGCTTCCGCGCGGCTCAGGAATTCCGCCAGCCGGAAATCCTCCTCCCGGATGTGTCTCTGCAGCCAGTCATCCAGATACTCCAGGGTAACCGGACTGAGCTCGTTCTCGCCCCTGCGGAAACCGTCCACGATCCCCTCCAGGTCCCGGGCCAGCTCCGAGTGGAGGCGCCGGTGCTCGGCCTCGAAGGGGTAGCCGTGGCGCGCCATGAGTTCCTGTTCCAGTTCCAGGTGCACCAGGGTGAAGTCCCGGAGGAAGATCAGGCACCCCTCCAACTCGTCCCGGTTCCGCTCCGCGCGGCCCGCCAGGGCGCACAGGCGGTTGAAGGTGTCGATGAGGGTCCGGTGCTGCTCGTCCAGCCCGGCGCACCCCGTCTCCAGTCGTTGGTCCCAGATGATCGCGGCCATTGAGCCCTCCTGGAAAAAGCCGGGGCCGGAGACGGATCTCCTGCCGGGGGATGTGGGTGTTTAGGCAGAAAGCTTAGCCGGGTTCAGCGCGGGAGGGGATGGGAATCCAGCCAAATTCTGGCCCCGGGCGCCAGCACGTCCCGGTGCATGCGGTCCGGGTCCCCGAAGAAGGCCCGGCCCAGGTCCCCGTCCACCATGTGGGTGGCCAGGAGCTTCAGGGCCTCCCGCGGGTCCCACTTCTCCTCGGCGAACACCAGCCGCCCCCCTTCCCGGGCCTCCCCCAGGAGCCGGGTGAAGAACTGCCAGCCCACCTCCCCCTCCCGGGCCATGTGGGAGCCGATCACCACCACCCGCACGCGGTCCCAGTCCGCCGCCAGCAGATCCCGGCGCCAGGCCCGCACCTCCCGTTCCATGGCCTCCAGCTCCAGGGCCGCCGCCTCCCGGGCCAGGGCCTCCAGGGGCCCCCGCATGGCCGCGCAGTAGGCATCCAGGCCGGAGACCTCCCCGCGCGCCAGCGCCCCGTCCAGGAAGGCCAGGGAGGGCGCCCGCACCCCGTCCGTCCCCGGCTCCAGGGCCGCGAGGTTCTCCCGGAGGGAGGCGAGCCGCCCCCGGTCCCCCGCCGCGAGCCGGATCGCCAGCGGAACGTGGCTGAGGCCCTTGAGCCGGTGGTAGCGCGGCGGCCGGATGACGGCCTCGGCCGCCAGGGTCCCGCCCCGGTACAGCTGCAGCGAATCCCCCGACACCACCAGCACCGGCCCCTGCCGCGCCAGGGCCCCCGCCCTCGCCTCCGCGTAGGCCCGATGGAAGGCCGCGTCGATCTCCAGCAGCGGGTCCGCGGCCGCGGCGAGGCAGCACGTCGTGATCAGGAGGTATCTCAGGAGCATGGCGGCCTCCGGGCTGGAGGCGAGTCTGACCGGGCTCCGTTCCGGACGGAAGGGGCCCAGGCTATACTGGCTGCCCAGCCGCCTTAGCTCAGGGGTAGAGCACTCGCCTTGTAAGCGAAAGGTCGTCGGTTCAAATCCGACAGGCGGCTCCAGGATCCGGGGCATGCGTACCCCAGGGGAGGCGACCATGACCCAAGGCATGACCACGGACGAACTGGTGGCGCTGGTGCGCCGGGTGTTCGCGCCCGGCCCCGGGGACCGGGGGCTGGCGGTGCTGGTGGACCTGCCGGACGGCCAGGTGCCGGACCAGCCGGAATGGCGGGAGCGGCGGGCCCTGGCGGCGGCCTGGGTCGAGGCCCTGGCCGCGCGCAGCGGGGACCTGGGCTTCCCCGTGCACCTCGTGGCCTACCCCAACGTGCACACCAACAACGGCGACCTGCCCGGCAGCGCCTGGATCCACCGCGGCGGGGCCCCGCCCCAGCATGCCGGGGACCTGGACCCGGCCGCGGCGGTGCCCTTTCCGCAGATCTACGCGGACCATTCCATCCTCATCGCCCTCACCACCTTCTCGGCCACCGCGCCCCTCAAGGTGGCGGCGCGCCAGCACCCCATCCGGGCCGCCACCATGCCCGGCTTCACCGCCGCCATGCTCCCCAGCCTGCGCCTGGACTACCAGGAGGTGAACCGCCGGGTGGAGCTCCTGAAGGGCCTGCTGGACCGGGCCACGGGGGCCGACCTGCGCTTCCGGCATCCCGGCGGCGAGGCCCGGCTCCACCTGGACCTGCGCCACCGCGCCGCCCACGCCAGCGGCGGCCTCCTGCCCCGGCCCGGCACCGCCGGCAACCTGCCCTCCGGCGAAGCCTACATCGTGCCGTACGAAGGGGAGCGGGACGGCGTTCCCAGCCTCAGCGAAGGCACCCTGCCCGTGCAGTTCGGCCCCGAGGTGGTGTGCTACCGCATCCAGGGCAACGTGGCGGTCGGCGTGGCCCCGGGAGGCCCCGAGGCCGCCCGGGAAGCGGCGCTGCTCAAGGCGGAGCCGGCCTACGGCAACCTGGCCGAACTGGGCCTGGGCGTGCTGGCCGCCTTCGGGGTCAAGCCCGTGGGCACGGTGCTGCTGGACGAGAAGCTCGGCCTGCACATCGCCTTCGGCCGCAGCGAGCACTTCGGAGGCCAGGTGGGGCCCGCCGCCTTCAGCCGGCCCGAGGCCGTGGTGCACATCGACCGCGTCTACGTTCCCGAAACCCAGCCGGACGTGGCGGTGGCCGACGTGACCCTGGCGCTGGAGGGCGGGGAGGCCTTCCCCCTCATGCGCGAAGGGGATTACGTGCCCGGACTCTTCGCCGGGGGCGGCCTGTAGAAACCGCCATGGGACCTCGCCTGCCTCACCCGGTGGACCGTGCGGCGCCTGGGAGGGTGCCCGGCCTTACGGGCGCCGGTGCCCCAGGAGGGTGCCGTAGGCCACCCCCCCGACCGTGAGCAGCACGCCCGCCAGCCCGAAGCCCGTGACCGGCTCCCCCAGCACCGGCAGCGCGATGAGGTAGGTGGCGATGGGGGTCAGTTGCAGCCACACGGCAGCCTCGGAGATGGACAGGGAACCGTAGGCTTCGGCCATGAGCAGCTGCGCCAGGAAGGCCATGAAGCTCATGAGGAGGCCCAGCAGCCAGGGTAGCGGCTCCCGGGGCCAGGGGGCCAGGGCGAAGGGGGCCACCACGGGCAGGCCCACCAGGCTGAAGAAGAAGAAGATGGTGGTGGCGTTGTTGGTGGGGCGGGCGGCACGGATGGCGATGGCGCTGGTGGCGGCGAAGAAGGCCGCGGCCAGGGCCGCGAGCTGCCCCCGGCCGAAGCCCAGGGCCAGCGTGCCCTGCCCGAGCACCAGCACCACCCCCGCCGAGGCCGCGGCAACGGCCAGGAGCAGGTGCACCGTGGGGCGCTCCCGGAAGAAATGGAGCGACAGGGCCGTGGCGATGACGGGGAAGAGGTTGTAGATGATCCCCGCCTGCCCGGCCGGGATGTGCGCCAGGGCGTAGAAGTAGAGCACCACCACGAGACCCCCGGTGATGCCCCGGGAGACGAGGACGCCGTAGCCGTGGGGGGCGTACAGCTTCGGGCGGATCCGGAAGGCGGCCAGGCAGAGGAGGATGCCCACGACGAACCGGAGCACCGACAGGTGCCCCGGCGTGAACCCCATTCCGGGCTGGGTCAGCTTGCGGGCCAGGACCGCCATGAGCCCGAAGCAGGCCGCGGACCCCGCCAGGGCGGCGCGGGCCAGGGTGGCCCGGGGCGGGGGTCCGCCGGCCACGCCTACTCCACGTCCAGCGCGACGATCCGCATCTCCCGGCCCCGGAGGATCTCCATGGGAAAGCCTCCGCAGGCCGGGCAGGGGTCGTAGAAGGCCTCGAGGGGCGACTCGGCCCGGCATTCCGGACACCGGGCCAGGCACGGGGTCTCCAGGAGGTCCAGCTCCGCGCCTTCGGCCACGGAGCCGCGGGTGCCCACGTCGAAGGCGAAGCGCATGGCCTCGGGCTCGACCCCCGAGAGCCGGCCGATCTCCAGGACCACCCGGACCACCCGGGTGAAGCCGTCGAGCTCCGCCCGCTCCTCGATGATTCCCAGCATGCCCGCCATGAGGCTCATCTCGTGCACGCGGTCACCCCAGCGCCTTCACGACCTGGGTTCCCCCCAGCATCCGCATCTGGTTGAGGATCCATTCCTGGCGGCCCCTCACGTAGGCGCTGGGCGCGTCGGCGCGGTACTTGAGCGGGGAGGGCAGGACCGCAGCCAGCAGCGCGGCCTCGGAGGGGGTCAGCGACCTGGCGTGCTTGCCGAAGTACTTCGAGGCGGCCGCCTCGACCCCGTAGATCCCGTCGCCGAACTCCACGATGTTGAGGTAGACCTCCAGGATCCGGCGCTTGGACCAGCCGGCCTCGAGCAGGAGCGTGAAGTACACTTCGAAGCCCTTGCGCACCCAGGAGCGGCTCTCCCACAGGAAGAGGTTCTTGGCGGTCTGCTGGGAGACGGTGGACGCGCCGCGCTTTTTCCGGCTTCGCTCGTTGTGGGCCACGGCCTTCTCGATGGCCTTCCAGTCGAAGCCGAAGTGGTCGGGGAAGTTCTGGTCCTCGGCGGCGATGACGGCCACGCCCATGGCCGGGGCGATGTCCTCCAGGGGGACCCAGACGTGGCGCGGGCGGTACGGCTTGTCCCGGCCGAGGGACAGGATCCGGCGCTCGGCCATGAGCGCGGAGCCGGGCACGGGCACGAAGCGGAAGAGCAGCACGGCGACAATGCTGGCGGCCACGCAGGCCAGGAGGCCGAAGCCCAGCCAGCGCAGGAGGCGCTTCCACACGGGTCGATTCTTCATTGGGCAATTATGCCCTAAGACGGCGGGCCTTGGCCTTGCGCTTGGCTTCATACATCCGCCGGTCGGCCTCGTCCACCAGGCTGCCGGGCACGTCGTCCGGGGTGGGGCAGACGGCGGCCACGCCCAGGCTCGCGGTCACGTGCGGGGCCACGTCCGAACCTGCATGGGGAAGGCCCAGGTCCGCCAGGGCCGCGGTGATCTGCTCGGCAACCGCCTGTGCGCCTGCCTCGTCGGTGTCGGGAAGGAGGCACACGAACTCCTCGCCTCCAAAGCGGGCGGCCATGTCCCCGGGCCGGCGCAGGGCCGCGGCGAAGACCGCCGCCACGGCCTTCAGGCAGGCGTCGCCCTCCACGTGGCCGTAGGTGTCGTTGAAGTTCTTGAAGCAGTCCACATCGCCCAGGATCAGGGCCAGGGGGCTGCCCTCGCGGCGGCAGCGCTGCCACTCCCGGGCCAGGACCTGGTCGAAGTGGCGCCGGTTGGACAGCGACGTGAGCCCGTCCTGCACCGCGAGCGCCAGGAGCCTGTCCTTGGAACGCTTGAGCTCGATGTGGTTGCGCACCCGGGCCAGCACCGTGGCGGCGTTGATGGGCTTCTGGATGAAGTCGATGGCCCCGGCCTCCAGGGCCCGGATCTCGTCCACCTCCCCGTTCAGGGCCGTGAGGAAGAGCACCGGGATCTCCCCGGTGCGGGCGTCGGCCTTGAGGCGCTCGCAGGCCGTGAAGCCGTCCATGCCGGGCATGAGCGCGTCCAGGAGGATCAGGTCGGGCCGCGCCTCCAGGGCGAGGGCCAGGGCCGCATCGCCGTCCTCGGCCGCCAGCACCCGGAATTCCCTGCCGAGGACCGCGGCCAGCAGCCTGCGGACCATCGTGGAATCATCCACCACCAGCACTTTGGGGGCCGACCCGAGGTGCGTGCGCACCGCGGCCTCCGCCTCGCACCGGGGCGCTTCCCCCTGCTCCAGCGCGCGGGCTCCCGGGACCTCCCTGCGCCGGTCCAGGGCCAGGCGCGGGACCACCACTTCCCGGTAGATTCCCAGGGCCGTCTCCCAAAGGTCCGGGCCCTCCCCGCCCCACCGGGGGGCGAGGGTCCCCAGGAGCTCGTGGAGGAAGATCATCTCCAGCTCCTCGCGCCGTTCCTGGCCGCGCGCATCCTCGAAGACCCACAGGTGCGGTCCGCCTCCCAGGGGCAGGGGCGCGCCGCAGAGGCGGTAGCCCCGGGAGGCCGCGCGGGTGCGGGCCAGGAGGGGCACGATGTCCGGACCCCCGGGCCCCGCGCCCAGCCCCAGGGCCGCGGGGGCGCCCGGGTCGAAGGCCAGCAGACGCAGGTCCAGGTCCAGGATGAAGGCGTGGCAGCCCATGGCTTCCAGCAGGGCCGTCACCACGGGGCCGTCGAGGAGGCCCGCGGAAACCGGAAGCGGCGCGAAGGGGTTGGCGTCTAGGTTTTTCATGATAAATTCATTCAGCCAAGCCATCCCATCAAGCTCTGGAACCCAAATTACGATCAGCGTCCTTCATTGCAATGAATTTTTTATTGCTTGAATTCGGCACGTCCAACGCGGCGGTCCGACATTTTGCTAAAGTGATCCGTCCACCCCTTCCAATCCAAGGAGTCCTCCATCACCCCGCCCCAAGCCAAGACCGGGAAACCGGGCGCCTCCCTGCTCCGGTCCGCCGGAGTCGTGGGTTCGCTCACGCTCCTTTCGCGCATCACCGGCATGCTCCAGAGCCGGGTGGTGGCGTACTACCTGGGGGCGGGCCCCGCGGCCGACGCGTTCCTGGTGGCCTTCCGCATCCCCAACCTCCTGCGCCGGTTCACGGCGGAGGGGACGATGACCTCGGCCTTCCTCCCCACCGTGGGCGAGGTGGAGGCGGCCCGGGGCGAGGAGGCCGCAAGGGACCTGGTGGCGCGGTTCCTGGGGACCCTGGCCCTGCTCCTGACCTGCCTGTGCGCCCTGGGCATCCCCGCCATGGGGCTGCTGGCGGGCCTCCAGGTGATGGGGAGGCTGGCGCCCGGCGCGGGCTGGGGGCACCAGGCCGGGCTGCTGTGGGACATCGTCCTGGGCCTGCAGCCGGGGCCGCCGGAGTATCTCCTCACCACCACCCTGGCCCGCATCATGTTCCCCTACCTGGCGCTGGTGAGCGTCACCGCGGGGCTGTCGGCGGTCCTGAACCTGAAGGGGCGCTTCGGCCTGCCCGCCTCGGTGTCCACGTTCTGGAACGCCGCCTTCATCGGCATCACCCTGGCCTGCCTCGCCTGGGGGCCCAGGGCCTGGCGGGCCCCGGAACGGGCCGCGGTGGTCATGGCGGTGGCGGTGCTGGCCGGGGGCCTGGTCCAGCTCTTCATCCTCTGGCCGGCCTTCCGGGGCCTGGGCTACGGGATCCGCTGGGGCCTCCACCTCGAGGACCCCGGGGTGCGCACGGCCCTCCGGCGCATGGCGCCGGGGATCCTGGGCACGGGCATCCACCCCATCAACGTCCTGATCTCGACCACCCTGGCTTCGCAGCTGGCCGTGGGCGCCCAGGCGGTGCTCTTCAACGCGAACATGATGGGCGAGATGGTCCTGGGGGTCTTCGCGGCCAGCGTGGCCACGGTGAGCCTGCCGGCCATGAGCCGCCTGGTGGACGCCGGGGACGCTCCGGGCCTGCGCGCGAGCCTGGCCTCGGCCCTGCGGGGCACCGCGGTGCTGGCCATCCCGGGGGCGGTGGGCATGGCGGTCCTGGCCCGGCCCATCATCGCCCTCATCTTCCAGACGGGGCGCTACTCGGCCCGCGACGTGGAGTGGACCGCCACCACCCTGGCCTTCCAGGCCGTGGGCATCCTGTTCGTGGCCACGGGCCGCATCACCGCCCAGTGCCTCTACGCCCTGAAGGACTACCGCCGTCCCGCCTACGCCGCCCTCCTCGGGATGGGGGTGAACGTCGTGCTCTCCTACATCCTCATGAAGCCCCTGGGCACCGGAGGCATCGCCCTGGCCAACGGGCTCGCCAGCATCGCGGGCCTGGGCTTCATGGTGGCCGGACTGCGCCGGCGCATGCCGGACCTCCCCGTGCGGGAGGTGGTGGGCGGGTGGCTCTCCATGGGGCTGGCGGCGGGCCTCATGGGACTCCTGGCGTGGCTGGGGGCCAGGCTCCTGGGACTTTCGTCCTTCCAGGGGCTGGGGGGCACCGGCGCCCGGCTCTTCCCCCTCATCGGTCTGTGCGGGCTCTCCTACGGGGCCCTCCTGTTGCTGTTCCGGGTGCCCGAGGGGGCCTCCCTGGCCGCTCTGCTGGCCCGCAAACTGGGCCGGAAAACGTGACGCGGACCCCAATTGGGTGCGGGCGGCCGCCGGCACTGGCATAATCTAGGAATTCACAGGAGTTTCCATGTCCGTGCCCATGCTCGAACTCGCGCCCCAGAACGCTTCGGTCAAGGAGAAGATCCTCCAGGGGCTGTCCAGCATCATCGACCGCTCCAGCTTCGTCCTGGGCGAGAACGTCAAGGGCCTGGAGGCCGAGCTGGCCGAGTATTCGGGCGCCAAATACGCGGTGGGCATGTCCAGCGGCACCGACGCGCTGCTGGTGGCGCTCATGGCGCTGGACATCAAGCACGGGGACGAGGTGATCCTCCCCTCCTTCACCTTCTTCGCCACCGCGGGCGTCGTGTCCCGCCTGGGGGCCACGCCGGTCTTCATCGACCTGGACCCCGAAACCTTCAACGTCACCGGCGCCCTGGTGGAGGCGGCCATCACGCCCCGCACCAAGGCCATCATCCCCGTGCACCTCTTCGGCCAGCTGGCCGAGATGCCCGCCATAATGGCGGTTGCGGACAAGCACGGCATCCCCGTGCTGGAAGACGCCTGCCAGTCCCTGGGCGCCAAGGGCTGGGGCCTCTCCGCGGGCCAGTTCGGCCAGATGACGGGGTGCAGCTTCTATCCCACCAAGAACCTGGGCGCCTTCGGGGACGCCGGAATGACCCTGATCCGGGACGACGAGGCCCTGGCCGCCAAGGTCCGCCGCCTGCGCGTCCACGGCATGGAGCCCGTCTACGTCCACCACGAGATCGGCATGAACGGCCGTATCGACGAGTTCCAGGGCCTGGTGCTCCGCGCCAAGCTGCCCATGCTGGAGGGCTGGCACGAAGGTCGGCGCCGGCACGCGGCGTGGTACATCGAGCGCCTGGCCGCCATCACCCCCGACCAGATGGTCCTGCCCCTGGAAAAGGTCCCCGATGGCCGGCACATTTATAACCAGTTCACGATCCGCGTGAAGGGCGGGCGCCGGGACGCCCTCATGGCCCACCTGCGCGGCCTGGGCATCGGCTGCGCCGTCTACTACCCGATCTGCCTGCACGAACAGCCCTGTTTCGAATACCTGGGCTACAAGAAGGGCCGACTGGCCGAATCCGAGCTGGCCAGCCAGGAAGTGCTCAGCCTGCCCGTCTACCCCGAAATGACCCCGGCGATGCTCGAAGAAGTGGCCCAGGGGCTGCTGAGCTTCTTCGGCGCCAGGTAGGCCGGAAATTTAAGACTTCATCGCCAGCTTCCGATTAGTCCATAGAACCCAGGGAGAATCCGCCCCTTTGGTTTCGTGGGGCCCCCGTGAAGATCCGCCGTCCAGCCTGGCTCGATAGCCTGACCGTCACGGTCGTGATCACCATGCTCCTGGCCCTGGGGTTCCAGACCTGGATGCTCGTGCAGGGACGCCGGCGGGACCTCGAGATCATCTCCACCCGGGCCGCGAACCGGGCCCAGGCCACCGCCCACCGGGTCCAGGAGATCTTCAAGGAAGTGGACCTCCTCCTCCTGGACATCCGGGAGCACCTGGACCCGGAGGACCTCCTCCGGGGCCCCAGGGCCCTCTCCCCGGCGCGGGACGCGGCCATGCGCGCCTACCTCCGCCGCCAGGCCGCGAAGGTTCCGCAAGTCCTGCTGCTTCACGTGGTAGGCCCGGATGGCCGCTACGTCTTCTCCTCCACCGAGGTGCTCCCGGACGTTAACATCGCGGACCGCAACTACTTCCAGGAACAGCGGGATGCCATCGCCGACGAGATGCGGGTTTCCGACCCGTTCCTGGGCAGGGTCTCCGGGCGCTGGGGCATCTTCCCATCCCGGCGCGTCACGGACGCCGGTGGGCGATTCGCCGGGCTCGTCATAGCGACGCTGGACACCGAGGCCCTCGGCACGGTCATGGTGGCCGTGGACCAGGCCCAGTGGGTCCTGTCCCTGCACGCCATGGACCATCAGCTCATCGCGCGGTCGCCCGCGGGCCCCATCGGCACACGGCTGGTGGAGCCCCGGATGGATTCCATCTGGAAGGGCCCCATCGCCTTCGAGGGGGCGTCCATGGGCGAACAGGAGCCGCACATCTGGGCCGGATGGCAGGTTCCGGGGACCACCCTCTACACCGTGGCGGGCTACCGGAAGGCCCGCGCCCTGGCCCAGTGGCACCGGGACCTGAAGATCAACGCCGCGGTGGCCTGCCTCCTGGTGGCCGGCTGCGCCGGCATCCTGGTCCTCCAGCGGCGGAACCGGAAGTCGGCCGAATCGGCCCTCCTGCTCCAGGAGCGCCTCGCCATCGCCGCCCAGGGCGCGGGCATCGGCATCTTCGACTGGGACCTGGACCGCCGGCGCCTCCACTGGGACGACGGCATGTACCGGCTCCTGGGCCTCCGGAGGGAGGACCTGCCTTCGCCGGGGGAGGCCTGGCTGGACCGGGTGGATGACCGGGACAAGGACCGGGTCCGCGCGGACTTCCGGGCCGCCCTGGCCGCCGAGGGCCTCCACCTGACCCAGTTCCGGGCCCGGAAGCCGGACGCTTCCGTCGTGCACCTGCGGGTCGCCGCACGGAACCTCAAGAGCGCCTCCGGCAGGCCTGCCCGCATGGTGGGCATCGTCTACGACGTCACCCAGGCCGAGGAGGCCCAGGAGGCCCTGAAGGGCAGCGAGGCCTACTTCCGGACCCTGTTCGAGGCCGTCCCCGCCGCCGTGGCCGTCCTCCGCCGCGGCGAGGTCGTCGACGCCAACCCCCGGTACCTGCAGATCTTCCAGGCCGCCGAACCCCCCTGGGTCCTGGCGCCGGTGCGCCAGCCCGACGGCAGCCACTCCCGCGACCACGGGGAACGCCTGGCCGCCGCCGCCCTGGGCGGATCCGTGCAGCGGCTCCCGTGGCAGTGCCGGCGCGCGGACGGGACGCTCTTCGACAGCGACATCACCGTGACCCGGTTCCGGCACCAGGACGACGACCTGCTGATGGTGATCGTCCGGGACCTCACGGCCATCCGCGAGATGGAGACCAAGCTCCACCATGCCCAGAAGATGGACGCCCTCGGGCAGCTGGCCGGGGGGGTCGCCCACGACTTCAACAACATGCTCTCGGCCATCCGGTCCGCGGCCGAGCTCCTCCACGAGGAGGTGCAGGGGGAGCGGCCGGCGCGCCTGGCCGGAACCATCGTGGCCGCCGCGGACCGGGCCGGACAGCTCACCCGCCAGCTCCTGGCCTTCGCCCGCAAGGGGAAGGTCCTCTCCACCCCCACCGACGTCCATCTCATCATCCAGGAGGCGGTGACGCTCCTGGAGCGCACCATCGACCGCAGGATCAGGATCGACTTGCGCCTCCTGGCCGCCGACGCCACGGTGGTGGGGGATCCCTCCCAGATCCAAAGCGCCCTCCTCAACCTCGGGGTCAACGCCCGGGACGCCATGCCCGACGGCGGCGTGCTCACCTTCGCCACCGAGACCCTGGCCATCGAGGAGGCCGACTGTTCCCAGGGCGGCTTCCGGCTGGAGCCCGGGGCCCACCTCCACGTCTCGGTGGCCGACCAGGGCTGCGGCATCCCCGAGGCCAACCTGGGCCACATCTTCGATCCCTTCTTCACCACCAAGGAGGTCAGCAAGGGCACCGGCCTGGGCCTGGCGGCGGTCTTCGGGACGATGGTCTCGCACAAGGGCGCGGTGACGGTGGAGTCCAGCGTCGGGGAGGGGACCGTCTTCCACCTCTACCTGCCCCTGGCCCAGCCCGGCCTGAGGCAGGCCTCCCCCGGCGCCCAGGGCCCCCTGCCCACCGGCACGGGCCGCCTGCTGGTGGTGGAGGACGAGGACCTGGTGCGCACCGCCACGACCATGGCCATCGAGTCCCTGGGCTACGCGGTCCACGCCGTGGCGGACGCCCAGGGCGCCCTCGCCCACTTCACCGCCCACCACGGGGCCCTCAAGGCCGTGATCCTGGACATGGTCCTGCCCGGATCCTCGGGTGAAGCGCTCGCCGTCACCCTGCGGGGCATCGACCCGGAGGTGCCCATCATCCTGGTCAGCGGCTTCCCGCGGAGCGCAGGCCCCGGGCAGCTCCGGGAGCAGGGCTTCGCCGGCTTCCTCCAGAAGCCCCTGGACAGGCGGGAGCTGGGGGACCTGCTGGCGGCGATCTAGCTGTCGAGTTCTTCCTTGCGCCCCGTCTGCCCCATCTCGAGCAGCCGGTCGTTGGCGCGCCCCGCCCACTCGCTGCCGGGGTAGCTCTCCACCAGCTTCTGGTAGAAGCCCTTGGCCTCTTCCTTGTACTTGTCCAGCTCTTCCTTGACCAGGACGTTGAACGCCTTGGAGAACTCCGCCATCTCCTCCTTGGTGAGCTTGGGGAATTCGTCCTTCTTGACCTTGGCCAGCCAGTCCTTGTTGAACTGCTTGATGACCTCGGTGTTGACGGGACGCTGCCGCATGGCCTCGCCCAGGTAGTAGTACGCCCGCTCCCGGTCCACGTATTCGGGGTAGGTCTCCATCAGCGTCTTGAGGCGCATCTCGGCGGGGGCGAACTGGTAGTTCTTCACCATGAAGATCCCCACCATGAGCTCGGATTCCGCCAGGCGGCGCCAGCACTGGGTGATCTTGGCCTTGGCGTCCACGGCGTAGGCGGAGCCCGGGGCCTCCTTCAGGAGGGTCTGGAAGGCGTCCAGGGCCTTGCGGGTCTCGGACTGGTCCCTCTCGGCGTTCTCGATCACCGCGTAGTGGCAGAGCGCGATGCGGTACAGGGCGTAGTCCCTGCGCTCGTGCCGGGGGAAGTAGTTCAGGAAGCTCTGGTACTCCACCAGGGCCTCGGGGTAGGTGGTGGTGGACCCGAAGAAGAAGCTGTCGGCGACCATGAGCTTGGACAGGGGGAATTCCTTGGACGAGGGCAGGCGCTCCTCGATCACCCGCAGCACCTTGCGGCCTTCCTCCCACTTGCCGTTCTGCAGGTAGATCTCGCCTTCGGCCAGGATCTGGGCCGCGGTCTGGCCCAGGGCCTCCTCGGCCTTGGCCTTGGGCTTTTTGCAGGCCGTCGCCCCGACCATCAGCAGGAGGCCGCAGGCGAGAATGGGAAGCGTTCGGGTGAGGTTCATGGATTTCCTTTGGTTTCTCAATTCAACATGGCGGCAGGAAGGGCATTGGTTCCTGCCTTGGCAGGAAAAACCTTGGCCAGCCATTCCTCGGTGATGCGTTCCGCGTCGATCCGGCGCAGGTCATGGAAGACTTCGTGGAGGAAGCCCGGGAGCCGGTGCCGCTCCAGCCGGCCCTGGGGGACGGCCTTCCACAGCTCCTCGGCCCCGTCGGGATCGGCGATGGTGTCCTGGCCGGCCTCCAGGAGGAGGATGGGGCGCTCCAGCTCGGCGCCCATGGGCAGGAGCTCCCGGCGCCCCTCCTCCATGGCGTCCAGGAAGGCGGCGGTGATGAGGTGGTGGCAGAGGGGGTCGTCCCAGTAGCGCTGGACAAGCACGGGGTCCGAGCACACCTGGGTCTTGTCCCCCTTGATGTCCAAGGGCCGGTGGGGGGCGGCGTACAGCAGGACCTTCTGCAGGAGCCGCAGGGGCAGCGGGATCTCCCGCAGGGCCACCGCGGGGCTGGAGGCGATGAGCGCGTCCAGGGTGTCCGGGTGCCAGAGCAGGACCAGGAGCCCCACCAGGCCCCCGAAGCTGTGCCCGAGCAGCACCTGGGGCCACACGGGCCGGAGGGAGCCCCGGCTCAGGGTGTCGTTGAGGCGCTCCTGGCGCAGCACCAGGGCCAGGTCCTCCACCGGGGCCTTGATGCCCCTGGCGTCGCCCCGGACCCCGCCGCTGCGGCCGAAACCCTGGTGGTCCATGGCCGTGACGGACCACCCGGTGCGGTGCAGCCACTTGGCGGTGTGCCGGTAGCGTTCCCCGTGCTCCCCGTAGCCCGGGGAGATCACCACCCGGCCCCGGGGGCTGGGGTGGTCCCACCGGGCCCAGGCCAGCGGGGTGCCCCCATGCCCGGTCAGGAACCCCCTCGCGGTGGGCTCCATGTCCTCGGGAAGGATGGAAAGGGTTTCCGGCATCCCCTGAGGATACCTTGGGATTCGCGGAACTTCCCCCCCCAGGTTTCGGAAGGGGCCCCGGAACGGCTACGATGGGGGATGGACTTTGATAGCCTCGTCAGAGCAAAAAACGAACTGGAACCCCGGGTCGGCCAGCTGCGCCGGCACCTGGACCCCGACCGCAAGCTCCTGGAACTCGAGCAGTTGGAAGAGCAGACGGCGGCTCCCGGCTTCTGGGACAACCCGGACGCCGCCAAGCCCATCCTGAAGAAGCGCGGGGTCATCCAGGACGAGCTGGCCCTGGCCAAGCGCCTGGGGAGCGGCCTGGACGACCTGGAGACGGCCCTGGAGCTGGCCCGGGACGACGCCGAGATGCTCCTGGAGGCCGAGTCCCTGGAAGGGGACCTGCGCCGCCAGATCGAGGACGCCGAGCTGCGCATGATGCTCTCCGGCGAGCTGGACGTCAGCAACGCCATCGTGGCCATCGCCCCCGGGGCCGGCGGCACCGAGAGCTGCGACTGGGCCGCCATGCTCCTGCGGATGTACCTCCGGTACTGCGAGACCAAGGGCTGGAAGACCGAGATGCTGGACTACCAGGACGGGGACGAGGCCGGCATCAAGGGCGCCACCTTCCTGGTGTCGGCCCCCTACGCCTACGGCTACCTGCGGGCCGAGGCCGGCGTCCATCGCCTGGTGCGCATCTCCCCCTTCGACGCCGCCAAGCGCCGGCACACCAGCTTCGCCGCGGTCTACGTCAGCCCCGAGCTGGACGACACCATCGAGATCGATATCCCCGAGAAGGACCTGCGCATCGACGTGTTCCGGGCCAGCGGCGCCGGCGGCCAGCACGTGAACCGCACCGAGAGCGCCGTGCGCTTCACCCACCTGCCCACGGGCCTGGTGGTGAGCTGCCAGAACGAGCGCAGCCAGATCCAGAACCGCGCCTCGGCCCTCAAGGTCCTCAAGGGGCGCCTCTACGAGCTGGAGCGGCGCAAGTTCGAGGAGAAGGTGGCCCAGGCCTCGGGCGAGAAGTCCGACGTGGCCTGGGGCTCCCAGATCCGCAGCTACGTCCTGGCCCCCTACCAGATGGTCAAGGACCACCGCACCCTCGAGGAGACCAGCCAGACCCAGAAGGTCCTGGACGGCGACCTCGACGCCTTCATCCGCACGCAACTCCTCGCAAAGAGCCTGAAGACCGAGGGTTAGTGAAAGCCCACTGCGATCTCTGCCTCTCCCCCATCGCCGAGACCAGGACGGTGCGGCACCTGGAGGGCGGCACGCTGGAATTCTGCTGCCCCGGCTGCGCCACGGTCTTCGAGATCCTCGGCCCGGAGGAGGCCCGGCGTATGGGGCCCCGCTTCAAGGGCGAGGCGGGGGCGGACGCCGCCCTGCCCCCGGGCCCCTACCTGGAGCTCTGGCTCAAGATCGACGGCATCGCCTGCGCGGCCTGCGCCCCCCTGGTGGAGGGCATCCTCCAGGCCCGGCCCGGCGTCGTGAAGGCCACGGTGGAGACGGTCTCCGAAGTGGCCCAGGTGCTCTACGCGCCCGGCCGGGTATCCAAGGAAGCCATAGCCGCCCACTGCGCGCGCCACGGCTTCCCCGCCCACGAGCAGAGCCCCCTGGATCCCGAAGACGAGCGCGACGCCGGCGTCCACGGGCCGCTTCGGCTCGTCCTGGCCATCGTCCTGGGCGCCAACGCCATGATGAACGCCATGGTGATGTACGCCGCCTTCGCCCACGACACCGGGGCGCGCTGGCTGGCGGACCTGGTGTTCATGGAGCGCATCTACGACCCGGATCCCCTGCCGATGACGGTGCGGGACGCCTTCACCCTCACCACCGGCCTGGCCGCGCTGCCCGTCCTGCTCTACTGCGGCTGGCCCATCATGGTCACCGGATGGCGCCGGATCCGCCTGGGTTCCCCGAACACCGACAGCCTCGTGGGCTTCGGGGCCCTGCTGGCCTTCGCGGTGAGCCTCTACTCGGCCCTCGCGCTCCACACCCACCATGTGTATTTCGACACGGCCTCCATGCTGGTGTCGCTCCTGGTGGTGGGCCGCGCCATCGAGGGCGGCGCGCGGCGCAAGGCCCGCAGGGCCGTGGCCGGCCTCCTGCAGCTCTCCGCCCCCAGCGCCGAGGTGCTCGTGGAGGGCGCCTGGCGGGAGACGGCCCTGGACGCCGTGGCCCAAGGCGACCGGGTGCGGGTCCGGCAGGGGAGCCGGATCCCCGTGGACGGCCGGGTGGTGGAAGGCGGGGGCTGGGCCGACACGTCCTCCCTCACCGGCGAGCAGATGCCCGTGGCCCTCGCGCCGGGCTCCCAGGCCTTCGCGGGGACCCTCCTGTCCTCGGGCACCGTGGAAATGGAGGCGATGGCCGTGGGCGCCGGCACCCGTCTGGCCCAGATCGTCCAGCGCGTGCGGCGCACCCTGGCGGCCCGCGCCCCCATCCAGCTCCTGGCGGACCGCATCGCAGCCGTGTTCATGCCCGTGGTCATCGCCCTGTCGCTCCTGGCCGGGTTCGTGGCCTACGCCCGGGCCGCCACCGCCGCCCAGGCCCTCATGGCCGGCGTCGCCGTGCTGGTGGTGGCCTGTCCCTGCGCCCTGGGCCTGGCGACGCCCATGGTGCTGGTGGCCGCCGTGGCCGAGTGCGCGAGGCGCGGCATCCTTCTCAAGGGAGGCGACGTGCTCGAGAAGGCGCCCGGCATCAAGGCCCTGGTCCTGGACAAGACCGGGACCCTCACCACCGGCCGGCTCGACTTCACCGGAGTCCGCCTCGCCGCGCCTGAAGGCGAGGCGCTGGCCCTGGCCGCCGCGCTGGAGGAGATCGCCGTGCACCCCCTGGCCGAGCGCATCTTCCGGGAGGGGGCCACCCGCGCCCTGGCCGGGGGCCCCGCCCTGCCCCGGGTGGAGAACCGCGTCAACCACCCCGGCCTGGGCGTCTCCGGCACCCTCGACGGCGAACCGGTCCTGGTGGGCCGCCCCTCCTGGCTTCGGGCCCAGGGCGTCGCCGCCCCCGAGGCCTGGTGGGCCGGGGACGGCCTCGAAGGCTCCCTCGTGATGGTGGCCCGGGACGGGGCGTGCCTGGCCCTGTGGGGCCTGGGGGACAGCCTGCGGCCCGAGGCCCCCGCCGCCGTCGCCGCCCTCCGGCGCATGGGGATCGACTGCTGGCTGGTGAGCGGCGACCGCCTCGAGACCTGCATCAAAGTGGCCGCCCGCGTGGGCATTCCGGAGGACCGGGTCGTGGCTGGCGCCCTACCGATCGAAAAGGGCGAGAAACTGGCGTGGATCCAGCAGAACATCGGACCCGCGGCCATGGCCGGCGACGGCGTGAACGATGCCGTGGCCCTTTCCCAGGCGGACCTGGGCATCGCCATGGGAAGCGGCGCCGGGGTGGCCCTGGAGACCGCGGGCCTGGTGCTGGTCCACCGGGACCTGCGCAGGATCCCGGAGTTCCTCGGACTCGCCCGCCTTGCCATGCGCCGGGTACGGCAGAACCTCGGCTGGGCGATGGTCTACAACGCCATGCTCGTCCCTCTGGCTCTCACGGGCCACATCCACCCGATCCTCGCCGCGACGGCCATGATGGCTTCAAGCATCAGTGTGGTATTGAACAGTGCGAGGAAGCTCTCTTTGGATTCCAGGCCAAGGGATCTCGAGACGGTGGCCTGACACTTAATTAATGTTTATTTTGTTTTAAAATCAATAATCGAAATGAACACTTGCAGAGCCCGTCGAGCCGACTAGAATTGTCATTGCCGATCAACTACACAGCTGCGCAGACGTCAATCGCCACGACCCCCCGGCTTGTTTCATCCACCCTTTTTTATACATAATTTTTCAATCATTTATTGCCTTAACCCATGGGTAAGGGTTCCATGTCGCTTGAACTCAAGCGGCATGGAACCCACATTTCATCCACTCCAATAGGAGACGTCATGTTCATATTAAAATCAGCCATGATCCTTCTCTGCGCCGCCGGCGCCCTCGCCGCCCAGGGCCTCGTCGACCTGAACGGCCTGGCGTCCGCCGCCAAGCGGTACGCATCCCATGGACTTCAGGGGACCCATTCCCCCGCGACCCTGGACCTGCGCCTGATGCGTGGCGACAACGGGGCCGACCCCGCCTGGCTCATGTCCAAGGCCAGCGACGTCCAGCGCTGGACCCTGTTCTACGAGGCCCAGTACCAGGTGCCCGAGGAGGCGGGTTCCGTCCTTCCCCGGCCCCGCTCCGCGAGCGTGAAATGCACCCGAGGCCTCTTCTCGGATTTCTTCCTGTCCCCGCCCTCCATTCCCGGATGCAAATCCATGGAGTTCACGTGGGTGGCGGTCAACCTTGACTCGGCCATCGCCAACCTCAACCTCCACGGCTACGTGCGCGGGTTCTCCCAGGTGGAGACGAAGCGGCCCGACAGCCCCGGCTATCCCGACGAGCTCGTCTACGTGTTCACCTGCCCCTGGGAGCGCGCGAAGGTGGCCATCTCCGCCAACACCGGAGCCCTCGCCTGGTACCAGATGTACTGAACCGAAGGTAGTCTGAAGGGCGACAAGGATGCCGCCCATGGACCCTTCCCGCCGCCCCTCCCTCCTTCCCTCCGCGCTGGCGGTCCTGGCCGCGCTTCCCTCGACGGCGGCCGGGATCCAGGCCCCGAATGCGGCGTGGCGCACCCTCACCACCGCCCACTACCGGATCCACTACCCGCCGTTGCTGTCGGACTGGGCCCAGGACGTGGCCTCCCGCGTCGAAGGCATCCACGCGCAGGTGGCCACCCTCGTGGGCTATGAAAGCCCGCGGCCCGTCCAGGTGGTCCTGGTGGACCCCATGGCCGATCCCAACGGCATGGCCGTGCCCCTCCTGGCCAACCCCTACGTGATCCTCTGGGCCACGGAACCCCGCAGCGACGATCTCCTCGGCAACGCCCTCGGCAGTTGGACGGAGGAACTCGTCAGCCACGAAATGACCCACATCCACCACCTCATGCGCCCCAGGCGCGCGCAGACCGTCCTGGACACCCTCTTCGGCCTGCCCATCGGACCCCTGGTCCTGAAGTGCCCCCGCTGGGTCACCGAGGGCTATGCGACCCTGGCGGAAGGCCGCATCACCGGGTCCGGCCGGCCCCACAGCGCCCTCCGGGCGGCCCTGATCCGCCAGTGGGCCCGGGCCGGGAAACTCCCGTCCTATGGAGCCCTGAACGGCACCCAGGGCTTCCTGGGGGGCAGCATGGCCTACGAGGTGGGCTCCACCTACCTGGAGTGGCTGGAGCGTCAGCGGCCCGCCCAGCCCGAGGTGCTCCGGAACCTATGGAAGCAGCTGGCCTCCAAGCGGAACCGGTCCTTCGATGAAGCCTTCCTCGCGACCTTCGGCTTCTCGGCGGTGGACGGATACCAGCGCTTCCAGGCCGAAGCCGCCCACGACGCCCTGGAATGGGAGCTCCGCCTGAAGGCCCAGGGCCTCCGGGAAGGCGAGCTGTTCCTGCGCAGCGGCGGCGGGCTGCGGGACCTGGCCGTGAGCCCGGACGGCACGCGGCTCCTGGCGTCGCTGGAAGCCCGGGGGCAGTCCGGCCTCCGGATCTGGAAGCTGCAGGACCCGGACGCCCCGAAAAAGCCCGCCAAGGCCGATCCCCTGAACCTCGTGACGGACGTGGCCCCGGAAAGCCCCGCCCGCACGCCCGCGGCCTCCCTGCCCGCCCTGGACCACCGCACGCCCCACCAGGCGGAATGGGTCGACGACGCCACCGTACGGTTCCAGCTCAAGCATGCGGACGCGGAAGGGACCCTCCACCGACGTCCCGCCCTGTGGCACCTCGGCTCGGGGGTGGACCGTGCCCCTGGATCCCTGCCCCCTGCCCGCTGGCGGACCCTCGAGCCCGTCCACCGCGGCGCCGTCTGGGTTCTGGAGCTGGAGGGCCGGCGAGTGGCCCTGCCGGGCCAGGCGGTGGGCAAGGCCTTCGTGGACGAGGCCAGGGGGCTCCTGTGGGCCGGGTGCGAGGTGGACGGCGGCGTGGAGGTGGTGAAGGTGCCCTTCACGCGCGACGGGGGCGCCCCGGCCTTCCAGGCCCCCCAGGTCATGACGCGCACGGTGGCCGGAGCCTGGAACCCGGCCCCCAGCCCCGACGGGAGGAGCCTCTTCTTCACCACCCTGGACGCCCGGGGCATGGAGATCCGCCGGCTGGACCTGACCCTGCCTCCGCTCGGGGCCGCGCCGGCGCCGGAACCCCGGTTCCTCACCACGAAGGCCGTCCTGGCCCCCCCGGCCGAACCCGTGGCCCTGCCCCGGGTTCCGGGCCCCCTCCCCTCCGTCCCCTACCGCGCCGCGGCCAACCCGTGGATCCAGCTCGGCTCCGGCGCGAGCCTGGCGCCATCGGGATCCAGCTGGCAGGTGGGCCTGGCGGGGGCGGACCTCCTGGGGCGCCTTTCCTGGCAGGCCCTGGCGGGCTTCGGCGACGGCGCCGGGCCCCGGGGCGCGGTTGCGGGCGTCTCCAGCGCCGCCTGGGCCTGGCGGCCCGCGTTCACCGCCTTCAGCGCCACGGCGCGCCCCTCCCGCCAGCGGTTCGCGCCGGTGGCCGCGGACACCCGGCGCCAGGGCCTGGAGCTTTCCCTCACCTGGGACGACCGGGGGGAGGTCCCCTTCTGGTTCAGCCCCGTGGCGGCCACGGAGCGGGTGGAGCCCCTGGATGGCGGCGCCGCCCGCACCCGGAGCATCCTGGGGCTCCGGGCCGGGATGCAGGCCCTGTGGGCCCGGGGCGCCTGGGGCATCGCGCTGGTTCCGAACGTCCAGTGGTTCCCCGGCGCCACCGCCGGGAACCGCTGGAACCTCCTGCGGGCCGAGGTGGCCCTGCGCCTGGAGAATCCCAGCGTTCCCGTCACCCTGCGGACCTCCGGGGGCCGGATCACCCAGGGCGGCGCCGGTGGCGAGGCCTTCCACCTGGGGGGCACCGCCACGAGCCTCCTGCCCGCGAGCCTGGAATGCAACCAGGTGGAGCAGCCCGCCCTGCCCGCGCATCTGGCCGCGGGGGACCGCTTCCTGCGGTGGCGGGGGGAGGCCGGCGGCGCGCTCCGCGCCTACCTCGAGGGCACCGCCCTGTGGGACCCGAGACCGGGACGCCCGCCCTTCACCCGGGTGGCGGGCCTGGAATACACGTTCGACAATCCCCTGGGCGCAGCCAGCGAGCAGGTCCTCCGGCGCATGCGGATCCAGGCCGGCCTCCACCGGCCCCTGGACGGCGTCATGAAAAACCGCGCGGTGGGCACCCTCACCCTCCTGGTCCGCCCCTGAGGCCACCCCATGGCGCTGGCGCCCCTGGTCCTGATGTCGGCCCTGCTCCACGCCCTTTGGAACGCCCTCCTGAAGAAGGCCTCCGACATCGAGGCCGCCTCCGGGGGCATCCTGGCCATCTCGTTCCTGGCCACGGCGGCCATCTGCCCCTTCCTTCCGGGGCGGGCCTTCCCTTCCGGCACGTCCCTGGCCTGGGGCCTGGGGGCGGGGGCCTTCGAGGGGCTGTATTTCCTCGCCCTGGCCAGGGCCCTCAGGACCTCCCCCCTGGGCTGGAGCTACACCTGGATGCGCGGAGGCTCCCTCCTGCTGGTGTGGCCCGTCTCGGTCCTCCTCCTGGGCGAGTCCCTCCGGCTCTCCTCCGCCCTGGCGGTGGGGACGGTGGGCGCGGGCCTGGCCTTCATGGGCCTCGCCCCCGGCCGGGGCGCCGGCCGCGGCAGCCTGGCCTGGGCCGCCTCTGTGGGCGCGGCCATCGCCGGCTACACCCTCTGCTACAAGTTCAGCCTCGCCCGGGGGGCGCAGGCCATCCCACTCTACGCGACCTCCATGGCCGTGAGCCTTCCCATCCAGATCCTGGCGCGGGGCTTCCCGCGCCCGGACTTCGTTTCCTCCCAGCGGGCCCTGGTGCTGGGGGCCGGCCTGCTGTGCACCGCCAGCTTCCTGCTCTACCTCGAGGCCCTGGCCCTGGGCGGCGCGGGCCTCGTGGCCACCCTGCGCAACACCTCGGTGGTCTTCGCGGTGGTCTTCTCCAGGGCCCTGGGGGAGCGCCCCACCTTCCGGCAGTGGGCCGGTGCCTGCCTCGTGGCCGCGGGGGCCGCGGGCCTGGCCTGGCCCTGATCACCTGGCCCCGGGCGGCGCCGGCGGTTGGCGCGGGGGCCCCTGGGCCCCGCACCCGAAGGCTGCCGCGAATCCGGGCAGGCCGGCCAGGGACGCGTTCACGCCGTCCCGCACCGCCCCCTCCCGCGCATGGATTCGCCGGCTCTGGGCATAGGCCAGGAAGAAGCGCTGCTCGGGGGTGAACCCGTCGACGGACGTCCGCGGCCGGCCTTCCAGGCCCTTCTGCAGCGCCGCGAAGGCGGCCTCCAGGCCGCCCGGGCCCGGGAGGTTCCCGTCCCGGGTGAGCTCGTGGCCGATGAGGACGCCGAGGCCCCCGAGATTCGACGCGTCGTCGGCCCTGGGATCGAAGAAGGGCGGCTGGAGGAGCCCCGCGGGCAGGTAGAGCTCGTTGAGCCGCGCGTCGTAACGGGCCGTCACCGCGGCGGAGGACCCGGGCCACCGGGATCCGTCCACGGGCCGGCCCACCAGGGCCACCTGGCTGCGGAACGCGAAGGCCGCCGCCCGCTGTACGTTGCCAAGGTAGCCGGATCGGTCCACCTTCAGGGCCGGTTCGTCCCGCCATTCGTCGGGGTAGCCCACCTTCACGGCGAGGGTGTCCAGCCTGTCCAGGGCCGTCGCGCGGACGGGCGGAGTCAGCCCGGGCAGGTCCCGGATCCGCTCCCTGAGCGCGACGCACACCTGGGCCGCCAGGTCCTGGGCGCGAACCCGGGACCTGGGAGAGAAGGTCCGGGCCACGTACATCCGTCCCAGGGCCCCTCCCAGGGCCGCGTCCGTGGCGCGCGCCACCCGCTGCCACCGCGGCGGGGGCCGGCGCGTCCCGTGGAAGGCGAAGGAGGCGTCCTCGAAGGCCCCGCCCAGGAAGGGGGCGCTGGCGTCCAGCAGGCGCGCCTTGAGGTACGCCCGCCACTGGGGCGCGGGCGTATCGGCCGCCATGGCCGAGAGCCCGGCCAGGAACGCCGGCTGGCGCACCAGGAGCTCCTCGCGGGCGCCGATTCCCGCGGCCTCGAAATAGGCCCGCCAGGGAAAGCGGGGCGCGAGGGCGGAGAGGTCCTCCTGGGACAGCCGGCGGCAGGCGGCCATGGGATCCCGCCGCTCCGCCTGGGTCATGGAAACGCCGGCCAGGCGCCGTTCCATGTCGAACGCGATGCCGGCGTGGGCCCTCGCCAGGGCGGGCTTCTCGCCCGCAAGGGTGAACAGGCGCGCCAGGTAGTCGAGGTAGGCGGCCCGGGCCTCGCGGCTCCCCTCGGCCAGGTAGTCGTCCCGGTCCGGCATCCCCAGCCCGCCCTGGGCCAGCTGCGCGACGTTGACCGTCCTGCGCCTTTCATCAGGACCCACCGTGAATTCGAAGCCGGCCCGGGCACCCGTGAGGTGGAGCCGCGCGAGCTCCCTTCCCAGGCCCGCCAGGTCCCCCATGCCGTCGATGCGGGCCAGTCCTTCCCGCAGGGGCGCCAGGCCCCCCCGGGCGACGGAGTCCGTGTCCATCCCCGACGTGAAGAAGTCCCCCACCTGCCGGGGAACGCTGCCCTCGGGGGCCCCGGAGGCTGCGGCGTCCTCGAGCGCCTCGCGCAGCACCGCTCCGACGCGCGCCTCCATCTCGTCGAGGGCGCCCCAGGAAGGGCGGTCCGGGGGAACGGGGTTCGCCCTCATCCAGCCGCCATTGGCGTACCGGAAGAAATCCATGCACGGCGGGGTCGTCGGGTCGAGATCCGCGGTGCGGATCCCGTGGACCTGCGCGCCCAGGACGCCGGCCACGAGGCAGGGAAGAAGGAACCGTGCCGCGCGAATCAAGGAACACCTCACGTATCATGATGCTGGGGGCCTTCCGGGCCTGTCAATGCGGGGAGCTGCCATGAAGATCCACCTGTCCCGGTTCGTGTGCATGGACGTGGAATCCAACCTTGTCCGCATGGAGGAGGAGGCGGCCCGTGCAGCCGCGGGCGGGGCGGACCTGGTGGTCTTTCCCGAGGGCTTCCTCCACGGCTACCGGCGCACCCTGGACCCGGCCCTGGCCCGCGCCCGGTTCCGGCGCGTCTCCGGGGACCACCCCCGCACCGGCTTCGTCTTCGGGTCGATCACGGAGGAGCGGCGCAACCGCCTCACGTTCTGGGAGGGCGGGGCCGAGAGGGCCAGCTACGACAAGGTCCACCTCTTCCAGCCCAACGGGGAGTTCGACCTCTGGGAGCCCGGCGACCGGTACGTGGCCGTGCGGTTCCGCGACTGGACCCTCGGCCTGCTCAACTGCAACGACCTGCGCTTCCCCGAACAGGCCCGGGCGCTGCGCCTCCAGACCCGCTGCGACGCCCTGGTGGCCCCGGCCTGGTGGCCCTGGCGGCGCGACCACGTGTGGCGCGCCCTCCTCCAGGCGCGTGCCATCGAGAACGGCGTGTTCGCGGTGGGCTGCTGCGTGAGCGCCTCGGAGCACCCGCTGGAAACCTTCGCGGGCGCGGGCAACCATGTGTTCGACCCCCTGGGCGACCCGGTGCGCACCCTGGACGACCACACCTACCTGCTGGACGCATCGGTGCGGGACGGGCTCCTGGTGGATCCCCTGGAGATGTTCGTGGACATCGGGAAGGTGGAACGCTTCTAGGCGTGCACGGACGCCGCGGCCGGAAAGAGCAGCCGGAACCGGGTGCCCGCGCCCATGGACGAGCTCACCTCCACCCGCCCCTGGACCCGCTCCAGCAGGACCTTCACCGAGGCCAGCCCCAGGCCCGTGGCGGTGCCGGGATCCTTGGTGGTGAAGAAGGGTTCGAACATCCTGGCGCGGGTCTCCTCGGGGATGCCGGTGCCGGTGTCCTCGACGTCCAGGTACGTCTCGCCGGTGAGGGTCTCCTTGCCCACCGCCACCCGGATCGTGCCGCCTCCGGGCATGGCGTCCCGGGCGTTGGCCACCAGGTTCAGCAGGATCTGCTTGAGGTCCTCGGTGTGGATGCGCACGGGCGCCGGTTCCTGCCCGGGCTGCATGACCAGGTGGACGCCGCAGGGCACCAGGAGCTTGAGGAGCCCCTCCAGCGCGCCCAGCTCACGGCGCAGGTCCCTCACTTCCCCCTCCTCCTGCAGCCGCCGGGAGAAGTCCATCACCCGCGAGGACAGGACCGCCGAGCGCTCCACGGCCTGGATGATGGCCTCCACGGCGAACCCGGAGACCTTCATTCGGCGCTCCAGTTCCATCTGCAGCACCTCGGCGGCCGACAGGATGGAGCCCAGGCCCTTGTTCAGGTCGTGCACGAGCCCCGCACCCAGCACCACCACCGCGTTCAGGCGCTCGTTGAGCAGGACCACGTCCTGCATGCGCTCCAGTTCCACCGTGCGGCTTCGCACCCGCTCCTCCATCTCCCGGTGGGAGGCCATCAGCTGCTCCTGCAGGAGGAACTGGCGCAGCACCAGCGAGGCCGTCATCAGCAGGAAGACCAGAAGCACCCCGGGTCCCGGAGGCCTGCCTTCGATGATGGCCACGACGATGAGGGTGGAGGTGGCCAGGAAGGGGACGTGCAGCAGGAGGCCGGGAAGGTGGTTCCCCAGCCGGGCCTCCTCGGTGGGGACTTCCGCGGCGTGGCGCGTGTAGGCGGCCAGGAAGAGGGCGCCTGTGATGAGGGGCGTCAGGGCGAACCAGGGGGACCTGGCGGCCACGTCCATGCGCGCCATGGAATGGGACAGGAAGGCGCCCTGCACGAACAGGAGGCTGCAGTTGAGCAGCAGCCACCCCAGAGGCCCGCGCAGGCGGCGGGGGTCCCCGGCCACCAGGAAGGACGCCAGGCCTCCCGCCAGGACCAGCCTCGAACAGAGCGTGATCACGAAGATCCGGAGCGGAGGAGCGCCCTCCATGACCGGACTCCAGACGCCCCTGATCCAGGGAAGGAGAAGGAACGAAAGACAGAACACGAGGCTGCCCAGGAGGTTGAGCCCCCGGTGGCTGTCGCGTCCCCGCCAGGGCCAGCTCCACACCGCCAGGGCCAGGATGGCCGCCGACAATGGCGTCGCAGCGTAGGCCACGGCCCTCATCGGCGCGGCGGCGCCGGGAGCGATGGGGAGGACCAGCCAAAGGGCGTTGCCGAGCATGGAAACGGCCACCCCCAGAGCGAAGATCCGCCATCCCGTCCGCTCCTCGGGGAGATCCCGGGCCTTGGCCAGGGCCAGGGCGATGGTGGCGATATTGAAGAACAGCACCAGCGCGGAATGCACATAGTAGGGGCTCTTCCCCGGCAGGACCGGGAGGAGCGCCAGGAAGGCGAAGCTTAGGCATCCCAGGAGCGCGTAAAGCGCACCCGGCGACAGTATGTATGAAACATTACCCATAGCGCTCTGACCGCCCCAGCCCCTCCTTTATCGTCCATGGGCCCCTAAAACTCAACATCTTTCTGATGGTTAACATTCAAAATGAATGCCTTTAGCGGATTATCATACTCATTTAATATGTTATTTAATTAATGACATTAATTTGAACGGGACCGGACGCCCACGGATGCACAAAACCGAACACCTGGTCGTCAAACACTGGAAACCTTTCAATTAAATTCCCGTTCCCGCCGCTTCCGGGAAGTCCGGCCCACGGCCTTCACGCCCAGGCTCGCCCGGACAGAGCCGGGCTTTCATAAAAACGTTATCCCTAGTCCACGTTCAATCGGTAGCCGATGCTGGGCTCCGTGAGGAGGTACCGCGGCCGGGTCGGATCGGGTTCGATCTTCCGGCGGAGCGTCCCCATGTAGATCCGCAGGTAGTGCGTCTGGCCCTCCCCGGTGGGGCCCCACACGTCGTTGAGGAGCTGGGCGTGGGTGACCACCTTCCCGGCCCGGCGGGCGAGGGCCTCCAGGAGCCGGTACTCCAGCGGCGTCAGCTTGACCGGCACGGCGTCCATGGCCACCTCCCGCTTCTCCAGGTCCAGGCACAGGGACCCGACCCGAAGGAGCGGCGTCTCCCGCCCGGACCCGGCGGCGTGCCGAAGGGCGACGCGGATGCGCGCCAGCAGCTCGGCGGCGCCGAACGGCTTGGTGAGGTAGTCGTCCGCCCCCAGGTCCAGGGCGCGGACCTTGTCCGTCTCCTGGTTGCGCGCCGAGATGATCAGGATGGGCTTGCGGCTCCAGTCGCGCAGTTCCCTCAGCACCTCCAGCCCGTCCCGGTCGGGCAGGCCCAGATCCAGCAGGATGATGTCCGGGTTGTAGCTGCGCGCCAGGAGGATGCCCTCGGCCCCGGTGGAGGCCACATCCACCTGGTAGCCCTGGGTGGAGAGGGTGGGCACCAGGAAGCGCCGCAGGGGCGCCTCGTCCTCGATGATCAGGATCAGGGGCTGCGTCACGGGGCGGGCTCCGGCGGCACGGGTTCAGGGTCAGGCAGCAGGGGGGGAGGGCCGTCCTGGGGCAGGCTGACGCGGAACCGGGCCCCGCCGCCCTCCTGGTCCTCGACCCAGATCCGGCCTCCGTGGGCCTTCACGATGGCGTCGCAGATGGCCAGCCCCAGGCCCGCGCCGCCGTCCCGGAGCTGGCCGGGCATGCGGAAGAACTTGTCGAAGATCCGCGCCTGGTATTCGGCCGGGACGCCGGGGCCCCGGTCCGACACCGCCAGTTCCATGGAATCCGGCGCCGCCCAGGCCTCCAGCAGCACCTCGCCGTCCCCGGCGTGGAGCCGGGCGTTGACGAGGAGGTTCTGGAGCACCTGCTCCATCAGCCCCCCGTCCAGGGGCACCGGGGGCAGGTCCGCGGGCAGGAGGACGCGCACCGGCACCGGCCCCTGGCGCTCCAGGCGCCCGATGGTCGAACCCACCACCTCGTCCAGGGGCTGCCATTCCTTGCGCACCCGGATGATCCCGCTCTCGAGCCGGGTGAGGTCCAGGAGGTTGCCCAGGAGGCGCGACAGGCGCTCGCTCTCCTCCCGGATCATCATCAGCAGGTCGCGCCGGGAGGCCTCGGTCAGGGCCTCCTCGGGCAGGAGCAGGCTCGTGGCCGCGCCCTGGATGGCCGCCAGCGGCGTCCTCAGGTCGTGGGAGACCGCCCCCAGCAGGGTGCTGCGCATGCGCTCGGTCTCGTTCTCCATGCGGACGCTGTGGGCGGTCTCCACGGCCCGGATCCGCTCCAGGGCCAGCGAGCCCTGCACGGCGAAGGCCTGGAGGAGGCCCCAGCGCTCCTGGGGCACGCGGCCCCCGGAGGCCAGGCGTATCTGGAGGAGGCCCTCGGTGCCGCCGGTGCCCGCGAGGGGCACGAAGGAGCAGGGCGGTTCGAAGAAGGGCTCCAGGGGATCCTCGCGGGCGACGGCGGCGCTGAATTCCGGCAGGAGCCCGGAGGGCGGCGCGCAGGGCGGTGCGTCGCCGCCCCCGGGCAGGCGGGTCCAGAGGTCCCCCTCCGCCGGCAGGAGCACCCAGGCCTCGGCCTGGAAGAGGCTCCGCAGGCGCCGGACCAGGACCCCGGCCACCTCCTGGACCGTGGAGCAGCGGGCCAGTCCCCGCCCCAGGAGCATGAGCAGAACGGTCTCCGCCTCCCGGCGCCGGCCCAGGCGGGTCTCCTGGCGCAGCTGGCCCACCAGGTCCACCAGGGCCTGGGCGCCCAGGACGGTGGCCGCGAAGGCCATGAAGCGGGGCCAGCCGTCCACCGGCACCATACCGGAGGCCCGGTTGAAGAAGAGACCGTAGACGAGGAAGGAGGCCAGGGTGGCCGCCGCTCCCACGACCCGGCCCCAGCGGTGGAGAATGAAGGCCAGGGCCAGGGCGAAGACCGCCGGCACCGCGGGGAAGCCGAGCACCACCGCGAGCGCCGCGGCGAAGAGGCCGGCCATCGTGAGGATCACCGCCAGGGCCCCGGCGATGCCCACCAGGTCTCCGAGGTTCCTCCAGGCGAAGTCCACCGGCGGGGCGGAGTCCAGCGGCAGCGGCAGGATGCGCACGTCCAGGTTGCGCCCGAGCATCTCCTTGGCCCGGGAGCTCTCCAGGCGGTCCCAGGGACCCCGGGCCCGGGTCACGCCCATGATGATGAGCGAAGGCGCGCGCTTGCGGGCCAGCATGAGGAGGCCGGCCACCACGGTGGGCCCCTTCAGCCAGATGACCTCGGCGCCCAGCTCGTGGGCCTCCTCCAGCCAGACCCGGGCCTGGTCGGCCTCCTCGGGGGTCTCCCACCCCGGCACCTCCACGTGGGCCACCACCCAGGGCCGGCCCTGCTCCCGCGCCATGCGGAACCCGGCATGCACCAGCCGCAGGCTCCGCGCGTCCGAGCCCAGGGCCACCACGATGGGGCCGGAGGCGGGGCTGGGATCGGAGGTCACGGGAGGGTTCTCCTGGGCGGCGGGTCTGCCCATGATGTCACAAAGCTCCAGAGGACCCGGGGCCTGCCGTCGGGCGTCCCGGGGGGAACGTAACCCGGGCCGCCGCCGGGTGTCCGAGGTACGAATCCAGGCGCATCCTGCCTCGGGGAGATTCCGGCAGGAGGTGTGGACATGGATTTAAATTGGATCTTAATAAATGCAATCGGCCACCAAGCACCCGTGGCGATGCATGCTGAAGGTCGAATCTAAAAATTGATAATATTTTGTTTATCATTTTGAGATCACCCGCTGGATACTATTCGAAAACAGCCGTAATGCGTACCATCCCAGCGCCTCTGCGAATCCCCAGCGCCTCTGCGTTTGATTCCTTCCGAGGTGGTTGCCGTCCGCCCATTCGGGGCGCCGCTTGCCCCTGGTAAACCCTTAAACGCAGAGGCGCAGAGGATTCGCTGAGGCGCTGAAAAAGAATGCCACCGAAAGGAACCGGCACATCGATGACCGTCCTGACCCACCCTGCCGCCCCCATATGCACCCCCGGTTTCCCACAATGCGGCCAGGCCACAGAACCTTGCTGAATAATGATTTTCATTGGCCATGAAATTTTTAACTCATCCTCCACCCTTTGCACCGCCGATCCGGAATTAAGATTTGAAATTCAGTAAAACTCCGCGCGCAGATAAAATTCCATTTACGGAATCCGGCCCTCCGGGCGCCGGAGGAATTGAGCAGGAACAATGTGATTTCCCTCACAGCAATCAGGGCTGTGGTGGCCTAGGGGACACTTTTTTACGCAATCTTTATACCCGAGAAGCCGGTCTTCATATCAACGTCTTTATGTCCTCATCCACTCCGCAGGGAAGGCCCTGCACTTGGGGAGCGCGCCTGCCGCGCCTCCTGGCCGGGCCCTGCCCTGGACCCTCCCCTTACGCGCCATTCCAACCCCTTTTCCCCATCCCTTTCCCAAGGAGGTCACGTGTTACCTCAGATCAACACTGGCAACACAGGATTCATGATCCTTTGCGCCAGCCTCGTCATGCTCATGACCCCGGGCCTGGCGTTCTTCTACGGCGGGCTCTGCGCCCGCAAGAACGTGCTCGGCATCATGATCCAGAGCTTCGTGTCCATGGGCTGGACCACCGTGCTGTGGTTCACCTTCGGCTACTCCATGTGCTTCGGCCCCTCCGTGCACGGGATCATCGGCAACCCCTTCACCCACGCCTTCCTCAAGGGCATCACCCTCCACAGCCTCTACCAGGGCAACGTCGCGCTGGGCATCCCCACCTTCGTCCACGTGGCCTACCAGATGATGTTCGCCATCATCACCCCGGCGCTCATCACCGGCGCCTTCGCGAACCGCGTGACCTTCAAGGCCTACATGTGGTTCCTCACGGCCTGGCTGATCTTCGTGTACTTCCCCTTCTGCCACATGGTCTGGCATCCCGACGGCATCCTGGCCCAGTGGGGCGTCCTGGACTACGCCGGCGGCATCGTCGTGCACAACACCGCGGGCATCGCGGCCCTGGCCTCGGTCCTCTACGTGGGCAAGCGCAAGGTCGTCGACAGCATCCCCCACAGCATCCCCCTCGTGGCGCTCGGCACCGGCCTCCTGTGGTTCGGCTGGTACGGCTTCAACGCCGGCAGCGAGTTCCAGGTGGACTCCGTCACCACCTCGGCCTTCATCAACACCGACGTGGCCGCCTCCTTCGCCGCCGTCACCTGGCTCGTGGTCGAATGGATGAACGCCAAGCAGCCCAAGTTCCTCGGCCTCCTCACGGGCGCCGTCGCGGGCCTGGCCACCATCACCCCCGCCGCGGGCTACGTGTCGCCGGCCACCGCCGCGCTCATCGGCATCCTCTCCGGCGTGATCTGCTACTACGCCGTCGCCCTCAAGAACCGCCTGGGCTGGGACGACGCGCTCGACGTGTGGGGCGTGCACGGCGTGGGCGGCTTCATCGGCATCATCTTCCTGGGGATGTTCGCGGACAAGTCCTGGAACCCCGCCATCGTCACCAACGGCCTGCTCACCGGCGGCGGCACGAGCTTCTTCTTCAAGCAGCTGGCGGCCGTGGCCATCTCCAGCGCCTGGGCCTTCGTGTTCACCTATGGCATGCTCTGGATCATCGACCGCATCACCAAGGTGAAGGTCGAGGACGGCGTCGAGGAGTCCGGCCTGGACATGGGTCTCCACGGCGAAGTGGCCTACACGGACGCGCTCTAGGCTTTGACGAAACGTTGACTCCGGGGCCCCCAGGGGCCCTGGCTGGAATCCAGGGCGGGAGGGCGCGGCGCCGACGCACCCCCGCCCTTCCTTCTCCCCCACCTGGAGCCGTCATGCGCACGCGCATCACCTTTGCCCTCATCGCCTCCCTGGCCCTTGCCGCCCAGACCCCTCCCGCCTCCGCGGGCCCCGCTGTCAAATGGCGGGGCGCCGTGTGGGCCTCCGGCGCGGCCTCGGACCGCCAGACCCCGGACGGCGCCCTCTTCCTGCGCACCGTGGACGCGGGCGGGGGCCAGCTGTCCCTGGACGGCCTGCAGGTGGGCGCGGACGTGACCCTCCCCGACGGCTTCGGCCTGAAGTTCACGATCCTGGGAGGCCAGACCGGGAAGTTCCTGAACGCCATCACCGCCGTCTCGGGCACCACGCCCGCGGAAACCGGGTCCCTGGCCTGGCCCGAGGCCATGGTCACCTGGAGCGGCGGGAACGAGACGCTCAAGTTCGGGCGGATGTACACGGCCATCGGCATGGAGGTCCTGGACGCCACCCTGAACGTGCCCGCCACCCGGGGCATTCTCTTCACGTACGCCATCCCCTGCGCCCAGGTCGGCCTGAACTGGCACCACGCCTTCAGCGGCTCCTGGAGTTCGGACGTGTGGGTCTTCAACGGCGAGGACCGGGTGCAGGACAACAACCGCGGCAAGACCGCGGGTGTGGGCCTCACCTACAATCACGGCGGCGCCGCGGACAGGTTCGCCACCCTCATGGCCTTCTCCGGGGCCGAACAGGACGGCCTGGGCGCCGCGGCCGTCAGGGGCGCCGAAGGCCGCAAGCGCACGCGGGTCTCCTTCGCGGGCCAGTGGGTCTGGGGCGCCACCACCCTCCAGTGGGAGGCCGAGAACGGGCGCGAGGACCTGCCTTCCGGCGACAAGGCCAGCTGGACGGGCTTCGGGGCCATCTGCAAGTACCCGTTCAACGACCGCTGGAGCGCCTACGGCCGCCTGGAGACCCTCCGGGACGACACGGGCATCCGCCTGGGCGCGGACGCCACGGTGGCCAGGGCCATCGCCCTGGACCCCTCGGCCAACCTCACCGCCCACTCCGGCTCCCTGGGCGTGGAACGCCGGTGGCATGCCACCTTCACGCGCCTCGAGGTCCGGCGGGACAGCCTGAACAGGGACGTCAAGGACCGGGACGGGAAGATCTTCCGGGACGCCACCAGCCTCACCTGGAGTCTTGGCACCAGCTTCTGATTGACGATCCGGCAACTTTTCCCCCGCGGACCCCGGCGCTCTCCGACGGTTTCGCGGGGGAAGCCGCGTACGGATTGCCGGAACGGAAAACCGCCGCCTCCGTCCCCCAAACCCTTCCCATGGATAAGGTTAGACATTCCCTTGACTCTCGCTAGAATCGGGCAGCCCAATCCAGAACCTACAGCGTGCCAATGCATCCCGAGGCCCCCCGCCTGCGGGAGCAACCAGGGAGTGTGAGCGATGAGCGAGCAGGCCTTCATCCGGGATCTCAGGGAGATCGTAGGCGGATCCAACGTGCTGGCGTCCAGCGTGGACCTCCAGCTCTACCAGTACGACGGCTACCTCGAGGAACATCGCCCCGAGGCGGTGGTCTTCGTGCAGTCCACCGAGGAGGTGGCCAAGGTGGTCCAGTGCTGCAACCGCCACGGCAGGCCCTTCGTGCCCCGGGGCGGGGGCACCAACCTCACCGGCGGCACCATCCCCTTCGGGGGCGGCGCGGTCATCGAGATGATCCGCATGAACCGCCTCCTGGAGATCGACATCCCGAACCTGCGGGCCCGGGTCCAGCCGGGAATGTTCAACCTGGAGCTGGGCAACGCCCTGGCGCCCCTGGGCTACCAGTTCATCCCCGACCCCGCGAGCCAGAAGGCCGCCACCCTGGGCGGCAACGTGGCCGAGAACGCAGGCGGGCCCCACTGCTTCAAGTACGGCGTCACCTCCAACCACGTGCTGGGCCTCACGGTGGTCCTCCCCGACGGCCGCGTGGAGAAGCTGGGCGGCAAGGCCGCGGACATCCCGGGCTTCGACCTCACGGGCCTGTTCGTGGGCAGCGAGGGGACCCTGGGCATCTGCACCGAGGTGCTCGTGAAAGTCGTGCGCCAGACCGAGTCCGTCAAGACGCTCCTGGCCATCTACGACAGCATCGAGGAGGGCAGCGAGACGGTGTCGGCCATCGTGGCCGCGGGCATGGTCCCCGCCACCCTGGAGATGATGGACCAGCTCGTCATCCACGCCGTGGAGGCGTCCCTGCACTGCGGCCTGCCCATGGACTGCGCGACCCTCCTGCTCATCGAGGTGGACGGGCTCCGGGACGACCTCGAGTCGCAGGCCGCGGCCATCAGCGACCTGTGCAGGGCCCACGGCGCCCGCGAAGTGCGGGTGGCCAAGGACGACGCGGAGCGGGCCCTGCTCTGGGCCGGGCGCCGGGGGGCCTTCGGCGCCGTGGCGCGCCTCGCGCCCAGCTTCCTGGTGTGCGACGGCACGGTGCCCCGCACCGCACTGCCCCAGGTGCTGAAGAAGGTCTCGCAGGTGGCCGCCAAGTACGACCTGCGCATCCCGAACGTCTTCCACGCCGGCGACGGCAACCTGCACCCCCTCATCCTCTTCGATTGGCGGGACGCGGACATGAAGGCCCGGGTCCTCAAGGCCGGGATGGAGATCCTGTCCCTCTGCGCGGAGCTGGGCGGCACCATCAGCGGCGAGCACGGCGTGGGCCTCGAGAAGCTGGACGCCATGCGCCTGGTGATGAGCGAGGCCGACATCCAGGCCCAGCGGCGGGTCAAGACGACCTTCGACCCCGCCAACCTGGCCAACCCCGGGAAGATCTTCCCGGCCAAGGAGGTGGCTTGTGAACGCTGAACTGCGCTCCCGGCTCGAATCCATCGTCGGCCCGGGCCTCGTGTACGGCCCCGGCGAACCCGTGGACGGCGTCAGGCCCACCCTCGCCGTGCGCCCCGGCACCCAGGACGAAGTGTCGGCCGTGGTCCGCGCCTGCGCCGAGGCCGGCGCCGCCATGATCCCCCTGGGGGGCGGCACCTCCCTGGGGCTGGGCAACCCGCCGGCCCGGGCCGACGTCCTGGTTCACCTGGACCGCCTGGACCGGGTGGTGGAATGGGATCCCGCCAACCTCTGCATCAGCGCCGAGGCCGGCATGCGCCTTGAGGCCCTCCAGGCCCTGGTCGCCAAGGACCGCACGGTCCTGCCCCTGGACCCGCCGGGCCTGCGCCGCGTCACACTGGGGGGCATGGTCGCGGCCAACCCGAGCGGCCCCTGCCGGCTCCAGTACGGCACCGTGCGGGACTGGGTATTGGGCATGCGCGTGGTGCTCCCCGACGGCGAGCGCATCCACTGCGGCGGCCGCGTCATCAAGAACGTCTCGGGCTACGACATGAACAAGCTCTTCATCCGCAGCCTGGGCTGCCTGGGGATCATCACCGAGGTGACCTTCAAGCTCCTGCCCATGCCCGCGCGCCGCGCGGCCGTCATCGGCCGCTTCCCCGACGCCGCCACCGCCTGGGCGGTGGTGGGCCGGACCCTGGCCTCCTTCCTCCTGCCCGAGGCCCTGGAATTCCTGAATGTCGAGGCCGCCCAGCTCCTCGGGGGTCCCCCGGGCACCTGCGTCCTGGCGGTCTCCCTGTCGGGCAGCTCCGAGACGGTGGACCGGCAGGTGCGGGACTTCACCGGCTTCTTCCAGGATGGCGGCGGCACCGCCGACGTCCTGCAGGAGGCCGCGGCCTCGCGGGCCTGGGAAGGCATCCGGGACCTGCTCGAGGGCGCCTACGACCCCATCCTCTGCCGCATCGCCGTGCCCCTTTCCGCCACCCCGGCCCTGGTGGCCGCGGCGGAGGGGATGGCCCGGGAGGCCGGGCTGAAAGCGGTGGTCACGGCCCATGCGGCCACCGGTGTCCTCCGCGTCCTGCTGGCCCCCGGCGCCGACCCGCATCCGGGCGAGGCCCTGATGGTCCTGGAGGGCCTGCGCAGGGAGGCGGAGGCTGCGGAAGGCAGCCTGGTCCTGGAGGCGGCCCCCCGGTCCCTGAAGGCCCGGTTCGACGCCTGGGGAACCCCCCCGGGGGGAGTGGACATGATGAAGAGGCTCAAGACTGAATTCGACCCCCTGGGGATCTGCAACCCCGGGCGCTTCGTGGCCGGGATCTGACATGGCGACCCCCGAACTCCTCCCCCTCTACGACACCATCGCGCAGTGCAACCGGTGCGGCTTCTGCCAGGCCGGCTGCCCCGTGTTCCGCACCACCGGTTCCGAGCACTCCCTGGGCCGCGGCCGCCAGGCGATCGGCAGGGCCCTGATCCTGGGGAACATGGAACTGACCCCCGACGTGGCGGCGGCCCTTGAGGACTGCCTCCTGTGCCGCGGCTGCACGGCCCACTGCTTCCCGGCCATCAGGACCGACGAGACCGTGCTGGCCATCCGCCACGCCTACATCAAGCGCCACGGCCAGCCCGCGTGGCAGCGCTTCCTGTTCCGCGAGATCCTGGCCGACAACAAGCGCCTGGAGAGCGCCGGGCGCCTGGCGCTGTGGGCCAAGCGGCACGGCCTGGTGAAGGTGGTCGAAAGGTCCGGGGCCCTGCGTCTCGTGGACCGCCGCTTCCAGGTGACCGAGGCCATGCTGCCCCCCATGGACGCCAGGGCCTTCCTGCGGGGCGACCAGGAGCGGGTGCCCAGGCCCGCCGAGGTCCTGCACCGCATCGGCTACTTCGCCTCCTGCGGCCTCTCCTTCGAGTTCCCGGAGGTCGTCGGCGCCACCCTGCGGGTCCTGGCCCGCAACGGCTGCGCCACCACCATCATGGACAACACCTGCTGCGGCCGCCCCGCCCACGCCTACGGGGACCTGGACGCCGCGCGCGACATCGCCCGCAAGAACGTCGACCACATGGCGGAGGAGGCCGAGGGCCTGGAGGCCATCGTCTCCGACTGCGGCAGCTGCAGCACCCACCTCAAGGAGTACGGCCACCTGCTCAAGGACGACCCCGTCTACAGCGCCAGGGCCGCGGCCCTCTCGGCCAAGGTGCGGAGCTTCAGCGAGTATCTGGCCTCCATCGGCCTGGAGGGGGAACTGGGCGCCGTGACCGGAACCGTCACGTACCACGATCCCTGCCACCTCTCCAACCGCTTCGCCAGGATCACCGCCCAGCCCCGCAAGCTCCTCAAGTCCGTCCCGGGCGTGACCTTCAAGGAGCTGCCCGAGGCCGACTGGTGCTGCGGCGCCGCCGGAAGCTACACCTTCCTCCACCACGAGGAGGCCACCGGCGTCCTGGACCGGAAGATGGGCAACGTCGCGAAGACGGGCGCCCAGACGCTGGCCACCGAGTGCCCCGCCTGCATGATGCACCTGGGCTACGGCGCCCGGCGCAAGGGCCTGGAGGTGCGGGTGCGCCACGTCAGCCAGATCCTCGACGAGGCCTACGCCGCGGCCGATTGACCTGGACAGACCGGCAGACCGGCCACACGCATGAATCCGCCCGGTTGCGGTCCGGGTGGTCTGTGCACATCTATGGTTTGGCCGGAACCTGTATGGTTGACCAATTTGGTTGTGATAGATTCACTTCGCCCGCCGGGCTTCGGCGAGAGGAGCGCCTGTGGCGAAAACCGAGACGGTCCCCGATCTTCACAGCCTTTCCCGGGAGCAGAGAATCGGTCTCTTCCGCACCATCTACGCCTCCAGGCGCATCGATGACCGGGAGATCACGGGAAAGCGCCAGAACAAGGTCTACTTCCAGATCAACGGGGCGGGCCACGAGGCCCTGCAGGCCGCCGCCGCCCTCTGCCTGAAGCCCGGCAGGGACTGGTTCTTCCTCTACTACCGGGACCGGGCCCTGTCCTACGGCCTGGGCGTGTCGGCCCGGGACATGTTCCTGGGCTCCGTGGGCTCCAGGCTGGATCCCGCCACCGGGGGCCGCATGATGCCCGGCCACTGGTCCGACCACAAGCTTAACATTTTCACTACTTCAAGCCCGACGGGCACCCAGTTCCTCCAGGCCGTGGGCGCCGCCGAGGCCATCCTCCGGGCCGGGCTCGAGGACCTCCAGGACCGCCTGGGCATGACCGAAGGCGAGGTGGTGCTCGTCACCAGCGGCGACGGCACCGTGGCCGAGGGCGAGTTCTGGGAGTCCGTCAACAGCGCCGTGAACCTCAAGGTCCCCCTGGTCTACCTCATCGAGGACAACGGCTACGCCATCTCCGTCCCCACCGAGGTGCAGTATCCCGGCGCCAACGTGGCCGCGCTCCTCAAGGGCTGGGAGGCCCAGGGACTGATGGTCGTCGACAACGTCGACGGCTGCGACCCCGTGGCCAGCTACGAGGCGGTGCGCACGGCCGTGGCCCACGCCCGGGCCCGCAAGGGCCCCGCCCTGGTGCGCGCGCGGGTGGTGCGGCCCTACTCCCACTCCCTCTCGGACGACGAACAGCTCTACAAGACCCCCGCCCAGCGCGCCGACGAGGCCCGGCGGGACCCGGTGACCACCTACCCGGAGCGCCTCCTGCGGGAGGGCCTCCTCACCCCCGGGGAGCTGGCGAGCCTCAAGGCCGAGGTGCAGGACGAGGTGGACCGGGCCTGGGCCGAGGCCGCGGACGCGCCGCCGCCCGAAAGCGGCTCCTACGCCCGCCACCTCTACAGCGAGGAGGCCGACCCCACGTCGGCGGCCTTCGACCGGGAGGCCCAGGCCGGGGACCAGGGCATCGGCGCCAAGACCATGATCGACCTCATCAACATCACCCTGAAGCAGGAGATGGCCGCCAACCCCCTGATTCTCGCCTTCGGGGAGGACGTGGCGGACGCCAGCCGCCCCGAGATCCTGGACGAGCTCAAGGGCAAGGGCGGCGTCTTCAAGGCCACCCATGGCCTGCAGCGCATCTTCGGGGAGAACCGGGTCTTCAACTCCCCCCTGGCCGAGGCCACCATCGTGGGCCGCGCCATCGGCCTGGCCGCCCGCGGCTTCAAGCCCGTGGTGGAGATCCAGTTCATGGACTACATCTGGCCCGCCATGCAGCAGATCCGGGACGAGCTGGCCACCATCCGCTGGCGCAGCGACAACCACTTCAAGGCCCCCGTGGTCATCCGGGTGCCCATCGGCGGCTACCTCATGGGCGGCTCCGTTTACCACAGCCAGTGCGCGGAGAGCTCCTTCACCCACATTCCGGGCCTGCGCGTGGTGTACCCCAGCCGGGCGCTGGACGCAGCGGGCCTGCTGCGAACCGCCATGCGCTGCGACGACCCGGTCCTCTTCCTGGAACCCAAGCACCTCTACCGGCAGACCCACAACAAGGGCAACGACCCCGGCCCCGACTTCATGATCCCGTTCGGCAAGGCCCGCACCGTGCGCGAGGGCACCGACCTCTCGGTCATCACCTACGGCAGCACCGTGTACCGGGCCGTACAGGCCGCCCGCCAGGCAGAGGCCGAAGGCCTTTCCGTCGAGATCATCGACCTGCGCACCCTGAACCCCTACGACTGGGAGGCCATCGCCGCCACCGTGAAGAAGACCCGCCGGGTCCTGGTGGCCCACGAGGACACGCTCCAGTGGGGCTATGGCGCCGAACTGGCCGCCCGCATCGCGGACGAGCTCTTCTTCGAACTGGACGCGCCGGTGCGCAGACTGGCCGCCAAGGACACCTGGGTGGCCTACCACCCCAGCCTGGAGGACGAGATCCTGCCCCAGGCCAGCCATTTCCTCGAAGCGTACCGGAGTCTGGCTAAGATCTAGGGATGCATTCATCCCAAGCCGCTTCGAGGCGCCCATGAACATCCTGGCGCTGGTTCTCCTCAGCCTGGCGGGCGTGGCCTGCCGGGCGGACGGGCCGGTCCTCTTCCGGGCCGGCGTGCGCTCCATCGCCTTGGCGCCCGACGGAGCGACGGTCTACTTCCCCGAGGCGCATTCCTTCCTGCGCATCTCCCGGCTGGAGGACGGCGCCTGGAGCGCCCCGGAGACCCTCCCCTTCTCGCGGGACTTCGAGCAGGGCGATCCCTTCTTCTCGCCCGACGGGACCCAGCTGTTCTTCTGGTCAAACCGGCCCCGGACCGGAGAGGCCGCGGGCCCCAATGACCTATGGGTGTCCCGGCGCGGCCCCGGGGGCTGGGGGGAGCCCCGGTGCCTGGACATCACGATCCAGGGGAAGCACGGAGGGTTCGCCTTCCCGTCGGTGACGGCCGCCGGCGACCTCTACTTCACCGCCCGCAGGGGCTCCCTGGGGAAGCGGGACATCTTCCGCGCCCGGCGGGAGGGGGACGGCTTCGCGATCCCCGAGAACCTCGGCCCTCCGGTCAACACGGCGGCGGACGAGTTCGACGCGGCCGTCTCAGCGGACGGCAACCGGCTCGTCTTCGCCCGGGGCCTGGACGGGCCCGGCTGCGCGCTCTACCTCACCCAGTTCGCCGGCGGGGCCTGGGGTTCGCCCCGGAAACTGGGACCGGGCGTGAATGCCGGCCTGGGGGCGTACGGCCCCGCCTGGTCTCCGGATGGCCGGTGGTTCTACTTCACCAGCAGCGGCGGGAAAGATCGGGAGCCCGGCATCTACCGCATCGCCACGGAGGCCCTGGACGCGCCCGGGGGCAAGGCGATCCCCTTCGCCCCGGGCGGAATCGCCCGTCCCAACGCGTTCGGGGTCACGTTCAGCCCGGACGGGAAGACCGCGTGCTTCGCCGAGGCCCACCGCCTCATCATGGAATCCCGGCTGGTGGCCGGGGCCTGGACCCGCCCGGAACCCGCGTCCTTCGCCAGGGAAGGCTACCACATGGCCGTGACCCTTGCCCCGGACGGCTCGACCCTCTACTACGTGTCCATCCAGGCGGCCCCGGGCAGGGCCCTGCGCAGCGTGTCCGACGCAGCCCTGCTGGCGGTGCGCAAAGGCCCGGAGGGGTGGGGCAGGCCGGAATGGCTCGGCAACCTCCTGGACGACAGCCTCGAATCCTTCATCGATTCCCCGTCCGTCACGGCCGACGGGACCCTTTATTTCACGGGCAGCAAGGGCAACCTCGCGCCGAATTCCCTGCTGTACGCCGCGAAGCCCTCCGGGAAGGGGTTCGCCCCGGGCATCCCGCTGGCCACCTTGAACCTGCCGGACCAGGACCAGGCGGAACTGGCCGTCAGCCCCGACGGCAACACCCTGGTCTTCTCCAGCAACCGCCCGGGAGGAGAGGGAGGGAGCGATCTCTACCTCAGCCGCCGTTCCGCGGACGGATCCTGGTCAAACCCAAGGAATCTCGGCCCCGGCATCAACACCAAGGGCACCGAAGCCAGCCCGGTGCTAGGGCCGAACGGGCGCACCCTCTACTTCTTCAGCACCCGCGACGGGAAGCCGGGGATCTACCGGACCCTGCTGCCCTAGCGGCGGGTCTTCTCCAGCGTGTTGTTGTGCTTGAAGGACCCGATCAGGAGGTTGGCGTCCTCCTCCACCTGCCCCGTGTCCAGCGCCTCGCTGCCGTTCCAGAACTTCTTGTTCAGGTAGTTGACCTGGTACCCGGCCAGCTCCGGGAAGCTCCGCAGCACCGCGAAGACCAGGTGCACCAGGGGGTCGCTGGTGGCGTTCTGGATGGCCGTGGCCTTGTTCAGCAGCAGGTTGTTCTCGTACCGGTTCAGCATCCGGGAGTAGAAGAGGACCTTGCCGTTGACGGTGATGTGCGAGCCGTCCGTGGCGATGGTGATGACCTTGCCGGCGGAGGTGACGTCGAACTTGAACTCGGCGCCCCGCTTGAAGGCGGTCATGAGGCTCTGGAACTTGGGGTGCTTGATGTAGGAGATCCCGTAGTCGATCTTCTTGGGGGCCAGCTTCAGCTCGCCTTCGGTGGGGCCGTACATCATGTGGTTGTAGCGCATGGCCTCCAGGCGCTCCTCGGGCGTCTGGCGCTTTTCCTTTTCCTTCTTGGGAGCCTTGGGTGCTGCGGTCATCGTGTTCCTTTGCTCAGTGGTGGGCGGGGGCCGGGGCGCCGGGGGCGGGGGCGTAGTCGACCTTGCGCCCGAAGACCAGCCAGAGCCCGAACAGGACCTCGATGGCCACGCCGAAGCCCCTCAGGAGCCCCAGGGAGCCCTGGAACCATTCGTAGGGGTGGCTGAGGATCCCGGCGAGGATCATGGCGGCGCCGTAGGTGACCAGGAAGCCGCCCCAGCGGGCTGCCCAGGAGGGACCCGGACGCACTTCGGAGGGGAGGGCCTCCCGGGGCTCCGACAGCTCGCCCAGGAGCTGGGTGCCCTGGAAGAGCAGGATGGCCGCCAAAACGTACAGGGAGATGTAGAACAGCATCACGTGCTCCTCATTCCTTACAGAAATAGCATGGAACGGGCCCTCCCGGAGAAAGTCCTTGACCCAATCAATCGATTGATTAAGATGAAGAGAGCTTGATCATCCGTTTGATTAAGCCTTTCCGAGGTCCCGATGACCCACCCCGAAACCGAACAGTCCTCCCGGATCCGCCTTCTGGAAGCCGCCATCCTGTGCTTCGCGGAGAAGGGCTTCGACGCAACGGGCATCCGGGAGATCGCCCGCCGCGCCCAGGCCAACTCGGCCCTGGTCCAGTACCATTTCGGCGGCAAGACCGGCCTCTACGCCGAGGCCCTGCGCCACATCTTCAATTCTCGTCCCGTGATGCCGCCCCTGCCCCCGGCCGACACCGAAGGGCCCGAGGCCAGGCGCCTGGCCATCCTGGCGGTGGGGGAGATGATCGAGTCGCTCATGAACGAGCTCATGGCCTGCTCCGGCGGCACGGAACTGGACCAGGCCAGCCTCCTGCTGGTGACCCGGGAGCTGCAGTCGCCCCGCCAGGACGTGGCCGACCTGATCCTGGAGCACCTGCGGCCCACCCAGGAGCACCTCATGGCCTGCATCCGGATCCTCCGCCCGGACCTGGAGCGGCTCCGGGCCCTGGAATTCCTGAACAGCATCTTCGGCCAGGTGGTCCACCTCCACAACAACCTCAAGCTGATCCGCCTGGTCCGGGGGGAGCCCGACTATCCCCGGGACCTCAAGGCCGTCGCCCGCCACATCACCGAATTCAGCCTCCGGGGCCTCGCCATCCCCGAAGCGTTCCCAGGAGCATGACCATGGTGTTCTTCCCCCCCGCGGCCGAAGTGGCCCAGCTTCCCCCCACCCCGCCCCAGGCGCCCCCCCTGGCCTTCGACCTGGGCGGGGCCCTGGCCCGCGCCCGCACCGAGAACCCCATGCTGCAGGCCTCCAAGGCCCGCGTGGAGGAGCGGCGCGGCCTCATCACCAGCACCCGCGCCGACGCCCTGCCCCAGGTTTCGCTCAACGGCGACTTCACCCGGGTGCGCGACGTGTCCCTCCTCAACAGCAACCTGGGCAGCGTGGTCGGGGCCTTCGGAATGGAGCCCTCCAGCCTCGTGTCGCCCACCACGCTCTACACCACCTCGGCCACCGTCTCCCAGCCCCTCTTCTACTGGGGCAAGCTGGGCACGGCGGTGAAGATCGCGAAGATGGGCGAGAAGGAGGCCGCCTTCGCCTACACCACCGCCGAGCTGGACACCCTCCACGGCGTGGCCAAGGCCTACATCGGGGTGCTGGCGGCCCAGGCCGAGCTGGAGGTGGTGCAGACCCGCCTTCGGACCGCCGAGCAGTTCCTCAGCGACGTGAAGGCCAAGCTGGACGCCCAGAGCGCCACGGAGCTGGACCGGCTGCGGGCCGAGAGCGAGTACCTGGGCGTGGTGCCGGAGAACCTCCAGGCCGAGGCCGCCTACAAGCGCGCCATGGAGCTCCTCAACGGCCAGCTGGGGCTGGATCCCCGGACCCCCCTGAAGCTGACCGACCCGGGGGTGCCCGACACGAGCCTGTCGATCACCGCCGCCGAGCGCAGCGAGATCTCCCAGTTCAAGACCCAGGAGGCGATGTACCGCGCCAACGACCAGATCATCAAGTCCGACCTTCGGCCCAAGTTCGACTTCAACGCCTCGTACGGCTACCAGGCCAACCGGACGCCCAACCTCTTCAAGGAGCCCTACGACACCTGGCGCGTGAACGTCACCATGAAGTTCCCGGTCTTCGACGGCCTGCGCTCCTCCGGCAAGCGCGCCCAGAACCGCGCCCAGCTCGAGCAGGTCTCCCAGGCCCGCATCGACAAGGAGCGCGCCATCGCGGTGGAGCGCAGCAGCGCCGAGCGCGAGATGCAGAAGGCCCTGGCCTTCCACGACGCGGCCCGGTCGGCCTACAAGGCCGCCCTGGAGGCCCTGCGCAACAGCCGGGAGTCCTACGACCAGGGCCTGATCACGTCCCTGGACCTCCTCCAGGCCGAGCGCGCCGAACGCCAGCAGGAGAGCCAGCGCCGCCGCGCCCAGCTGGGCGTGTGGACCGCGCTCTTCGACTACCGCCGCTCCTGCGGCCTCCCTCCCCTTTGATCGTCCCGGACCCCACGAGGTAACCCATGAGCTTCCCCAAAACCATCGTCTACGCGGCCCTTCCCGCCGTCCTCATCGCCGGGACCATCAGCGTCCACCAGTACCGCAAGCACGCGGAGATCGTCCGCCAGCGCGGAACGAAGCTGGAGGGCTTCGTACCCGTCACCCTCGCCCCCGTGGAGAACCACGCCTTCCGCGGCGCCATCGCCTTCACCGGCACCCTCCTGGCCGTGAACCGCGCCGAGCTCAAGGCCGAGGTCTCCGGCCGGGTGACCCGCGTCATCGTCCAGGAGGGCGACCGCGTCGCCGCCGGCGCCGTGCTCTCCGCCCAGGACGAGGACGACCTCCTCCTGTCGGTGCAGGCCGCCGAGGCCCAGCTGGCCCAGGCCCAGGCCCAGGCCCAGCAGGCCAGGCGCGACAACGAGCGCGCCCAGAGCCTCCTGGAAAAGCGCAGCGTCACCCGCCAGTCCGCGCAGCAGGCCGAGACCAACTTCAACGCGGCCATGGCCATGGTCCGCGCCGCCGAAAGCAACCTGGGCCTGGCCAAGAGCCGCCTGCGGAAGTCCCGCATCACCTCCCCCTTCGCCGGGGAAGTGGCCCAGCGCCTCATCCAGCCCGGCGAGATGCTCACCCCCGGCCAGACGGCCTTCACCGTGGTGGACAACCGCAAGCTCGAGATCCAGGCGGACCTTCCCGCCGAGGCCGTGGCCGCGGTCAAGCAGGGCATGAAGGCCTCCTTCCGCATCGCCGGCTTCGACCAGCCCTTCGAGGCCACCCTCACCCAGGTGAGCGGCTCGGTCATGCAGGACGGCCGGACCCTGCGGGTGCGCATGGAGGTGCCCAACACCGACGGCCGCCTCAAGAGCGGCCTCTTCGCCGAGGGCGTGATCCTGGGCGAAGGCGAGACCCTGCGCCCGGCCCTGCCCAGCGCCATCCTGACCGCCGTGGGCCGCGATGCCGACGTCTTCGTGAACGAGAACGGCGTCGCCCGGCGCAAGCGGGTGCTCGTCGGCCCCGACCAGGGCGGCTGGCGCTCCGTGGACGGCCTCCCCGTGGGCAGCAAGGTGGTGGCCCAGGGCCGCGACCTGGTGGCCGACGGCACCCGCCTGCAGTTCGAAACCGAAAAGGGGAAGTGAGCCATGTTCCTTTCCGATCTGTCCATCAAGAGGCCCGTGCTGACCACCTGCGTGATGCTCGCGCTGGTGGTCCTGGGCCTGTTCTCCATCAAGGGCCTGGGCCTCGACAGCTTTCCCAAGGTCGACATGCCGGTGGTCACCATCAGCGTCATCTACCCCGGCGCCAGCCCCGATGCCGTCGAGCAGGACGTCATCAAGAAGATCGAGGAGGCCGTCAACCCCATCGAGAAGGTGCGCGAGATCAGCTCCACCAGCCAGGACGGCCTGGGCACGGTCACCATCGAGTTCGAGATCGAGCGCGACGTGGACAAGGCCCTGGACGACGTGCGCTCCAAGGTGGGCCAGATCCGGCGCAACCTGCCCGACACCATCAAGGAACCCATCATCCAGAAGTTCGACCCCGCCCAGCTCCCCGTGCTCAGCCTCATCGTCAAGCCCGACGACAAGCACAAGGGCATGAACAACCGCGAGGTCACCCGCATCGCCGACGAGTTCCTCAAGCGCCGCCTGGAGAACATCCCCGGCGTGGGCAAGGCCGAGGTGGTCGGCGGCTCCACCCGCAACATCCTGGTGCAGGTGGACCCCCAGAAGCTCGAGTCCCTGGGCCTCACCCTGCCCCAGGTGATGAGCGCCCTGGGCCAGGACACCATGGCCATCCCCAGCGGCAACCTGCTCACCGAGACCCGCGAGATCAGCGTGCGGGTCGACGCCAAGGCCCGGCGCGTGGAGGACTTCAACAACGTCATCGTCGGCAACCAGAAGGGCCGGCCCATCGAGCTCCGCGAAGTGGCGACCCTGGTGGACGGCATCAAGGAGAAGCGCAGCCTGGCGCGCATGGACGGCACGGACGCCGTGGCCCTGGAGATCCAGAAGCAGATCGGGGGCAACACCGTCTCGATGGTCCGCAGCGTCGACGCCGCGGTCAAGCGCCTGCAGCCCGACCTGGCCAAGATGGGCGTCACGACCGTCAAGGCCAAGGACAACTCCAAGTTCATCAACGACTCCGTCGACGACGTGGTGCTCTCCATCGTCCTGGGCGGCATCCTCACCGTCATCATCGTCTTCTACTTCCTCAAGAGCTGGCGCTCCACCATCATCACCAGCCTCACCCTGCCCGTGTCGGTCATCAGCACCTTCACCATCATGAAGGCCCTGGACTTCACCCTGAACACCATGACCCTCATGGCCATCTCGCTGGCCATCGGCATCCTCATCGACGACGCCATCGTGGTGCGGGAGAACATCACCCGCCACGCCGAGATGGGCAAGGACCACATCACCGCCGCCCGCGAAGGCACCGCGGAGATCGGCCCGGCCGTCATCGCCACCACCCTCTCGATCCTGGCCGTGTTCATCCCCGTGGCCTTCATGGGCGGCATCGTCGGGCGCTTCTTCTTCTCCTTCGGCATCACGGTGGCCTTCGCCGTGGCCGTCTCGCTCTTCGTGAGCTTCACCCTGGACCCCATGCTCAGCGCCGTGTGGCCCGATCCCGAGCACGAGAAGGGCTACCAGGAGTCCCACCACGGCCACCGCCGCTTCATCATGAAGACCGTCGACTGGTTCAACGACAAGCTGGACGGCTGGGAGGCGTGGTACCGCAGCGCCATCACCTGGGCCATGGACCACCGCTGGACGGTGCTCGGGATCGGCTTCGGGAGCCTGGTGCTGGCCTTCCTGCTCATGCCCCTCCTGGGCGGGGACTTCATGCCGGACTACGACCGCGGCGACTTCCAGGTGGGCTTCAAGGTGGAGTCCGGGGCGAGCCTCGAGGCCGCCAAGCGCAAGGCCGCCCAGCTCGAGCACCTCATCGCCACGAAGCCCGACGGCACCGAGAACAGGGAGATCGAGCACGTCTACACCACCATCGGCACCGGGCTCAACGGGAGCATCACGGAGGGCTCCATCTACGTGAAGCTCTCCGAGGGCCACCGCCGGGACATGATGTACATCCGCCGGGAGCTCCGGGACCGCTTCCGGGCCGTGCCCGGGGTGGAGACCGACATCTCCGCCGTATCCGACTTCGGCGACAGCAAGCCCATCGCCCTGGCCGTCATGTCCCCGGACCGCAGGTCCATGGAGCAGGCCGAACCCATCGTGCGGGAGCTGCTCAAGGGCGTGGATGGCGTCGTGGACGTCTCCAGCAGCAAGGACAGGGGCAAGCCCGAGCTGCGCCTGGCCGTGGACCGCAGGCGGGCCTCGGACCTGGGGGTCTCCCCCATGGCCGTGGCGAACCTGGTGCGCCCCCTGGTGGACGGCGTGGACGTGGCCAAGTTCGAGGACCCCGGCACCGGCGAGCAGTACGACGTCACCGTGCGCCTCTCGGACATCAACCGCTCCCGCGGCGACCTGCTGGAGGCCATGAGCGTGGGCTCCACCAAGAAGGACAAGGCCGGCAACAACCTGCAGGTCAAGCTCAGCAACGTGGCCCGCTTCGAGGAGACCACGGCCCCCGCCAGGCTCCAGCGCCGCGCCCTGCAGTCCCAGATACTCATCTCCACCAACAAGGAGGGCCGCTCCCTCAACGAAGTGGTGGCCGACGCCAACCTCAAGCTGGCCGCGCTGAAGAAGAAGGGCACCCTCCCCGAGGGCGTGGAGGTGGCCTTCACCGGCTCCGCCCGCAACAACAAGGAGACCGCCGGCTACATGGGGACCGCCATGCTCATGGCCGTGGCGTTCATCTACTTCGTCCTGGCCAGCCAGTTCGAGAGCTTCAAGCTCCCCATCACCATCATGCTGAGCCTCCCGCTGTCCATGGTGGGCCTGGTCATGATGCTGCTCATCACGGGCGACGCCCAGAGCATGATGACGAGCATCGGCCTCATCCTCCTCATGGGCCTGGTCACCAAGAACGCCATCCTCCTGGTGGACCGCGCCCTGCAGAACATGCGGGAGGGCGGGATGAGCCGGCGGGACGCCCTCATCGAGGCGGGCACCACCCGGTTGCGACCCATCCTCATGACCACCTTCGCCATGGTGGGAGGCATGCTGCCGCTCTTCCTGGCCATCGGCGCCGGCGCCCAGATGCGCGCCCCCATGGCCCGCGCCGTGGTCGGCGGCATCATCACCTCCACGATGCTCACCCTCATCGTGATCCCGGTGTTCTTCGACCTTCTGGACGCGTTCACGTGGAAGAAGGCCTGGGGCAAACTCAGGGACCGCCTCCCGCGGTAGGACGGAGAAAGGGCCCGGTTCGCCGGGCCCTTCCTCTTCAGGGAATGGATCAGGCTTCGATGCGCGTCCCCAGCACCTTCAGGAACTTCGCGATCCAGTCCGGATGGGCGGGCCACGCGGGGGCGGTGACGAGGTTGCCGTCCACGTGGGCCTTGTCCACGGGGATGTCCACGAAGACCCCGCGGGCCTCGGTCACTTCGGGGCCCACGGCGGGGTACGCCGAGCAGGGCCGGCCTTCCAGGACGCCGGCCGCGGCGAGAATCTGGGGCCCGTGGCAGATGGCGGCGATGGGCTTGCCGGCCTTGGCCATGGCCCGCACCAGGTCCAGGACCTTGGGATTCAGGCGCAGATACTCGGGGGCGCGGCCGCCGGGGATGACCAGGGCGTCGTAGTCCTCGGCCCGGGTCTCGGCGAAGGCGGCGTTCAGGGTGAAGCGGTGGCCGGGCTTCTCGGAGTAGGTCTGGTCCCCCTCGAAGTCGTGGATGGCGGTGCGCACGAAGTCGCCGGCCTTCTTGTCCGGGCACACGGCGTGGACGGTGTGGCCGACCATGAGGAGCATCTGGAAAGGGACCATCACTTCGTAGTCCTCGACGAAATCGCCGACGAGCATCAGGATCTTCTTCGCTGCCATGGGAGCCTCCGGGGTGGGGTGGGGGATAGCTGCCGAATTCTAGCTCCGCTTGGGTAAAATCCGCCATGAAAAAGGCCGGCTCCAGGGAGCCGGCCTCTGGGGTGCCAGGCCGCGCTAGGGCAGCACGGTGAAGGTGTCGGTGCTCGCGGCCGCGGTTCCGAAGGCCGTGAAGGTCACGACGCCCGTGGTGGCCCCGGCGGGAACGGTGGCCGTGATGGTGTTGGGGCCGACCACGATGAAGCTGGCGTTCGGACCGCTGCCGAAGACCAGGGTGGAATTGCCCGAGGAGGTGGGGTCGGAGAAGCCGGTCCCGGTGATGGTGATGGTGGCGCCGACCTTGCCGCTGAGGGCGGACAGGGAGGTGATGGAGGGATTCACGGTGAACAGGGAGGGGGAGGAGTCCGATCCCAGCGCATTGGTGACGGAGATGAAGCCCGCGGCGGCGGCGGCGGGCACCTTCACGGTGAGGGTGGTGTCGCTGGCCACGGTGAAGTCCGGCGCGTCCGCGCCGCCCACGGTCACCTTGGTGACCCCGGTGAACCCGGTGCCGGTGAGGGTCACCGTCTCGCCGACGGCGGCCTTCTGGGGGGCGATGCCCGTCACGGCGGGCTTGTTGACGGCGTCGGGCACGAAGGTGAAGTTCGAGGAGCTCGAGCAGGTCAGGCCGTTGGTGGCCACGGTGATGACCCCGGTGGCCGAGCCCGCCTTCACGTTGGCCTTGATCGTGTTCGAGTCGATGACGATGAAGCTGGAGGCCACGGCGTTGCCGAAGGTGACCTGGGTGGCGCCCGAGAACCCGGTCCCGGTGAGGGTGACCAGGGTGCCGGAGGGCCCGGTGGCGGGGGTGAAGGCGGAGAGGGTCGGGGTCACCAGGAAGCGCGCCGCCGAGGTGGCCGTCCCCAGGACGCCGGTGAGCTGGATGAAGCCCGAGGCCGCGGCCGAAGGCACCTGGACGCTCATCACCGTGTCGCTGGTGACGGAGAAGTAGGAGCTGATCCCGCCGATGGTGGCGCCGGAGACGCCCGTGAAGCCCGATCCCGCGAGGACCACGTAGTCCCCGGTCCCGGCCTGGCTGGGCGCGAAGGAGGTGAGCACGGGAGCCTCGACGCCGCCCCCGGAATAGGTGAAGGTGGGCGAGGTGGCGGTGAGCTGGACGCCGGCGGTGTTCGTGGTGACGGTGATGGGGCCGGTGCTGGAACCCAGGGGCACCACCGCCTGGAGCTGGGTGGAGCTGTTGACGTAGAAGTTGGCTGCCGGCCCCGTGCCGAATTTGACGATCTGGGCCCCGGTGAAGCCGGTGCCCGTGAGGGTCACGGTGGTTCCCGGGGAGCCGCTGGTGGGGCTGATGGCGGTGACGGTGGGGATGACGTTGAAGTTGGAGGTGCTCCCGCCGCTGCCCAGGGAGTTCACCACGGCGATGACGCCCGACATGGCCTGGTCGGGCACCGTCACGGTCATGGAGGTGTTGCTGTGCCGCTTCCAGTCCGCCGTGGCGCCGCCGACGCTCACGGTCGTGGTCCCGTCGAAGCCCGAGCCGGTCAGCTCGATGGCGGAGCCGGTGAGGCCCTGCGAGGGCGTGAAGGAGGTGATGACGGGGATCGACGAGGCTGCGGGGTTACTACTCTTGTGGCACCCCACCGCCCCCACGAGGCAAGCGACCGTCACCATCGACCAGCAGTTTCGTCCGACCATTTCCGTGTTCCTTGCGCAAAGGAGACCACTCCAGGGCGGGGAGAAGCCTGGAATGTGCTGAAAAAATTGACAACCCCAAGGAAGGTTAGCTGTTCGACCCGAGGGGGGTCAAGGGTCCATGGGCTCGGCCAGGAGCCGGAGGAAATCCTCCCCGTACGTCTCCAGCTTTTTGGGCCCAACTCCACTGATAGCCATCATTTCCTGCGGGGTGAGCGGCTTGAAACGGGCCATCTGGTGGAGGGTCGCGTCGCTGAAAACGATGTACGCGGGGAGGTTCCTGCGGTCCGCGATCTGCTTGCGCAAAGCCTTGAGTTTCAAGAATAAAACCGCATCTCCCCCCCCTTCTTCCGGGGCGGAGGCCGCGGGCGGAGGAAACTGAAAATTTCCCTTGGGAACCTTTGCCTTCTTGCCCGCACGGGAGCCGCCGAACGCCGCCGCCAGCGGGATTTCGCCCAGCACGTCCCGCCCCGTGCAGGCGTCGCAGGAGCACCCGCATGCCTCGATGCGCTCGCCGAAGTGCCCGACCAGCGCGCGGTGGCGGCACGACCGGATCTCCGCGAAATCGTACATGGCGCGGATCTGCTTGCGCTGCACCTGCGCCACCGCGGGGTCGAGACCGTCCAGGAAGCGCTCCAGGCTCATGACGTCCGCCCAGGAGTAGAACAGCACGCAGTCGGCGTCCGCGCCGTCGCGTCCGGCGCGGCCGATCTCCTGGTAGTAGCCTTCCAGGCTCTTGGGCAGGTCCCGGTGGATGATGTAGCGGATGTTGCTCTTGTCGATGCCCATGCCGAAGGCGATGGTCGCGGTGACCACGTCCACGTCGTCGCGCCGGAAGGCCTCCTGGGCGGCCTCCCGCGCCTGCGGGTCGAGGCCCGCGTGGTAGGCCAGGGCCCGCACGCCGCGGCTGCGCAGGTACTCGGCGGTGGACTCGGTGGACTTGCGCGACAGGCAGTAGATGATCCCGCTCTGCCCCGGCCGGGCCCGCACCAGGTCGAAGATGGCCTCCCGCACCTCGGGGGCGTCCCCGCCCTTCTTCACGGCATGGAGCCGCAGGTTGGGCCGGAAGAAGGAGCCCAGGTAGTCCAGGGGCGCGTTCATGCCCAGCTGGGCGATGATGTCCCGGCGCACCTCCGTGGTGGCCGTGGCCGTGAGGGCCAGCACCGGCAGGTGCCCGAAGCGCGCCTTGAGTCCCGCCAGGTTCCGGTAGGCGGGGCGGAAGTCGTGGCCCCAGTGGCTGATGCAGTGGGCCTCGTCCACCGCGATGAGGCGCAGGTCCAAGCGGTCTAGCAAGGGGCCGACGCTCTGCTCGATGCCCTCCGGCGCCGCGTACACCAGCTCGTACTCGCCGCGGTGCAGTTGCCGGATGCGCTCCAGGCGCTCGCCGGATTCCAGGGAGGAATTGAGGAACGTGGCCCGGAGCCCCGCGTCCACGAGGGCGTCCACCTGGTCCTTCATGAGCGCGATCAGCGGCGAGATGACCAGGGTCGTGCCGCCCAGGAGCCTCGCCGGCAGCTGGTAGGTGAGGGACTTCCCCGCCCCCGTGGGCATCACCGCCAGGCAGTCCCGCCCGGCCATGACCGCGCGGATGACCTCCTCCTGCCCCGGACGGAAGGTGTCGAAGCCGAAGACCGACTTGAGCCGGGCCTTGAGATCCGGTTCCCCCTTGAGCGCCTCGGCGATCTCCTTGAGGGTGCCGATGGAGCGCGGGTCGAAGGCCCCCGGCTCGGCCCGGTAGCGGTCCCTCAGGGCCCCCAGGGACTGCCGGCACGCGTCCCGTTCCCCGGATTCGAACAGGAGGCGAAGCGTCTGGATATCTTTTTCAAGGGGCATGGACCACCGGGCAGGACTCCATTGTCAGGCCTGGAGCCCCGGATGCCAAATGCCGGTCCCATCCTGCATTCATATTCACTGCTTCTTCCTTGGGGCACACTGATTACATGAGCAGTCAAGACCGCGCCGCCCTGAACGACCTCCTCCGCCTGCTGGACCCCGGCGGCCTGGAGGAGGCGGGCGCCCGCCTGCGCTGGACCTCCCCCACCGCCCTGGCCCTCATCCTGGCGCGCTGGACCAGCGGGGACGGGCGCCAGAAGACCCTTTGGGTGGACGCCCCCACCGAGCTGGAGGCCCAGGTCCTCGCCCACGACCTGGCCGTGGCGCTCCCCGATGCCCGGGTGGCCCACTTCCCGGGCTTCGCCCCCTTCGCGGGCGGCGAGTCCAGCCCCCCCTTCGTCGTCACCCGCGACCGCCTCGCCACCCTCATCGGCCTCCTGGAGCACCGGGTGCAGGTGCTGGTCACCGGGCCCCTGGCCGCCCTGGAGCGCCTGCCCCACCCCACCTGGTTCCAGCGCCAGAAGCTGGAGCTGGCCCAGGGCACCGAGGTGCCCCGCGAGCTCCTGCTGGAGACTCTGGTGGCCCTGGGCTACCGCCGCACCGAGCTGGCCGGGAGCCCCGGCGAGTTCAGCGCCCGGGGCCTGGTGGTGGACCTGTGGCCCGACCACCTGGACACGCCGCTGCGCCTGGAGTTCTTCGGGGACGAACTGGAGAAGCTGAGCCCCTTCGATCCGGACACCCAGCGCCGCAGCGGCGAGCTGCTCAAGGCCATCACGCTCTACCCCCGCTTCGAGGGCGAGCGAGGCGAAGGCGGCCCGCTGCTCGCGGCGGTGGCGAGCCGCGCGGGGCTCACGCCCGAGCCCGAGGACGACCTGGAATTCCGGCGCTCGCGCCTGGCGACCCACGGCCACTTCCCCGGCGAGGAGCTGTTCTACCCCATGCTCGCCCAGCCCAAGGGCCAGCTGGCGCACTGGGTTCCGCCCTGCCTGCGGGTGCGCCTGGAGCCCCAGTGGGAGGAGGCCGTGGCCGACCGGGAGCGGGCCCGCATCGGGGAGAGCCTCGCGGTGCTGCGCCGGGGCGGCGTGGTGTGCCCCGAGTTCGAGGACCGCTTCCTGGCGACGGATCCCAGCCGCACCACCCTCCTGCTCACCGAGTGGCAGAGCGAGGCCACCGTGCCCCTCCAGGCCACGCCCCCCCGGGACTACCACGGCCGTCTCGGGGACCTGGCCGAGCATCTCCAGGAGCTGGCCCTCTCCGGCCACCGGGTCTTTCTCGCCGGCTCCACCCCGGGCATGCGCGACCGGTTCGGGGAGATCCTCCAGGAGTACGAGCTGCCCGTCTCCTTCGGCACCCAGCCGGGGTGCCGCACCGTCCACCTGCCCCTGTCGGCGGGCAGCTTCCTGAAGGAGCCCCGGCTCCTGGTGCTCACGGAGCGCGAGGTCTTCGGCCGCAAGGCCCTGGCCGCGCCCCCCAAGCGGAGCCGCTCCGCGCCCTTCCTCTCGGACCTGCGGGACCTCAAGCCCGGGGACCGGGTTGTCCACCTGGACCACGGCATCGGCGAGTTCCTGGGCTTCGGCGCCCTGAACATCGGCGGGGAGGAGCAGGAGGTGGTCCAGCTCCGCTACGCCGACGGCGGCAAGCTCAACGTCAGCCTGGAACGGGCCGACCTCATCCAGCGCTTCGTCTCCCCCGACGGGGGCCTCGCTCCCCTGGACAAGCTGGGCGGCGCCTCCTGGGCCAAGGTCAAGCGCCGGGCCAAGAAGGCCATCCGCGACATGGCCGAGGAGCTGCTCAAGCTCTACGCCCAGCGCAAGCTCGAGGCGGGCCACGCCTACCCCCCGGACGGCCCCGAGATGGCGGAGTTCGAGGCCACCTTCCCCTTCGAGCCCACGCCCGACCAGATCGAGGCCACCGAGGCCATCAAGGCCGACCTGGAGCGGCCGGTGCCCATGGACCGCCTCCTGTGCGGCGACGTGGGCTTCGGCAAGACCGAGGTGGCCATGCGCGCGGCGGCCAAGGTGGCCCTGGACGGCCGGCAGGTGGCGGTGCTCTGCCCCACCACCATCCTGTGCTTCCAGCACTTCCGAACCTTCAAGGAGCGCTTCTCGGCCTTCCCCATCCGCATCGAGATGCTCAACCGCTTCGTGGACGCCGCCGAGGCCAAGGCCATCCTCCAGGACGTGGAGGCCGGCAAGGTGGAGATCGTCATCGGCACCCACCAGCTGCTGGGCGCCCGGGTGAAGTTCAGCGACCTGGGCCTGGTGGTCATCGACGAGGAGCAGCGCTTCGGCGTGAGCCACAAGGAGCGGCTCAAGAAGATGCGCGCCAACGTGGACGTCCTCGCCATGAGCGCCACCCCCATCCCCCGCACCCTCCACATGAGCCTGACGGGCCTGCGGGAGATGAGTCTCATCGAGACCCCGCCCAAGAACCGCCTGGCCATCGAGACCGTGGTGGCCCCCTGGTCAGACGAGCTCATCGCCACCGCCATCCAGTTCGAGCTGCGCCGGGGCGGCCAGGTGTACGTGGTGCACAACCGCGTGGAGTCCATCGTCACCGTGGCCGCGCGCATCCGGGAGCTGGTGCCCGACGCGCGGGTGGGCGTGGGCCACGCCCAGATGACCGACGACGCCCTCGAGGCCGCCATGCTGGGCTTCATGGAGGGCCGCATCGACGTGCTGGTGGCCACAACCATCGTGGAGAACGGCCTGGACGTGCCCAACGCCAACACGCTCATCGTGCACCGCGCCGACACCTTCGGCCTCTCCCAGCTCTACCAGCTGCGCGGCCGCGTGGGCCGCAGCGACGTGCCCGCCTACGCCTACCTCCTCATCCCCGGCAAGGGCGAGATCAGCGAGGACGCCCGCAAGCGCCTGCAGGCCCTGGAGGACTTCTCGGAACTGGGCTCGGGCTTCCGCGTGGCGGCCCAGGACCTGGAACTGCGCGGGGCCGGCAACATCCTGGGCGGGGAGCAGTCCGGCCACATCCACGACATCGGCTTCGAGCTCTACATCAAGCTGCTGGAGGAGACCCTCCAGGAGCTGCAGGGCCAGCCCAGCGGGACCTTCGAGGTGAAGATCGAACTGGGCGCCGCCCAGCTCTCCCGCCTGTGGGTGGACCAGGCCTCGGAGCGCCTCGTGGCCTACAAGCGGGCCTCCCGCCTTCGCACGGAACGCGACCTGGAGCTCTACCGCCTGGAGCTGGAGGACCGCTTCGGCCGGGTCCCCGAGAAGGACGAGGAGAGCGCGCGCTTCTTCGAGCTGCTGCGGGTGAAGATCCTCGCCCAGGCCCTGGCCGTGGGCGAGGTGTCGGCGGAGAAGGGCCGGCTCAAGCTGCGCCTGAGTCCCCAGACGCCCGTGGACCCCGGCAAGCTCATGGCCTGGGTGCGCCAGCAGAAGGGGGGCCAGTTCAACCCGGACGGGACGGTGTTCGTGGCCGCCCCGGCGCCCGGGGACGCCGCCGTCCGGCAGGCCCAGGAGATCCTGGCGGCCTGGGCGAAATTCTAAAGGTGGTAGGCGCCGCCCCGCTCTGACAAAATAAACCCTTTAGGAATAACCCATGCAAGAGATGGACAAGGCCTTCGATTTCAAGACCGCCCAACACCGCTGGTACGAGCAGTGGGAGACCTCCCGCATCTTCGAGGCCCAGCCCGACAGCGGCAAGAAGCCGTGGTCCATCGTCATCCCGCCCCCCAACATCACGGGCAACCTCCACATGGGCCACGCCCTGGTGTTCACCCTCCACGACATCCTCACCCGCTTCAAGCGGGCCCAGGGCTACGACGCCCTGTGGGTGCCCGGCGTCGACCACGCCGGCATCGCCACCCAGGTGGTGGTGGAGCGCCAGCTCAAGGAGTCCGAGGGCAAGAGCCGCCACGACGTGGGCCGGGAGGCCTTCCTGGAGCGCCTGTGGTCCTGGAAGGACGAGAACCAGGGCGCCATCGAGAACCAGCTGCGCCGGTTGGGGGCCTCGGTGGACTGGACCCGCAAGCGGTTCACCATGGACCCCGACCTCAACAAGGCCGTGCGCAAGGTCTTCGCCGCCTCCTACAAGGCGGGCCGCATCTACAAGGGCCCCCGCATGATCCAGTGGGACCCCGCGAGCCAGACGGCGCTGTCCGACCTGGAGGTGAAGTACGTCGAGCGCCACGGCAAGCTCTGGCACCTCCGCTACCCCCTGGCCGACGGCAGCGGCTTCGTGGTCGTCGCCACCACCCGCCCGGAGACCATGCTGGGCGACACCGGCGTGGCCGTGCACCCCGAGGACGAGCGCTACGGGCACCTGGTCGGGAAGATGGTCAGGCTCCCCCTCACGGACCGGGAGATCCCCGTGGTGGCCGACACCTTCGTGGACCCCAAGTTCGGCACGGGCTGCGTGAAGCTCACCCCCGCCCACGACCCCAACGACAACGCCGCCGGCAAGCGCCTGGGCCTGGCCAGCATCACCGTCATCGGCTTCGACGCGAAGATGACCGCCGAGGCGGGCCCCGCCTACGCGGGCCTGGACCGCTTCGACTGCCGCAAGAAGGTCATCCACGACCTCGAGAAGCTCGGCCTCATGGACAAGATCGAGCCCTACACCCACCAGGTCTCCGTGAGCGACCGCAGCGGCGCCGTGCTGGAGCCCCTGGTGTCCGAGCAGTGGTTCATGAAAGTCGACGAGGCCGCCGCCAAGGCCCTTGCCTCCGTGCGCGACGGCCGCATCCGCTTCACCCCCGAGCGCTGGGCCGGGGTCTGGGAGCACTGGCTGGTGAACATCCAGGACTGGTGCATCTCCCGCCAGCTGTGGTGGGGCCACCGCATACCGGCCTGGACCTGCGACGCCTGCGGCCACCTCAACGTGGAGGAGGAGGCTCCCAAGGCCTGCGAGAAGTGCGGCTCCACGGCCCTCACCCAGGACCCCGACACCCTCGACACCTGGTTCTCCTCGGCGCTCTGGCCCTTCAGCGTCTTCGGCTGGCCCGACGAGACCGGGGACCTCAAGCGCTACTACCCCACCAGCGTGCTCATCACCGGCTACGACATCCTCTTCTTCTGGGTGGCGCGCATGGTCATGGCGGGCCTGACCTGGACGGACGAGGTGCCCTTCCGGGACGTCTACTTCAACGCCCTGGTGCGCGACGAGCACGGCGCCAAGATGTCCAAGTCCAAGGGCAACGTCATCGACCCCCTGCAGACCATGGACGACTACGGCACGGACGCCCTGCGCTATTCGCTGGCCGCCATGGCCGCGCCCGGCACCGACATCTCGCTTTCCGTCTCGCGCCTCGAGGCCAGCCGGAACTTCTGCAACAAGCTCTGGAACGCCGCGCGGTTCGTGCAGATGAACCTCACTCCGGACGTCACCCTCGACGTGAAGCCCGAACTGGGAGAGGCCGAGTACTGGATGATCCGGCGCCTGCGGGAAAGCCTGGAGCAGACCACGCGCGCCATCGAGGAGTTCCGCTTCCACGAGGCCGCCGAGACCCTCTACCACCTCGTCTGGGACGATTTCTGCGCCACCTACATCGAGCTGGCCAAGGTCACCCTCCAGAACGGCACCACGGCCCAGAAGGCCGCCATCCTGCACTTCCTGGACATCCTCCTGCGCGCCCTCCATCCCGTGGTGCCCTTCCTCACCGAGGAGATCCACGCGGCCGTCATGGACGGGCGCCTGCCCCAGGGCGAACCCGCGCTCCTGGCGGCCCGAAGCTGGCCCCTGGGCGACCCCCTCCTCCAGGCGGAGGGCGGCGATCCCGACCTGGTTCCCAGGTTCCAGGAGGTCCTCACCGCCTTCCTGCGGCTCAAGGCCGACAACGGCGTGGACCCGGCCAAGCGCGTGCCGGCCTTCTGCACCCTCAAGTCCCTGGAGCCCTTCACCGAGGGCCTCAAGAGCATCGCGCGCCTGGAGTCCGTGGCCTTCCCCGACGGCGACATCCACGCCCCCACCCGCGCCGTGGGCGTGGTCACGGGGGGCACCGTCGCCCTGGAGCTGGCCGGCCTCAAGGACCCCGCCGCCGAGAAGGCCAAGCTGGAGAAGGAGCGCGACAAGCTGGAGAAGGAGCTGGAGTCCTCCCTGGCCCGCCTCGCCGACGAATCCTTCGTCACCAAGGCCCCCGAGGCCGCCGTGGCGAAGATGCGCGCCGGCGCCGCGGAGAAGCAGGCCCGGCTGGCCAAGATCCGGGAACTGCTGGCGGTCTGATACCTGGATCAAGGACTTCTTTTATCCTTCTTCATCCCCGTCCATCCCCGTTCATCCCCGGCGAATTAAACGCTGAATTTGCCGGGGATGAACGGGGATGGACGGGGATGAAGAAGGATAAATAAAAGCCCTGTCCGCCATCCGCCGGGCCTTGGCGGGCGTTCGCCGATGGAGGACCGGGGTTGGCGGAATTGCATGCCCATGCCTTCCCCGCGGGCCTACCCTGGAAGGACAAGGTGACCCCATGAGAATCCAAGTCCTCCCCTTCCTCCTTTGCGCGGCGCTTTCGGCGGCGCCGCCCTCCCGGACGGAGACCCGCACGGAGGCCCTGGCCATGGGCGCCAACCTGCGCATCTCCCAGGGCGACGGCAAGGTGGAGATCAAGGGCTGGGACAAGCCCGAGGTGCAGCTGGTCGCGGAGTTCATGCAGGGCACGCACCGCGGCGAGGCGAAGCTGGAGGTGCGCCGCGTGGCCGACGGGCTCGAGATCGACGTGGACCGGCACCGGAGGCGGCGGATCCGCATCCTGTTCTTCGGGCGCTTCCACGATCCCGTGGTCAACCTCACCCTCATGGTGCCCCGGAAGCTCAACGTGGAGGTGCGCACGGTGGACGGGGCCATCGGCATCCAGGACCTGGAAGGCTACGCGGGCTGCCACAGCGTGGACGGCCCCATCCGGCTCCAGGACATCGCCGGCGAGGTGCACGCCAAGACGGTGGACGGGGCGATCACGGCCCGGAACCTGAAGGCCCGCCTCAAGGGCGGCACCGTGGACGGCAACATCACTCTCAGCCAGGTGGAGGGCGGCGTGAACATCCACACCGTGGACGGCTCCATCACCGCCGAGGGCCTGGACGGGTGGGGCGAGGGTCTCGCCTTCCGGACGGTGGACGGCGCCATCAAGGTCAAGCTCGGCCAGGCCAAGGGCAACCTGGAGGCCAAGGCCGTGGACGGCCGGGTGCGCTCCGCCCTCCCCGGCGCCACCTACGCCGGGAACAAGCGGAACCGCTTCACCTGCTCCATTCCCGGCCGCGACCAGAAGATCACCTTCCGCACGGTGGACGGAAACATCGACATCGAATAGTTATTGGACGGCCTCCACCTTGATGGCCAGTTCGCCGCCCTCCACGTCCAGGGTCGCCGCGTCGCCGGGCCGGATCCGGCCCTCCAGCAGCATCCGGGCCAGGTGGTTGACCACCACCTGCTGGATGAGGCGCTTCAGGGGCCGCGCGCCCATCTGAGGATCGTAGCCTTCCTTCGCCAGCCAGGCCAGCGCCTCTTCGGGCACTTCGAGGCGGATTCGCTTGTCCTGGAGCATGGCGACGACCCGGTTCATCTGGATGCGGGCCACGGCCTTCATGTCGTCCAGACCCAGGGACCGGAAGGTCACCACCTCGTCCAGGCGGTTGAGGAACTCGGGCCGGAAGTGCAGCTTGAGCGCGGCCTGGATCTCCGTCCGCGCCTTGTCCACCTCGCCCCCGGCCTCGAAGATGGCCTGGCTCCCCACGTTCGTGGTCATGAGCACGACGGCGTTCCGGAAGTTCACGGTGCGGCCCTTGCCGTCGGTGAGGCGGCCGTCCTCCAGCACCTGCAGGAAGAGGTCGAAGGTGCGCGGGTGGGCCTTCTCCATCTCGTCCAGGAGGATGACGGCGTAGGGCTTCCGGCGCACGGCCTCGGTGAGGCGGCCGCCCTCCTCGTAGCCCACGTAGCCCGGGGCCGCGCCGATGAGGCGCGTGGCGTCGGCCTCGTGGGTGAACTCGCTCATGTCGATGCGCACCATGGCGTTCTCGTCGTCGAAGAGGAACTCCGCCAGGGCCCGGGCCACCTCGGTCTTGCCCACGCCCGTGGGGCCCAGGAAGAGGAAGGAGCCGATGGGGCGCTTGGGGTCCCCCAGCCCGGCGCGGTTGCGCCTCAGGGCCTCGCTGATGGCCTCCAGGGCCGGATCCTGGCCCACGACGCGCTCGCGCAGGCGCTCCTCCATGTGGAGGAGCTTCTGGATCTCGCCCTCCAGCAGGCGCGTGACGGGGACGCCGGTCCACTTGCTGACCACGGCGGCCACATCCTCCTCCCGCACCTCCTGGCGGAGCATGGCCCCCTCCACGTCCTCGGTGGCGGCCAGCTGCTTCTCCAGGGTGGGGATCTCGCCGTATTCGAGGCGCGAGGCCACTTCGTAGTCGCCCCGGGCCTTGGCGCGGTCCAGCTCGATGCGGAGGTCGTCCAGGCGCTTCTGGCGCCCGCGGTTCTCCTCGATGCGGCTCTTCTCCTGGTCCCACCGGGTGCGAAGGGAGCGCAGCTCCTCCGTGAGATCCGCCAGCTCCTTGTCCAGCTCCCCGAGCCGGGCGCGGCTGGCGCTGTCCTTCTCCTTGGCCAGGGCGTGGCGCTCCAGCTGGAGCTGCATCTCCCGCCGCTCGCGCATGTCGATCTCGATGGGGCGGGTGTCGATCTGCATGCGCACCAGGGAGGCCGCCTCGTCCACCAGGTCCACCGCCTTGTCGGGCAGGAACCGGTCGGCGATGTAGCGCTGGCTGAGATGCGCCGCGGCCACCAGGGCGGCGTCGCGGATGCGCACGCCGTGGTGCAGTTCGTAGCGCTCCTTGAGGCCGCGCAGGATGGAGATGGTGTCCTCCAGCGCCGGCTCGTCGACCATCACGGTCTGGAAGCGGCGCTCCAGGGCGGCGTCCTTCTCGATGCGCTTGCGGTACTCGTCCAGGGTGGTGGCGCCGATGCAGCGCAGCTCGCCCCGGGCCAGGGCCGGCTTGAGCAGGTTGGCGGCGTCCATGCCGCCTTCCGCTGAGCCCGCCCCCACGAGCAGGTGCATCTCGTCGATGAAAAGGATGATCTCGCCCGCGCTGTTCTGGATCTCCTGCACGACCCCCTTCAGCCGCTCCTCGAACTGGCCCCGGTACTGGGTTCCCGCCACCAGGGCGCCCATGTCCAGGGACATGAGCCGCATGCCCTTGAGGCTCTCCGGCACGTCGTTCTTGGCGATGCGCTGGGCCAGGCCCTCGACGATGGCGGTCTTGCCCACGCCGGGCTCCCCGATGAGCACGGGGTTGTTCTTGGTGCGCCGGCTCAGCACCTGCATGACCCGGCGGATCTCCTCGTCCCGGCCGATGACCGGATCCAGCTTGCCGGCCTGGGCCAGGGCCGTGAGGTCCTTGGCGTACTTCTCCAGGGCCGCGAACTTCTCCTCGGCGTGCTCGTCCTCCACCCGGGCGCCCTTGCGGGACTCCCTTATGGCGGCCTCGATCCTCTGCCGGTCCAGTCCGAAGGACGCGAGGATCTTCTTGGCCTCGGTGCCCGCGTTGGTGAAGGCCAGGAGCATGGCGTCCGTGGCCAGGAACCGGTCCCCCAGGCCCCTGCCGGTGTCGCTGCTCACCTCCAGGAGGTGGCGCAGGGCGGCACCCGCCTGGGGCTCGGAGCCCCCGATGGCCTTGGGCAGCCCGCCGAGGGCCTCGTTGGCGGCGTCCACCAGTCCGTTCATGGCCTCGGGGCTGACCCCGGCCTTTTCCAGGATGGGCCGCAGGCCCCGCTCCGGCACCAGGATGGACGCGAACAGATGCTGCGGCAGGATCTCCGGATGCTGCCCGGCCACCGCGAGATCCCTCGCGGCGACCAGGGCTTCGTTGGCTTTCTGGGTGAGCGGCAGCATGGCCATGGATTGCCTCCAGGGTCCAAGGTAGGGCAATATTGACTGAAGTCAACTAAGATTTTATGCGTCAAGATTGTAATGGTGGATAATTTATTAAAAATTTATTTCAAATGCAGGAACCGGGGCCCCGAACCGTGCACTCATGGTCAGCATTTCATGGAGACATGCCCATGCCCAGGCTTTCAGACTCTTCCTTTGCAATGATCCTTCCATTCTCAAGCCTCCTCCTGATGCTGCCTGGCTGCGGAGGGGGCGGTTCCGCCAGGCCGGCCTCCGCCCCGGAGATCACCGCCATCACCCCCGCCTCGGGCGTCCCCGGGGCCGAGGTGGTCCTGGAGGGACGCGCCCTCGCCGGGCCCACCCGCCTCACCTTCGCGGGGCGGGACCTCCCCGCGGGGCGTTTCGACGCGGACGGGGACTCCCGGATCCGGGTGCGCATTCCCGACGACGCCCAGGACGGGGGCGTCATCGCCGTCTCCACGGCGGCGGGCACGGCCCAGGCGCCGGCCTTCACCCTTTTGCCCTCCCGCCGCGCGGCCTTTCCCAAGGCCCTGGAAAAGATCACCGGCACGTACGACTCGGGAACCTGGGTGAACTTCCCCGCGGGGGGGCGCTCGGCCATCTACAACCTGCTGGAGCCCACGGCGCCTGTCTTCCACGCCTACCACCCCGGCGGGGAGGACGGCACCGGCAGCGGCAACCGCCCGGGCCACCTCTTCACCCGGTATTCCCTGAACCTGAAGCTGCCGGCCCCCTTCCAGGAAGCGCTGCCCGCCTCCGTGAAGGCGGGAATCGCCGACGCCGGGCTCAATCCCGCCGACGTTGACATCCTGTGCGCCAGCCAGGACTACCAGTACGACGGCGTGACCCCGGACCTGGGGATCTACCTCTTCCGCCCCCACTACTGGACGGACCCCGGCGCGCCGGCCACGGGCAAGTATGTCCAGCCCCACACCCTCACCGCCGGGATCTTCGAAGCGGACGCCGGCGTCACCATCGACGGCCACGCCCCGGGCGTGATGTTCCCCTTCGGCATCCTGACCCACGGGGACCAGGACCCGCTCACGAAGGAACCTCTCGACAGCCAGATCCTGGTTTCCGGCAACACCCAGCCCATGGCGGGCTTCGACACCGGCGCGAGCACCGGCCTGTGGAGCCTGACCCGGGAGGGGACCCGGGCCGCCGCCACGCTGCACCTCCTGTTCAACGACGGCGACCAGGCCGCTCTGGACGGCATCACCGCCGCCTCGGGGACCCTCCAGGACCTGGTCACGGCCATGGACAAGGCCGTGGGCGCCTCGCGCGGCACCCGGATGCTCAAGGCGCTGTTCCGGCCCATGGCCTCGTCGGCCACCCGGTCCGGCGCCACCGTGACCCTTGCCGGCACCTGCCTCGGAGGCGCCACGGCCGTCCTCCTGGACGGCAAGCCCGTCGCCGGCCTCAAGGCCCTCAGCGACGCCGTCGTGAGGGTGGACCTGCCCGCGGGGACCACCGGGAAGCTCCAGGTCGTGACCCCCCTGGGGACCAGCGACCCGGTCCAGCTCGACTGAAGGCCGCCCGTACGCGACGATCGCCGGCCCCGGGCCGGCGATCGTGTTCAAGGGCCTTCTTCTACCGCTCGGGAGCCAGCCCCAGGCTCTCCGGGGACCGCCACAGGGAGCTCAGCAGCAGCTGGCGCATGTGGAAGAACTCCTTGGGAAGCTTGTCGTAGAGCTTCTCGAAGAGCTCCTCGTGCAGCAGGATCTCGTGGCGCCACTCGTCGCGGCGGATGGCCATGGCGGCCCGGAAGCCCTCCTCGCCGAAGTTCTCGAGACCCTCCAGGTGCAGGTCCTCGTACCGGGGCACCCAGCCCAGGGGGCTCTCTGCGGCGTAGGCCCGGCCGTGGACGCGCTCGACGATCCAGCTCAGGATGCGCATGTTCTCCGAGTAGCCGGGCCACACGAACTTGCCGTCGGCGTCCTTGCGGAACCAGTTCACGCAGAAGATGCGGGGCGGGTTCTTGATGTCGCGGCCCATCTGGAGCCAGTGGTTGAAGTAGTCGCCCATGTGGTAGCCGCAGAAGGGCAGCATGGCGAACGGGTCGCGGCGCACCTCGCCGATGTTGCCCGCGGCGGCGGCGGTCATCTCGCTGCCGATGGTGGCGGCGGTGTAGACGCCGAAGTTCCAGTTCACCGACTGCACCACGAGGGGCACGGTGGTGGCGCGGCGGCCCCCGAAGATGAAGGCGCTGATGGGCACGCCGTTGGGGTTCTCCCATTCGGGGTCGATGCTCGGGCACTGGCTGGCGGGGGCGGTGAAGCGGCTGTTGGGGTGCGCCGCCTTGCGGCCGCAGCCGGGGGTCCAGGGCTGGCCCTGCCAGTCGGTGAGCTTCTCGGGAACCTCGTCGGTCATGCCTTCCCACCACACGTCGCCGTCGGGGGTCAGGGCCACGTTGGTGAAGATGGTGTTCTCGGTCATGGAGAGCATGGCGTTGAGGTTGGACTTCATGCCGGTGCCGGGAGCCACGCCGAAGAATCCCGCTTCCGGGTTGATGGCGTAGAGCCTGCCGTCGGGCCCGGGCTTGATCCAGGCGATGTCGTCGCCCACGGTGGTGACCTTGTGGCCCGCGAACTGGTCGGGCACCTGGAGCATGGCGAAGTTGGTCTTGCCGCAGGCGCTGGGGAAGGCGGCGGCAACGTAGGTCTTCTCGCCGCCGGGCTTCTCGACGCCCAGGATGAGCATGTGCTCGGCGAGCCAGCCCTCGTCCCGCGCCATGCAGCTGGCGATGCGCAGGGCGAAGCACTTCTTCCCCAGCAGGGCGTTGCCGCCGTAGCCGGAGCCGAAGGACCAGATGGCGCGCTCCTCGGGGAAGTGCACGATGTACTTGTTGTCCTTGTTGCAGGGCCAGGAAACGTCCTTCTGGCCCGGCTCGAGGGGGGCGCCCACGGAGTGCAGGCAGGGCACGAACTCGCCCTTGCCCATGACGTCCCAGACCTTGGCGCCCATGCGGGTCATGATCCGCATGTTCACGGCCACGTAGGCCGAGTCGGTGAGCTCGATGCCGATGTGGGCGATGCGCGACCCCAGGGGGCCCATGCTGAAGGGGATCACGTAGAGGGTCCGGCCCTTCATGCAGCCGCTGAACAGGCCCTTGAGCTTGTCCTTCATGACCTTGGGGGCGACCCAGTTGTTGTTGGGGCCGGCATCCTGCTTGCGCACGGAGCAGATGAAGGTGCGGTCCTCCACCCGCGCCACGTCGCTGGGGTCCGAGAGGGCCAGGTAGCTGTTGGGGCGCTTGGCGGGGTTCAGCTTCTGGAAGGTCCCGCCTTCCACGAGCCGTCCGCACAGGGCGTCGTACTCCTCCTGGGAACCGTCGCACCAGTGGATCCGGTCGGGCTGGCAAAGGTCGGCGACCTCCTGGATCCAGGCGATGGCCTTCTTGTTGTGCACATAGTCAGGGACGTTCAGCACGGCGCTCATATGCCAGTCTCCAATAGCATGTCCCAGGAATGCCGGAAAGGCCCGCTATTCCCTCAAACAGCTGATTGAAATCAGTCTAGACATCGGGTTTTCCCCCCGCAATGCGGAAGAAGGCTCCAATATGCCGCATCCGCCGCTTCTTGGTATGCTGGAATCGTACCAACCCCTTGTCCCATGGGCTTCTTGGCCCCGATCCAGGCCTGTGTGACTTAAATCATTCTCCATCGGGGACCGGCGGGCGGATCATAACCCTCTGTCATCCGGAAGAAACCAACCAGGAGAGGCCCGTGTCCATCCATCCCGAAGCCCAGGATCGCAACGATCGCCTCAAGGCCATCAATCCGGCCATCGCCGGGGCCCTTTCCCCCCTGGGGCAGCGCTCCTTCTTCCCCAAGGGGATCCCCTACCAGGCCGGCCAGAGCAAGGGCTGCGCCATCAACGCGACCATCGGCCAGATCACCGACGGCGCCGGCAACCCGCTCCCCCTGGCCCCCATGGCCGAGAAGCTCGCGGGCCTGAACCCCAAGGACGCCTTCCTGTACTCCCCCATCCAGGGCCGCGAGCCCGCCCGCAAGGCCTGGCACGACAAGCTGGTGAAGGAGGACGCGCGCATGGAGGCCGTGGGCCTGCCGGTGGTGAGCGCCGGCATCTGCCACGCGCTGACCATGGGCGCCGAGCTCTTCTTCGGCAAGGGCGACACCCTGGTGCTGGCCGACCTCTACTGGGACAACTACGAGCAGATCTTCAACATCCGCCTGGAAGGCGACTTCAGGCGGTTCCCCTTCTACAACGCGGCCATGGGCTTCAACGTCGAAGGCCTGCGCGACTGCATCGCCGGGATCCAGGGCAAGGTCCAGGTGCTCCTCAACTTCCCCAGCAATCCCAGCGGCTACAGCCCCACGCCCCTGGAGATGAAGGCCATCGCGGACGTCCTGGTGGACGCCGCGAAGGACCGCACGGTGGTGGTGTACTGCGACGACGCCTACCACGGCCTGGTGTTCGACGAGAAGGCCACCAGCAAGAGCCTCTTCTTCGAGCTCATCGGCCGCAGCCCCAACCTCATCCCCCTGAAGTGCGACGGCGTCACCAAGGAGCTCAGCTTCTTCGGCGGTCGCGTGGGCTTCCTGTCCTTCGGCGTGGACAAGGCGTCCGCCGCCATCCTCGTGGACAAGTGCATGGGCCTGATCCGTTCGGGCATCGGCAGCCCCGTGGCCATCAGCCAGTACCTCATGGAGCTGGAGCTGGCCGACGCGCGCCACGAGGGCGAGTTCGAGAAGATGCGCCAGGTGCTGGGCCGGCGCTACGAGGTCCTGCGCAAGGCCCTGGACAAGCCCGTGCCGCACTGGACCGTCTACCCCTTCAACGCCGGGTGCTTCTGCCTCCTGGAGCTGCGCCCGGGCCTGGACGCCGACGCCATCCGCCAGAAGCTCATCGCCGAGGAGAGCGTGGGCGTGGTGAGCCACGGCGACAAGTACATCCGCCTGGCCTTCTGCTCCATGAAGGAGGAGGCCATCCAGCCCCTCATCGACGCCCTCGAGCGGGTCTGCGCCAGAAACTAGACATTACCCCCACCCAGGGGCGACCCTGAAGCGATGAATCCCTGGCGCGGCCTCCAAGGCCTTCCCCGCGGCATGTGGGTGCTGGCCCTCAGCACCCTCGTGAACCGCATGGGCACCATGGTGGTGTTCTTCCTGGCCCTGTACCTGGTGCGGGGCCGGGGCTGGACGGAGGCCCAGGCCGCCACGGCCCTGGCCCTCTACGGCCTGGGGGCCCTGGCGGCGAGCCCCTTCAGCGGGTGGTTCTCGGACCGCTTCGGCCACCGGTTCACCCTGGCCCTCAGCCTGGGCCTGTCCGCGGCCCTCCTGCTGCTGCTCCCCTACGTCCCCGCCCGGGGGCTGATGCTGGCGGCCATCGCCCTGTGGTCCGCGGCGACCCAGGCCTACTACCCGGCCTCCATGGCCCTCATCACGGACCTGGTGCCGCCCTCCAGCCGCAAGCAGGCCTTCGTGCTCCACCGGCTGGCCTCCAACCTGGGCATCTCCGTGGGGCCGGCCCTGGGCGGCTTCATCGCCCATTCCTCCTTCACGGCCCTCTTCTGGATCGACGGCCTCACGACGGCCCTGGGGCTGGCCGTGGTCCTGGCCTTCGTGCCCTCCCCGCCCCCCGAGCCCGCCCCCGCCCTGCCCAGCCTCTCGGCCTGGCGGGACCGGCGCCTGCTCTGGCTCCTCGCGGCCCTGCTGCCCGCCACGGCCGTCTTCACGCAGATCCACGGCGCCCTGCCCCTGTGGGTGGTCCAGGGCCTCGGCCACGGCACCCAGGTGTTCGGCCTGCTCTTCACCCTGAATACCGTGCTCATCCTCCTTCTGGAGGTGGCCGTCAACCACCGGCTGGCCCACTGGACCCACGGAAGGCAGCTGGCCCTGGGGGCCGGCCTCATCACCCTGGGCTTCGGCTCCCTGGCGCTGATGCGCCCCCTGCCCCTCCTGGTCCTGGCCACGGTGGCCTGGAGCCTGGGGGAGATGGTCTTCCTCCCGGCCTCCACCGACGCGGTGGCGGCCATGGCGCCGCCGGACCGCAGGGGGCAGTACCTGGGCCTCTACAGCCTCGTGTGGACCGTGGCCCTGACCGTGGGGCCCTGGCTGGGCCTGGTGGCCTACGGCTGGGGCGGCCCCTGGGCCGTGTGGGGCGGCTGCGGCCTCGTGGGGCTGGTCTCGGTGGCCATGGCCTTCCGGACGTCCTGAAGGCCCATCCCCGCTATCCTGGATGTTTCGAGGTCCTCCGGATGTCCACCCCCATGCTCACGCAGGTCGCGGCCCTCAAGCGCGAGGCCGGCGACGCGATCCTCTTCACCCGCATGGGCGACTTCTACGAGCTGCACGGGGAGGACGCCGTCAAGGCGGCGCCGGTCATGGAGATCGCCCTGACCCTCAGGGGCCGGGGGACGGAATTCGAGACGCCCATGTGCGGCGTGCCCCACTTCGCCCTGGAGAGCTACCTGCCCAAGCTCCTGGCCGCGGGCTACTCCGCTGCCATCGCCGACCCCACCGCCAGGCCCGAGGACGTCAAGGGCCTCCTGCCCCGGGCCATCACCCGCATCATCACCCCCGGCACCTGGCTGGACGACGACGGCCGGTGGCTGGCGGCGGCGCACCGGGTGGGGGAGAGCTGGGGCATCGCCCTGCTGCAGCTGGCCTCGGGCCAGCTGCGGGTCATCCCCGGCGAGGGCCTGCCGTTCCTGGCCTCCACCCTGGAGCGCCTGGGCCCCCAGGAGCTCATCCTCGCGGAGAACACCCCCGACCCCTTCGAGCTGGAGGCCGCCCGGGTGCGGCTGCCCGTGTGGCGCTTCGAGGCCTCCCGCGCCCGCACCCAGATACTGGCCTTCTTCGGCTGGACCCACCTGGAGGGCGTGGGCCTCGACCCCTACCCGGCGGCCATCGGCGCCCTGGGCGCGCTCCTGGACCAGGTGGAGGCCACCCAGAAGGGCCGCCCCGCCCACATCCAGGGGGTGAGCCTGGAGCTGGGCGCCGCCGGGCCCCTCCTGGACGCCACGTCCTCCCGCCACCTGGAGGTCCTGGCCAACACCCTCGACGGGTCCAGGGCCGGCAGCCTCCTGGAGCTCATGGACCAGTGCCGTTCCCGCCTCGGGTCGCGCCTCCTGCGGGCCTGGCTGGACCAGCCCCTGCGGGACCGGGCCGGCCTGGAGCTGCGCTGGCGCCAGGTGGCGTGGTTCACCGAGGACCGGCACCGGGAGCCCATCCAGAAGGTGCTGGGCTCGGTGCCGGACCTGGACCGCATCCTGGGCCGCGTGGCCCTGGGGCTGGCCACCCCGCCCGAACTGGCCCAGCTCCGGGACGGCCTCGCCCGGGCGGGCAAGCTCCCCGAGCTCATCCGGGAAGGGGGCTGGTTCCAGGAATCCCAGGAGCTGGACGTGTGGCCCGGGGACACCCCCACCTGCGATGCCCTCGTGGCCGAACTCCGCCGCTGCCTCGCCGAGGCCCCGCCCCTGGAGCTGGAGAAGGGCGGCACCATCCTGGACGGGGTCGACCCGGAGCTGGACGCCGTGCGCCGCCTGGCCCGGGACGCCAAGCAGGTGATGCTCGAGCTGGAGGAGGAGGAGCGCGCGGCTTCCGGCATCAACAGCCTCAAGATCAAGTACAACCGGGTCTTCGGCTACTACTTCGAGATCACGAAGTCCAACCTCGCCGCCGCCCCCGCCCACTTCATCCGCAAGCAGACCCTGGCCAACGCCGAGCGCTTCACCACCGAAAAGCTCATGGCCTTCGAGCAGCGGCTGCTCTCGGCCGAGTCGGACCTCCTGCGCCTGGAGGAGACGCAGTTCAGGCGGCTCCTGGCACGGGTCCTGGAGGACCGCGCCGGCCTCACGCAGCTCGCCCGGGCCGTGGCCAAGGTGGACGTGCTCTGCGCCTTCGCCGAGCGCGCGCGGCTTTCGGGCTGGACCCGTCCCGAGGTGAGCGAGGAGCGCGAGCTGATCCTGGCCGGCGCCCGCCACCCCATGCTGGAGGCCCGCCTGGGCCGCGAGTGCATCCCCAACGACCTGCGCCTTCCCGCCAGCCGCTCCATGGCGGTGGTCACCGGCCCCAACATGGGCGGCAAGTCCACCTTCCTGCGCACCGCGGCCCTGCTGGCGGTGCTGGCCCAGGTGGGTTCCTTCGTGCCCGCCGAGCTCATGCGCTTCTCCCTGGTGGACCGCATCTTCACCCGCATCGGGGCATCCGACTTCCTGGCCAAGGGCCAGTCCACCTTCATGGTGGAGATGACGGAAACCGCCCGGATCCTCAACCAGGTCACCCCCGCCAGCCTCGTCATCCTGGACGAGATCGGGCGGGGCACCAGCACCCGGGACGGCCTGGCCCTGGCCGAGGCCATCGCCCTGCACCTGCGCGACCTCAAGGGCGGCGAGCCCCGGACGCTCTTCGCCACCCACTACTTCGAGCTCACCAAGCTCGCCGACGACACCCGCATCCAGAACCTCCACGTGGAGGTCCAGGAGTGGGAGGAGCACCTGCTCTTCCTCCACCGCATCGCCGAGGGTCCCGCGGACCGCAGCTACGGCATCCAGGTGGCGCGCCTGGCGGGCCTGCCCCGTTCCGTCATCTCCGCCGCCCAGCGGATCCTGGCGGAAACGCCCGAGAAGCCCCTGGAGGAGAAGCGCCCCAGGACGCACCGGCAGGGCCCGGTGCAGCCGCTGCTGCCGCTCTTCGAGGCCGAGCCGGACCCGCTGCGGGAGGAACTGGACGCCCTGGACCTGAATCGCATGACGCCCCTGGAGGTCATGGCCTGGGTGGCGGCGCGGCAGAAAGGCTAGGCGAAGACCTCCCCCGTCGCCGGCGGCCGCTTCAGCCCCTCCGGCTTGTTCGTGACCACCTCGATGGCCCCCTCCCGGTCCAGCTCCATCAGCTCCCAGGGCAGGCGCGGGCCGTGGGCGGCGCGATCCAGGCCCTCGCGGGCCTCGGCGCCGGCCCAGGCGTCGCGGCCGGCGCGCTTGGCCAGGTAGAGGCAGGCGTCGGCGATCTCGACCACCTTCTCCCAGCCCAGCCACGTGGTGTCCTGCAGGCAGAAGGGGTAGGCCGCGTAGCCCACCGAGCAGGTCCACCGGACCTCCTCGCCGGTCTCCAGAACCAGCTTCTGCTCGGCCATGAGGCTGCGGATGCGCTCGGCCAGGATGGGGGCCTCGGCCCGGGTGGAGTTGCGGGCCAGCACCAGGAACTCCTCGCCGCCCCACCGGATGACGCCGTCGGTTTCGCGGGCGGCCCTGCGCAGCACCTGGGCCACCATCGCCAGCACCTGGTCCCCCACGTGGTGCCCGAAGGTGTCGTTGACCACCTTGAAGTGGTCCAGGTCGACCATGAGGAAGAGGAGGTCGTTGTTGGGCAGGGCCTGGCCCGGCGTCCAGTCCCGGTAGGAGCGCTGCACCTTGGCCGTGTCGTCGTCCACCACCACGGAGAGGAAGCGCCGGTTGTGGAGCCCGGTGAGGGGGTCGGAGAGGCTCTGGGCCTTCAGGGCGAGGTTGGCCTTCTCCAGGGCGTGGTTGGCCTTGAGGAGGTCGCCCGTGGCCTTGTCCACCATGGCCGCCAGGCGCTCCTTCTGGCGCGCCAGGGTGCGGAAGCGCCAGTTCATCACGACGCTCACGATCCCCATGGCCGCCAGGATCTCCAGGGAGAGGAACCACCAGGTGCGCCACCAGGGCGGCAGCACCTCGAAGGCGTAGCTGGCGGAGGGGCCGAAGGCCATGCCCGGATAGGCGGCCCGGACCTCGAAGGTGTAGGTTCCGCCCGGGAGTGCCGCGTACCGGGCCTGGGGCACATCCGTGGACCGCCAGTCGTCCTCCAGGCCGGCCAGGCGCACCTGGTAGAGCACGGCCTTCTCGTTCACGAAGGTCGGGGAGGCGAAGCGGAACTCCAGCGTCGCGTCCGCGTGGCCCACGGGCCCCAGGTCCGCGTAGGGGGGCCGGAGTTCCTCCCGGCCGCGGGTGATCTGGGTGATGGCCGTGACCAGGGGCGCCAGGTCCCGGGGCCTGTTCCCGGCGATGACGTGGGAGAGGCCCGTGGTGGTGCCGACCCACACGTCCTGGTTGCCGTCCACCAGGATGGCGTTCTGGCTGCAGTCGTCGCCGGCGAGGCCGCCGCTGCGGCCGAGGTGGGCGGAGGCCGCCCCCAGCACCGATTCCAGGCCCCGGTCGGTACCCAGCCAGAGCCGGCCCTGGGCGTCCACGGCCCCGGCGTAGGCCACGTTGGATCCCAGCCGGTTTGTGGTGTCCAGGCTCTCGAGCACGCGGATGGAACCGTTCGCGTAGGCCACCCGGGACACCCCGCGGGGCTCCCGGTAGAGGACCCACGCGGTGCCGTCGCTGGCCAGCGCGATGCCGTTGAGCGGGTCGACCTTGAGGCCGTGGGCGCGACCGAAGCGGTGCCAGCCCGAGTCGTCGTGGATGACCAGGCCGGCGCTGGTGGCGCCCCAGATGCGGCCCTCCCCGTCCTCCACGAGGTGCCAGGGGGTGAAGTCCGGCACCCCGGCCTGGGCCGGACCGTAGTCCAGCCGGAAGGTCCGCTGGCGGGAATCGATGCGGAAGACGCCCCGGCTGGGGTCGGCCACCCAGATGACCCCGTCCCGGCCGCAGGCCACCGACTGCGAGCGCTCCGGGTGGGCGAGCCCCTCGGCCCGCAGGCCCCGCAGGAACGTCTCGGTGGCGGCGCCGCCGCGGGTCTCCAGGGTGCGCAGGGGGGCGTTGGTGGACCCGATGAGGAGCGCTCCCGAGTCGCCCTGGACGAGGCTCGTGACGCTGAGCCCTTCCGTGCCCGGCACGCGGGACCAGCCCCGCTCGCCGAGCAGCGCCAGGCCTTCGCTGGTGCCCGCGAAGAGCCGGCCCGAACGGTCCCGGAACACGTTCCACACCAGATCCGAGGGCAGCCCGTCCTCGACCGTGAAGGTGCGGACGTAGCCCCTTCCCAGCTGCCGGTACAGGGTGGGTCCCACGACCCACAGGTTGCCTTCCCGGTCCCGCAGGGAGGAGACCGTCCACTTGCAGGGAAGCCCCGCGGCCTGGTCGATGACCTCGTGGTCGTCGCCCTTCAGGCGCAGCAGACCGGAATTGGTGGGGATGCCCACGCTCCCGTCCGTCTCCCGGTTGATGGTGCAGGATGCGAAGGGCGGGGCGGGGAGCCAGGAGGAGGCATCCCGGAAGGCGGCCTCGCCAGGGTCCTGGTAGCGCAGGAGGCGGCGCCCCACCACCCACAGCCGGCCCTCGCCGTCCACCGCCAGGGTCTCGATGCCGTCGGCGGGCAGACCGTCCTCGGTGGTGTAGTGAACCCAGGTGGAGTCCTTGCGACGTTCCCACACCTGCCCGCCCACAACCGCGAAAACCGACCGGGTCGCAGCCCGGCAGGCCAGGCCCCGGCCCTGGCCGGAGGGCACGTCGGCCACCCGTTCCATGCCATCCCCACCCGTCCGGTACAACCCGTCCATCCCCAGGGCCCACAGGGCGCCGTCGCCGTCCAGGTCCACGGCCGAGCCCCGGATGGGACGGAAGGGCCGCCCCTGGAAAAGCACCGGCGTGAACACGCCCCTGTGGTACTTCACCAGCCCGCCCTCGGTGATCACCCAGATTCCCCCGCCCCGCCGCCGCAGGACCCGGCTCACGGTGGTGGCCGCAAGCCCGTCGGCGGCGGTCCACTTGCGGAAATGCACGCCGTCGTAGCGCACCAGGCCCGAATCCCCCCCGATCCAGATGAAGCCCTCGGAATCCTGGGTGATGCAGGTGAGCCCGGGCTCCACGAAGCCCTGCTCGGGGCCGTACGTCCTGAACAGGTAACGTCCCGCCGGTTCGGCCTGGGCGAACCACAGGGCGAGGAAAAGGACGGCTAGGGCTCGGATCGATGGCATTCGGGATTCCGTCTTCCGGACGCGCAGGTGCGGCATGCCCAAGGTGGAGCGGCGGGGGGGGCCGGGGGGTTGAGGAGAAGGGACTCGTGCGGTCCCTTAAAAATACACTGTCCGGGCGCAGGCCGGCTTGGGAATTACCAACAACTTATGAATCGAACTCCACCCGGTCCAGGTACGCCTGGGATCCCTTCATCACGGCCGCGGGCCCCTGGGAGGCCTTCCAGCCCTTTCCGGCGCCCCACTCCCGGGCCAGCTCCACGGCCTCGGGATTCCCCGGCGCCAGGGCCAGCACCTCGGCCAGATCCGCCCGGGCCCGGGCGGCGCGCCCGGTGCGGCGGAGGAGCAGGGCCCGCTTCAGGAAGCCCCAGGAATTCCCGGGCTCCTTCGTCACCACCTCGTCGTACTCGGCTTCGGCCTCCAGGAACCGCCCCTCCTCCTCCGCGGCCTCGCCGCACAGCAGGTTCGTCACGGCGCAGAAACCCAGCCAAGCCTTCTGCTCCCGGAACTGCGCCGGGGTGTAGATGGCCCTGGGCTTCGTGGCCTCGGCCACCTGGGCCAGCCGGCGCAGGGCCTTCTCGGTGTGGGCGTCCACCCGCGCGAAGACCTCGGCGTCCCCGGAGCCCCGGAAGAAGTCCGGGCTGATGCGCCCTTCGGCGCGGTACGTGTCGAAGAGCCGCGTACCGGGGTACAGCGCAAGGGGCGAGACCTGCACGTCGTGCGGCAGGGCGCTGCGGATGAGGTCGCAGGTGATCTCCACGTCCGCCCACTCCTCGCCGGGGATGCCGGTGATGAGGTAGATGCCCAGGTTCATCCCCACCTTGCGCACCAGGGTGAGGGCCTTCAGGGCCTGGCGCATGTTGGTGCCCTTGTCCAGGAGCTGGAGCACGCGCTCGCTGCCGTGCTCCACGCCGAACTGCATGAACTCGCACCCGGCGCGCTTCATGGCCACCAGGCGGTCCTCGTCCACGAGGTTCACGCGGCTCTGGCAGTTCCACAGGGGGTGCATGCCCGAGCCCTGGATGAGGTCCATGAGCTTGAGGATCCGCCCCCGGTTGGCGGTGAAGGTGTCGTCCCGGAAGCTGAAGTAGGTGAGGCCGTGGCGCGCGCGCAGGAGGGTCATCTCCCGCAGCACCGCCTCCGGGCTGCGGAAGCGCACGGAGCTGCCCCAGAACTCGGGCGTGTTGCAGAAGTTGCACGTGGCCGGGCAGCCGCGGCTGGTGCTGAGGTAGGAGAGCTGGCCGGGATCGTCCAGGAAGTCCGCCTGGAAGTGCTCCACGGGGGCCCCCATGATGTCCAGGTCCTCCATGGGCGGCGCGCTGGGGGTCTCCCCGTCCCGCAGGATGAGCCCGGGGGCTTCGCGCCACGCGGCGCCGCGCGCCATGACCTCCAGCAGGGGGATCTCCCCCTCGCCCTTGACGATGGCATCCAGGCTCGGGCAGTCCTCGAAGACCTCCCGCGCCAGGTGGGTGGGGTGGGGCCCTCCGGCCAGCAGCACCGCGCCGGGGCACGCCTCGCGCGCCAGGGCCAGCAGGTCGCAGCTGCGCTTGCGGTTGAAGGTGAACATGGAGACGCCGATGACGGCCGGATCGTGGCGGCGCAGGTAGGCCAGGATCTCCTTGCGCCCCTTGCCGCTGAGGTTGGCCAGGCGGCAGGCGTGGCCCCGGGACTTCAGCATCGCCTGCAGGAAGCCCAGGCCGATGGGAAGGAAGGTCATCCATTCGTCCCCGTAGCCGCTCTTCGGGGCGCTGTAGAGCAGGAGGGCGCCGCCCCCGCCCATCCCGTTTCCGCCCTTGAGCACCATGATCCCCCCGGTACCATTTCAACACAGGTGACGCGCCCGCACGAATCGACAACAATGGCACGATAGGAACAATGCGGAGCGGCCCGTGGCGGAATCGATCAAGAAGTCCGGAGAGATCCAGGATGTACTGGCCCAGGCCTGCGCCCGCCGGGAGCTCCTGATCCTGGCCACGCCCTACCTGCGCTTCGAGTCCTCCTTCCTGGCGGTCCAGAACGGCGAGCTGCATATCCTGGCGACCATGAGCCGCGAGGACGCCACCTTCGGCCTGCGGGCCCCGGACCTGACCATCCGGTTCCCGGACGGTCTGGGCTTTTTCGAGGCCCACGTGGAGGTGCTGGGACTGGGAATGCTGGAAGGGCGCCGCACGATCCGCCTGTCCCTGCCCAAGTCGCTCACGGAGAACGACCAGCGCGACTCCTACCGGGTCGAGCGCGTGGGGCGGGTGCTCGTCACCTACAGCACCCTCAAGGGGGACCTGCTGCAGGGGACCCTGGTGGACATCAGCGCCACCGGGGCCAAGATCCACGCCCAGCGGGACGTGGACCCCGCGGTCATGGGCCCGGGCACGCCCCTGCTGCTGTCCGTGCCCCTCTCCCCCGAGATCCAGATCGAGACCCGGGCCGAAGTGCGCCACCTGGGCGCCCGGACGCTTGGCCTGGCCTTCCGGCCGGCATTGCCCGAGCGCACGGAGCAGCCCCTGGCCCGGTGGATCTTCCTGCGCCGCGAAGAGGAACGCGAGCGGTTGGCCCAGCGCCTGGAACTGAACGACCGGACCACCAAGCCCCGTCCCGCGGGCCCCACCGGCATCCTCCTGGTCAGCTCGGACCCGGACCTCGAAGTGGCCCTCAGGGAATTCCTGGCCCCCATCCAGCCCCTTATCCGCCTCCCCTACTCCGCCCAGGCCATCAAGGACGCCCTGGCCGCGGGCCCGCCCCTGGCCATCTTCCATGTGAAGGGCACCTCCCTGGACGAGCGGCGCCTCCTGAAGGCGCTGGTGGAGATCTCCCTCCCCAAGGTGCCGGTCCTCCTCCTGGGCACCCAGGTGGACGGCACCACCCTCTTCGAGCTTTCCGCCGAATGGAGGACCTCCAGCGCCATCGTGTGGAACCCCTCCCGGGGACTCTTCCTCCAGCGCCTGGCCCAGGGCATCATCCGGCGCAACACCCACGGGGGGGACAGCCCCATGGCCCCCGCCGAGCCTTGAGAGGACGAGGGGACATCCAGGTGTAGACTGCTCCGAAAGCGGAGCCTCCCATGACCCGATTCACCCTCGACCGCCGTCGCTTCCTGGGCCTCGCCCTGGCCGCTGGCACCGCCCTGGCCGCCCGCGCCAGAACGCCCGGGGCCGGAGGCGTCTCCCTCGACGAAGCCACCCTGGACCAGATGGCCGAAGGCATGAAGAGCGGCCGCTGGACCGCCGAGGGACTCGCGAAGCACTACCTGGCCCGCATCCGCACCCTGGACCGCGCCTCCCTCCATGCCGTCCTGGAGATCAACCCCGAAGCCCTGGACATCGCCCGCGCCCTGGACCGGGAGCGCGGGGCGAAGGGCCCCCGCGGCCCGCTCCACGGCGTACCCGTGCTGCTCAAGGACAACATCGACACCGGCGACCGCATGCAGACCACCGCGGGCTCCCTGGCGCTCGTGGGCGCCAGGCCCCCCGTGGACGCCCCCATCGTGGCGCGCCTGCGCGCCGCGGGCGCCGTGATCCTGGGCAAGACGAACCTCAGCGAGTGGGCCAACCTGCGCTCCTCCCACTCCATCAGCGGCTGGAGCGGCCGGGGCGGCCTCACCCGCAACCCCTACGTCCTGGACCGCAACTGCTCCGGCTCCAGCTCGGGTTCCGGCGCCGCCGTGGCGGCCAACCTCTGCGCGGCGGCCGTGGGCACCGAGACCGACGGCTCCATCGTCAGCCCCGCCACCTCCTGCGGCATCGTGGGCCTCAAGCCCACGGTGGGGCTCATGAGCCGCGCCGGCATCATCCCCCTCTCCCACACCCAGGACACCGCCGGCCCCATGACCCGCAAGGTGCGCGACGCCGCCATCCTCCTGGGCGCCATGGCCGGCCCCGACTCCCGGGACCCCGCCACCGCCGGCTGCAAGGCCCACCCCGACTACACCGTCTTCCTGGACCCGGACGGCCTCAAGGGCGCGCGCCTGGGCGTGGCCCGCGCCTTCTTCTCCGGGAACCGGGGCGTCATCGCGCTCATGGAGGCCACCCTGAAGGCCCTGTCCGCCCAGGGCGCCGTGCTGGTGGACCCCGTGGACGTCCCCACCGCCGACTATGAGAAGGCCGAACTGGAGGCCATGCTCTACGAGTTCAAGGCCGGCCTCAACGCCTACCTGGCCGGGCGCGGCGTCACCACCCCCATCCATGACATGGCCTCCCTCATCGAATTCAACGAACGAATGAAGGACAAGGAGATGCCGCTCTTCGGCCAGGAGTACCTGTACGACGCCCAGGCCAAGGGCCCCCTCACCGACCCCGCCTACCTCAAGGCCCTGGAAACCTGCCGCACCCTCTCCCGCCAGGGCATCGACGCCGTCATGGACAAGCACCGCCTCGACGCCATCATCGCCCCCACCGGCACCCCCGCCTGGGTGACCGACCTGGTCAACGGCGACAACTACGGCACCAGCTGCGCCACCCCCGCCGCCGTGGCCGGCTACCCCCACCTCACGGTCCCCGCGGGTTTCGTGATGGGGCTTCCGGTGGGCCTGTCGTTCTTCGGAAGGGCCTGGAGCGAGCCGGTGCTGCTCAAGCTGGGGTATGCGTTCGAGCAGGCGACGAAGGCGCGGAGGGCGCCGAAGTACCTGGCGACTCTGGGCTGAGGGGGGTCTCCCCTTCTTTCGGGGTCTTTACGGACCCAAGGGAACAGCGCGACGCATACAGGCTCTGCCGAAGTTTGGGCGGCCAGGGCTGACCACGCGTACCGGGCCGTCTCCAAGCCATCACCCCTGGTGAATGGAGAGAAAGAATGGACGCGGAGGTCGCAGGGATTCCACGGAAGGACGTGGGACCTCTCAGGGAAATCCGTGAGGAATATTTATTTTTTCAGAATCTGCACAAGAAAGGTGAATACAAATCCGATTCCATAAAAAATAATCCCATTAACCACGACGCCAGCAAGCCAAACGAACCATGCAATACCACCCGTGCTCCCAACAAAAAACAATTGAATAAATTGTCCCGGACAGATCATAAAAATAAACTTATTTAACAGAAAATACATGTGCGGAGCAGTGTAGTTTTGAAATTGAGTAGAATCCGATAATAAAGGCAGATTAAAAGGATTGGCCATCCGAATATAATAGAACATACCAACAGAAATTAGACCAAGACAAATACCGATAAATGCCATTTTTTTTGGAAGATTTATGTTCATACCTATCCACCTCATTTCCCTGGGTATTTCCGATTCAACAGTTTAACCATTTCTTCCGGCGTTACGACCAGCGGAGCTTGAATACCAGCAATATTCAGCACCTCCTTGACCCATTCCACACAGTTCCGGACTATTGGATGGTATACTTGCGGAACAAGAACCGCTTTTTCCATGAACTTTACCATCACCAAAGCCTCCTCGTGGGTGATGCGCATCGTTGCTGTAGATATCAAATTTTCCTTCGGATTCATAGGCACGACACGACCTCCGGCAAGCGAAGAGGAAGGCAGCCCCGTTAGGGCTACTCCAAGACCTTCCTTCGCGAGTGCAACGGCCGAATCAAGGGTCGAATCTGGTATAAGGCCGAGCGCCTGCCCCTCGCCGACCTTGATCACAAGATGACCCCAGGCCGTATTACCCGTAATGTGATGGATTTGGACATTGACCCGCCCCGATGGCAGCCCTTCTCCAGCTCGCTCGGCATTCACGAGCCTGGTGATTTCTTCGGTCCTGGATTCCGGGGTCCCCTGGATACCCTTCTGGGCGTCGGCAAGAGCCAGTGTCCGTGTTATCCGCATCGTTCGCATGATCTCGGAACCTTGTTTTCTCAGGGCCTCCTGCAGTTCCCGATCGGCGGCTTTGACAAGGGACTGGGGGTTCCCCTGCGTCTCGAGGGCCTGTTGCAATCTCAACTTGAAAACCGTTTCCTCAAAGGCCTTCTGGTCTGCTTTCCTCTTCGCTTCCTCCGCCTTGGCCTTCTCCCACGCCACGGCCTCGGGAAGAGGCGGCGGCAATCGCAATGACCCTTTTCTCTGGTAAACCGCCGAATAGATATTGTTCGGATCATGACTCCACCGCTCGAATTCCGCGCAGGTCATTCCGTCGGGCCGGGGGCCCCCGCCACCTCCCACCGCGGCGGGCTGGCCCGCGTCCGGCAGTCCTTCTCCTGTGGGAAAAGGTGGACCCGATGGAACATTGGGAACGAACATGGGACCGGGGATCCCCATGAACGGGATCGGACGGTCGCACGGAATCGGCCCGACATGGTAGGGGATGGGTTCCAGGTTGCCCCACACCGTGACCGTGGCGGACCCGGCGAATGGCGGTTTGCCGCCGGCCATCCCGGTGGGGTCCGTGACTTGGAAGGGCCTCCCGGCGGCATATGCGAACGAGTTCCAGGACCGGGGATCGACGCCACGATCGGGGGTCAGGAACCTGTGCCAGGCGGGGCTGTAGAACCTCGCCCTCATGCAGATCAGGCCGCTGGCTTCCGTGCGGAGGTGCCCGGTGTATCCCGTCAGCGGCGTGTAGCCGGGCGAGGCTTCCAGGGTTTCACCCCATGGGCCGAAGTCCTGACGGCCTTCGATTGTCCCGGTGGAACCGGAGGTGACGATCCTTGGCGTGCCAAGGTGGTCAGAATGCAGTTCATGGACGCCCCCGCGATCCACCTCGGCGAGGGCCTCCTCACCCAGGTAGAGGATGTCCCGACCCCAGCGCCCGTCTCCGAAGTATTCGGACAGGAGCCTGCCGTCGTTCAAATAAACGAATTGCCGATCCGCCCCATGGTCCGCCGAGTCCGAGAATACCGCCATCAGGCCTTGGGGTGAATAACGGTACCTCTGGACGCCGCCGGATTGGGATCCAGCAACTTCCGCCAGACGTCCGAATCCATCCCATGCAAGGTTCAGGCATCTGCGGCTTCCCGTGCCCGTACCCATCTGGGAAGGCTCTCCGCTGGGCTCGACGACCCATCCGGTCAGGGCACCATTGGGCTGAATCCCGGGCATCCGGTTTGCGGGCAGCGGCGCAAAGGCGAAACCATTGAACGCGGCGGGCGGGACTCCTGATACCTGATGGGAGATGGCATTGCCGAAACCATCGCTCTCATGGAAGGTGTGCAAACCCAAGCCCACGGCTTCCTGGAGCCGGCCCGCCGAATCGTTGCGCAGCATCCATTCGCCCGCGGAAGCCAGTTCCATGCCGTCCCACGCGTAACTCCGGGACTCCACTCCACCCAGGTGGGACACCTCCCAGCCCAGCCAGCGGCGGCCCTCCCCTTCCCATTTCCAGGAACTGGCCGCGCCGCTGGCAAAGCCGAGGCGGGTGCGATTCCCCCATCCATCGTAGGCGACCGAGGCCAGCAGAGCGCCATCGTGGATCACCTTCGCGACCCGATCCAGGCCGTCGTAGCCGTATTCGACGACACGGCCTCCGGGATAGGTCATCCGGCCAATTCCCCCATTGGAATCGTAGGCGAAGCGCGTGGTCCGCTCGACGCCGCCCAGGACAATGGTTTCCGAATCCATGCGAGCCCCCGGTGCCGAATAGGTGAACCTCTGGCTCACGCCATCCGGACTTTCCCGCCCCATCAGGAACGGGCCGCGGTAGGTGGCCGCAAGCCTCTGGCCGCCCGACTGGGCTTCGACGACCCGGCCCAGGGCGTCGAACACCCTCCGGATGCTGCGGCCCGCGGCATTCGTCTCCAGGCCGGATTGCCCCCTCGCATTGAAGTCCGCGAAGACCGTAGTGCCCGTCTCGGGCTCCGCAATGGCGGTGAGGTTGCCGATGCCGTCGAAGGTGAATTGACGGGTCTGGATCAGGCCTCCAGGTTCCTGCCGGATCAACCGGGTCGTCTGACCGAACTCGTTGTAGGTGGCCCGGGTCGTGCCTTCCACATCGGTCCGGGAAACGATCCGGCCCCAGGGATCGAAGGCCAGGGTCAAACCTGAGCCGATCTCCACCACCTGCGACGTGCCTTCCGCCCGGTAATTCAGGATCGGGTCCGTGCCATGCGGGGATCGGTCCAGGCGGATCCGGTCGAGCGCGTCGTAGGCGACACTCCGGACCAGCCGGGTGGTCTTCCCGACGCTTTCCTGCACCGACACGACTCGGCCCATCGTGTCGAAGGAAAACGTCTCCTTTACGCCGTCGCCGCGAAGTCTGGACTGGAGGCGCCCGAATCCGTCCACGGCCTCCAGGCCGTTGAGGCGCCCCTGGGTCCAGGTGCGGGTCTGCTCGTCCGGATAGGCGTACGTGAGCTCCGGCATTCCTGGCGCCTTCACGTTGAGGAGGCGGCCCCACATGTCGTACGTATAGGACGTGGCATTTCCTCGCGCATCCGTGTATTCGGCAACCTGCCCCCGATCCGTGTAGGACCATGCTTCCCGGAGAGGCTCGGCGAGGCGTTCCCCAGAAGTGATCAGCCCGATCGGCCCGAGCGGGCCCTGCTCCCACGTTCGGATCATTCCTGGATCCGGGGTCCAGGACGCCACCATCTGTGAACGGGTCCGCCGCCCCTCTGGATCGGTGGTGAACGATCCGCCCCGCTCCTGGCCTCCGGCGAGGAGGGAATGCCGGGTCAAGGCGCCCTGGGGCGACCGGATCCACCGTTCCACGACCAGCGGAAGCCCGGCCCTGGCCGTGACAACCGAGCAGGGGGGTTCACCCGGGAGGGCGCTGGCAGGTTCCATCGTCCGGATCTGCACCTGCTCGCCACCGACCACCAGGGTCTCTGTCAGCAGCCGCCGGGTGGACGGGTCGATGGCACGGAGCACGTCCATTGTTGGCCTCCCACTGGCCGTCACATGGATCCCGGCCGGAAGACAGCGGCCATCATCGCCCGGAAGCAGCGGATCTAGAATGGTCATCCTTTCCGTTCCCGACGATCCCGCAATCCGCTCGGAACGCAGGAAAGGGTTGGCCACGGTCGCGGAGAAGGTGTACTCCGTCCTGCGGTCCTCCGTGGCCTCCCCATCGGAATAGGCAGCCGTGTGGCTGACAGTCCATGTCTCGCCCCCCGGAGGGTCGCGGCGCCAGGTCTGCTCGAATACGGTCCCCGTACCGACGTCCAGGTCAACGGACCTCGTGACGCCCAGGAGGCTGGTTCCATCCGGATACCTGCCTTCCCCCCACGTGAACGTCGTGGCCAGTCCCTGCGGGCTCCGGAGGGTGCGTAGGACAGGAACGCCATTGTCCTCATAGCCGAACGTCCATTCCCTGAGGGCTGCGGCCTCCCCCAGCGACACCCGGACAGGGCGCCCCGAGGCGAAGGGATCGGTGGATGGAGTCGCCGGATGGCCCCGAACCAGGAGCGGTGGTCCCTGCATGCCGATGAATTCCGCCCGGAGCAGGTCCACCTCGGAATCCGGAGGCCCCCCCATGGCCCAGACGGCCTGGATACCCCTGCTCTGGGGGTTGGTTGCCAGCAGGATGAGGAACGATTCCGGCCCGCGCCGCTCCTCCAGCCAGCGGAAACGGATGGCATGCCCGAACCGGTCGATCCACAGTACCGGAACAAATACCTTCAGCGCATCCTGGTAGGCGTAGATCCGGGCCCGCTGGTGATCAAGGATCACCTTCAGGACGGAGGCAGGCGTGAGTGTGCCTACCTCTGCGCCCCAATGGCCCAAGTCCCGCGGGTCCGCATCACAGGACCCCAGGGTCCGGGCCGGGTCCATGGCGAGCGAGCCCGGAGGAATCGTGAACCCGTATGCCTGGGCCAGCGCGCTTCCGGCGGGCGGAGATGGCTGCCAGTCCGTATCCACAAAGGACCTTCCATCCTCGAGCACCTGGCGTCCGGGTCTCCCGCCCAGCGCAGGGGCGATGAATCCGAAATGCAGGGTGCCCTGGTTTCCCTGGTGGCGGTAGACAACCTCCAGAGGCAGGTCTCCGGGGACCCTGCCGGCCGTCAGGACCCAGGAAAGGGCACCTGTCGAGGCCTCCACCCGATATTTCGCGCCGGTGGAGGGCGACCAGGGCCACAGAGCGGCAGGGGACAGGAACATGACGAAAGCAGACAGGGCTCCGCCCACACGGTGGTTTCTCACGGTTTCCACTCCATCTGGCAAACGGGTGAACTTCACGATCCCGTGGGGCCCTGCCGGGCAGGGTTCCCCCGCCGCCCGAAATGCTCGCCGAGCAGCCTGATGGGACCCCCACGCGCCCGCGCCACGGCCTTGGGCCGGACCACGCACCGCATGGGAATGGAAATCTAGATCACGGGCTCCCCCGCGCAAGCCTGCGGCGAAGCCCAGTCAGGGCTTGCCCCTGCCTCCATTCACGTTGGAGCCTGAAAAAAACAGGGTGAAACCGCGACCCTCTAGGTCTTCTTGAACTGCCGGTCGTAGGCTTCCTGCGCGTATTTGCTGGGCGGCACGCCGAACCGGCGCTTGAAGGCGCGGGTGAAGGCGGAGGCGTCGTAGAAGCCCAGGGACTCGGCCACGTCCAGCGGACGCTCGCCGTCGGACAGGAGCTGCACGGCGCGCTGGAGCCGGCGTTCGATGAGGTACTGGTGGGGTGTGGTGCTGGTGGCTTCCCGGAACAGGCGGATGAAGTGGTCCGGCGTGCAGCGGGCCAGCTTGGCCATCTCGGGGACGCTGTTGGGAGCGCCCAGGTGGGCCTCCATGTGGTCCAGGACCAGCTGCAGGGTGGAACGGCTCAGGCGGTAGGGGAACCGCGCGCGGTCCTCCTTCTCGCACAGGCGGTTCAGCTCGGCGCCCAGCAGGATGAGGAAGAGTTCCCGGGTCATCAGCTGGAGGCCGTCGGGATTGGAGATCTCCTGGCTGAAGATCCCGAAGAGCTGCTTGAGGCTCTGGCTGCGGAGCACCGCGAAGCTCTGCTCCTGCCACTTGCGGGGCGGGTGCTGGAGGATGGAGACCAGGGGCTCCGGGAAGGGGCCGTCCATCTGGAGGGCCGTGAAGCCGAACGGCGAGTCCGGGTGATGGCGCTTGAAGGTGTGCCCGAAGCCCGGCATCAGGAGCGCGAGGCTGCCCCGGGGGATGACCCCCTCCTCGATGTCCTCGCCCGTGCAGACCCGGATGGGGCTGGTGGGCAGCATGAGGGTCCAGGATTCGTTGGAGGGCATGGCTTTGGCCGGAATGGGATCCCGCTTGAGGATCACCAGACGCAGCGGGCCGCTGGTGTGGGTTTGGACGTTCTTGGTGTCAGGACCGGTCATGGGCTTTTTCTTCAACACATGAAGAGGAAGGGTGGATGGACGGACCCGTTGGGAGCGCTGCGCCCCTTCGGGCCAACCCCCGGGTTGTAGGCTTCGGATTTCAATCTTTTGAAAGCATATCCGCGATGCTTTTTAACAACCACAACATGCTTTTGTCCAATTGCAAAAAAATCGGGTTTTTCCCGGAAGCGGGCGTCCGGGGACCCGAAAAGGCCCGGGCACCCCCCGGTTGGGGGGTGCCCGAGCCCTTCAGTCGTTCGGTGGGGACTAGTAGCCGACCTGGACGGACAGGACGAGGCTGTCGCCGCCCTGGGCGCCGGACTGGCCGGCGATGGAGCGGAGGAAGTTCTTACTGCGCATGATGTAGTCGAGCTTCAGCTTGCCGTAGGTGTTCTTGGTGGGAACGAACACGTAGTTGTAGCCGATGGTGGTCTCGGTGTACTTGGGCGAGAAGTCGCCGCCGGCGTTGAGGCCGGTGGTGGGCTTGTAGGGATTGACCGTGCCGTAGAAGTCGTCGCCGGAGTTGTAGTTGAACATGTCGTAGCGCGCGCCGATCTGGTGGGCGCCCATCTTGTAGACGCCGGTGATCGCGTAGGCCTGGAACTTCTGGTCCAGGTGCTCGCGGCTCGGGGCGGCGGCGGCGGCGAAGAGGGTCGGGAAGCGGCGGCCAAGGTCGCCGGTCGCGAACTCACCCAGGATGTGAATCTTCTCGGTGTTGAAGGAGTAGAACAGGCCGGTCGCGGTGGTCTTGTCGCGGTTGTCCAGCAGGGCGGCCTGGGTGACGCCGGCAGCGGTCCAGTTGGCGGGCAGGGTGGCGGCCACGGTGGTGGAGGACTTCAGGTTGGTCTCGCCGGTGCGGTACCACAGGCCGAACTTGTGGGCGGGGGTGAAGCTGCCGTCGAAGCGGAAGGTGTAGTCCTTCTGCGCGTTCTGGTCCACGGCGGTCTTGCCCGCGGTGCCGTCGTCGGTGGTGCCGTTGGAGATGGCGGCGGTCACGTTGCCCTTGAAGGCGTCGGCCTTGCCGTAGCTGTAGGTGGCGATGACGCCGCGGTCGCGGCGCTCGCCGAGGATGCGGCTGATCTGGGCGCGGTCGAAGAAGTAGATGTCGCGGGCCGACATCAGGGTGGACTCGTACGTGGTCGGCATCTTCATCTGGCCGGCCTTGACGGTGACGCCCGTGCCCTTGGGGGTCCAGGTGATGACCCAGTCCTGCAGGGCCACGCCGGAGTTGGTGGTGGCGGCGTTGGCGGCGGAGGAGGTGTTGGTCAGGCTGGGGTCGAACATGATGTAGCCGGCCCACTCGTCGTTGATCTTGTAGTTGCAGTAGATTTCGGCGCGCTTGATGTTGAAGGTGTTCTCGGTGAAGCGGGAGTCGAGGCCGTAGTAGTTGGCCACCACGTTCTGCGCGCCGTTGTTGCGCAGGTTGGTGTCCATCATCTGGGTGTACCAGAATTCGGTCAGGATGTTGACCTTGACGTCCTGGGCCTGGGCGGCGAACCCGGCGGCGGTGAGAACGGCGGCGACGCCGAAGATGCGGGAAATCCTCATGGCTTGGCTCCTGTGAGGGGGTTGGGGTGGGTGGAACCTGAAACGTGCGGACGGATCCGGACCCGAGGCTCAGGGCCTGGGGCGAGAACCGGACTTGCGGAAGGAGGGGTTGAGCATCTAGGAAGAAATGGAACCACAAATCTTGACCAAAAGATCAATAATCCAGAATTTTCACATGAATTTTACGGAATGGTTGACCGCTTAAGTCGTGTTTATCGTTCAATTGCCATGCGATATACATCGCTCGCAGGGCGGCCGAGATGCCGGGCGAGGGGCTTGACCGCCTCCCTCAGCGTCATGCCCCCTTCCCGGGCGGCATCCAGGAACCGCACGGCCCATTCCGGCAGGGCCGCCTGGTCCTCCTCGATTTCCAAGTCCTCTGAAACCGTGCGTTTCGCGTCGGCGCCTGCCATCACGAGGACCATTTCCCCCCGGCCCTCCGAGCCCAGGGCCGCCTGCACCTGGGCCGGTGTCCCCCGGTACCAGGTCTCGTGGAGCTTGGTCAGTTCCCGGCCCAGGGCGATCTCCCGTTCCGGCACGATCTCCTCCAACTCCAATAAAGTTTCATGAATTCGATGGGGCGTCTCGAAGACCACCACCGTCTCCTCCTTGGCGGCCAGCCGGCGGAGAGCGGCCTTCCGGGGTTCGCTGCGGGAGGGCAGGTAGCCCCAGAAGCTGAAGGTGTGGCTGGGCAGGCCCGAAGCCACCACCGCCAGGGTCACCGCCGAAGGCCCCGGCAGCACCGTGACCCTGGCCCCGGCTTCCCGGGCCAGCCGCGCCAGCTCGAAACCCGGATCGTTGACGCCCGGCATGCCCGCGTCGGAGCAGTAGGCCACGGTGCGCCCCCCGGCCAGGGCCAGCGCCACGCGCTCCCGGGCCTCCAGCGGGGCGTGGTCGTCGAAGCGCGCCAGGGGCTTCTCGATGCCCAGGTGGGCCAGGAGGCCCCCGGTGCGCCGCGTGTCCTCGCAGGCCACCAGGTCGCATCCGGCGAGGGCGTCGCGCCCCCTTTCCGTCATGTCCCCCAGGTTGCCGAGGGGGGTAGGCACGAGGATGAGATGTCCAGCCAAGGGGGCCTCCACGGTTATTCTGGCAGACTTCAAGTTCCCCAACCGCCTGGACGAGCCCATGCCCCGGAAACCCGAACCCGTCACCCAAGCCCAGGCCCGGCGCCTGCTCCTGGCGGCCCAGGCCCTGATGGGCCCGCCCCCTGCGGGCCTGGACGCCCTGATCCGGCAGCTGGGCTACGTGCAGATGGACTCCATCAACGTGGTGGAGCGCGCCCACCACCTCATCCTCGGCAGCCGCCTGGAAGGCTACGCACCCGCCGATTTCGACGCCCTTTTCCAGGGCGACCGCAGGCTCTTCGAGCACTGGACCCACGACGCCTCGGCCATCCCCATGGCCTTCTACCCCCACTGGAAGGTGCGGTTCCCCCGCAGCCGCGCCCGGATCCTCCAGAACGCCTGGTGGCGGGAGCGCGTCGGGGACAAGGTGGACGAACTCCTGAACCTGGTCCTGGAGCGGATCCGCGTCGAGGGCCCCCTGCGCAGCGCCGACTTCGAGCACAAGCGGGACAGTCGCGCCAACGCGTGGTGGGGCTGGAAGCCGCAGAAGGCCGCCCTGGAGTTCCTCTGGCACGCCGGAGAGCTGGCTGTGGCGAAGCGCGTGAACTTCCACAAGGTGTACGACCTTCCCCAGCGGGTCTTCCCGCAGGCCCACGCCCTCCCGGCCTCCTCCCCCGGAGAGCACCGGGAGTGGGCCTGCGCCACCGCCCTGGACCGCCTGGGCGTGGCCACGCCCCGGGAGCTCGCCGCCTACTTCAACGCCCTGGACCCGACCGAGGCCGCGCAGTGGTGCGCCGCCGCCGTCAAGGCCGGCCGCGCCCGCCCCGTGGAGACCGAGGACGGCCGCAAGGCCTTCGCGGTCGAGGACTGGAAGGCGCGCGTCGCGGACCCGCCGGAGCGCACCGTCCTGCTCTGCCCCTTCGACCCCATCCTCCGGGACCGGGCCCGCGCGCTGCGCCTTTTCGATTTCGACTTCCGGTTCGAGGCGTTCGTGCCGGAGGAGAAGAGGCAGTACGGGTACTACGTGCTGCCGATCCTGGAAGGCGAGTCGCTGGTGGGCCGGCTCGACCCCAAGTTCCACCGGGAGCGGGGCGTCCTGGAGATCAAGGGGCTCTGGTTCGAGAAGGGCGTCCGCGCCACCAGGGCGCGCAAGGCCGCCGTGGCCCGCGCCGCCGAGGCCCTGGCCGCGCGCATCGGAGCGAAGGACGTGGACTGGACCTGATCGGGTCCTTTCTTCCTCGACGAACCTCGGCCCCTCGGCCACCTCGGCGATGCAATTCTGTTTCACGACCCTGCGGCGCGTTGAATCGATGCGCCGAAGGGTTCAAGAAAAGAAGGGCATCGCCGAGGTGGCCGAGGAGCCGAGGTTCGCCGAGCAAGGATAAGGGCTAGTAGCCTTCCCCGTCCGCGGCGGCCTGGACCTTGCCGCGGTGGATGCGGAACAGCATGGCGAAGTAGGCGATGACGATGGGGAACGCCAGCAGCCACCAGATCAGCCCCGACCGCATCCCGTAGGCCCCGACGTTGGCGTTGTGGGCGTCCAGGCTGAAGGCGGGATCGAGCGTCGACCGGAGCATCACCGGCCACACGCAGCCCGCGGTCGCGGCCAGGAGGCCCACGATGAAGGCGCCGGAACCCAGGAAAGCCAGGAGGGGGCGTTCCTTCCACAGGCCCGCGGCCACCGTCCCCAGGCCCGCCAGGAAGAGCGCCATGCCGGCCCAGGCCAGCGGGGCATGGGGAAGCCTCGCGTAGACCTCCGGATTCACCCAGGCGGTGGCGAAGGTGGCGCCGAGGGCCAGGGCGGCCACGGACGCCCACAGGGGGCGGGCCGCGGCGAGGCACCGCCGATGGACCGGGCCGGAGGTCTTCCAGGCCAGGAAGAGGGCGCCGTGGGCCGTGAGCGTGGCCAGCACCAGGAGGCCCATGAGCAGGGTGTACCAGTCCAGGATCCCCACGGGGTTCCCCACGCCCCAGTGGGTGAAGAGCGGGATGTTGAAGAAGCCCGAGCCGTCCAGGGGCACGCCCCGCACCACGTTGCCCAGGGCCGCGCCCAGGAGCACGGGCATGAGGGTGCTGGACACGGCGAAGGCCCCGTCCCAGAAGGCGCGCCAGAGGCGGTCCGCCACGTGGGACCGGAACTCGATGGAGATGCCCCGGAGGATCAGCGTCCAGATCACCATGAACATGGCCAGGTAGAACCCCGAGAAGCCCGCCGCCAGGACCTTGGGGAACCCCAGGAAGAGCAGGCCCCCGCCGGCCAGGAGCCACACCTCGTTGCCGTCCCACAGGGGGCCGATGGCCGCCAGCACCTCCCGGCGCTCCTTGTCGCTGCGCGCCACGAACAGGTGCAGCGCCCCCGCCCCGAAGTCGAAGCCGTCCATCACGGCGTATAGCGCCACCACCACCGACACCATCCAGAACCAGAGCATCTCCATGGCCGTCTCCTCAATGGCCTTCGGGGCCGTGGGCCACTTCCCGGGCCACCAGGAAGAGGTAGAGCAGGCCCAGCACCAGGTAGAGCCCGGCGAAGCCCAGGGTCGTGAACACCGTCTGGCCCGGGTGCACCAGGGCCGAGGTGCCCGCCGCCGTCCTCAGGAGCCCGAACACCGTCCAGGGCTGGCGCCCCAGTTCGGCCACCATCCATCCCGCGGAATTGGCGATGAAGGGGAAGGGGAAGGCCAGCATGATGCACCACAGGAGGGGCCGCGCGCGTTCCAGCCTCCCCCGGTACAGCAGGAGCGCGGCCAGCCCCATGAGCCCGATGAAGAGCGTGCCCAGGCCCACCATGATATGGAAGCCGTAGTAGAGCAGCTCCAGCTCCGTGGGCCAGGCGTCCCGGGGGAAATCATCCAGGCCCTTCACGTCGCTGGAGAAGGAGCCGTAGGCGATGAAGCTGAGGACCCCCGGGAGGCGCACCGGGTTGTCCAGGCGCTGCCGGGCCACGTCCGGCTGGCCGATGAGGTTCACCTCGGCGTAGCGCCCGCTCTTCCACCGCCCCTCCATGGCCGCCAGGGCCACGGGCTGGTGGCGCGCCACCTGCTTGCCGTTGAGGTCCCCCGTGGGGAAGGCCGCCGCGCAGGCCCCGATGAAGCCCGCCAGGACCCCCGCCTTCAGGTAGAGCCGGGCCTGGGCCGCGTGGATGCCCTGCAGGGTCCAGAAGGCGCCCACCGCCGCCACCACGAAGGCCCCGGTCACCACCGCCCCGGTCATGGTGTGCGCGTACTGCACCAGCCCCCAGGGGTTCGTCAGGAAGGCCCAGAAGTCCACCAGCTGCAGGCTCCCGTCCGCCAGCACCCGGTGGCCCACCGGATGCTGCATGAAGGCGTTGGTGGCCACGATGAAAAAGCCCGAGAGCCAGCTGCCCAGGAACAGGGCCAGGGCCGCGGCCGCGTGGAGCTTCGGGCCCAGCCGCTTCTCCCCCCAAACCAGCAGGCCCAGGAAGGTGCTCTCCAGGAAGAAGGCGAACATGCCCTCCATGGCCAGGGTCTGGCCGATGACCCCGCCGGCGTCCCGGGAGAAGCGCGCCCAGTTGGTGCCGAACTGGAACTCCAGCGGGATGCCCGTCACCACCCCCACCCCGAAGGTGAGGCCGAAGATGCGGATCCAGAACCGGGCCGCGGCGTCGAACCGCTCCTCCCCCCGGGCCAGGGCCAGCCCCTTGAAGACCACGATCAGGAGCGCGAGGCCCATGGTCAGCTGGGGGAACAGGTAGTGGAACGTCGCCGTGAACCCGAACTGGAACCGGTGCCAGAAAAGAAGACCATCCATGCCGACACTCCGATTCATTCGCTGCGACCTGGAAATAGTAGACCGGAATTGTTGGTTTAGACAAGGCGGGGGGAGACCTCGTAACATGATGCCAGGCGCCGGAGCGCCGGTTCCGGAGTCCGCATGGCCTACGCTGGCGAATTGGCAGCCCTCGCAACGTCCCTCTGCTGGGCCTTCAATTCGGTGTGCTTCACCGTGGCGGGCCGCCGGGTGGGTTCCCAGACGGTGAACGCGGCGCGGCTCTACATGGCCCTGGCCATGCTCGTGGGGGTGCACCTGGCGGCCTTCGGCACCGCCTTCCCCTTCCACGCGGGGGCCCAGCGGCTGGTGCCCCTGGCGGTGTCGGGCCTCATCGGCTTCGCCCTGGGGGACGCCCTGCTCTTCGAGGCCTTCCTGCTCCTGGGGGCCCGGGTGGCCATGCTCCTCATGACGCTCTCGCCCGTCTTCAGCGTGATCCTGGCCCGCGTCTTCCTGGGCCAGTCCCTGGGGCTCCCGAAGGTCGTGGCCATCCTCGCCACCCTCGCCGGGATCGCGTGGGTGGTGGCCGAAGGCCATGGCGAAAGCCAGCGGCCGAAGCACGCCACCCTGGGCGTCCTCCTGGGCATCGGCGGCGCCCTGGGCCAGTCCGTGGGCCTCATCCTGTCCGACGTGGGCATGCGGGGCGGCTTCCATCCGGTCTCGGCCAACCTGGTGCGGGTGGTGGCGGGCACCTTGGCTATAAGCGTCTGGTTCCTCCTCCGCGGGCAGTTCCTGGACTGCACCCGGCGCATGAAGGACATGAAGGCCTCGATCTACATCTTCGCGGGAGCCATCACGGGGCCGGTCATCGGGGTCGTGTTGTCCCTGTTCGCGATAACCCACACATCAATGGGCGTGGCGGCGACCCTCATGTCGCTTTCGCCGGTGCTGCTGCTGCCCATCTCCATGGCGGTATTCAAGGAGCGCGTCTCAAGCAGGGCGTGGGCTGGCACCATCCTGTCGATCGTGGGAGCGGCCGCCCTGTTCTGGATTTAGGATTTTTTACTCCTGTTTTCCTGAGAATTTCCGATACCTTTATCTGGAATCCCTTTCTCAGGAGAATAAGTTGAAGTTACTGCAAAAGCTAAGGCATAGCCTCTACCTCCAGGTCATCCTCGCAGTGCTCATCGGAGCGGCACTGGGATATTTCCGTCCCCAGTTCGCGGCCAGCATGCGCCCCCTGGGCGAGGGCTTCATCAAGCTCGTGAAGATGCTCATCGCCCCCATCATCTTCCTCACGGTCGTCATGGGCATCGCCAAGATGGGCGACATGAAGAAGGTGGGCCGCGTGGGCGGAAAGGGCATCCTCTACTTCGAGGTCCTCACCACCATCGCCCTGGCCATCGGCCTGGTCATCGCGAACGTGTTCAGGCCCGGGGCGGGCATGAACATCAATCCCGCCTCCCTGGACACCAAGTCCATCGCCGCCTACACCCACCCCGGGGCCCACCTCAGCACCATCGACTTCATCATGAACATCATCCCCAAGGACGTGGCCGACGCCTTCGCCAAGGGGGACATCCTCCAGATCCTCCTCTTCGCCATGCTCTTCGGCAGCGCCCTGGCCTTCATCAAGGATGACGGCATCCCGGTCATGAAGTTCCTGGACGGCCTGAACAAGGTCTTCTTCCGCCTGGTGGCCATGGTCATGCGCCTGGCCCCCATCGGCGCCTTCGGCGCCATGGCCTTCACCGTGGGCAAGTACGGGCTCCACTCCCTGGTGAGCCTGGGCAAGCTCATCGCCTGCTTCTACGCCACCAGCCTGCTGTTCGTCATCCTCATCCTGGGCGCGGTGATGAAGTACGCGGGCCTGAACATCTTCAAGTTCCTGCGGTACATCCGGGAGGAGATCCTGATCGTGCTGGGCACCTCCTCCTCGGAATCCGCCCTGCCCCTCATGATGGAGAAGATGGAGCGCCTGGGCTGCTCCAAGTCCGTGGTGGGCATGGTCATCCCCATGGGCTACTCCTTCAACCTGGACGGCACCTCCATCTACCTCACCCTGGCCTGCCTCTTCATCGCCCAGGCCACCAACACCCACGTCACCCTGACCCAGCAGCTCTACATCCTGGGCATCCTCCTCCTGACGTCCAAGGGCGCCGCGGCCGTCACCGGCGGCGGCTTCATCACCCTGGCGGCGACCCTTTCGGTGGTGGGCAACATCCCCGTCGCCGGGCTGGCCCTGCTGCTGGGCATCGACCGCTTCATGAGCGAGGCCCGGGCCATCACCAACCTCATCGGCAACGGCGTGGCCTCGGTGGCCGTTTCCAAGTGGGAGGGCGAACTGGATCTGGAGCGGGCCACCTACTTCCTGGACAACCCCAAGGTCGTCGAGGAGGAGGAGTACCAGCTGTCCCGGATCCCCGCCAATCCCGGCGTGGCCTACGAGGGGTAGAACATCTTGATCGTCTGGTCCAGGGCCTGGATGACCGCGAGGATCCGGAAGGGATCCACCGGCAGGAAGTCCACGGCCCCCAGGCCCAGGGCCCGGTTCCGCTTGAGGACGGCATCCTCCTCGGGCCCGGCCACCAGGACCGGCACGGGGCACCGCTCGTCCTTGACGAGCTTGCCGGCCAGTTCCATGCCGCTCATGGAACGCAGGCGCTGGTGCACCACCACGAGCTTCACGCGGCCCCAGTCGGAGCCCTCCACCCCGAGGGACTTGACCAGGGGCCGCACCTCGCCCCGGGCGAAGTCCAGCCCGGCCACCCCGAACCTCCGGCCCACGGCCTCGGCCATGCGGATCGAGAAGGGGGGTTCGCTGATGACCAGCACCAGCGGGTCCCGATCGGACAGCACCTGGAGGGTGGGCCCGGCCTTGACGACCTCGCCCTTGCTGCGGTCCGCGCGGACCCCCCGGGTCTGGAAGAGCTCCCGGTCCTTGCGGTCCTGGGCGATCATCGCCTCGTTGAGCCACATCCGGTAGGCCTTCAGGACGGGCGCGTCGTGCTTTTCCGTGAACCGGATGCCTACGACGCCCTCCTCCATGGTGTCGCACACGGCCTTGAGGACGAACTTGTTGTCCAGGTCCATGTTCAGTTCCATGGTCGTGGGGGTGTCCAGCTTGAGCTGTCCGTCCTTGACCGCGCCGCTGCCGTAGAGGGGCAGCAGGAGGCCGTCCTGGCCCAGGGCCCGGATGCGGGCGTCGCAGAAGTCCATGCTGGGGCTCGTGAACACCGCTCCCAGGGGCTTCTCGGGCAGGAAGTCCGAGAGCCCGCGGTAGTCCCGGCCCTTGAGCATGCGGGGCTGCTCCAGGTGGACGCAGTCCGATCCCTCGAGCTGGCCGAAGTCGGCCACCTCCACCGTGCCCTGGAACTTCCGGCCCCGGTCGAACACCGTCATGCGGTAGTGGTCGCCGACGTTCATGTTCCACTTGGTCCGCTCGGCCCCGGTGATGCCCACCAGGATCCGGCCCTCCACCTCCTCGAAAATGGGGAAGGTCCAGTCCCGGCCCTCCACCTTCATGGTGATGTCGCCGCCGGAGCGGCAAAGCCGCTGGAAGACCATCCGGATGGAGGCCGTGTCGTCGAGCTGGAAGAATTCCGCTGGCATGTCGAGATTATGTTCAGCGTCTGGGAAAACTCAACAACCAAGTACCTGATCTACCGCCGCATAGGGGTCCAGGACCCGGTCGGCGACGGCCTTAATGAGAAGTTCAACCTTTTCGGAGCCGGCTCGGGCGCGGGCCCGGCGGGCCGCCTCCTCCGCCAGGAGGCTGCCGAAGCGGAGCCGGGCCCGCTCCCGGGCCTTGACCTGAAAACCGCCGTGGGCCTTCAACCAGGTCCCGTGTTCCCGGATCTTTTCCAACAGCTCCGGGATCCCCTCCCCCTGGGCGGCAACGGTGCGAACCGCGGGGGGATCCCAGGCCTGGGCGGAGCCGAGGGACTTCATGGCCTGGATCTCCATCTCCACCTTCTCCACCCCGTCCCTGTCGGCCTTGTTGACGATGAAGATGTCCGCCACCTCCATGATGCCGGCCTTGATGGCCTGGATCTCGTCACCCATGCCCGGCACCAGGACCACGCAGCAGGTCTGCACGCAGCTCACGACATCCACCTCGTCCTGGCCCACGCCCACCGTCTCCACGATCACCACGTCCCACCCCGCGGCGTCCAGGAGGTCGATGGCGTCCTGCGTGGCCCTGGCCAGGCCCCCCAGGGCCCCCCGGGTGGCCATGGAGCGGATGAAGATGCCGGGGTCGGCCGCGATGCGACCCATGCGGATGCGGTCGCCCAGGATGGCGCCCCCGCTGAAGGGGGAGGTGGGGTCCACCGCGAGGATCCCCACGCGCCTGCCCTCGGCCCGGAGGGCGCGGGCCAGCTGGTCCGTGAGGGTCGATTTCCCGCTGCCCGGGGACCCCGTGAGGCCGATGACCACGGCGCGGCCCAGGTGGGGCCAGACGCTGGCCATGAGGGCCCTCGCCTCGGGGTGGCCGTTCTCCATCCACGTGATGGCCCGGGCCAGGGCCCTGGGGCTGCCGTCCAGGAGGGGTCGCAGGAGCCGGGAAGCGTTTTCCATGCCTCCAGGATGCCATTCCCGGGCCCGCCCCGGGGAGGCCCCCGCAGAGATGCTATGATTTCAGCGGTAGACAGCCACCCGAAGAGCGCAAATGACCCCACGACTCCCAGCCCAACCCAAGCCGCCCCCCGCCGAGCCCGCCTCCCCCGGCGTGGTGAAGATCCAGAAGCGCGAGGCCAAGCCCACCGTGACCACCCGGGAGAAGGTCTGCGCCACCTGCGGGCGCACCTTCCGGCTGTCCCCGGAGGAGAAGTTTTTCAACTGCCCGCACTGCTACAAGAAGACCCAGCCCGTGCGCAAGGCGGTACGCAAGAACGAAGCCCAGATCCTCACCCAGATCATCTGCGTGGAATGCGGGACCAAGGAATACGTGGACTTCGTCCCCACCGATCCCGCCGCGGCCTTCTGCGCATCCTGCTTTTCCCGGCGGAAGCGGGAACTTCAGGCCCAGAAGCCTCACAAAGAACGGCGATAGCCCTTATCCGGAGATCTGCATGAAACTCGGTATTCCTGCCCTGACGGCCACCCTCCTCGTGCTCGGCGGCGCCGCCTCGGCCCACGGCCAGGCCAAGGCCAAGGCCCCCGCCGCCAAGGGCCCCGCCAAGGAAAGCATCGAGGCCACCTTCGCGCGCCAGAACCTGGACCAGGTCCTGGACGCCGTCAATTCCGGCTGGTTCGGAAAGCCCTACCAGGACGTCCGCGCCGTGGACCTGGAAGGAACCCTCTCCATCAACTTCACCGCGGCCGCGGCCAACGCCAAGGTCGACCAGCTCGGCCAGGGCGCCGTCAAGGGCGGCCTCACCAAGGGCGGCACCGTCAACCTGAACCTCAAAGGCACCTACTTCGCCAACGCCGACTTCCGCACCGAGCTCAAGGGCGACTTCGGGACCCTGCTCTACTACCGCTCGGGCCTGAAGGGGTTCCTCTACAGCAAGGAGATGAACGCCTACACCACCAAGGTGGATCCGCCCCCGTCCGACGCCCCCGTGTCCTTCCTGGGGTGGTTCAGCCAGTGCGTCAACGAGGTGCGGGACGTGTACGTGAAGGGCTCCCTCTTCAAGGCCGCCATGGGCCGCGAGGACAGCGCCGGCGGCCAGATCCTGTCCTTCCAGTCGCCGACCTCCGCCTACGACCCCAAGAAGCGCGAGCAGAGCATGGCCGAGAGCCTGGGCTTCTGGAAGCGCGGCAAGCTCGACGTGGTCTTCGACAAGTCCACGAAGCTGCCCACGAAGATGAACTACAGCAACGACGCCCAGGGCATCACCACCCGCATGACCTTCCACTACACCGGCACCCGGCCCACCAGCGTGACCATCGAGAACCAGAGCCGGGGCATGGAAGGCCCGGCGTCCCTCACGATCTCCTACAACGGCGAGGGCCGCATCGACCACCTCGCCGGGCAGATGGGCTTTCCCGTGGGCACCATGAAGTTCGACGTGCACATGACCTGGACCCGGGACCGCAAGCTCCCCGGCACCATCCCCCCCGTCGGCGCCACCAAGAAGGGCGGCGACGAACTCGAGACCATGCTCCTGGTGAACCTCGCCGGGAAGGTGCTGGACCTCCAGCGCGGCGGCTTCAACATGCGGAGCGTGACGCTCACCAGCAAGTGAGGGACCATGCCCGACCCCGAGGCGCTGGCCAGCTGCTCCCTCGGGGACGAGGCGTTCGCCAGGGGTGACTACCCGGAAGCGGTCAGGGCCTACCGGAGGGCCCTGGCCGCTTCCCCCGTTCCGGAGGCCTCCAACAACCTGGGCAACGCCCTGATGCTCCTGGGCGACCTCCCCGGGGCGCTGGCGGCCTACCTGGAGGCGGACTGCCCCGACGCCTGGATCAACGCCAGCGTCGCCGCGCGGGCCCTGGGGGACCTGGACCAGGCTTCCGGGCTCCTCCAGCGGGCCCTCCAGGCGCAGCCCGGCAACGCCCTGGCCTTGGGGAGCCTGGGCAACCTGTTCAAGGACCTGGGCCGCATGGACGTGGCCCTGGCCTGCCACCGCGAGGCCCTGGCCCTGGACCCGGGCGACCCCGTCGCCATGGGCAACCTGGCCTACCTGCGCGCCTTCGATCCGGAGGCCTCGGCCGACGACGTCCTCCAGGAGGCACGGGCCTTCGACCGAATCCACGCCCAGGGCCTGCGCGGCGCGGCGCCGAGGGGCGGGCCCGGCCCCAGGCTGCGGATCGGGTACGTCTCTCCGGATTTCCGCTACCACTGCCAGGCCTTCTTCACCGTACCCCTCTTCACCCACCACGACCGCCGGGCCTTCGAGATCCACGCCTACTCCAGCGTGCGGCATCCGGACGCCGTCACGGAGCAGCTCCGGGCCTGCTGCGACGTCTGGCGGGACTGCGCGGGCCTGACCGACGAGGCGCTGGCTGCCCTCGTGCGCGCCGACGGCATCGACATCCTGGTGGATCTCACCATGCACATGGCCGGCGGCCGCCCCCTGCTCTTCGCCCGCGGACCCGCACCCGCCCAGGTGGCCTGGCTCGCGTATCCCGGCACCACGGGCCTGTCGGCCATGGACTACCGCCTCACGGACCCCTACCTGGACCCCCCCGGCATCACGGACGCCGGGTATGCCGAGCGCTCCATCCGGCTGCCCCACACCTTCTGGTGCTACCACCCCCTGGCCGAGGGACCCGGCCCCGGCCCCCTCCCGGCCCTGGCCGCGGGCCACGTCACCTTCGGGTGCCTGAACAATCCCTGCAAGGTGAACCGGGCCGTCCTGGCCCTGTGGGACCGCGTCCTGCAGGCCGTACCCGGCTCACGCCTGCGCCTCCTGGCCCACGCCGGCCGCCACCGTCAGCTGATCCTGGACGCCTTCACGGACCCCGCCCGCATCGACTTCACCCCCTTCCTGCCCCGCCGGGACTACCTGGAGCTGTACCGGACCATCGACATCTGCCTGGACACCTTCCCCTACAACGGCCACACCACCAGCCTCGACGCCTTCTGGATGGGCGTGCCCGTGGTGACCCGGGTGGGCGCCACCGTGGTGGGCCGCGCGGGCTGGAGCCAGCTCCGGAACCTGGGTCTCCCGGAGCTGGCCGCCTGGGACGACGACAGCTTCGTGGGGATCGCCGCGGAACTCGCCGGGGACCTGCCGCGCCTGGCGGAGCTGCGGGCCGGCCTGAGGCCGCGCATGGAAGCCTCCCCGCTCATGGACGCCGGGCGCTTCGCCCGGGACATCGAGGCGGCCTACCGCAGGATGGCGACCTAGCGCACGAGGTAGGAGAACACGCCGCCCACCTGTTTCGCCAGCTGGGCAAGCCCTTGGCCCTCGATGGAGAAGCCCATGAGCGCCTCCCAGTCGTTGGCCAGCTGGAGGAGGACCGAAGCCCCCAGCCCCGCCCCTCCCAGGAGGAAGAACGGCACCTTGCCGCGGATGGGTTCCAGCAGCGTCCCGGCCCGGGCCCGGTGCTCGTGGTCGGCCCCGTCCAGGTAGACGAGGGCCATGACGCCCTTGGCTTCCGTCAGGGCCCGCATGGTCTGGACGGTGGCGGGATAGCGGTGGAGGGGGGGCAGCCCGGCCAGGAGGGTTCGAAGGCGCTCCTCCAGATCGGGGGGCCCGCCCACCAGGGCGATGCAGGGGCCTTCCGCCAGGAAGGCGGGTTTCGCGGCGTGGTCCCCGGCCTTCTCCTGTTCGCGGCTGGCGAACTGGTGGTAGGCCTCCTCCTTCTTCTGGAAGGTCCACCGGGAGAGGTCGTCGAGGAGGTTGCCCGAGAGGGTCGGCCGGAACTCCAGGCCCACGCTCCGGTCGCCCACGTGGCGGACCTTGGCCTGGCCGTTGATCAGGATCCCGGGGGTCAGGGGGATGCTCACATGGATGACGTCGTCCAGGAGGATCTCCCCGTCCTCGAACTCCCTGCTGGAGAAGATCCGCGCCCCGCCCGTGCTGATGTTGACGAGGCTGCCGGTGAGGAGGTCGTACTTCCGGGAGCTGAAGGTCACCTGGATCCGCCCCACCTTCTCCACCCGGAAGGCCCGCCTGAACTCGTCGCTCTCGAGGACGGCGGGCCGCGACAGCCGAAGGGACTTGCGCCCCCGGGCCATCCCGATGCCCAGGAGCGAGGTGGACGCGCGGAAGATCCGGGGCCCGTGGGGGAAGCGGAGGGTGAGGCTGGGCGATTTCAGGCCGTAGAGGGCGTCCTCCCGGCTCATGGTCGCGGTGACGTGGACGACCTCCTGGTCCAGCAGGAGGAAGTTCAGCTCGAACTTGGCGTACGGCGTCGAGAGGAAGGCCAGTTCGTTGCGGTCGCACACGTTCCGCAGGATCTCCTGGATCGTGTCGAAGTTGCGAATGATGGCGCTTTCATCGCTCACGCTTGTTTCCGTCTATTTTAAAACAGATTCTGGGGGAGTTGAATTAAATCCGGATTCAACCCTAGCGGATCGTGATGATGTTCTCATTATATTCCCCGCGCGCCCGCGCGCCAGCGGCGAGTTCCGGGGGTTGGACCCCTACCGCGGCCGCGGGGCCTCCGGGGCGGCCGCCAGGAGATCCGCAAGCAGGGCGGGCCGGGCCGGGATCAGGGTGATGGCCCCCTTCCCCGCAAGCATCTTCTGGGTCTCCAGCACGTCGAACATGGCCCGGGCCACGGCGGGATCCCGCGAGATCTCGTCCAGCGCCGACCCCACAATCTCGGGCCGCACGGCCCCGGCCTTGGCGAACTCCACCGCCGCCTGGCGCTCGGCGGTGCTGGTGATGATGTTCACCTGGTTGGTGCCGTCCTGCTTGATGCTGGAGGTCACCTGCCGCAGACGGTTCACGACCTTGCTCTCGATCTGCCGGATCATGTCCGCGTCCCGGAAGTGGACCTTGCGGATGTAGATGGAGCCCAGCTTGTAGCCCCAGTCGTGGGAGAGCGGCGAGACCTCGTTGCGCACGGTCTGGCTCATGGCGTGGCGGTTGGCCATCATGTCCGCCAGGGGCATGTTGCTCAGGCACCGCACGGTGGAATTGCTGACGTTGGCGGCCAGGGAACCTCGGGGGTCGGTGTTCTTGAAGAGGTAGGCCACGGGGTCGCTGATGAACATCTCGTACCATATGCCGATGCCCATGGGCGCGCCTTCCTCCGAGTTCACGGGGGCGCTGCGCAGGTATTCCTGGTCCAGCCGGTAGTCGATCTCGTAGCAGCGCCCCAGGAACTTCACGAAGGGAGCGCGCCAGCCCAGGCGCAGCCAGAGGAAGTGGAGGCCGGGCTCGTCCAATACGCCCACGACCTTGCCGAAAAGCACGTACACCAGGCACCGGCGCTCCTGCACGATGGCGTAGAAGCCGACGGCCCGCAGCAGCCCCAGCAGGAGGGGCACGACGAGGAAGCAGGCGATGAAGGTGATGGCGGCGACGATGAGGGTTTCCATCACTTCACCTCCAGCACGATGCGGCCGGCTTCCGAATAGAGCCCCAGGCGCACGTTGCGCACATAGGCGTCCAGCGCCCCCTCGCCGCCCTTGTCCTTGAGCAGGCCGATCTGCGAGGCCAGGAGCCGCAGGGGCTCGACTTCCGCCTGGGCCTTGAGCGTCTCGATCTCCACCGCGCGCCGGGACTGGACGATCTTCTGGTCCGCCGACGCCTGGGCCAGGCTGATGTCCGAGGAAACCTGGTTGTGGGCCGTGTTGATGGCCGCCAGGGCCGATTCCACGTCGGGCGGCGGATCGATGGCCGTGATGAGCGAGGCCTCCAGGAGCATCCCGTAGCGCGCCTGGGCCGACGCGCACTCCTTGTCCATGTGCTCGTTGAGGTCCCGCAGGTTCTTGCGCAGGTCGTTGATGGAGATCCCCGTCTGCACCGCCGGGACGCCGTCCGCGTCGGCCGGCGCCTCGAAGTTGGCGATGCGCTCCCGGAGCACCGACACGAAGTAGCCCATGACGTGCGCGATGGGATTCTTGACGCCGAAGAGGAAGGCATAGAGATTGCGGTCGCTGATGCGGAACCGGATCTGCCCCGTGAGCCCCGTGTTGAGCTGGTCCTTGGTCACCGCCTCCAGCACCGTCCCCCCGCTGTTGGCCGAGGGCATCGCCGGATCCCACGCCATGCTGACCGTCTCCGTGGCCACCGACACCTTGTACACCCGCTCCCAGGGCCACTTGAAGTACGGCCCCCCCGGCGGAATGACCCGCACCTGCGGCACCGCATAGCGCTCCCGCTCCTCCGGCGTGAGCATCGCCGAGATGGGATCCTCCGCCGTCGTGGCCGTCCCCACCCGCTCCGCCCGCCCGAAGGAGGTCTTCACCGCCCGCTGGTTCTGGTCCACCGTGTAGATCCCCGCCGCCAGATACCGCACCAGGAACCACGCGATGAACCCCAGGGCGCAGCCCAGGGGGATGCCGGCGGAAAGATCGATCATGACTGCGCTCCTCGGAGGTATGCGCAAGTATGACGGGTCCCATGCGAAGGAGTGTGAAATTCAAGAGATCCCCGGGCGCCTTGGGACCGGGGCGCCGCCTTGCTATACTTGCCCTTCAGTCGGGGCGTGGCGCAGCCTGGTAGCGCATCTGCTTTGGGAGCAGAGGGTCGTAGGTTCGAATCCTATCGCCCCGACCAATAAAGTCAGACACTTAGGCCTGCCAAGTTGGCGGGTCTTTTCGTTCGAGACACTCCCAGGACACTTTTAGGCAAGCGCCTCAACTCAGAACCATGGCCACTTGAGGGCAGCCTTTCCTACTCAAAACGGGATCAGGTGCGCCACGGGGAGGTATGACTGAACTCGCCTCTTGAGGGCATCTCTTCCCCCGAGGGGAGCCCCAGGTAAATGCCGTTTCTAATCCGTTCCATTTCGCTCCAAGGGCTTGGCCATAGACCGTAGACCTAACTTATGTCACATTTGATGAACAACCCAAGTTGGCTGCAGTTTGAGGCCTATGCAAAAATTTGATGAAGTGGCATTTCGCAAGATTGCCCGGGCACCAGGTACCGGCAAGACGGAATGGCTTTTAAGGGCGGAAGACTCAATCGCCTTCCTGAAAGGGAATGCGCATCGCGATGAGATCGTGATTTACGCCACCTCTGATGCTGTTCTGATCCACGGGGTGCTGGCCAGGACAGAAAAGGTCACGCCGGCTGATCAGGCTGACCTTCTCAACGCCTACGTCTTGCCGGATGAAAGTTGGTGCATTCAGAGAGCTTGGGGAGGTGGCAAGGGACACAGGATCTATCTGGAGCCGCCACTAAGCAATTCGGGATGCAAGACCTTAAAGGGCGGCGAGAAGCTGATCTTCCGCCGATCGTTCACTGGAGTTACCGAGGGCCCTGCTCCGGTTGAAGTCAGCCAAAAGCTCGTACATTGCCTTGATCTTTACTGGGTTGAGGAACGCAGTGCCTATTGTCGCCTCGACAAACGCGGCGATATCGAGGATGTGATTCGTGTAATTTGGCTAAAAGGTCCAGGGACGAAAGAGCGCGATGTTGTAGTGACCATCCTTGTCAAGGACCTCACTACCTATATGGCTGTTGCAGGAATGTCATTAGTCCTCAAGTTCGATTTCACACGTTTTGATCCGAAGGCGTTCGGCGGATGGGACCAAGATCGACAAGTGCGGAAAGCTTCTGCAGCGGACCTTTTCTACACACTCGGCGTTTCAGCCAACGCCAGCTATGCCAATGGCTTCATGATCCTCCGGCCGAATGTGACCGTTAAGGACCTTATCCAGGAATGGAAGGACGAGGAGAATCCTAGAAAAAAACTATACGCAACATTCAAGATCCAAGATTGGAAAAATAAACGACTATTAGAAATTTCATGCGCACCCGATTTCCTCTCAAATTATTTTGAACAGTCTGATAAACCATTCGAAGTCTCCCCCGCCTTCTTTCGATCAGAAGTTTTGACGCGCTTCAAGAGCGACCCCGAAAAGTACGATCTACAGGATCGTTCAATCAGTTGCCGAAATGCTTGGCACTTAGAAACATACGACATCAATGAAGTCGGCCAGGTTCACACCTATATCGTATACCTTGCTAGACTACCTTATGAAGAGCAGTGCTATTGGCAGTCATTTAACGAATGGCCAAAAGCCCCAATCTCAACGCGCGCTTATGAGAACGATTTTTTAGGCGCATTCAGCAGCGAATATGACCCATTGCGCGCAATAAAAAACAAGATCCATCAACTCGACGAAAATCCTCCAATCTGGTGGAACTCTCGCGGCGAGGATCTATTAAATGCCGCCCGATACCCGGCGACCGATTCCGTCTCAGAGTGGGGTGATGAAATCCTTGCCCTGGACCAGTTATTGAACGAGGGGTTCCTTCCAAAGCCGCTGCAGAGTCTGCTCGAAAACCTTGGAAGGAAAGTTGATAAGCAATGGAAATCTATACGCCTCCTTCAGGATTATCTAGAAGCCCATGGTAGGAGCACCGACGAAGCTCGGACGATAATGGAACCACTGGCAAGATTGCATGGCTTGCGAAACCCACTAAAGGGCCACGGCTCAACTAATGAGCGCAAGGCCGCACAGAAACAGGCGCGGTCCGAGCACGGAACCCTTCGTGCGCATTACACAGCGCTGGCCGCAGGATGCGACAATGCTCTCGAAACCACCCTAAAGGCCTTTGGCTTTGGCGACACCACCTTGTGATTTTCAGTTAAGTTGCTAAATTTTTTTCGGCATGGCGTCAGAGACATCCGACTTCACGATTGGCTATACAGGATCGCCCTCCAATCAACGTGGGGTCCAATGATTTTCAATCTCCTTAGATCTAGATGTCGACCTTTTAGTTCCCTTGCGCAATCGTCAAGGTATTCTTGGATTTTTTCGAATATGACCTTGTTTGAAGCCCCCTTTGGTACATCTAACTCGGGCGCAAGCTTCCAGGTTCTGTACTCGAATATCTTTTTTCTTGTTCGTGTAATCCTCCTACTGGGGCCGCCCGGCGTCGGTAAGACCCACCTGGCTATCGGCCTCGGCCGGAAGGCCATTCAGCAGGGCTACAGCTGCCGGTTCATCACTGCCCTGGACGTAGTCCACCAGCTCACCGTGGGATACATCGCATCCAGCCAGATGTAACGGAAAGGCCCATCCAGCGGGCGTTCCCGAAAGGCCGTCACCTCCACGTCCAGTTCCTTGGCCAACCGGGAGACCTCGCTTCTGGACATCCCCTTGGCCCCCATGGCCTCGACCAGATGCTCGACCTTCCGGGTGGAGACCCCGGCTACGTAAGCTTCCGAGACCACGATCATGAAGGCCCGTTCCCAGTGCCTGCGCGGCTCCAGGAAGTCCGGAAGGTAGCTCCCTTGCCGGAGCTTCGGGATTTTCAGGGCCATGGTTCCCAGGCGGGTTTCCCAATCCCGCTCCCGGTAGCCATTCCGGTGGTTCTCCCGCAGCGGCGAACGCTCCCCGACCTCGGCCTGGCAAAGCGCCGTGACGTCGCTGTCCATGATCCGCTCCAAGGTCGTCATCACCAGCTGGCGCAGGAAATCCCCGCTGCCTTCCTCCAAAACCTTGCCCAGGGCCACAAGGCCCTCCACACTGTCTCTGGCCATCGTTTTCCGCTCCTATGTTCGTTCGGCAAAAACAAACATACGGGGAACGGTGGCCACCTGTCTGCCTACCCGGCTCTTACACCACTCCCTGGGACTCTATCAAGAAGCTCAATCCTCCGATTCATAGGGATTGGCCCTCAGGTCGATGGCGGTCTCAGAAACCAGGAAGATATCCCGCTCAACCTGGTGGAAGTTGTCGACGATCCTGGGGTAGTCATCCGCAAAGGCTTGTCCCCTGCAGTGGTCGATGGCCGACAGGAAGCGGTCCCGGAAAAGGGCGTAGTCAAGCTTCTGAAGCCTCACCATGGCCCCAAGGTCGGCCTGATCGTTTGCGTTGAACCGCTTGAGCTTGGTGACGCAAGGATCCGTGATGTCCATGACCTCGACTTCGAAGCAGCGGAGCGCGGAGGAGATCTCCGGCAATGGGTGATAGGCCACGGCATTGGGCATGAAAAGGATCCCGCTGGGAACAATATCCAGATAGATGCCATGCCGATTGGCCAGACCGGTCCCCTTTCCGCCGAGATTGAGCAAATCCGCTTTGACGGTTCGATGGATCAGGGCGCTTTCGAGCACATCCCCGTCCTTGGTGCCGCGGATGTAATGGGCCTGGATCATGAGGGCCACCGAACCCAGGATCCGAAGCCCGACCTTCGGGGCCTCGGCCGGCCTTTGGCTGGCGTAGAGGCGGTCAAGGTCTTGAAGGAATGTCTCAAACGGTGTCATTGGGATTCCGGATTTCGTTGAGGTCCAAGCCGGCCTTCAGGGCGTCGTGGAAGTCCTGGAGCTGGAGGTTGGAGACGACGCCCCAGCGCCGGCTGACGGGGTCGGCGGCAACCCACAGGTTGCTGACGGTCTTCCAGGACTGAGCCTTCCCTCCCAGCACATCCAGATGGGAGAGAGCCTCCTCCCAACCCGGACCGGATGCGTGGCCCGGCCCGACGGCCTCGAGGGCGCTGGACCACCCTTCGGTCAGGGGTACCCGGACGGCCAGGAAGTTCCTGAGGGCGGTTTCCGCTTGGCGAAGCGGCCTTGCATTGTAGCTGGTGAGATTGCTTGCACATGCGCCAAGGGCCTCGGCCACGTTCTCCAGGGCCCACCCAAGCCGGTTCTGGAGGCCATAGTCAACGAACCTGGCCCAGAGCCGCTTCAGGTCGACCTTGTCGTGGTTCCGGGCGAGGACCGGGGCGATGGCCGTGATCTGGCGCGGATTCCGGCCATCCAGGAGGACTTCCCGCAGGGTGGTTTCGACGTCCTGGTTGAGGGTGCTGGGCAGAACCCGGGGATCCTGGGAAAGGTGGTCGGCCCCCTGCTGGGCGAGGGCACGCTGGAATTCGGCTTCCGGATCCCGCTTGGCCAGATCGAAGGCCTGGGGCACCTCGTTGAAGATCTTGAGGACTTCCAGGAGCTGTTCAGCGGTAAGGGAGCCTTCCCCTTTCTCCACATAGGAAAGCCAAGCCTGGGAAACACCGAGCTGCCGGGCGAGGAAGGCCTGGGACATGCTGCGATGCTTTCGCAATTCACGAAGCTTTTGGCCGATATGCCTTCTAAGTTCATGTTTCCAGGTCGCTTCGATCACTTTAATGATTACTCCATCAAGATACTTATAATTTTATTCCTTCTTCCTTTTTTGTCAATGCTTGTGTCGGCTTAAACGGGTCGAACAGCGCCATTCCTTCCTGACTGGATGGGCAGGGGGCCCACCGTTTCAAGCGGAGGCCTCGCTACCCTCTCCGTGGGGATCTGCCGATGGACCGTTCACCTTCTCCCCGAGCCTGGGTTTGCGCCCATCCAGGGCCGCGGCGATCCAATCCGAGGTCGCCTGGCTTGCCTCCGCCAGGATTCCCCCGGCTGCGCTCAGCCGCGTGTAGACCCCTGCGACCCCCGCGACCTTGTGCCCCAGCAGGGCATCGAAGACCTGGGGCGGGTATCCGAGTTCCGCGCAGACCGTGTTGAACGTCCTTCGCAGGTCGTGAATGACGGCGTCGGGGACGAAGACTTTCCTTCGCCCTACCTTCTCCACCTTCCCCAGGCTCGCGTCCTCGGTGACGTTTTCCCAGACTCGCTTGATGGAATTCAAGGGCCCGTCGGTCGGAACGTGCTTCACCTTGCGCGTCCCATCCTCCTGAAGTTCCGTGACCCGCTTGAAATACCCGGGAAAGACGTAGTGCGAGATTCGCACTTCCGCCCGGGCCTTCAGGATGGCCAGGAGATGGGAGTTGATGGGCAGGACCTTGGCTCCGGCCTTCCGGCTGGTTTTGTGGACCCGGAAGGTCATGGTGTTCCGGTTGAAATCGATATCCAGCCAGCGCAGACCCAGCGCTTCATTCATCCGAAGTCCTGACAGGGCCAGGAAGCGGATGGGATCGGGATCCAGGCGTGTTCCCTCCAGGGCATGCAGGGCCGCACCCAGGGACTCCAGTTCCTTTCCGGAAAGGACGCGGTCCCGGGATTCCTCGGAGTGGCGTTCGAGGTGGGTCACCGGGTTGGTGCCCATGGCACGCCATCCCTTCCGCTCGGCGATGTTGAGCAGGCGTCGAAGGAGGGTCACGCAGCGGTTCGCGGTGACTTCGTACCCTTCCTTCATGATCTTTCGGTAGAAGGACTCCACGTCCGCCAGGGTGAGGTCCCTCACCAGGCGCCGACCCAGTTCCGGGAGGATCCGGTTCAGCAGGGATTCGTATCTGGCCTGGGAGTGCGGGCGGAGCTTCGATTTGTAGTCCTCGCGCCAGCAGCCCACGAGTTCCTCCAGGTCCCGGGCCTCGTCAGTGGTCCAGCATGAGGCGCTGCCGATGGTGGCCTGGATCTTCCGCTTGTCGCGGGTGAACTGGAAGACGTAGCTCTTGGCTCCGTTGGGCGTGACCCGGAGGCCGAAACCCTTCACTTCGATGTCCCACACGCGGATGACGGTGGGGCCCGGCTTTAGCCGCTCTACAAAGGAATCTGAAAGTCGTTTCCGCATCGGTGCTCCTGGGTGTCATGGATGAAAACCGGAACACCTTCGTGACACCCCGGCGGGCGATGCGGGGGAGTCATCGTGCGGATGGGATCACTCGGAAAACCAGTCCCTGCGCGGTATTGCGAGGGATCACGACCAGAGGGCCATCCTGAAAAATAGTCGGAGGCCAAATTTGGGAGCAGAGGGTCGTAGGTTAGAATCCTATCGCCCCGACCAAAAAGAAGGCCTTGGAACCAAACGATTCCAAGGCCTTCTTCTTTGCACTCATAGCAACCAGTCCTTACCGCCTGCCAGGATCGTCATCACATCATCACAATTTCAAACGGTTCACACCTGTAATGGATGTAATGAAACGCCAGGCTTGGCCCACTAGAGCAATCACTTCGTGCGGTCGCCACCATGAAGACGAGCATTGGCACGCCAAAGTAGTTACTTCATTACAACGTACCATCAAAAAAACCGACCGCGGCACGACCTGTGCCAGTAGGACTGGGGTTTGGGCGATGTCCTTGTAAAATGAAGACTTCACGATTGCAAGATCGTCCATAGAGCTTGGCCCCATCGGCACCATCCGGTCCTTGCCGCCCTTGCCGTCCCGGACGTGGATCAGCTGTTGCGAGGCACCTTTCGCAAGGGAGAAGGATCCTGGAATAAGGGTCGGGGTTCCCAGGTTCCCACAGCCGGCGCTGGCTTCCTTGGACGTCACCAGCGATGGACTTGTGGACCGTCTTCACGTCCTGATTCCACCTCCGGCGTTTGCCGAGTTCCCAGCATCGGCAGGAGCCGCTCGGCCAGGGATCGAAGCGGGCCCCGCAGAGGGTGCAAAATGGCTTTTTCATGGTGCCTTGCAATCGCACCGTCCCATACCGCATGAGGACATGAATCGCATTGCGGGTGATCCTGGCGCGTGAAATAAACGACTAGTGTGTCATCAAATAATCATTATTTTGCAATGCCAACGGAACTGCCTATATTCAACCTGCCGCACGCCTGCTGTAGGTGGGCGATCCTTTCAGTCCGTGAACCCATGCAGAGGAGAATGTGATGACCCAAAGCCCACGATTTTCGTTCCTTTCTGGCCTCAATCGCACATCCGTGCGCGTCGGGCTGGCCATGGCCTTGGCGGCCGGCCTTGGGGTTTATACCTCGGCATCGGACCATGAAGGCGGGGAAAGGGAGGAGAGTCTGGTCAGGCGCGGCTTCGCCATGGTTCCGAAGGGCGTGACGCTCGATATGCGGGGCCGCAACCATGCCCTGGTCGGCCTGGGCAGCTACATCGTGAACACCGGTGGCTGCATCGACTGCCATACGCATCCGACGTATATGCCCGGCGGCAACCCCTTCGCCGGTCAGCCAGAGGTCGTGAACAGCGCGCAGTACCTGTCGGGAGGTCAGCAGTTCGGGCCATTCACCTCGGCCAACCTGACGCCGGACAACACGGGGCGCCCGGCCGGCTTGAGCCTCAGCGAATTCGTGAACCTGATGCGAACCGGCGTCGATCCGGATTGGACCCCGGCGTCGAATCGGCCAAAGCTTCTTCAAGTCATGCCGTGGCCGGCCTTCGGCAAGAAGTCCGATCGCGATCTGGCTGCGATCTACGAGTACTTGAGCGCGATTCCGTCGCTGCCCAACAACCCGAACCCGGGTCCCTGAGCGCGCGAGGGACCTGGATGCCCGCGTCGCGGTAGGCCTGTTCAAACCGTTGGCCCCTACGGCGGGACCATGGCGTTTGAAGGCGCGAGGCGCGTCCCGCCCAGATCATTGGGCCTGGGCAGCCTGGCGGCGCCCAGGACCTCCCGCAGATCCCGCGCCGGATGAGCGTAGGGGAGAGTGACTGCACCCATGCAGGGGCCCTTGACGGAAGGGCCGGACCCAGGCCGGAATCCTCCCCGGCGCCCTGCCCCATCACCCCCGGTCGGCCTCGCTCCGGAGGGCGTCCCTCAGGCGGTCCAGGAGGCCCAGGAGCGCGGCGCGCTCCCCGGCGTCGAAGACCCGGGCCACCTCCCGCACGGCCTGGGCCTCCACGGCCCCCACCCGTTCGGTGAGGGCCCGGCCTTCGTCCGTGATGGAGACCCGCACCCCGCGCCGGTCCCCGGGGTCCTCCCGGCGCCGGACCAGGCCCTGGGCCTCCAGGCGGATCGCCAGGCGCGACACGTCCGCGAACCGGTAGAGCATCCGGCGCCGGATGTCCTGCACAAGGTAGCCGCCCTCGGGTCCGCCCCGGAGGATCCGCAGGAGGTTGTACTGGGGGTCCGAAAGCTGGAACTCCGCGAAGACCCGGTTCTCCAGGAACCGGCCCAGGAACTCCCGGGTGAGGAGCACGGCGAGGATCACGTCCTCCCCCTCGGCCGGGGGACGGGACATCCGCAACTCCTCCCGCAGGTCCATGGGCGCCTCCGGGGAGCAGTGTAGCAAAAAATTCCAAAATACGGGTTGCAACTCATGAGTTTCAACTCATATTGTATTGCGCGTTGAAACGCGTAAAAAGGAGACGCCCATGACCAACCTCAGCCATCCCACCCTGAGCTCCGTGCTCGGCACCGCTTTGTTGCTCGCCTCCCCGGACCCGGCGTTTGCCAGGGACCTCTACCGGATCGACCCCACCCACTCCCAGGTGGGCTTCCGCGTGCGCCACCTGGTGACCCGGGTGCCGGGGGAGTTCCGGGTCTTCGAGGGGACCCTGGAGGTGGACGGCCAGGACCTCTCCCGGTCCTCGGTGGCCGTAACGATCCAGGCCGCCAGCGTGGACACCCGGCTGGAGGCCCGGGACAACCACTTGCGCAGCGCGGATTTCTTCGATGCCGAGCGCCACCCCCTCATCACCTTCCGCAGCACCCGGGTGGTGGACCGCGGCCAGGGGCGCCTGGAGGTCACCGGGGACCTCACGATCAAGGGCATCACCCGGCCCGTCACCCTCGCGGCGATGAGCCTGGGGGCGGTGCGTACGCCCTTCAAGGACACCCGGGCGGGGTTCGAGGGCACCGTGAAAGTGAACCGCAAGGACTTCGGCATGAACTGGAACCTCCCCCTCGACCTGGGCGGAACGGTGCTGGGCGAGGAGGTGGAGATCTCCCTGGCGGTGGAAGCGATCAAGCAGGAGGCGCCGTGAGCGCCGGACCTGCACCGGACGGGGGGCTCGCGCGCTAAAGTTAGGCCTTCCCCCCCGCTCCGGAGGCACGCCCATGGACCCCACGTTCTATTGGCACGACTACGAGACCTTCGGAGTCGATCCCCGGGCGGATCGGCCGGCGCAATTCGCCGGACTGCGCACCGACCTGGACCTCAGGGAGGTGGGGGAACCGCTGGAGATCTGGTGCCGCCTCTCGCCGGACTACCTGCCCCAGCCCGAGGCCTGCCTGCTCACGGGGATCGGACCCGGGGCCGTGGGGCGCCTGGGGCTGCGGGAGGCGGACTTCATCACCGCCATCCACACGGAGATGGCCCGGCCCGGGACCTGCACCGTCGGCTACAACAGCCTGCGCTTCGACGACGAGGTCACCCGCTCCACCCTGTTCAGGAACCTGCTGGATCCCTACGCCCGGGAGTGGAAGAACGGCAACAGCCGCTGGGATCTCCTGGACGTCCTCCGCCTGGCCCGGGCCTTCCGCCCCGAAGGGATCGTCTGGCCGGACCAGGAGGACGGCACGCCGTCCTTCCGGCTGGGGGACCTCACCCGTGCCAACGGGATTCCCCACGGGGAGGCCCACACCGCCCTGGCCGATGTGCGGGCCACGCTCGCCCTGGCCCGCAGGCTGAAGGCGGCCCAGCCCAGGCTCTGGGACTTCGCCCTCAAGGCGCGCGGCAAGCAGTGGGTGCGCGCCCAGGCCGATCCCGCCCATCCCCAGGCCCTCATCCACGTCTCGGGCATGTTCAAGGCGGCCCAGGGGTCCTTCTCCCTCGTCTGGCCCGTGGGGGACCAGCCGGACCGTCCCAACGAGATCGTGCTCTGGGACCTGCGGGTCCCCTTCGAGCCGTTCCTGGACCTGGACGTGCCGGCCCTCCGGGAGCGGATGTTCGCGAAGGCGGAGGACCTGGCCTCGCGCGGCTGGGAGCGCCCGGGCGTGAAGACCCTGCACACCAACAAGTGCCCGGTCATCGTGCGGGACCTGCGCCTGCTGACGCCGGCGGTGGCCGAACGCCATGGCCTCGACCTGCCCGGCCTGGAGGCCCGGGGCGCCGCCCTGCAGGCGCAGACGGCCTTCCGGGCCCGGCTGGTCGAGGCCAGCGGCTCAGCGTTCGCGGGCCCCGGCTCCGCCGACCCGGATTTCTCCATCTACGGAGGCTTCTTTTCCGATGCCGACCGCGCGTGGATGGACCGGATCCATCTGTCGGCCCCCGCGGAGCTGGGCAGGCTCAGGCCCGTGTTCAAGGATCCCCGGCTCCCGGAGCTCTTCTTCCGCTACCGGGCCCGCAACTGGCCCGAGCTGCTCACCCCGGCGGAGGCGGAACGCTGGGCGGCCCATTGCCGGAACCGGCTGGAGCATCCGCCCCTGGAGAGCCTGCTGGGCCTGGACCGCTTCCGGGAAGTCCTTGCGGGGTTCCGGAAGAGCCATCCGGAACGGACGGCCCTCTGGCAGGAACTCGAGGACTGCCTCCCGGCCGAGGTTCCCTCCGAACGGTGACGAAGGCGCCTCGCGGGTGTGGTGGAATGGTCCCATGCCCGAAGCGCCCCGCCCCTCCCTTCCGCCCTGCCCCCGGGGGCGCGCCATCCGCACCTTCGGCGTCCTCGCCCACGTGGATGCGGGCAAGACCACCCTCACCGAGCAGATGCTCTTCCACAGCGGCAGCATCCGGGCCCTGGGGAGCGTGGACCGGGGCACCGCCCACACCGACTGGATGGACGTGGAGCGGGAGCGGGGCATCTCGGTGCGGTCCGCGGTCACCACCTTTACCTGGCGGGACGTGGAGGTCAACCTCATCGACACGCCCGGGCACGTGGACTTCGGGGCGGAGGTGGAGCGGTCGCTGCGGGTCCTGGACGGGGCGGTGCTGGTCCTTTCGGCGGTGGAAGGGGTCCAGGCGCAGACGGCGGTCCTCTGGAAGGCCCTGCGCCGCATGGGCATCCCCACGGTCGTCTTCATCAACAAGACCGACCGCATGGGGGCGGACCCCGCGGGGGTCCTGGCCCAGGTCCAGCGGCGGCTCTCGCCCATGGCCCTGCCCCTGCACCCCGGGGAGGACTGGCCGCAGACCGTGGAACGGGTGGCGGAGCTGGACGAGGCCATCCTCGACCCCTGGGCCGAGGGGCGCCCGGTTTCCCCCGCCCTGCTGAGGGCGCGCATGGCGGCCCTGGCCCGGGCGGGTAGCCTCTACCCGGTGCTGTTCGGCTCGGCCCTGAAGGGGCTGGGCGTGGAAGAGCTCCTGGACGCGGCCGTGGACTGCCTGCCGCCCCCCGCCGGGGACGTGGACGGGCCGGTGTCGGGGCTGGTGTTCAAGCTGGAGCACGACAAGACCATGGGCCGGATCGCCTACGTGCGCCTCTTCAGCGGGGAGATGAGGAACCGGGACGCCGTGGCCAACGCCACCCAGGGGACCCAGGAGAAGATCACGCAGATCCGCCGCGTCCGGGCCCAGCGCCACGAGGACGCGGGCCTGCTCCAGGCGGGGGACATCGGCTCGGTCTGCGGCCTCCAGGCCCGCATCGGGGATGTCCTGGGCGACCCGGCCGGGGTGCCGGAGGGCTGCGCCATGGCCGTGCCGCTCCTGACCGTGCAGGCCTTCGCCGGCCAGGAGGCGGACTTCCCCCGGCTGGTGGCGGCCCTGAAGGAACTCGCGGACGAGGACCCGATGCTGGAGCTGCAGTGGCTCCGGGATGAACGGGAGCTGCACCTGCGCATCATGGGCGTCATCCAGATGGAGGTGCTCACGAGCCTCCTGGCGTCCCGGTTCGGGCTGGAGGCCCGGTTCGGCGCGCCTTCGGTCATCTACCGCGAAACCCCCGCCAGGGCGGGGGAGGGTTACGTCGAATACACCATGCCCAAGCCCTGCTGGGCGGTTCTGCGCTTCGCCATCGAGCCCGGGGAGCGGGGCTCCGGGGTGGCGTACGCCTCGACGGTGCGGGACGACGCCATGCTCCACCGCTACCAGAACCAGGTGGAGAGGACCCTGCCCGAGGCCCTGAAGCAGGGCCTCCACGGCTGGGAGGTCACGGATCTGAGGATCACCCTCGTGGAGGGCCAGCACCACCTGGTCCACACCCACCCCCTGGATTTCGCCGTGGCCACCCCCATGGGCATCATGAACGGCCTGGAGGCCACCGGCACCACTCTCCTCGAGCCCATGCTGGCGTGCGCCATCACCGTGCCCGCGGCCCTGGGCAACCGCGTGATCGGGGATATCCTCCAGATGCGCGGCACCTTCGAGGCGCCTGCGATCGGCGGGGGCGAATTCACCGTGGAGGCGCGGCTCCCCGTGGCCACCTCCCTGGACTACCCCACGCGCCTGGGGTCCCTCAGCGGAGGCCGCGGGGTGCTCTCCACGCGCTTCGACGGGTACCAGGAATGCCCCCTGGAACTGGGCGCCGCCAGCCCCCGCCGGGGCATCGACCCCCGGGACCAGGCGAAATACATCCTGGCGGCGCGCAAGGCGCTCTGACCGCGGCGAAGCGGGCCCGGATCAGGCGCCGGTGACGAGGACGCCGGTCCCCGTGGTCGCCCGGGACTCCAGGTCCCGGTGGGCCTGGGCGGCGTCCTTCAGGTCGTACCGCGCGCCGATGCCGATCCTCACCTTGCCGGAGAGCACCACGTCGAAGAGTTCCCCGGAGGTGGCGAGGAGGTCGGGCCGTCCTGCGATGTAGGTGCCCAGGCTCGGGCGGGTCAGGAACAGGGAGCCGTGGCTCGTCAGTTCGGTGATGGCCAGGGGCGGCACGGGGCCCGAGGCGCTGCCGAAGGAGACCATGAGGCCCAGGGGCCGCAGGCACTTCAGCGAACCGGGGAAGGTGTCCCGGCCCACGGAGTCGTAGACCACCGGGACGCCCTGGCCGCCGGTGAGCTCCTTCACGCGGGCCACGAAGTCCTCGGCGCGGTAGTTGATGCAGTGGTCGGCCCCGTGCTGCCGGGCCAGCTCGCACTTCTCCTCGGAGCCGGCCGTGCCGATGATGGTGGCCCCGAGGGCCTTCAGCCACTGGCAGGCGATCAGGCCCACCCCGCCGGCGGCGGCGTGGAACAGCACCGTCTCGCCCGGTTCCACCCGGTGCGTGCGGCGGATCAGGTACTGCACGGTCATGCCTTTGAGCATCATGGCGGCGCCCTGCTCGAAGCTGATCCCGCCGGGCAGCAGGCAGAGGCGTTCGGCGTTCAGGTTGCGCAGCTCGCAGTAGCTGCCGGCCGCCATGGCGTAGGCCACCCGGTCGCCCGGTTTCACGGCCGTGACGCCGGGGCCCACCGCCTCCACCACCCCGGCGCCCTCGTTGCCGGCCACCGCCGGCAGGGGCATCGGGTAGAGGCCGCTGCGCTGGTAGCAGTCCACGAAATTGACGCCGCAGGCCACATGGCGCACCTGGGCCTCGCCGGGCCCCGGCGCGCCGACGGCGAGTTCATCAACCTGGAGAACGTCGGGACCGCCGGTCCGGTGGAAGCGTACCGCCTTGGGCATGGGAACCTCCGGTGTGAGGGTACTTCAAACCCTCCACCCGGAACAACGGGTCCCGTCCGAAGCCGGGATTCAGGACAATTTCATTCGCCCCGGACGGCGACACGGGGGGGAGGGTTGGAGGGTCAACGGTTCCCTTTGAAAAAGCCGGGAACCGGCCCCGCCCGTTCGCCGGAGCTTCGAGAAATAGTCGTGGCGCGGGTTCGCGGTCAGCCATATCCGCGAGGACTGCGGAAAACCCATCCGGCGGGCTCTCCGATTCCTCCCTTCCCAAGGCGATCCTCGGAGTGCCCTCAAAAAGTGGCAGGCGGGTCGGCCCGCAGGGCATCCGAACGAAAAACCCGGGGCGGCGCCCCGGGTTCTCATGCGCAGGCAGGAGGGGACGGCTACTCCTCGGCCAGGGCGGCCTCGGGCATGGGTTCGTCCTCGTGGCGGTTGAGCACTTCGTGGAAGCGCTTCCAATCCAGTTCCTTCTCCCAGATGGCCATGAGCACGGCCGCCAGGCAGTTGCCGATGTGGTTGGTGATGGCGCGGGCCTCCGACATGAACTTGTCGATGCCGAGGATGAGGGCCATGCCGGCCACGGGGATGCCCGGCACCACGGCGAGGGTGGCCGCAAGGGTGATGAAGCCGGAGCCGGTGACGCCCGCGGCGCCCTTGCTGGTGATCATGGTGACCACCAGGATGCCCATCTGCTGGCCGAGGGTGAGCTCGATGCCCATGGCCTGGGCGATGAAGATCGAGGCCAGGGTCATGTAGATGTTGGTTCCGTCAAGATTGAAGGAGTACCCGGTGGGGATGACCAGGCCGACGATGGACTTGGAAAGGCCGAGGTGCTCCATCTTGGTCATCAGGGGGATGAGGGCCGATTCCGAGGAGCTGGTGGCCAGCACCAGGAGGAGCTCGCCCTTGATGTAGCGCAGCACCTTGAAGATGCTGAAGCCGGCCAGCTTCGCGATGCTGCCAAGCACCACGAAGACGAACAGGGCGCAGGTGGCGTAGAAAAGGCCGATGAGCTGGGCCATGGGCACCAGGGACCGCAGGCCGAACTTGCCGATGGTGAAGGCGATGGCCGCGCCGGCGCCGATGGGGGCCAGGTAGAGGATCTGCTTCATGACGCCGAAGAACATCTTGCTGACGTTCTCGAGCATGGCCAGGAGCGGGGCCTTGTACTTCTCGGGCAGGGCGGCCGCGGAGAAGCCCAGGAGCACGGAGATCAGCAGCACCTGCAGGATGTCGCCGTCGGTGAAGGCGCTGAACATGGTCTTGGGGATCATCTTCAGGAGGTGTTCCGAGACGGTCATGTGATGGGCCTGGGCCACGTACGTCGCGACAAGCTTGGGATCGAGCTTGGCGGGATCGGCGTGGAAGCTCCGGCCGGGGCCGAAGACGTTGGCCATGACCAGGCCGATGACGAGGGCGAAGGTGCTCACCACCTCGAAGTAGAGGATGGCTTTCGCGCCCACGCGCCCGGCCTTCTTGATGCTGCCGGCCCCCGCGATGCCCAGCACCACGCTGCACAGGATCACCGGCGGGATGAGCATCTTGATCAGGTTGATGAACCCGTCGGCGAAGGGCTGCATCTTGACGGCCGTGGCCGGGTAGAAGTGCCCCAGGAGGGCGCCAAGGACGATCATGACCGCGACCCAGTTGTACAGCTTGGAGGCGAACCTCTTGATCATGCGTGCTCCTTCCTGCGATTAAAGAAACGGATGGCCCCAGGGGGGGCCACCGGAAGCGGATATGGGCGCCCTGGAACAGGTCCGACGGGCCCGTCGGACAACCTCGGTTCAGGACTTTTCAATCGGAAATGATGAAGGAGTAGACCATTCCACCGTTGGTATGTCTATCGTGAAAAAACTATTGTTTTCACGGCGATTTCCATGGGGATGGAAGGTTCCCTTTCCCAATATTTTGATAAATCAAGGATGCCGGGCGTTACAAGCGACCGAGCGGATCCGCGCAGGAAAATGCCCCGGAGCCCGGGCCATGGAGGGGCAGGTCCGCCCGGGTGCCGAAGGCGGCGCCCGCCGGGGCACCCTCGGCTAAGCTGGAACAACCCCAGGGAGTCCCATGAGCCGATTCTGGAGCCAGGTCGTCCACACCCTCACCCCCTATGTCCCGGGTGAGCAGCCCAGGCTGGAGAACCTGGTGAAGCTCAATACCAACGAGAATCCCTACGGACCTTCCCCCCGGGCCCTGGAGGCCATCCGGGAAGCGGCCACGGACAGCCTCCGGCTCTACCCCGACCCCACCTCCGCCCGCCTCCGGCAGGTCATCGCCGCCCGCCACGGCCTCGATGCCCGGCAGGTGTTCGTGGGCAACGGCTCCGACGAGGTCCTGGCCCTGGCCTTCCTGGCCCTGCTCAAGCACGACCGCCCCCTGCTGTTCCCTGACATCACCTACAGCTTCTATCCCGTCTACTGCGCCCTCTACGGCATCGATCACGAGCAGGTTCCCCTGGACGGTGAATACCGCATCCGGGTGGACGACTACCGGCGCCCCAACGGCGGCATCATCTTCCCCAACCCCAACGCGCCCACCGGCCGCTGGCTGGACCTGGACGAGCTGCGCACCCTCCTGGCCGCCAACCCCGAATCCCCCGTGGTGGTGGACGAGGCCTACGTGGACTTCGGCTGCGACTCCGCCGTGACCCTCATCCAGGAGCACCCCAACCTGCTGGTGATCCACACCCTCTCCAAGGGCCGCTCCCTGGCCGGCCTTCGCCTGGGCTTCGCCATGGGACACCCCGGCCTCATCGAGGCCCTGGTGCGGGTCAAGGACAGCTTCAACTCCTACCCCGTGGACCGCCTGGCCATGGCCGGCGCCATCGCCGCCCTGGAGGACGTCCCCTGGTTCGAACGGACCCGCCAGGCCGTCATGCGCAGCCGGGAGGCCCTCACGGCCAGCCTGGGAGCCCTGGGCTTCGAGGTGCTCCCCTCGGCCGCCAATTTCATCTTCGCCAGGCACCCCCGGTGGGCCGGCGCCGACCTGACCGCGAAACTCCGGGAACGGGCCATCATCGTCCGGCACTTCAACCTGCCCCGCATCGATGCCTTCCTGAGGATCTCGATCGGGACGGACGAGCAGTGCGGGGTGCTGGTGGACGCGTTGCGGGAAATCGTGGGAAAGGGACAAACCACCTAGAAGATGATCAGATGCAGCACGCCCCGCAGCAGGATCCCCACCACGGCCCCGGCGACGGCCGGGCGAACCACGGAGGCGCAGCGGACCCCGGCTGAAATGAGGACGGCCACCCCCACCAGGTCGCAGGGATTGGTCAGGAAGCCGGCCATGCGGTTCAGTTCCAGGGGGGTGATGGCGCCCTCCTTCATGAGGTTCAGGGTGACGCCCATCATGGCGGTGCCGCCGGCCAGGTACTTGGTGGCCAGGGGGAGGACGGCGGAGGCGGGGAAGCCGATGCGGCCGAGGACGGGGGAGAGGACCCGCTCCAGCAGGGCGATGCTGCCGGTGGCCTTGAGGCCGTTCACCAGGAAGATGGCCAGGATCAGCATGGGGATGGCCCCGAGGATGACCTGCACGGCCTCCTGGCCCCCCTGGATCATGAGGGTGAGGAGGGGCCCCTTGGGCTGGGCGTAAGGGGTGGTGAGGGTGGCCTGGCCGTCCGGCTCGACCTCGACGACCGTGCGGGTGAATAGATAGTAGGTGAGGGCGGCAGCCGCCAGCCCCCCGGCCAGGGAGGTCAGCAGGATGATTCCCACGTTCAGGCCCACGGCCGCCATGGGATAGATGACGTTGGCCTGGGACATGGTGAGCACCATCGCCAGGGTGGCGGCGATCGCCCGGCGGGGGGTGCCGTCCTTCTCCATGACGGCGAGGGTGGCCAGAGGGGCGGCGAAACTGACGAACAGCAGCTGGACGATGGCGAACGCCCCGGCCCCCGGGACGCCGAAGCGCTTCAGGAGCGGTTCCACCCACCGGGCGACCATGGCCAGGATCCCCCGGGATTCCACGGCCTTCATGACGGCCATGAGGATGACGAGCACCGGCAGCAGCGTGTACAGCGCCACGTCGATGCCGGCCTTGCCGGACTGCAACATGATCCTGATCAGGGTTTCCATGGCTGATTATAGGACCGGACTCCTATAATGGACGGCACCTACCCCAAAGGCCCCCCCTTGACCCTCCCCCCCCACACCCTGCAGGATCCGGTCCGGCTTCAGCAGCAGGCCATGCAGTCGATGTTCGACTGCTTCGAGGGGCTGTGCGAGGGGACGGTGATCGTGGACCGGAACGCCCGGGTGGTCTGGATCAACGACCGCTATGCGGCCCGCCTGAGCGTGGATCCCGCCTGGGCCATCGGGCAGGAGATCGAAGCCGTCATCCCCAACAGCCTCATGCGCCAGGTGGTCCAGTCCAAGCAGCCCATCCTGCTGGACCTGCTGGAGACCAACGGCCAGACCTTCGTGGTCATGCGCATCCCCCTGCGGGACAAGGAGGGGGAGGTGGTGGGCGCGGTGGGGTTCGCCCTGTTCAGCCACTACGAGTCCCTGAAGCCCCTGTTCGAACGGTTTTCCAGCCTCCAGAAGGAGCTGGCCCGGGCCCAGAAGAAACTGGCCGAGGCCCGGCGCACCAAATACACCTTCTCCTCCTTCCTGGGCAACAGCCCCCCGACCATGGAGGTGCGGCGCCTGGCCCGGCGCGCGGCCATGCTGGAGGCGCCGGTGCTCCTGCGGGGCGAGACCGGCACGGGCAAGGAGCTGCTGGCCCATGCCATCCACTCCGGAGGGCCCCGGGAGGCGCAGCCCTTCGTGATCGTGAACGTGCCGGCCATCCCGGACACCCTGCTGGAGGCGGAGTTCTTCGGGGTGGCGCCGGGGGCCTTCACCGGGGCCGGGCGCCAGCCGAGGCCCGGGAAGTTCGAACTGGCCAACGGCGGGACGCTCTTCCTGGACGAGATCGGCGACATGCCCCTGGCCCTCCAGTCCAAGCTGCTGCGGGTGCTCCAGGAGCAGGAGTTCGAGCCCCTGGGGTCCAACCGGGTGATCCGGGTGAACGTGCGCATCGTGGCCGCCACCAGCCAGGACCTGGACGCCATGGTGGCCGAGGGCCGCTTCCGCAAGGACCTCTTCTACCGCCTGAACGTGCTGAACATCGCCCTGCCCCCCTTGCGCGAACGCCAGGGCGACATCGAGCTTTTGTGCGAGCACATCCTGGAGAAGGTGGGCGTCCAGAACGCCACCCTCTGCCGGGAGCTGAGCCCGGACGCCATCGCCCTGCTGCTGAACCATTCCTGGCCCGGCAATGTGCGGGAGCTGCGCAACGTCCTGGAGCAGGCCGTCATGAACACCGACGAACACCTCCTGGAGGCCTCGGACTTCCACGGCCTGCTCAAGCACGGCCCCCACCCGCCCCCCCGCCAGGCCCCGGCCCCCGCCGCCACCTATGCCGAGGCCATGGCCCAGGCGGAATGGCTGGTGCTGGACTCGGCCCTGAAGGCCTGCCAGGGGAAGGTGGTGGACGCCGCCCGGCGCCTGGGCATCGGCCGGGCCACCTTCTACAAGCGGCGGACCGCCCTGAAGGAGCTGTCTCCAAACAGAGACATGTCTCCATCGAGAGACGGAAACTGATAACTCCAGTGTCCAAAGCTTGCCGGCGGGAAAAAATGAGGCCTGATTCAGATGTTGCGAACCCGGCGATCTCAAATCAGAGACAGGAGTCCGATGAAGGTTTTTCCTAAACTCTGATTTTATTGGCGATTGTTAAGCCCTTGGATCTGGCACGACCTCTGCAAAAGAGCCTGGATATCCCTTTTCCAGGAGCTTCCCATGTCGAGTCAGACGCTCGCCCCGGCCGGACCCCGCGTCCGGCGCAGCAAAGTCACCACGGCCGCGGAGGCCGTCAAGTGCATCAGGAACGGCGACACGGTGGCCACCTGCGGCTTCGTGGGGATCGGCTTCGCCGAGAACGTGGCCATCGCCCTGGAGAAGCGCTTCCTGGAGACCGAGACGCCCCGGGACCTCACCCTCATCTATGCCGCGGGCCAGGGCGACGGCAAGGAGAAGGGCCTCAACCACCTGGGCCATGAAGGCCTGATCAGGCGGGTCATCGGCGGGCACTGGGGCCTGGCGCCCAAGCTGCAGGCCCTGGCCCTGGCCGAGAAGATCGACGCCTACAACCTTCCCCAGGGCGTCATCTCCCACCTCTTCCGGGACATCGCCGCCGGCAAGCCCGGGACCATCTCCAGGATCGGCCTGGGCACCTTCGTGGATCCGGAATTCGGCGGCGGCAAGATCAACAAGCGCACCACCGAGGATCTCGTCGAACACATCTCGATCCACGGCAAGGACTACCTCTTCTACAACGCCATGCCGCTGAACATCGGCATCATCCGCGGCACCACCGCGGACCCCGACGGCAACGTCACCATGGAACGGGAGGCCCTGACCCTGGAGGGCCAGGCCATCGCCATGGCCGTGCACAACAGCGGCGGCAAGGTGATCGTCCAGGTGGAGCGCCTGGCCGACCGCGGCACGCTCAACCCCCGCGACGTGAAGTTCCCCGGCGTCCTGGTGGACTACGTGGTTGTGGCCGAGAAGCCCGAACTGCACATGCAGACCTTCGGCGAGCAGTACAACGCCGCCTACAGCGGGGAGATCCGCATCCCCATGTCCTCCATCGCCATGCTGGAGATGAGCGAGCGCAAGATCATCGCCCGCCGCGCGGCCATGGAACTCAAGCCCAACGTCAACGTGAACCTGGGCATCGGCATGCCCGAGGGCGTCTCCATCGTGGCGGTGGAGGAGGGCGCCTCCGACTTCATGACGCTGTCCACCGAGCCGGGCGGCATCGGCGGCGTGCCCGCCGGCGGCCTCAGCTTCGGCGCCGGGTCCAATGCGGTGGCCATCATCGACCAGCCCTCCCAGTTCGACTTCTATGACGGCGGCGGCCTGGACATCTGCTTCCTGGGGCTGGCCCAGGCCGACCGCCACGGCAACCTGAACGTGAGCAAGTTCGGGCCCCGCCTCGCCGGCGCGGGCGGCTTCATCAACATCTCCCAGTCCACCAAGGTGGTCATCTTCGTGGGCACCTTCACGGCCGGCGGGCTGGAGATCGCCGTGGAGCAGGGCTCCCTCAGGATCGTCAAGGAAGGGGCCAGCAGGAAGTTCCTGAAGGAGGTGGAGCACCGCACCTTCAGCGGTTCCCAGGCCTTCAAGAACGGCCAGAGGGTCCTCTACATCACCGAGCGCTGCGTCTTCCGCCTCGTGGAGAAGGGCCTGGAGCTCATCGAGATCGCCCCCGGCGTGGACCTGGACCGGGACATCCTCGGGCAGATGGACTTCGCCCCGATCCTCGCCCCGGATCTCAAGCTGATGGACTACCGCATCTTCCGGGACGAGCCCATGGGCCTCCTGGACATGCTGCCCAAGGAATGAACGGAAGGCACCCCGGGCGCCGCCAGGCGTCCCGGGGCGCAGCTGTTGGCAACAAACAACCCAACCACCCGGTTTCTTAACCTCAACCCTTTTCCAAGGAGCTCTCGTGACGACCACTCTAAGTCCCGCAGTACCAAAGGGCACCGGTCCGGCCCCAGTCGAAGTCGGGCACAAGCAGATCGTGAAGGTCGCACTGGCCAGCCTGATCGGCACCTCCATCGAATGGTACGACTACTTCCTCTACGGCACGGCCGCGGCGCTGGTGTTCAACAAGATCTTCTTCCCCAGCTACGACCCGATCGTCGGGACCCTGCTGGCCTTCGCCACCTTCTCCCTGGGCTTCCTGGCCCGCCCCCTGGGCGGCATCGTCTTCGGCCACTTCGGCGACAAGATCGGCCGCAAGAAGATGCTCTACCTCACCCTGATGATCATGGGCCTGGCCACGGCCTGCATCGGCATGCTGCCCACCTACAGCGTGATCGGCATCTGGGCCCCCGTGCTCCTGATCACCATGCGCCTGCTCCAGGGCTTCGGCCTGGGCGGCGAGTGGGGCGGCGCGGTGCTGATGGCCGTGGAGCACGCCCCCGCCAACCGGCGCGGCTTCTACGGTTCCTGGCCCCAGCTCGGCGCCTTCATCGGCCTCCTGCTGTCCACCATGGTCTTCCGTGCGGCCAACTCCATGTGGTTCCTCCGGGCCGACACGAAGGCCGCCGCCGATGCCGCCTTCATCTCCTGGGGCTGGCGGGTTCCCTTCCTGCTCAGCTTCGCCCTCGTCGCCGTCGGCATCTGGATCCGGATGACCATCGCCGAGTCCCCCGTCTTCGAGAAACTGAAGGACCAGAAGCAGGAAGCCAAGATGCCCCTCATCGAGGCCATCACCAAGCACCCCAAGAACATCCTCATCGCCATGGGCGTGCGCTTCGCCGAGAACGGCCTCTTCTACGTCTTCACCGCCTTCTCCCTGGTCTACATCTCCACCTACCTGAAGATGGACCGCGCCGTCGGCCTCAACGGCCTGCTCTGGGCCGCCTTCTTCGCCATCTTCACCTGCGCCGGCTGGGGCGCCCTGTCCGACAAGCTCGGCCGCCGTCCCGTCTACATGTGGGGCGCCGTCTTCTGCGGCCTCATGGCCTTCCCCTTCTTCTGGATGCTGGGCACCAGGTCCCCCGCGATGATCGCCCTGGCCATCGTCATCCCCGTGACCATGGGCCACGCCGCGATGTATGGCCCCCAGGCCAGCTTCCTCTCTGAAATGTTCTCGGCCCGCGTCCGCTACAGCGGCGCCTCCCTGGGCTACCAGCTGGCCTCCATCTTCGCGGGCGGCCTTTCGCCGCTGGTGGCCACCTACCTCCTCAAGAAGGGCATCGAGAACAACCTGGCCTTCACCTACATCGCCTACTACATGATCGCCCTGGTGCTCATCACCGTCGTGGCCGTCTACTTCGCCAAGGAAACCCACAAGGACGGCATCGGAGCCTAGGTTCCGCGCCCTCCCTCTCATAAGGACACTCTCTATGAGCAAAGCCAGCATCATCGGTGCCTACAACACGGAGTTCGGCGCCTTCGTCAAGAAGGACAAGAAGACCGGCCTGATGACCGACACCAAGACCTACTACGATCTGCTGATCGAAGCCGGCCGCGGCGCCATCAAGGACGCCGGCCTGGAAGCCAAGGACATCGACGCCGTCTTCGTCGGTTCCTGCTCCCCGGGTTCCTTCATCAACCAGGAGCACGTGGCCCCCATCGCCGCCGAGATCGACCCCGCCCTGCGCTTCAAGCCCATGACCCGCTGCGAGTGCGCCTGCGCCTCCAGCTCCGTGGCTCTCTACGACGCCATCTACGCCATCGAGGCGGCGCGCTACAAGCACGTGCTGGTCATCGGCGTGGAGAAGATGAACCTCCTGCCCACCCCCCAGATGACCCACGTCCTGGCCTGCTCCTCCCATTGGCCGACCGAGGGTTCCCGGGGCATGTCCTTCCCCATGCTCTTCGCCGAATACGCCAAGGGCTACCAGGCCAAGTACAAGATCTCCAACGAGGACCTGGAGAAGATGCTCTGGACCGCCGGCGCCCTCTGCTACAAGAACGGCGCGGAGAACCCCCTGGCCCACGTGAAGAACGGCCCGGCCTCGGTGGAAGAGATCATGAAGCTCAACGAGCTGGACCCCAAGGGCCGCTGCAAGAACATGATGATCGCCGCTCCCCTGCGCCTGCATGACTGCTCCCTGGTCACCGACGGCGCCGCGGCCCTGGTCATCACCCAGACCGCCAACGTGGCCGACAAGCACCGGGCCGTCTCCATCGCCGGCATCGGCCACTCCTGCGAGCGCCTCTCCGAGAGCGTGCGCCCGAACATGTACGACCTGATGGCCGGCAAGGACGCCGCCGCCAAGGCCTACAAGGAGGCCGGCATCGTGCCGTCCGACATCGACCTGGCCGAGGTGCACGACTGCTTCACCATCAACCAGATCATCTCCACCGAGGCCCTGGGATTTTCCGACGACGGCCGCGCCGGCTACGACTACCTCGATGGGCGCTTCACCCGGGACGACAGGATCGCCATCAATCTGTCGGGCGGCCTGAAGTCCAAGGGGCACCCCGTGGGCGCCACCGGCGCCTCCATGCACGCGCTGATCTACAAGCAGCTGATCGGCGAAGCCATCGGCGTGAAGGCCAGGAAGGCCGACATCGGCGTGGCCTTCAACGTGGGCGGTTCCGCGGTCACCAACTGCGTGACGGTCCTTCGGAAACTCTAGGGAGGGCTCTCATGAACCCCATCAACTACAACGACATGCAGTTCACCGTCGAGAAGCGGGGCGAGGGCTGGGACATCCTCTGCGCCAGGGGCGGCGGCGCTCCCGCCGTCGCCGGCGCGGGCCTGTTCCCGGGCGCGACCGAAGAGGAAGCGGAAAAGCGGGCGCTGAAGGTCATCAGGACCGTCTTCCCCGTGGGCATCAAGTCGGTGGGCCCGGACGTGGCCCATCCCAACCGCATCGGCGACCTCAAGATCGTCGGACCCGACGTGCTCCATCCCAATTTCATCTACTGGGACAAGGACAGCGTCACGCCCAAGCACTGATCTCAATCATCCAACCAAGAGGGAATCCATTATGGAAATCAAAGGTAGCGTCGTTCTCGTAACGGGCGGAGGCAATGGCATCGGCGAGGCCGTGGTCAAGTACTTCGCCAAGCGGGGCGCCAAGGTCGCCATCGTCGACATGGTGCAGAAGAACATCGACCGCGTCGTCAAGGACGTGAAGGAGATGGGCGCCGAGTGCATCGGCATCCAGGCCAACGTGACCAGCGAGGCCGATACGGCCCGCTTCATCCAGGGCACCCTGGAGGCCTTCGGCCAGCTCAACATCTGCGTGTCCAGCGCCGGCATCATCCGGGACGGGACGATGCTGAGCCTGGACAAGGAGACCGGCCAGGTATCGAAGAAGCTGGGCCTGGACAAGTGGGCCGCCGTCATCGACACCAACCTCACCGGCACGTTCCTCACCATGCGCGACGCCGCCGAGGCCATGGTCAACGGCGGGTGGCCCGGGCTGCTCGTGCCCATCTCCTCCGTGAACAAGTGCGGCCAGGTCGGCCAGATCAACTACTCCTCGGCCAAGGTCGCCGACGCCCTGATGCCCAAGATCATCATCGGGGAGTTCCTCATGCGCGGCATCCGCAACGTCCGCTGCGTCGCCATCGCGCCGGGCTACACCGCCACGCCCATGCTCACCGGCATGAACCAGGAGGCCCTCAAGAGCATCCTGGAGGACGTGCACCTGGGCCGCCTCGTCTCCCCCGACGAGATCGCGTCCATCATCGGCACCGCCGCCGAGAACGAGGCCCTGAACGCCACGACCATCGAGATCACCGGTGGTCTGTGCTATCCCAAGGGCATCGCCAAGTAGGCTGGAGCACCGCACGATGAAACGGGCCGTCCCGGACTCCTGTCCGGGCGGCCCGTTTCCGTTTCAGGCCCGGTCCGGCTCCACCGGAGGCGGGCGCCAGGCCTCCGGGGGGACCGTCTTGGCTCCGGCCGGGGGCTGCTGGGGAGGAGGGAACCCGCGTCCCCCGCGGCCCCGGGGTCGTCTGGAAGCAGCATCGCCGCCGGGAGCCGGATGAGGATGGGCATGGAGAGCCTCCTGGGGATTCCCATTGCGCACGATAAGTGACTGGATTTGGAGGAATTGTAGCAAGGAAGTCCTCCGGGCGCGGCCAGGGTTGGGGCCGGGCACGAATGGCTCCAGGACCAAAAGTAACTTATACTTAAAAAAGTCTGGACTAAAAGACGAATTATATAAAAATGGTCCCATGAGCGACCGCCCTCGTTTGTACGCCACCGTGCTGGAGGACCACTTCCGGAGGAACCGGCAGATGGCCCTGGTCAGCGGGGCGCGTCAGGTGGGCAAAACCACCGCCTGCCGGGCCGTGGGGACAGCCTATTTCAATTGGGACAACCAGGATGACCGACGCATGCTCCTCCTGGGGCCCGGGGCCCTGGCGGAGCGTCTGGGGCTGGACCGCCTGCGGACGGAACCGGTGAGGGTCGTCCTGGACGAGCTCCACAAGTACTCCAAGTGGAAACAGCTTCTGAAGGGTTTTTTCGACACCTACCATGACCGGGCCCAGGTCCTGGTGACGGGCAGTTCCCGCCTGGACGTGTTCAGGCGCGGGGGCGACAGCCTCATGGGGCGCTACCTGCTCTATCGCATGCATCCCTGGTCCGTGGCCGAGTGCGTCCGGGTGGAGGTACCGGACCAGGAGATCCGTCCCCCGGTTCCCATCCCGCCGGAGGACTGGGAGGCGCTCTGGACCCATGGCGGGTTTCCGGAACCGTTCGTGCGCCGTGATGTCCGCTTCACCCGCCGCTGGCGTTCCCTGCGCATGGACCAGCTCGCGCGGGAGGACCTGCGGGAGGTCACCCGGGTCCAGGAACTGGGAAGCATGGAGACGTTGATGCGGATCCTGGCCGAGCGCAGCGGCCAGCAGCTCGTCCATGCCAATCTGGCGGCGGAACTGGGCGTGGCTCCTGAGACGGTTCGTCGCTGGGTGGACCTCCTGGCCCGGCTGCACTTCGGGTTCCTGGTCCGGCCCTGGTTCACGAATGTCGCCAAGTCCCTGCGCAAGGAGCCCAAGTGGTTCCTGCGGGACTGGAGCGGCATCACCGACGACGGGGCCCGGGCCGAGACGCTGGTGGCCTGCCATCTGCTGAAGGCGGTGGAAGGCTGGACCGACCTGGGCCTGGGCGAATTCGAACTTCGCTACCTCCGGGACAAGCAGAAACGGGAGGTGGACCTGCTGGTCATCCGGGACCAGAAGCCCTGGTTCCTGGTGGAGGTCAAGAAGAGCGAGACCCGCCTGTCGCCGGCCCTGGCCCATTTCCAGGAGCAGACCGCGGCACCGCATGCCTTCCAGGCCGTCCTCGGCCTGCCCTACGTGGATGCGGACTGCTTCGCGGCCCGCGGGCCCCTTGTGGTGCCTGCCCTCACCCTGCTGAGCCAGCTCCTGTGAGCCCCCTGATTCAGTAGTAGGAGACCCGCGTCTTCTTCAGGTGCCGGGTCTCCAGGAGCGCGGCGACGCGCCTGATGACGTTGCGGCGGATGTCGAGCTCCACGGGCAGGGCCGGGTCCTGGTGGGCCTCGTTCACGGCGGTGCCCACCTGGAAGTGGATGACGTCCGATTCCAGGAGGAGCTCCACCAGGCGCGAGGCGGCGTTGCGCCGCGGGCAGGCGCCGGCCTCCAGGTATTCGGAGACCTTGGCGAGGGTCAGGCAGCCTTCGGTGACCAGTTCCACGCCGGCCATGGCGGAGGGGGCGGGCACCTCCCGGTCGTGGAGGGAGAGGTCCATCTCCACCTCCCGGTTCAGCTCCCGGGCCAGGATGTTGGAGGTGGTGCCGCCGCACACCACCTTGCGCGAACCGGGGGCGTCCACCAGGGCCGCGAAGTCCCGGTCCCGGGCCCGATCGAAGGGGGGCCCCGTGAGCACCTGGAGCACCCGGGGCCGGCGAAGGTGGATGATGCCGCAGGTGACGTCGTCTCCGGCCGCGCCGCCGTCGTTCCACAGGGCCCGGTCCACCAGGAGTTCCGCCAGGCGCCGGCTGGAGAGGTCCGGGGTGCGGGCCAGCCTGCCCAGGGCGAAGGCGGCGGCCTCCGGCTCCCCCCAGCCCAGGGGGTGGGCCGGGGTGCCCATGCCGGACTGGGTCACCCCGTCCGAGCAGAGCACGATGCGGTCGCCCACGCTGCTCTGGAACTCGCTCACGCGCAGGCGCCGGTTCCCCCACCGGGGCTGGGCCAGGACGGTGCGTTCCAGGGGCACCAGGGCTCCGTCGCGGATGAGCATGATGGGCGGGTTGCCGTGCTCGAAGACCCGGGTGCGCCCGTCCCGGCGCGCGTCCACGATGGTGAAGGTGGAGTAGCTGATGCGGCGCACGGGGTCCACCGGCAGGGAGTCCATGAGGATGGCGGCGGCCTGGGCGGTGTCGATGTTCCACTCCACGTACTCCAGGGCCATGGAGGCCGTCACCGAGGCCAGCACCGCGGCCTCCACGCCGCTGCTGAGGCCGTCGGCCAGCACCGACACCACCCGGTGGCCGTCCTCCAGGCTGCGGGAGTGGAACAGGTCGCCCGACAGGTGCTCGCCGCCGCAGGGGAGCCCGAAGTGGTCCACCTCGATGAAGCGGGCCTCAGGCTCCATGGGGCCCCCGGAACTCGGCGATGATCGAGTTGAGGATCCCCTCGCTGCGCGCCGCATTGCGCCCCAGGCTGAAGGCGATCTCCTGGGCGTTGGCCAGCATGTTGTGGATGACCTCCTCGGCCTTGCCCACCATCTCCTTCTGCCGGGCCTCGGTCTCCGTGACGTCCAGGAGGAGGGCCCCCACCACCCGTCCCGGCTCCACCGTGAAGATGGTGGCGCTCAGCGTCCCGCCGGCGCTGGCGAGGTTCTGGCGGATCAGCTCGTCGCCGCCATCCAGCACCTCCCGGAAGCGGGCGCCGAAGTCCACGAGCTTGTCGATCCGGGCGCCGCACAGGCCCGGCTGGGTCTCGGCCACCAGCTCCGCCTCCGCGCCCAGGAGGCGCACGAACTGGTCGTTGCTCTCGATGATGCGCAGCTCCTCGTCCACGATCACCACCCCGAAGGGGAGGGTGCGCAGCAGGGCGTTGGCCTTCTTCTCGGCCAGGCGGCGCAGGTTGGAAACGCACATGCGGGTTTCCGCCCGGCCTCCCAGGATGGCGCCGGCCAGGTCCCGGCAGGTGTCGTACCCGCAGGCTCCGCAGTTCAGCTCGTCCCCGGGGCCCGCCTTGCCCAGGCGGCGCAGGGCGGCCTCCAACTGGCCCTCGGGGACCGGGTCTCCGGGGGGCACGCGGGGGGCGAAGGCCCGGGCCAGGGGGACGCCGGGTTCCCGCGGGTAGGCGCCGGCGGCTTCGGCGGCCCCGTCCAGCACCGCCATGCGGGCCGCCACGGGGGAGCGCCGCGCGGCCGGACCGTTCACGCAGCCGCCGGCGCAGGCCAGCAGCTCCAGGAAGAGGTTGCCCCGGGGCGCGGGCAGGTCCGCCAGCGCCTCCCGGATGGGGCCCAGGCCGCTGAGGGTGACGAAGCGGGTGCCGCGGGTGGCCATGCTGAGGGCCGTGGCCCGGGCCATGCCCCCCTCGATGGGGTAGAGGGCCCCTTCGGCGGCCGAGCCCAGGAGGAAGGCGCCTCCGGGCTCCAGGTCCAGGGGGTCGATGCCTTCCCGGGCCAGCCAGGCCCGCAGGTCCTCGAAGGTGAGGGCGGCGGCCAGGGTGGGAGCGTCCTCCACCTCCAGCTTCTTGGCGATGCAGGGGCCGATGAAGACCACCGGCATGTCCCCCAGCTCCGCCCGCAGGAGCCGCACGTGGGCCAGCAGCGGCGAGTCCAGGGGCGTCAGGTCGGCGATGCGCTCCGGCAGGTACGTGCGCACATAGTCCACGGCCACGGGGCACGCGGTCGATATCCAGATCCTGCCGGTGTGGGCGTCCAGGTCCCGCGCCAGGCGCGCCGACACCTCCTGGGCCCCCAGCGCGGTCTCGCTCACCCCCGCGAAGCCCAGGCGCTTGAGGGCCGCGATGATCCGCCCGGGACCGCCCGGGAATTCGCCGACGTAGGAGGGCGCCAGGGACACCACCACGGGCCGGTCCCCCCGCAGCAGCGCCTCCACCAGGGGCAGGTCGTCCCGCACCCGCTTGGCCCCGCTGGGGCAGGCCGAGACGCAGGCCCCGCAGGCCAGGCACCGCTCGGGCATGACCGTGGCGTGGGCGGCGCTGACCCGGATGGCCTTCACGGGACAGGCCCGCACGCACTTGTAGCAGTCCTGGCACTGGGCCTGCTCGGAGTAGACCGGGCCGGGCCTCACAGCGCCTTCCCCAGGTCCTCCAGGCAGGTGGCCGGATCCAGGAACGTGTCCCCCAGGCGCAGGTTCGGGCCGTGCTGGCACCGGCCCTCGCACCGGGCGCCCTTGAGGGCCACGCGGTCCTCCAGGCCCTTGCGCTTCAGGAAGGCCTGGAGGCGGGGCAGCGTCTCGTCGTTGCCCCGGGTGAAGCAGGAGCTGCCGAGGCAGATGGTGAGGGTGGGCAGGCCTTCGGCATCAGGCATGGGATGCCCTTTCGTGAGGCGGACCTAGGTCCGGGAGGAGAGTTTGGCGGAGAGCACGGCGAGGCCGATGGCGATGTCCTGGTCCTGGACGATGACGCCCGGGGGCAGGTCCAGGGGACAGCCGGTGAAGTTCCAGATGCCCTCGACGCCGGCCCGGGCCAGGCGCAGGGCCACCTCCTGGGCGGCGTCGGGGGAGACGGTGAGGATGGCCATGCGCGCGCCGAGCCGGCGCAGCTCGGGCTCCAGCCGGTCCATGTGCCACACGGGGGTGCTGTTCACCACCAGCCCCGCCAGGGCGGGGTCGATGTCGAAGGCGGCGCAGATGTCCAGCCCGTGGGCCCGGAAGCCCTCGTAGCCCAGGAGCGCCATGCCCAGGTGGCCCACGCCCACCAGCACCGCGTCCCGCACCTGGTTCCAGTTCAGGCAGTGCTCGATGGCCAGCACCAGCTCCTCCACCTGGTAGCCCATCTTGGGCAGCCCGGAGATGCCGATGAAGCCGAAGTCCTTGCGCACCTGCACGGCCTCCAGGCCGAGCAGCTCGCCCAGGCGCGCGCTGGACACCACTTCGCGACCCAGGCGGCGCATCTCGCGCACCACGCGCAGGTAGCTGGGGAGGCGCTGGACGGTTGTGAGGGGGAGGCTCCCGATCTTGTATCCGTAGGCCATGCCGCCTCCATATCAATTGCTACCATGGTATCGATACCATGGTAGCAATTGTGGACCGGCCGGCCGGGATGTCAAGCCGTTGATAATATTTATTGTTTTAATTGAGCTTGAAATTGACGCCGAAGGAGACCCGCACGGCCCGGTTCTCCTTCCCGATGGTGGGCGGGAAGAACACCCACCGCCAGGCGAAGGCCTCCGCGGCCGCCCGGAATTCCGGGGCGCCGCCCTCGCTCTCCACGTGGAGGGGGATGCCGTCCCTGCCCACCGCCACCCGCAGCCTCACGGCGGCCTCGGCCTTGGCGGCCAGCGCCTCCGGCGGATAGGTGGGTTTCTCGGGGCGGTAGGCCACCTGGAGATCGGCCATGGGCACCTCGGGGAGCGCCTCCAGGCCGCCCTTCGGGAAGGGCGCGGCCTTGGCGCGGGGATCCTGGGCGGCGGGATCCCAGGTGCGGGTCACCTGGAGCGTGAAGGGGCCCGCCTCGATGGCGTCCTGGGACAGGCCGGGTCCGTCGTTGGCCTTCCGGCTGGGCAGGACCTCCACGTCGACGATGACGGCGTGGCCGGACGTATTGTTGAAGGCGCGCTCGTTGAAGCCGCGCGGTCCGTCCTGGCGCACCACCTCCAGGCGGTACTTGGACCGGGGGATCTCGCCGGCGGCCTTCACGTCCAGGCCGAGGCGGGCGTTGGCCGGGATCTCGAAGGAGAAGAACCGGTTCCGGCTGGCGTTGCCCTGGATGGTGGCCATGGCCGCGTGGGCCGGAATGAACACGCCATTGAACCGGAAGGGGGAGTGCGGTGCCGGGGAGTCCAGGCTGGAGGGGGCGGCCTGGTCCAGGCGGAAGTCCACGTCCAGCTCCACCCGCACGGCCTTGTACTTCATCCGGGCCGGCGGCGAGGAAAAGCAGAAGCGCCAGCCGTAGTCCTCGGCGGCGGCACGGAGCCCGGCCGGCCCATCCTTGGCCGTCACCTGGACCGGCCAGCCCTCCCGGTCCACCACCAGTTCCAGCCGGACCAGGCCCTCGATCCGGGCGGCCTGGGCCGCGGGGGGGTAGTCCAGGCTGCGCGGGTGGTACCACACCTTCATGGAACCGAGCTTGACCAGGGGCAGCGCCTTGATGGCCGCCTGGGTGAAGGGCACCGCCTTCGCCCTGGGATCCTGGGCGGCCGGATCCCAACTCCGCTCCACCTCCAGGATGAAGGGCCCCCCGGGCATGGCCATGAAAGCGCTATGGAACCTCTCGATCAGGGGCGGACATACGCGCACGTCCACGTACTGGGTCTGGTCGGAAGTGTTCTCGAGCCAGCGGAGCTCGTTCTCCTCCGGGTGGCCCTTCCGTCCCACCCGAAGCTTGTAGCCCCTGAAGGGTTCGTCGCCATCCGGCCGGATCGTGAGCGTGAGCCGGGAGTGGGGCGGGATCTCGAATGACGCCGCCCCCCCCCCGGAGATGTCGGCGACGCCCCTGAAGAACCTGGCAGAATCGAAGGCCGGGATCATCCCATGGAACCGCCAGATTCTCGGGGCCTGGCCAAGGGCGGCCCCGGGGCGGGGAGCGGGGGCCGGGACGGGACCATCGGGCACCGGGAGGGGGGCGGGGAGGGGGGTCGCGGAGGACCGCGCCGCGGCGTCGGGCGGGTCCTCCAGCGGCAGCTGGTAGAGGGCGGCACGGGTGGGCTCGGCCTGGGCGGGGGCCGCGGGCGCGGCCTGGAGCGAAACCACGGCGGGCTTCAGGGGCGGTTCCGGAGGCGCGGCCACGAGGGGCGTCCAGTGGACGCCGTTGGCGAGGACGGTGACGGCGGCCAGGGCGAGGAGCCCGGGGCGGGTGAGGGTCTGGGTGGGAAGCATCGGAATGAGCAGGCGTTTGATGCGGTGCATGAGGGAGCCTCCGTGGCCCGAGGGGGCCAGCTGGGTGGGTGGGCCGTGGCGCAGGGCCTCCAGGTCCGCCAGGGCCTGGGCGAAGCGCAGGCCCCCGCCGCAGTGGGCCGCGGCGGCGTCGTCGCAGCAGTGCTCCCGCTCCGCGCGGATCTCGCGGGAGAGCCACCACACGGCGGGGTGGTAGAAGAAGACGACCTCCGCGACGTTCTGGAGGAAGTTCACGAGGAAATCCCGGCGCGTGATGTGGGCGAGTTCGTGGGCGAGGACGGCCTCCAGGGAGGCCTCCGGCAGGGCCAGGAGGGCGGCGGCGGGCACGAGGATGACGGCCCGCCAGAAGCCCACCACCAGGGGCGAGTCCACGAGGTCGGAGACCACCAGCCGCACGGGGCGGGCGTGACGGAAGGCCTCGCGGAGGCGCTCCAGGCTGGCCTCGAGGGCGGCGGGCGCGGGGCGGGCTCCTTGCAGGCAGGGCCCGTAGAGCCAAAGGAGACCCGCCCCCAGCCTCAGGGCCAGGGCACCGCTGCCGGCGGACCAGGCCAGGAGGATCCACGGCAGCCGCGCATGGAGCTGCTCCCGGAGATCCGGTGGCAGCACGGTGACGACCCCGGAGAACGTCGCCGCCGGCTCGATGGCCAGGGCCTCCGGCCGCGCCGCGGCGACGGTGGCCAGGAAGGCCAGGACCATGGCCAGGAGGCCCAGGCAGCCCACCAGGTACCGGGTCTGGGGACGGTGCGCGAAGCGCAGCGCCAGGAAGGCGGCGCACCCGATGAGGGCGCCCTCCCAGAGGAAGTGCACCAGCCCCCAGGCGAAGGCCTGGAGCCACGGGGCGAGGGCGGCGGTGCTCATGGCGCCTCCGCCTTCCGGCGGGCCTTGTCCAGCATCCGCTGGATCTCCTCCCACTCCTCCGGAGACGCCGCCTGGGACTCCAGGGCCCGGACCATGAGGTCCTTGGCGCTGCCTCCGAAGGCCCGGCGGACCAGGTCCTGCACCAGGAAGGCCTGGGTGGGCTCCTGGTCCCGGGCCGCGCGGTAGACGTGGGTCATGGCCGAGGCGTCCCTCGTGACCAGGCCCTTGTCCGCCATGATCTGCATGAGCTTCAGGACGGTGGTGTAGCCCAGGTCGCGTTCCCGGGCCAGTTCCGTGTGCACGTCCCGCACGGTGGAGGGGCCCCGGCGCCAGAGGACGCTCAGGATGGCGAGCTCGCCGTCCGAGGGACGGATGGGATCGGGGCTCATGGAGACTCCGGGGTGATGAAGCAAAGATACGAACCTATTCGTAGGTGTCAAGGGCCCGGAATATTAATTTCCTCGGAAACTCATGGGCAGGGCATCCGTGCCGAAAATTCCTCTGCCCGCCTCACGGCGCGGCAGCGGAGGCAGCCATGTCCATCGACGTTCGGGGCACGATCCGGGGGCGGCTCGCCGCCATGGTGGCGATCCCGGTGGCCTTCCTCGCCATCTACTGCGTGGCCGATGCCCTGGGGAGCCTGAAGGCCTACCGGGAGTCCCGGGCGGCCATGGCCCTCGCGGAGGTGTGCGTCCGGGTGGGCGACGTGGTCCACGAGCTCCAGAAGGAACGCGGCGCCACGGCCGGATATCTGAGCAGCGGCGGGAAGCGGTTCGTGGACGAGAAGGCGGCGGCGCGAAAGCAGGCGGACCTGCGCATCTCGGACCTCCGGGGGACCCTTTCGGGCCTGGACCTGGGGGCCCAGGCGCCGGGCGTCCTTGCCAAGGTGCGCAGGGCGGACGGGAGCCTGGACAAGCTGACAGGCTGGCGGCAGTCGGCGGACGCCTTGGCGGTGGCACCGCCCCAACACGTGGCCAATTATTCAGGACTCATCGGCGGCCTTCTGGAGGTGGTGGAGGAGATCCCCCGGAACACGCGGGATCTCGGGCTCTTCTCGACCTCCCAGGCCTACCTCCAGGTGATGCGCGTGAAGGAGCAGTCGGGCATCGAGCGGGCCACACTCAACACGGCCTTCACCGCCGACCGCTTCCAGGAGGGCCTGTTCCGGCGCTTCTGCTCCCTGGTGGGCCAGCAGGAGGCCGGCGTCCAGACCTTCCGGAGCCTGGCGGCCCCCGCCCAGGCGGCCTTCCTCGACAGGGAGCTGAAGGGGCCCTTCGCCGCGGGCGTGGACGGGTTCCGGGCGGTGGCCTTCGACCGGGGCGGGCAGGGCGGCTTCGGGGCGGATTCGGCCCAGTGGTTCCGGCTCGCCACGGCCCGCATCGACGCCCTGAAGGCGGTGGAGGCCCGCATGGGCGCCGATCTGCGGGCCATGGTGCAGGCCAGCCTGGACCATGCCCGGCGCGGCATGGCGCGTGCGGCCCTGGTGATGGCGCTGGCGCTGGGCCTGTCCGTGTTCCTGGCGGTGACCCTGGCCAGGGGGATCATCCGGCCCCTCCAGGTGTGCTCGGCCTCCCTGGGGCGCATCTCCGCCGGGGACATCCCCGGCCGCATCACGGAAACCTACTATGGCGAGTTCAACGAGATCCGGGACAACCTCAACCGCTGCACCGGGGCCGTCAACGCGCTGGTGGCCGACGCGGGCATGCTGAGCCGGGCCGGGGTGGAGGGCAAGCTGGCCACCCGCGCCGACGCGTCCAAGCACCAGGGGGACTTCCGCAGGATCGTCCAGGGCGTCAACGACACCCTCGACGCCGTCATCGGGCCGCTCAACGCCGCCGCCGACCACGTGGACCGCATCTCCAAGGGCGATCTTCCCCCGCGCATCACCGCCGACTACCCCGGCGACTTCAACGGGCTGAAGAACAACCTCAACCGGTGCATCGACGCCGTGGGGGCCCTGGTGGCCGACGCGGGCATGCTGAGCCGCGCGGCGGTGGAGGGCCAGCTGGCCACCCGCGCCGACGCGTCCCGGCACCAGGGCGATTTCCGGCGCATCGTCCAGGGCGTCAACGACACCCTCGACGCCGTCATCGGGCCGCTCAGCGAGGCCGCAGGGCACGTGGACCGCATCTCCAAGGGCGACCTCCCCCCGCGCATCACCGCCGACTACCGGGGCGACTTCAACGAGCTGAAGAACAACCTCAACCAGTGCATCGACGCCGTGGGCGCCCTGGTGGCCGACGCGGGGATGCTGAGCCGGGCGGCGGTGGAGGGCCAGCTGGCCACCCGCGCCGACGCCTCCAGGCACCAGGGCGATTTCCGGCGCATCGTCCAGGGCGTCAACGACACCCTCGACGCGGTCATCGGCCCGCTCCGGATGGCCGCGGACCACGTGGACCGGATCTCCAGGGGCGACCTCCCACCGAGGATCGAAGCCGAGTACCGGGGGGACTTCAACGAGATCAAGGCCAGCCTCAACCGGTGCATCGGCGCCGTGGGCGCCCTGGTGGCCGACGCGGCCATGCTGAGCGGCGCAGCGGTGGAGGGCCGGCTGGCCACCCGCGCCGACGCCTCCCGTCATCAGGGGGACTTCCGCCGCATCGTGCAGGGCGTCAACGACACCCTGGACGCCGTCATCGGCCCCCTCCGCGTGGCCGCGGACCACGTGGACCGCATCTCCAAGGGGGACGTCCCGGGCCGGATCACCGGGACCTACTACGGCGACTTCAACGAGATCAAGAACAGCCTCAACCGGTGCATCGACGCCGTGGGGGCCCTGGTGGCCGACGCGGCCATGCTGAGCCGCGCGGCGGTGGAGGGCCAATTGGCCACCCGCGCCGACGCCTCCCGGCACCAGGGGGACTTCCGGCGCATCGTGCAGGGCGTCAACGACACCCTGGACGCCGTCATCGGCCCCCTCAACGTGGCCGCGGGCTACGTGGACCGCCTCTCCAAGGGCGACCTCCCCCCGCGCATCACCGCCGACTACCGCGGCGACTTCAACGAGATCAAGAACAACCTCAACCAGTGCATCGGGGCCGTGGAGGCCCTGGTGGCCGATGCGGCCATGCTGAGCCGGGCGGCGGTGGAGGGCCAGCTGGCCACCCGCGCCGACGCCTCCAGGCACCAGGGCGACTACCGCAGGGTCGTCCAGGGCGTCAACGACACGCTCGACGCCGTCATCGGGCCGCTCACCGTGGCCGCGGACTGCGTGGACCGCATCTCCCGGGGCGACATCCCTCCGCGCATCACCGCCGACTACCGCGGCGACTTCAACACCATCAAGACGAACCTCAACCGGTGCATCGACGCCCTGGACGGCATGCTGCGCCAGACCCGGGCCGTCATCGGCTCGGCCCGCGAGGGGGACCTGGGCGCCCGGGCCGGCACGGACGGCGCCATGGGCGCCTACGGCGAGCTGCTGGCGGGGTTCAACGCCACCCTCGACGCCGTGGTCACCCCCATCCGGGAGGTGATCCGGGTGGTGGGGGCCCTGGAGCGGGGCGACCTCACCCAACGCATCGCGGGGGACTACCGGGGCGACTTCAAGGAGCTGGGCGACGCCATGAACAACTCCGTGGCGGGCCTGGGGCGGACCCTGGCGGGGATCCGCTCGGCCTCCAACACCCTGGCCGCGGCGTCGGAGGAGCTCTCCTCCAGCGTCGCGGTCATCGCCGGCACCGCGGAGCGCCTCCTGAAGCAGGCCGAGCAGGCTTCGACCGGCACCCAGGGCGCCAACGCCAAGGTGCGGGACCTGGCCGCGGGCGTGGGCGAGACCAACGCCCAGTGCGCCACCGTGGCGGCGGAGTCCGAGCAGGTCAACGGGCGCCTCCAGACCGCGGGGGCCGCGGTGGAGGAGATGAGCGTGAGCCTGGACATGGTGGGCGGATCCATGGAGCAGATGTCGTCCAGCATGGCCGTGATCTCCGATTCCACCGGGGCCATGACGGGGGCCGTGGACTCGGTGGCCGCGGCCATCCGGGAGATGGACGCCAGCCTGCGGGAGGTGTCCCGAAGCGCCGGCAAGGCCGCCACGGTGGCCGTCGGGGCCTCCCGCACCGCCGGGGACACGGCGCGGATCATGGACCACCTGGGCCGCAGCGCCCAGGAGGTGGGCAAGGTGGTGGACCTCATCAAGGGCATCGCCGCCCAGACCAACCTCCTGGCCCTCAACGCCACCATCGAGGCCGCCAGCGCGGGCGATGCCGGCAAGGGCTTCGCCGTGGTGGCCGGCGAGGTGAAGGAGCTCGCCAAGCAGACCGCGTCGGCCACCGAGGAGATCCGCTCCCGCGTGGCCGAGATCCAGGAGAGCACGGGCCAGGCCGTTGCGGCCATCGGGGGGATCGTGTCGGTGATCGACGAGATCAACGCCATCTCCGCCGGCATCGCCGTCGAGGTTGAGGAGCAGACCCGCACCACGGGCGGGATCTCCACCAAAGTCGCCGAGGCCGCGCAGAACGCCGGGGAGGTCTCCCGAAACGTCAAGGTCGCCGCCGCCGGGACCCACACCGTCAGCCGCAACCTGCGGGAGATCGCCACCGGGGGCCAGGAGGTGAGCCGCAACGTCCAGGACGCCGTCCTGGGGGTGCGGACCATCTCCCGGAACATGGCGGACCTGGCGGACCGCACCACGGGCATGGCCGCCACCAGCGGGCGCGCCGCGGACGACGTGGACGGGGTGGCGCGGAGCATCGCCATCGTCACCACCGCCACCATGGAGACCGCCCGGGGCGTGGGGGAGATCCGCAAGGCCTCCACGGACCTGGCCCGGCTGGCCGAAACCCTCCGGGCCTCGGTGGAGGCCTTCCGGCTCTGAAGTCCGCCCTTGCGCGCCAACGGATTACGCCGAGGTGAAGGGGCCGGCCCGGACCGACATCCAGAAGAATTACGGGAGCTGCGGTTATCCTGGAGGTACGTCATCCCGGGATCACCATGCACCGCTTCGCCCTTCTCTGCCTCCTCCTCGCCCTGCCGGTCCCGGCGGCCCCGACCCTGGAAGGCACGGTGCAGCCCTACCGCAAGGTGGAGGTGAGCGCCCACGTCTCCAGCCACGTCGTGGACCTGAAGGCGGCCGAGGGGGACACCGTCAAGGCGGGGCAGCCCCTGGCCCAGCTGTATGCGCGGCTGGAGGAGCTGGAGATGAAGCGGTCCAAGGCCCTGCTGGACCGCCGCGAATACGAGGCCAAGGGGGCCCGGAGCCTGTTCGACAACCGGGTGATCCCGGAGGCCAGGGCCATGGAGTCCCGCATCGACCTGGAGCTGGCGCGGCTCAATTTCGAGACCGCCGCCGAGCAGGTCCGCCTGCGCACCATCCTCGCCCCCATCGACGGCCTCGTGGTCGAGCGCACCCGCGAGCTGGGCGAGGCCGTGGGCGCCTCCCAGGTGGTGTTCCGCATCCTGGACCTGAGCAAGGCCACCATCCTCTGCACCGCCAGGCCCGACAAGGTCGCCCGCCTGGTTCCCGGCCAGAAACTCACCGTCCACGTGTCCATCCCGGAGGGCATGACCGCCCTGCAGGCCGAGGTGGTCCTGGTCTCCCCCTGCCCGGACGCCTCGGGCCTCATGCGGCTCAAGCTCCTGGTGCGCGATCCCGCGCCGGGCCTGCGCGCCGGCCTGAAGGCCCTGGTCGACCTGCCCGAAGCCCCCTGAAAGGAAGCCCATGGTCCAGCTCGTCACGCAGCCTTTCGTCCTCCGCCCCGAGGGCAACAAACCCAAGCTCATCGAGGAGTTCGTGGGCAACGTGGCCTCGGGCACCCCGGAGGTGAGCATCGCCCGCATGAAGGCCTCCGAAGGCTGGATGGAGCCGGGGCAGACGCCGGAGTTCGACGAGTACACCCTGGTGCTGGCCGGGACCCTGCGGGTGGAGACCCGGGAGGGCGTGACCGAGGTGCAGGCCAATCAGGCCGTGATCACCCGGGCGGGGCAGTGGGTGCGCTACAGCGCGCCGGGGGCGGGGGGGGCGGAGTACGTGGCGGTTTGCCTGCCCGGGTTCCATCCCGACACGGTGCACAGGGATTAGGTTTTTTGGTATGGCATTCGTCGTGATCGGGTCCAGGGTCTGACCAGCCTTCCCCCATCCCCCTCTATCCAGTCCATCGGCGTTCCTCCCCGTTCCCTTCTTGGGGGCAGGGAGCCGCGGCGCTCCACGCCAATGGACCCTCGCGCCGAAAGCCCCGGCTCCAAGGAAGGGAACGTGGAGGAACGCCGATGAAGAAGGATGAACATGATGTCTAGCTGGGCGGCAGATCCTTGGACTGGAGCTGAATGGTCAACTCCCCCGGCTGGCCGCTGACCATCCACAGGGCATCCTCGCTGAACGTCAGCCCCCGCGCCTGCAGCATCGTATTCATCGACACCAGGACGGCCCTGGGCTCCGTGGGGTGGCGCTGCACGCCGGGGCGGGCGCAGAGGCTGTCGATCAGCTTGTCCAGGAAGGGGCCGACGATCTTCTCCACGGGCATGGCGGAACGGATCTCGGCCACCTTGATCCGCACCTGCCCCGCGCCCTCCCCGGCCACCTCCAGGCGGAGCGTGGGGCTCAGGCTCATGAACCCCTCCCCGGCCTTGAAGGTCAGCTCTGCGCCGTCGGGAAGGAAGCGGGAGGCTACGTAGGAGATGCCCACCGGCGACTTGCCGGCCGCGGCGGCAAGGCCCAGGCGGCACATCTTCTCGAGCCAGGGGTCGCCCAGGGTCGCGGTGAGGCGCTGGACCTTGAGGGCCAGGGCCGGCGTGCCGCCGGTGGGGACGGTGTCGAAGGCCAGTTCCTGGATGAGCACGTCCGTGGTCAGCGGCATGGCGGGACTCCTCGGCGGGTGCACCACGATATCAGGATCGACGGCCGCGGCTACTCCGCCAGGTGGATTCCCGCGTCGTCCATGGTGATCTTCCGGCCCTTGTACAGGGCGCCCAGGGTCTGCTTGAAGACCTTCTTGCTGATGCCGAACAGGGCGTAGATCTCCTCGGGAGGGGTCCTGTCGCCCACCTTCAGGTGGCCGCCCTTGCGGGCCAGCACGGCCAGGACCTTCTCGGCGGCGGACTCCACCTTGGCGTAGCCGGGGGCGGCAAGGGCGATGTCGAGCTTGCCGTCGGGGCGCAGGGCCTTGACCCAGCCGTCCTGCCGGTGCCCCCGGGGCAGGCTTCCGAAGAGGTCGGACGTGTGCACGAGGCCGTAGTAGCGGTGGTCCACGATGACCCGCAGGCCCAGGTCGGTGGGCTCGTCCACCAGGACGGTGACCTTGTCGCCGGCGCGGTAGCCCTCGGCCTCGTCCCGGAGGAAGTCGTCCAGGCGCGCCGAGGCCGCCACCCGGCCGTCGTCGGCCTCGAACACGCAGACCATGATCCTGCGCCCCTCGGCGATGCGGCGCTTCTGCTCGAACTTCACCTCGCTCCAGGGCAGGAGGAGGTCCCTGGGCTGGCCCCAGGCCAGGAAGGCCCCGGCGTCCTTGACGGAAACGATGCGCAGGTAGGCGACGTCGCCGATCTTCACGGGCTCGTGGGTCATCAGGCGTCCTTCAGGAGGGCCAGCAGCGCGGCGGCGTCGAGCTGGGCGGCGACGGCGGTGCCGCTGAGGAGGTCCTCGGCGAGCTGCCGCTTCTGTTCGTGGAGCCTGAGGATCTTCTCCTCCACGGTGCCCTTGAGGACGAGGCGGTACACCGTCACGGGCCGGGTCTGGCCGATGCGGTGGGCGCGGTCCGAGGCCTGGTCCTCCACGGCGGGGTTCCACCAGGGGTCCATGTGGATGACGTAGTCGGCGCCCGTGAGGTTGAGCCCGGTGCCGCCGGCCTTGAGGCTGATGAGGAAGAGCTCCCCCTCCCCGGCCTGGAAGGCCTTGACGGCGGCGCTGCGCTTCTTGGCGGGGGTGGAGCCGTCCAGGTACTGGTAGCTGACGCCGCGGGCGTCCAGGGCCGCGCGCAGCAGGCCCAGGTGGTCCACGAACTGGCTGAAGACCAGGGCCCGGTGGCCGTTCTCGCGCAGCTCGTCCACCAGGTCCAGGAAGGCCTCCAGCTTGGAGGAGGGGATGTCGGCGTTGTCCTGCACCAGGGACACGTTGCAGCAGGCGCGGCGCAGGCGCATGAGGGAGGCCAGCACCTGCATGGTCTGGCCGGGGGTTCCGTCCAGGGCCTCCAGGCTCTGGCGGCGCAGGGCCTCCAGGAAGGCCATCTCGGCCTCCGACGGCTCCAGGGCCAGCACGATCTCGGTGCGGGCCGGCAGCTCCGTGAGCACCTGGGCCTTGGTGCGGCGCAGGAGGAAGGGGCTGACGATGCGCCGCAGGCGCGAGACCGCCTCGGCGTCCTGGTCCCGCTCGATGGGCTCCTGGAACCGCTTGCGGAACTGGTCCAGGGACCCCAGCAGGCCGGGGTTGAGGAAGTTGAAGAGGTTCCACAGCTCGGCCAGGTGGTTCTCCACGGGCGTGCCCGACAGGAGCACCCGGAAGCCGGCCTGGAGGTCCATGACGGCCTGGCTGCGCTTGGTGAAGGCGTTCTTGATGTTCTGGCCCTCGTCCAGCACGGCGGTGGCCCAGGGGATGCGCTGGAGCCGCTCGGCCTCGAGCGAGAGCAGGCCGTAGGTGCAGATGAAGAGGTCGTAGGGGCCGGCGCCCTTGAGGGAGGCCTCCCGGTCCCCTTCCCCGAAGCGCTTCACGTTGAGCTGGGGCGCGAACTTCTGCGCCTCGGCCTCCCAGTTGGAGCAGACGCTGGTGGGGGCGACGACCAGGCCGGGGCCGGCCCCGGCCCGGGCGAGGAGCATGGCCAGGGTCTGGACGGTCTTGCCCAGGCCCATGTCGTCGGCGAGGCAGGCCCCCAGGCCCGCCTCGGCCAGGCGCAGCATCCAGTGACAGCCTTCGGTCTGGTAGGGGCGGAGCTCGGCCTGGAGGCCCCCGGGGACCGCGGGCTCCAGGCCCATGGCCCCGTGGAGCCGCTCCAGGAGCCCCGTCCAGGCCTTGTCGGCCTTGAACTCGCCCAACTCGCCGGCCAGGCCCTCCAGGGCCAGGGCGCCCAGGCCGGGCAGCCGCAGGGCGCCGCCCTGCACCTCGCCCAGGGCGCGCAGGTCGTCCAGGCGCCGGCGGAAGGTCTCGGCCAGGGCGTAGACGCGGCCGTCGCCCAGCTTCACGAAGCGGGCCCCGGGCTTCTCCGAGGCCTGCAGGAGCTCCTGGAGGCTGGCCACGCGGCCCTCGTCCAGCTTGAGCTCCCCCTCGGCGTCGAACCAGGTGCCGTGGCGCTTCAGGCGCAGGCTCATGGCGTCCATGCCGATGGTGCGGGGCGGGCTGAGGCGCCCGCCCTCGGGCCACTGCACCGCGGCCAGGCCCTTGGCGTTCTCCAGCTCCAGCAGGAGGGTCATGCAGCTTTCGGGATCGTCGATCATCCACTCCGAGCGCCCCTCCTCCAGGGGCAGGGTGGGCAGGGCCTCCAGCAGGGCCTCGGCCGCCGCGGTCTCGGCCTGGAGGTCGCGCGCCACCAGGCGGGTGGCGCCCTGGTGCTCGACCATGAGGTTGGAGCCGCCCTGGCCCGGGGGGTAGTAGCCGCCCCCCTTCAGGGGCTCCACGCGCAGCTGGGCCTTGAGGCCCTGGTGGAAGGGCATGAGCAGGAGCTGGATGCCGGGGTCGCCGTCCACCTTGGCCATGCCGGCCTTGCGGGCGGCCTCGTCCTTGACGGCCACGTCGGAGTGGATGGTCACCATGGGGGCCACGGCGCGCAGGGCCTTGAGCACCTGGGCCTCGGCGGCCAGGGGCACCTGGAGGCCGTGGCCCACGATGCCCTCGAGCTTGCGGTGGGCGGACGTCACGGTGATGACCCGCACCCGGAAGAGCCCGTCGTTCACCACCATCACGTCGCCCTCCTCGAGGGGCGGCTCCAGGCGCAGCTCCAGCACCTGCCCCTTGCGGGTCACGCGCAGCTCGGGCTGGCCGGCCACGACCTCCACCCGCGAGGCCTGGTCCACCTCGCCTTCGGTCCAGAACACCAGGGGGTGGCCCACCAGGGCCTGCAGGGCCCCGTCCAGGTTGAGTTCGAAGCCCTTCCAGCCCTCGCGCACGCAGGCGATGACGGCCTGGTCCTGGGGCAGGAGGAAGTCGTAGGCGCGGCTCTCCTCCTTGAGCCGCTTCATGGAGATGGCCTTGCCGCGGGTCCACTGGCCGCGCGCGTCCAGGCGCTGCTCCCGGGGCTCGATGATGAAGGGGGCCTTGCCTTCGGCGTTGCGCCACACCCACCAGGCCAGGCGCCCGGGGCGCTGGCTGGCCATGGGCTTGACCAGGCCGTGCAGGTCCTCCAGGGCCTTCTCCCAGCTCTCGCTGTGCTGCACCAGGTCCAGGAAGGGGAAGCGTCCCGTGGAGAGCGCGCCGCGGCTGCGGCGGCCCATCTCCTCCAGCTCGCGGGCGAACAGGCCCAGGGGCAGGCCGGCCAGCTCCTGCTGGGCGCCTTCGAGCGCGGCCGGGGCGATCCGGGCCTCGCACAGGTAGCCGCAGAGCACGTCCACGAACCGCATGACCCCCGCGGGGCGGACCCGGGGCGGGAGTTCCTCGCGCAGGGGCAGGCCGGTGCGGTGGAGGAGGAGCCGCTGCAGGGGCTCGGCCACGGTGCTGAGGGGATCCCCGGGCTGGCGCCGGCCCAGGAGCTCCAGCCGCTCGGCGGCCATGCGCAGGCCGGTGTCGTCCCCCCGTCCCACGAAGGCCAGGAAGCAGAAGATGTCCATGAGCCCGGGCAGGTGGACCGCCTTGCGCCGGCTGCCCTGGCCGAGCGCGGCCAGGACGGTCTCGAAGCCGCCGGCGGCGGCCGCGGTCTGGCCCTGGACGAGGTTCATGGCGGCCTCCAGCAGGGCGATGGGGACCAGGGCGCGCTGCTTGGGCTGGAGCTTGTCCAGCAGGGTCCGGGCCTCCTCCACCCGCCCTTCCATGACCAGGTACTCCAGCATGGGTCCCAGGGGGCTGGGCCGGGTGCGGCTCCGGGCCTCCAGCCAGGCCCGGAAGGGCTCGTTGGCGTGGTGGTGCACGGTCTGGTCGTGCAGGAGGGCCCAGGCGCCGTGGCTCTGCTGGGCCGGAGGCAGGGCCTCGAACCAGGCCGCGTCGAAGGGGCGGGAGCAGATGAGGGCCAGGGGGTCCCGGAAGGCCAGCGCGGCCCGGTGGGCGGCGCGGACCTTCTCCTGGGCCGTCAGCCAGTCCTCGGTGCGCCCCTCCAGGAAGGCCAGGCGGAACGCCGCCAGGTCCCGTCCGAGGGTGTCCAGGAGGACCTTGCCGGCGTCGTACGAGCACTGCCCGGCCACGGAGAGGGGCTTGAGCAGGCCCTTGCGGTGGGCCCGGCGGCACACCGCCTCCCGGGCGGCCTCGGCCACGGACCAGAAGCCCTTGTGCTCCTCCTGGGCGAGGCCCGCCTCCCGCAGGAGGCTGAGCATGGGCGTCATGGCCGCGGGGTTGGCGATCCACGGCTCGGCCTGGGGAGCCACGCGGCTGCGCACGAGGGTCTGGGCCAGATGGGCCCGGGCCGAGGCCTGGCCGATGGCGCCCATGGCCATCAGGAGCGCCTCAGGAAGGGACTGGAGCTTGTCCAGGTCGAAATCGGAAACCCAAAGAACTGGCATCTGGTCAGGTTAACCCCTTCCTGCAGTTTTGGCGCCGGAAGTTTTCGGCCGGGGGGCCTCCGCCGCCGTCCCGAGGAGCTCCGCGAGCGCGGCCAGGTCGGGTTCCAGGTGGGCGGGGAACTCCCCCTGGGCCCGGGCCGCCTGGGCCTTGGCCAGGAAGCTCCGGGCGTAGGTGCGCGCAACCTCGAGGGTCCGGTCGAACCGGGGATCCCCCCGCAGGGGTCCCAGTTCGGGGGCCGCCAGGAGCCAGTCGTAGCCGGCCGCGAGGCCGGACTCCGCGGAACGGGAGAAGATCCCCTGGGCCTCCTCGGTCAGGCCCAGCCTCAGCAGGAGGGGGGCGATGAAGAGGGTGCGGTTCGCCAGGTCCATGGAGCCGGCCTCCCGGCGCTGCCACCGGCCGAGCATCCTGCGGGCCAGGTCCCTGCCCCCGGCCGGGTCCTCCTCCAGCAGGTGCTTCATGAGCCGGGAGGCTCCGGCCCAGGATGCCTCCGTATAGGCCGCCTTCGCCTCCCCGGTGCGTCCCGCCCGGAACAGGCACCAGAACCTGAGCCAGGTGCAGAATCCGGGCCGGGCCTCCAGGGGGATCGCCCGGTCCAGGACCCCCAGGGCCTCCCCTTCCCGGCCCAGCTGGCCCAGGCACATGGCGTCCCAGGCGTAGCCCAGGGTGTTCAGGGGGTCCAGGGCCATGGCGCGGCGGCCGCAGGCCGCCTGGAAGGAGGCGGTGGGCGCGACGGAGCCAAGCTGGATATAGGTCCGGGCGTCTTCCGGCGCGAACCTGACCGCCTTGAACACGGCCTCCAGGGCGGCCTCCGGGTCGACTTTCGTGCGGTTGGTCTCGATCCAGACCCGCACCCCCCAGGCCTGTCCGCACCGGGGGTCCAGGGCCAGGGCCCGGTCCGTCCAGCGCGCCGCTTCGGCGGCGGCCTTGGGGTCGCGGGTATCGAAGAACTGGGTTCCGAACAGGCCCCCGATCTCGGCCATCAGCACCGCGCTGGCCGGTTCCAGGGCCTGGGCCCTGCGGAACGCGGCCAGGGCCCGGTCGAAATTCGCGGCTTCGCCGGTCGCGTCGTAGCGGGCCTGGAAGTACTTGCCCTCCCGCAGGGCCAGTGCCACCTCGGAGCGGAAGGCGGCCAGGCCCATGCCTCCCGTGGCGTCCCAGCCCGGCTTCAGGAACCCGGCCAGACCCTGGGCGGCCTCTCTCAGCAGCCCGTTGTAGGTGGCGCGGGTCCCCTCGAACTGCCCGGCCCACCGCACCTTCCGGGTTCCCGCCTCGGCCAGCTTCAGGTCCAGCCGGAGGTGCCCGTCCTCCTCCAGCACCGTGGGAATCACCAGGTATTCCACCTGGTAGGCCGCCGCCACCCGCCCCAGGTCCCCCTGCACGGCAGCGACCTGGGAGCCGCTGGGGGGCATCCGGGTTTCCAGGCCCCGGACCCCCGCCAGGTAGGTGGAGAGCGTGTCGGGGATGCCGTCGCCCAGGAACGCGGAATCGGCGCTTCCGAGCACCTTGGCGGGCAGGACCACCAGGCTGGGGCTCCGGCCCCCGGGGCGGGCCGGTTCCCAGGTCTTCAGCATGAGCAGGCAAGCCGCCGCGGCCAGGGCGGCGGGAAGGAGCCATCGGGGCCGGCGCTTCGGCCGGGCCTCGATGCGGATCCCCGGGGTGACCGCCAGACGCTGGCGGAGGGTGGTCTCTGGCGGGTCGGCCTCCGCCGCCACCTTGCCGGTGAAGCGGTAGCCCTTGCCGGGCAGGGTCTCCAGGTACAGGTGGGGCCGGGCGGTATCGCCGAGGGCCTGGCGCACTTTCCGGGCGGCCGTGTCCAGGGCGCTTTCGAAATCGAGGTTCACGCCGCTGGGCCAGATCCGCTGCCGGAGCTCTTCGCGGGTCACCAGTTCGCCCGGCCGCTCCAGCACCGCCACGAGGAAGCGGAAGGGCACGTCCTGGAGGGGGACCCGCTCGCCGCTGCGCCGCAGTTCACCCGTCCTTGCGTCGGCCTCGAAGCCGTCGAAAAGGAAGCGCCGGAGGGTGGACCGAGGGAGTGGGTACATGCCGGGGATTTCCAGGGGAGCCATTTTAACGCCGCCGCCTTCAAGGGGAAGTCGCCGATACAGGTCCGGTGCAGGAAAGGTTCAGCCGGATTCCAGTGGACGCCGGGACGGGGCCAACGGATCTTTCGTCCGCCTGCAACCAACCATCCTTGTCCGGAGGTTCCCATGAACGCCAACGTGCTGGTCCTTCCCTTCCTCCTTGCCGCGACCGCCCAGGCCACGGACTTCGGCCCCCTCATGGAGGCCGTCCGGGCCACCTGGCCCGAGAAGGCGCACCTCTGCGTCGTCGCCAACTACCGCCACTCCCAGGCGGAGATCCTGGCCCTGGCCCGGGAGGCGGGCGACGGCACCATCCTCACGGTGATCGACCTCACCCGCCGCGACCAGATCGGCCGGGCCTGCAACCTGGTCAAATACGGGCGAAGGCCCGACTACGTCGTCCTCCTGCCCCGCGACCCCCTGGTCCGGGACGGTTCGCCCCAGGCCACCCAGCTGCTTCACCAGGCGGCGATGGTCGGGATCCCGGCCATCGGCACCACCCGGATGGCGGTGCGGCAGGGCGCCGTGTTCGCCATCGGCCCCGACACGGGGCTGAGCGTCCTGGTGAACGACGCGATCATCGGCACCATCGCCCCCGTCCTTCCCCCGAAGGGCTTCACCCCCGTGGCCGCCCGGGCCCGCGGGATGGCCGAGGTCACGGTGATCGCGGCCTTCCGGCCTCAGTGAAGCAGGACCACCCGTGGCGGCCGGGCCGCGGGGGGGCGGCCGCCGCGCACGACGGCCAGCCTCAGGCCCACGCCCCTTCCCTTCCGCCTGGCTTCGTAGGTGGCCAGGCGGAAGTCGCCGGTGCGGTACGAGAATCCGTCGCCCGCGTCGGCGTAGATCCGGCCCGTGGCGCGACCCCGGGCGTCGAGCGCCACCAGCAGCGTCGTGGCCCCCTCGGGGGCGTCGCGGGTGGTCAGGATCTCCGGCCCCAGGGGCAGGATGGCGCCGGCGCGCAGGAAGAGCCGGGCCTGGAGCGGGTCCCCTGCCTCGCCCTCCACCAGGGCCAGCGGGATCCACGCGCCCCTGGGCTTCGGGGCGTCCTGGGCCCAGGCGGGCACCACCAGCAGGTCCGGCCCGATCATGAAGGCGCGTTCCTCGCTGCGCAGGGCGGGGTTGCCGGGGTCGGCCAGGAAGAGCGGGCGCATGACCGGGACCCCCGTGCGCGAGGCCTCCTCGAAGCAGGTGTAGAGGTAGGGCAGGAGCCGGTAGCGGCGCAGCAGGGCGATGCGCGCGGTGCGCTCGGCGGACTCGCCGAAGGCCCAGGGCTCCTTGTCCTGGGGGCCCTTGGCGGCGTGGCCGCGGCAGAAGGGGAAGAAGGCCCCCACGGCGCTCCACCGGGCCCACAGGTCGGCGGTCGCCCTGCCGGCGTAGCCGCCCAGGTCCGGGCCGTTGAAGGGCTGGCCCGACAGGCCCAGGTTCAAGGTCATGGGGATGGACTGCAGGAGGTCCCGCTCCGTGGAGGTGTTGTCCCCCGTCCAGGTGGCGGCGTGGCGCTGGCCCCCCAGGAACTGGGCCCGGCTCAGCACGAAGGGGCGCAGCCCGGGGCGCGCGGCCAGAAGGCCCTCCCGGGTGGCCTGGGCCATGAGGTTGCCGTAGAGGTTGTGGTACTGGCGGTGGGGGCCGGCGGGAAGGCCGTCTCCGCCGGCATGGCGGTTGTCCTCGGGCATGGTGCCGTCCGGCGTCCCGAAGACCGCGGGCTCGTTCATGTCGTTCCACACGCCATCCACCCCCTGGGCCAGGAAGGGGCCGTAGAGGCCCGCCCACCACGCCCGCACGGAGGGGCGGGTGAAGTCGGGGAAGACGCAGGCCCCCGGCCACACGTCGCCCTGGAAATCCTCGCCTGAAGCCGTCTTCACCCAGCCGCCGGCGCCGGACCGGAAGACGGCGTAGCCGGAGTCCGCCTTCACCCCCGGGTCGATCATCCACACGGTGCGGAAGCCCTGGCCGTGGAGGTCCGCGTTGAGCCTGGCCGGGTCCGGGAACTTCGCCGGGTCGAAGGTGAAGACGCGGTATCCGTCCATGTAGTCGATGTCCAGCCAGAGGACGTCGCAGGGGATGCCCCGCGACCGGAACTCCCGGGCCACTTCGCGCACCCGCGCCTCGGGCTCGTAGGAATAGCGGCACTGCTGGTAGCCCAGGGCCCACAGGGGCGGCAGTTCCATGCGGCCGGTGAGGTCCCCGAGGGCCGCCAGCACCGCCAGCGGGCCGGGGCGTTCGATGACCAGGACGGGGAAGGCGGGGCCCTGGCAGGAGAAGGTGACGCCCTCCTCGCAGCTGAGCTCGGCCTTCCAGCTGGAATCGAAGAGGACGCCGAAGGAAGTGCCGTCGCGCCGCACGCCCAGCACCCAGGGGTGGCTCTGGTAGAGGCGCCGGCCTCCGTCCTTGCCGTAGCCGTAGTTGTCGGTGTTCCAGAGCCGGATCCGGGAGCCGTTGCGCCGCAGGGGGCCGGTGACCTCGCCCGTGCCGTAGAGGTCCACGCCGGGTCCGCAGTCGAGGTGGGCGGTGGAACGACCGCCGCCGGCGCCGAAGGCGGGCCGGAGCTTCCAGGCCCGGGGCAGCGGCGCCCCGATGCGCGGCGCCCGGAGGAGGCTGGGGGAGGGCGCGGGCTCCAGCCCCTCGGGCAGGAACAGCGCGATCCCCGGCCCGGCCAGCCCCGCGGCGCGGGTGCGAACCGGACCCGCCCAGAGGACCTGGACCAGCAGGAGGGCCAGCAGGAAGGTCCGGACCACGCGCGCCTCCACGTCAGATGCCCGCGAACCGCGTGACGAGCTCGATCACTTCCTCCATCTTGAAGGGCTTGGCCAGGAAGGCGTCCATGCCCGACTCCAGGCAGCGCTGGCGGTCGGAGTCCAGGGCGTTGGCGGTGAGGGCCACCACGGGCACGTGGGCGGCGCCCCGGGCGCGCTCCATGGCGCGGATCCGCCGGGTGGCCTCCAGGCCGTCCATGCGGGGCATCTGCATGTCCATGAGGACCAGGCTGAAGGTCTCCGTCTCCATCATCTCCAGGGCCTCCACGCCGTCCTTGGCCAGGGAGACCTGGTAGCCGGCCTTCCGGAGGATGCTCCGCCCCAGGGCCTGGTTCACGGGCGTGTCCTCCACCAGGAGCACCCGGGTCCCTTCAGGGACGGGTTCGGGTCCGGAGACGGCCGCCTCGGACGGGGACTTCGCCTCGGGCGCCCCGTCGAAGGGGAGGGTGAACTCGAAGCGGCTCCCGCGCCCCACGGCGCTCTCGAGTCCGAGGCGCCCGCCCATGAGGGCCACCAGCTTGTGGGCGATGGCCAGCCCGAGGCCCGTGCCCCCGAAGCGCCGGGTGGTGGAGGAATCCGCCTGGGAGAAGGGCGAGAAGATCTCCACCTGCTTGTCCTCGGGGATCCCGATGCCGGTGTCGGTGACGGAGAAGCGCACCCGGCCCTCCTCCACGGCGTCGGCCTCCAGCACGATCCGGCCTTCCATCGTGAACTTGAGGGCGTTGGACAGGATGTTGTTCAGCACCTGGCGCAGCCGGTGGGAGTCGCCCAGCACCCGCCCGGGAAGGCCGGGACCGAGCCGGGTCTCCAGGGCCAGCCCCTTCTGCCGGGCCACCTCCGCCATGGGGCCCGCCACCTCCTTCAGGAGGGCCGGCAGGTGGAAGGGCCGGATCTCCAGGCCCATGTAGCCTTCGTCGATCTTCGAGAAGTCCAGGATGTCGTTGAGGATGGTGCGCAGGCTCTCGGCGGAGGACATCACCCAGCCCAGCTGCTCCCGCTGCTCCGGGGCCAGGTCCGAGCCCAGGGCCAGGTCCGTCATGCCCAGGATGCCGTTCATGGGGGTCCGGATCTCATGGCTCATGGAGGCCAGGAAGGCCGCCTTGGACCGGGCGCCGGCTTCCGCCGCCTCCTTGGCCGCCACCAGTTCGTCCCGCCCCCTTTCCAGCGCGTCCCGTGCGGCGGTGAGGTCCTCCACCCGCTCCAGCACCGCCCGGGACATGGCGTTGAAGGCGGTGCCCAGGCGCCCCACATCGTCGGGCCCCTCGGCCACCGGCGGGAAGGTGAGCCGGCCCGCGGCCACCCACTCGCTGGCCTGGGTGAGGTGGGCCAGCTGCCGGGTGAGCCACAGCCCGAGCAGGGTGATGAGCCCGGTCGTGAGCACCAGCTCGCCCAGGGCGATGAGCAGCCCCTGGGTCAGCAGCTGGCGATGGGCCGCGATGATCTGGCGGAGGTCCAGCCCGAACCGGAGGGTGCCCAGCTTCTGCCCGGCCAGTTCCACCGGGGAGGCCACGTTGTAGGTGGGCCTGCTGCCCGGACCGAAGAGGTGGAAGGCGTGGTCGGGCTCCGGCAGGGGCTTGTCCCGGGGCCAGCCGCTCTGGGCGGCGATCCTGCCGGTGGCGTCCAGCACGGAGAGGTATTCGATCCCCTGGCGGGCCCGGCTCTCCTCCAGGATGGCCTGGAGGGTCGCGAAGTCCCGCTGGGCCAGGGGCGCCACCAGGGCCGCGTTGAGCACGGGGGTCATCTGCGCGGCGTGGTTCGCTGCCTGCTCGGTCATGTGCCCCGACAGGAGCCGCAGGCTGTTGGCCACCAGCAGCGTGAGCATCGCCGCCTCCACCGCCACCGCGGCGATGAGGAGGCGGCCCCGGACGGACCTCCAGGGAGGGTGGATGCTCATGGGGCCTTGAGGGTCGCCCGGACCTCGGCGGCGTACGGATCCATGGCCTTGAGCTCGCCTGGCTTCAGCTTGCGGTAGCCCTCGAGCTTGTTGGCCTCGAAGTAGGCCCCGCCCTCCCTTGAGGCCGCGAAGGCCCACAGGGCCGCGTCGATCCGCGCCTTCTGGGGGGCATTGCGGGCGTTGAGCACGTAGACCCGGCCCGCCATGGGCTGGCTCTCCGCAAGGATCCGCAGGCCGGCCTGGACCTCGGGGGGCAGCTTCTGGAAGTTGGCCAGGGACACGAACCCCGCGCTGCCCTCGCCCGCCAGGAGCAGCTGGGCGACGCTGTCGGCGGCGCTCACGTACCGCACGGGCACCTCGGCGAGGTGCTGGGCCTTCAGCCAGTGCTGGCCCCACAGGGTGACCAGGGAGGTGGGGCTGAGGCCGATGGCGGTGGTGCCCTTGAGGTCCCGGACCGCCTTCACCTTCCCCTTGGTCGCGACCATGGCCACGGCCCTGAAGTCGGCCTTGTAGGTGAGGAGGGGCAGGTAGCCGGCGTCGGCCTGGAAGAGCCGCGCCTGATGGCCGGTGGTGATGGCCAGGTCGTACTCCTGGGCCAGGCCGCGGCGGGCGAATTCGGTGAAGTCGGGGGCCGTGAGGATCTCCACGGGCCGGGCCAGGGCCTTTTCCAGGTGGGTCCGCAGGGGCTGGTAGAGCTCCAGGATCACCCGGGCGCTGGTGTGGGGCGCCACGCCGATGCGCAGGGGGGCGGGTTCGGCGGCCGCAAGGGAAAGCCCCAGGGCGAGCCGGATGAAACCCTTCCACGCCAAGTGTCCGATGCCCATGGCCCGCCCCCTGTTGCCGATCGTTGGATGAGTATAGGCCCGAACGTCACGGGGACGAATCGGCGCTGGCGCCCGCATGAAACACCGTTATACGATGTATCCCTGCTTCCCCGCAATCCCGATCCGACCGGAGGTCCCATGGCCGTCTCCAAGGTCCTTGTCAGCGCGCTGGCCGCGGTCCTAGCCAGCTCCCTCCCCGCCCAGCAGCTGCCCATCGTGGAGCGGACCCTCGCCAACGGCATGCGACTGGTGATGGTCGAGCGCCACGATCAGCCCACCATCGCCTTCGGCTGGATGGCCCGCGTGGGCTCCGCCAACGAGCGCCCCGGCATCACGGGCCTGGCCCACCTGTTCGAGCACATGATGTTCAAGGGGTCGAAGACGCTGGGCACCCGCGACGCCAGGCGGGACGCGGAGCTCAACGACCTCCAGGACCGGGTGCAGGCGCGGATGCGCGCCGAGATGAGCCTGCTGCGCGAGCAGCAGCGGCGCGGCGCCATCCCCGACATGATGGATCCGCGGGCCCGCACGCCCCGGCTGGCCAAGCTGATCGAGGAGTACGAGGCGCTGGTCCGGGAGCAGCGCGCCCTGGTGGTCAAGGACGAGATGGACCAGATCTACACCCAGGCCGGCGCCACCGGCATCAACGCCAGCACCAGCCAGGACCGCACCTTCTACATCGTGGGGCTCCCCTCCAACAAGCTGGAGTTGTGGATGTGGATCGAGTCCGACCGCATCGCCAACCCCGTGTTCCGGGAGTTCTACAGCGAGCGGGACGTGATCCTCGAGGAGCGCCGCCAGACCCTGGAGAGCCGCCCCGGCGGCCTCGTCGGCGAGGCCTTCAACGCCATGACCTGGATGGCCCACCCCTACACCTGGGAGGTCATCGGCTGGCCCAGCGACATCGCCCAGGTGACCCGGGAGCAGGCCAACGAGTTCTTCGCCACCTACTACGCCCCCGGCAACCTCACCGCCGTGCTGGTGGGGGACTTCGACGCGGAGAAGGCCGCGGCCATGGCCGAGCGGTACCTGGGCCGCATTCCCGCGGGCCGGAACCCGGTCCCCGAGGTCACCACCCTCGAGCCGCCCCAGCCCGCCGAGCAGCGCATGATCGCCGACGTGGAGACGACCCCCTCCATCCAGGTGGAGTACAAGACCGTCTCCGCCGTGCACCGGGACGCCGCGGCCTTCGCCGCACTGGGCGGGATCCTGGGCGGCGCGCAGGTGTACGGCGGACGCCCCGGCCCGGGCTCCGCCCGGGTCCCCACCGGCCGCCTCCACAAGGCCCTGGTGCTGGAACGCAAGGTCGCCACCGGCGCCAGCGCCGCCTTCCACGGGGAGAAGTACGGCGGCACCTTCGCCCTGCGGGCCACCCCCGGCCCCGGCCACACACCTGAGGAACTGGAGCCCCTGCTCCACGCCGAGGTCGAGCGCATCGCCCGGGACGGCGTCACGCCCGGCGAGCTGCAGCGCTTCAAGAACGCGACCCAGGTGGGCTTCTACACGCGCCTGGAGACCAACTCCGGCATCCGGGAGACCCTGGCCCAGGCGCTCGCCGTGGGCACGGTGCAGGACTTCCAGGAGGCCCCCGGCCGCATCCAGGCCGTCACCGTCGAGGACGTGCAGCGTGTGGCCAGGCAGTACCTCACCCCCAACGCCCGCAACGTGCTGATCACCCACCGCAAGGCGGGCGACGCCAGGCCCCGGACCCAGAACGCGGAGGTGAAGTGATGAACGCCCGGATCGCCCTGGCCCTCGTGACGGCGACCGCCCTGTCGGCGCAGGCCATCCCCTCCCGCCCCGAGAAGCTGGAGTTCGCCCCCATCGTCTTCCGCACGCCCCTGGCCAGGGAACTCAAGGCCAGGCTGAGGAACGGCATCCCCGTCTACCTGGCCCCCGCCGGCAGGGAGGGCACGCCCCTGGTGCGGGTCTCCGTGGCCTGGCGGGGCGGCGCGTACCTGGATCCCCGGGGCCGGGAGGGCCTGGCCAAGCTCTTCGGATCCCAGCTCGTGCAGGGCGGGAGCGCCGCGCTGGAGGCCGCGCAGCTCGAGGACCGCCTGGAGGCCATGGCCGCCACCCTCACCTCCGCCTGCGGAGAGACCACCGGCAGCCTCTCCCTCCAGGTGCTCGACAAGGACCTGGACGCCGGCCTGGAGCTCCTCCTGCAGTCCCTCACCGCCCCCGCCTTCGCCCAGGACCGCCTGGACCTGGCCAAGCGCCAGGCCCGCCAGGCCGTGAGCCGGCGCAACGACGCCGTCACCTCCATCGCCTCCTACCAGTTCAACTTCCTCCTGCACGGGGAGGACCACTTCGCCTCCCGGGAGCCCACCTCCGCGAGCCTGGACGCCCTCACCCGGGAGGACCTCAAGGCCTTCCACACCCGTGTCCTGGACCCCGCGAACCTGGTGGTGACCGTGTCGGGATCCTTCGAGCGCAAGGCGATGCTGGCCAGGCTGGACCGCGCCCTGGGCGCCCTGAAGCCGGGTCCCGGGGCGGCCGCCAAGGTCCCGCCCTCCACCTTCGCCCGCAAGCCCGGCATCTATTTCACCGCCAAGGACGCGCCCCAGGCCATGGTCACCTGGGCCATGCCCGGCCTGCGCCGCAGCGACCCGGACTGGCACGCCGCCTACGTCATGAACCAGCTCCTGGGAGGCCCCGGCTTCACCAGCCGCCTCATGAAGACCATCCGCTCCAACGAGGGCCTGACCTACGGCGTCTATTCGAGCCTGGGCCCGGGCCCCTACTGGCGCGGAGACATCGTGGGCCGCATGCAGACCAAGAACCGCTCCGTGGCCTACGCCCTGCGCCTGGCCCTGGCGGAGATGCATAAGCTCAAGGAGACGGCGGCCCCCGTTGACGAACTCAAGGTCATCCAGCAGGGCATCATCGAATCCTTCCCCAGCCAGTGGCCCGGACGGCAGGCCATCGTCACCCGGTTCGCCGAGGAGGCCCTGCAGGGCTGGCCCGAGGACTGGTGGGCGGACTTCCGGGAGAAGATCCAGGCCGTGACCCCCGCCGACGTGCAGCGCTGCGCCCGGAAGTACCTCGACCTGGACCGGCTCGTGGTCCTGGTGGTGGGCAAGGCCGGCGAGGTCCTGCCCGGGGACCCCGACCATCCCGGCGCCCTGCGCGACGTGGCGCCGCTCCCCTTCACCGAGCTCCCGCTGCGGGACCCCCAGACCCTTCAGCCCAGGTAGCGCCTGATCTCGGAAGGCCGGAAGCAGCGGGCCAGCGCCGTCTCCTCCGAGATGCGCCCGGCCTTGGCCATCTCGGCCAGGCTCTGCTCCATCGTGGTCATGCCGTCGGCGCGCCCCGTGGAGATCAGGGTGTAGAGCTGGTGGTCATCGCCCTTGCGGATGGTGTTGCGCACGGCGTGGGTGGCGTGGAGGATCTCCAGGGCGGGCATCATGGCCCCGGTGCGCGAGGGTACCAGCTGCTGGGCCACGATGGCCGAGAGGGCGAGGGAGAGCTGCTGGCGGATCTGGGGCTGGTTGCTCATGGGGAAGGAGTCCAGGATGCGGCTCACCGCCTGGGAGGCGTCGTTGGTGTGGAGGGTGGAGAACACCAGGTGCCCGGTCTCGGCCGCGGTGAGGACGGTCTGGATGGTTTCCGGGTCCCGCATCTCGCCCACCAGGATCACGTCCGGGCTCTGGCGCACGATGCTGCGGATGGACGAGGCGAAGTCCGGCGCGTCCGGGCCGACCTCGATGTGCTCCACGATGGACTTCCGGCTGGGGTGCACGTATTCCACCGGGTCCTCGATGGTCACGATGTGGTCCTGGCGCTCGGCGTTGACGATGTCCAGGAGCGCGGCGAGGGTCGAGCTCTTGCCCGAGCCGGTGGCGCCGGTGACCAGCACCAGCCCCTGGCGGCCCTCGGCCAGCCTCCGCAGCCCCGGCGGGAGGTTCAGGGACTGGAGGGTCGGGACCTTCAGGGGCAGCAGCCGCAGGCTCCCCGCCACCGTCCCCCGCTGGTAGTGGACGTTCACCCGGAACCTCCCGGTGCCCTTCCAGGTGAAGCAGAAGTCCACGGACCGGTTCCGTTCCAGCTCCTTCTGCTGCGGGGAAGTGAGCAGCGGCACCAGGAGGCGCCGGATCTGGTCCCCCTCCAGCGCCGCGCCCGGGTCCCGCTCCATCCGCCCGTCCACGCGGAACGCCACCGGCGCCCCCGCCACCAGCAGCAGGTCCGAAGCCCCGCGGGAGCGGGCCTGCCGCAGCATGGCGTCCAGCTCCGGCGAGGGCCCGGCCTCCTCGCGCCGCAGCTCCAGGTCCGGGGACTCCAGGCCCTGGTTGAGCTCGGCCACGAGCTTGTTGAGATCCTGACCGGGCTGGGACATGGGGGAGGCCTCCGAAGCCCCATTGGTACAGCCGGGAGGCGGCGCGGGCAAGGGACCTCGCCGAATCGCCTTCCGGAGCGCCCGATGGCCATCCGGGCTCCTTAGGCTCAAGAATTTTTGAATATACAGAGCCGTATTTTTCATGTATGCACCTATGAAAAACTTAGCGTTTTAGCGGCCTTCGCTCCATGGCATCGTGCCCGAATGAAGAACCCGCCGACTCCCCGATCCACCGCCGATTCCGGCATCGCCACCGCCCAGCACTTCAGCCCCATCCTCGACCTCATCCGGCAGTCGCGCAGGCGCGCCCTCCAGGCGGTCAACGCGGCCCTGGTGGACCTCCATTGGGGGATTGGGCGGTACCTCAGCGGGAAGATCCGCGCCGATGGGTGGGGGAAAACCACCGTGGCCGCCCTCGCGGATTGGCTCCTCCACCGGGAACCCGGGCTCCGCGGGTTTTCGGCCTCGAATCTGTGGAGGATGCGGCAATTCTACGAGACCTATGCGGAGGATGAGAAACTCGCGGCACTGCTGCGAGAATTGTCGTGGACACACAATCTGATTGTTTTCAGCAAGTGCAAATCCATTGAAGAAAAGGGGTTCTACCTCAATATGGCAGTGAGGGAGCACTGGGGCACCCGTGAACTGGAACGCCAAATCCAGGGCGCCCTGTTCGAGAGGGTCCTTGCAACCGGTCCCAATCTCTCACCTCCGCTGCGAGAACTTCGCCCCGAAGCGGCCGCCATCTTCAAGGACAGCTATCTGGTGGATTTCCTGGACCTCCCGGAAAACCACTCCGAGAAGGACCTGCAGCGGGGCCTCGTTCAGCATCTCAAGGACTTCCTCCTGGAACTGGGCCGGGACTTCTGTTTCGTGGGCAGCGACTACCTCCTCCAGGTGGGTGGCGTCGACTTCCGCCTCGACCTCCTGTGCTTCCACCGGGGTCTTCAGGCCCTGGTGGCCTTCGAACTGAAGATCGGCGGGTTCGAGCCGGGCCACCTCGGGCAGCTCTCCTTCTACCTGGAGGCCCTCGACCGGGACCACCGCAAGCCCCACGAGGCTCCCAGCATCGGCGTGCTCCTTTGCAAGGACCGGAATGCCGACGTGGTGGAATATTCCCTCAGCCGCACCCTCAGCCCGGCCCTCATAGCGGACTACCAGACCCAGCTTCCGGACAAGGGCCTCCTCCGCGCCAAGCTGGAGGAGTTCTATGAATTGGCCGCCCGGGAGGCCTTGGATCAGCTTCACGATTCCAGGTCTTGAGATGCCGTCTCGCCACCGGCTCCCTTCCGGGTTAAGCTGGGCCACCTTGGTTCGGCCGGAGGGATCCCATGCAGCCCGAGCGCGTGTACTTCTACGGCACCTGTCTGGTGGACCTGTTCTATCCGGAAGCGGGCATGGCCGGGATCCGGCTGCTGCGCCGCGCGGGCGTGGAGGTGCTGTTCCCGGAGGGGCAGACCTGCTGCGGGCAGCCGGCCTTCAACTGCGGCTACCGGGAGGAGGCGCGGGCGGTGGCCCGGGGCCAGGTGGCCCTCTTCCCCCTGGACATCCCCGTCGTGCTCCCTTCCGGAAGCTGCGCGGGCATGATGCGGAACCACTACCCGGAGCTCTTCCACGGCGAGCCCGACGAGGCCCGGGTCCGGGCCTTCAGCGGGCGCGTCTTCGAGCTCACGCAGTTCCTGGTGGATGTTCTGGACGTCCGGCTCGAGGACCTCGGGGAGCCGGTGAAGGTCACCTGGCACAGCTCCTGCCACGCCCTGCGGGACCTGGGCCTCGAGGGCCAGCCCCAGTCCCTTCTCGGCCAGCTGGCCAACGTGGAGCTGGCGCCCCTGGGGCGGGAGCGGGAGTGCTGCGGCTTCGGGGGCACCTTCGCCGTGCGGCATCCGGAGATCTCGGGGTCCATGGCCTGCGACAAGGCCGACGACGCGGTGGCCACGGGGGCCAGCCGGGTGCTCAGCACGGACGGCGGATGCCTCCTCAACGTCCAGGGCGCCCTGGAGGCCAAGGGCGAGGCCCTCCGGGTCCAGCACATCGCCGAATTCCTCTGGGAGCGCACCCATGCACGCTGAGACGGGCTTCCGGGAATCCGCCGCCCAGGCCCTGGGCGACCCCCAGATCCGGGCCAACTTCCGCCGGGCCATGGACGGCCTCATGGCCAAGCGGGCCGCACAGTTCCCCGACCCCGAGGACTTCCAGGCCATGCGCCACCTGGGCACGGCCATCCGCGCCCGGAGCCTGCTGAAGCTGCCCGCACTGCTGGAGCAGCTGGAGGCCAGCTGCCTGCGCAACGGGATCCAGGTGCACTGGGCCCGCACCTGCGAAGAGGGCAACGAGCTGATCCTGGGGCTGCTGCAGGCCCGGGGGGCCACCCGGCTGGTCAAGGGCAAATCCATGGTGTCGGAGGAGATGGGGCTCAACCACTTCCTGGAGGCCCATGGCGTGGAGGCCCTGGAATCGGACCTGGGGGAGTACATCATCCAGCTGGACCAGGAGACGCCGAGCCACATCATCATGCCGGCCATCCACAAGAACAAGACGCAGATCGCCCGGCAGTTCAGCCAGAAGATCAAGGACGCGAAGTACACCGAGGACGTGGACGAGCTCACCGCCCTGGCGCGCAAGGTGCTGCGCCGGAAGTTCTTCGAGGCCGACGCAGGGCTCTCCGGCGTGAATTTCGCCGTGGCGGACACCGGGACCCTCTGCCTCGTGGAGAACGAGGGCAACGGGCGCATGAGCACCCACGTGCCGCCCCTGCACATCGCCGTCATGGGCCTTGAGAAGGTGGTGGAGACCCTGGAGGACGTGGCGCCCCTCTACGCCCTCCTCACGCGCTCGGCGACGGGCCAGGCCGTGAGCACCTACCTCAACCTCATCCGCGGTCCCCGGGGCCCCGGGGAGCTGGACGGCCCCCGGGAGGTGCACCTGGTGATCCTGGACAACGGCCGCTCCCGCATCTACGCCGATCCCCAGCTTCGCGCGACCCTGCGCTGCATCCGCTGCGGGGCGTGCATGAACCACTGCCCGGTGTACACGCGGGTGGGGGGCCACGCCTTCCAGGCGGTGTACCCCGGCCCCATCGGCACCATCCTCACCCCCCAGATGGAGGGGGTGGGCGTCCGCCATGAACTGCTGCACGGCTCGAGCCTCTGCGGCGCGTGCGCCGAGGTGTGCCCGGTGGAGATCCCCATCCCCGAGATCATCGTCCGCCTCCGGCGGGAGGCCACCCACCGGGACGCCGCCTCCGCCGTGGAGGGCCGGGGAACGGGGCGGACCGCGACCGAGGACCTGGCCTGGCGCCTGTGGGCCGCCGTGCTCTCCCGGCCCCGGGTCTACCGGCTCGCGGCCTGGTGCGCCACCCGGTTCCGCCGCCTGATCCCCGGCGGCCTGCCCCTGCTCAAGGCCTGGACCCTGTCCCGGGCCAAGCCGGTGCCCGCCCGGCGCTCCCTGCAGGAACGCGTCCGAGAGGAGGGACTCCCCCATGGCTGACGCCCGCGCCGAGATCCTGGAACGCCTCCGCGCCGGTGGGGGCGGAGAGGCCGTCCCCCTGCCCGACACCGCCGTCCTGGCCCGACGCACCTGGGCGCCCGCGGAACGGATGGCCCGGCTTCGCCGGGGCATGGAGGCCGTGCACACGGAGTTCCTGGAGGCCGCTCCGGGCCAGTGGCCCGGCGTGGTGCTGGGCTTCTGCCGGGACGAGGGCTTCGCCAACCTGCTCTATGGACCCCGATGCGCCGCCGGGCAGGCCCTGGCTGCCGCATGGACGCCCCGGGACCCGGAGCTGATCCCCTACCAGGACCCCGTGGAGTCCTTCAAGGCGACCCTATTCGACGGGGTGGCGGCCGGCTTCACCACGGCCCTGGCGGGGGTGGCGGAGACCGGCGGCCTGCTGCTTGAACCCGGCCCCGAGGAGCCGCGCCTCCTCTCCCTGGTCCCTCCGGTGCACATCGCCCTGCTCCTGGCCTCGGCCATCGAGGACACCCTCTGGTCCGCCATGCGGACCCGCGGCTGGGGCAAGGGCACCGCCCGCAATTCCCTGCTCATCTCCGGCCCCAGCAAGACCGCGGACATCGAGCAGACCCTGGCCTACGGGGTGCACGGACCCAAGCGCCTCGTCGTCGTGCTGGTGAACAACCTATAGGCGCTTGCGGATCTCGCGCTCGGCGAAGGTCACGTGCTCCAGCATGGCCCTGGAGGCCGTCTCGGCATCGTGGGCCTTGATCGCCTCGAAGACCCGGGTGTGCTGGTCGATGATCTTCTGGGCGTTGTTGGGGGTGTCCAGGAGCAGCTGCTGGCTTCCGGCCGACACCGCCTTGCTCCATTCCTCATGGACGGTGCGAAGTAGTTTGATCAAAAGATTGTTATGGGTCGCCTCCGCCACCGCATAGTGGTAGGCTCCATCATATTCCTCTCCTTTTTCAGAGTCTCCCTGCCGGATGCGATCCTTCATCTTTTCAAGGAGCATTCCTATCTGCTCGATCTCCTCGTCCGTGGCGCGTTCCGCGGCCAGCGCAGAAGTGGCGGTCTCGAAGATGCGCCGCACCTCGAACATGTCGAGGAGCGAACCGCGTTCCACCGCCAGGAACATGGCCAGGGGGCGGATCACCTCGTTGGCCGACGCATCCCGGATGAAGGTGCCCTCGCCGTGGCGGATCTCGATGAACCCCAGCATCTCCAGGGACCGGATGGCCTCGCGCACGGATACGCGGCTCACCTGGAGCTTGTCGGCCAGTTCCCGTTCGGACATCAGCTTGTCTCCGGGCTTCAGCGCCCCGCCGGATATGAGCTGCTGGATCTGGTCGGCGATCTCTTCATATATGCGCTTGGTCTTTACGGGAGTGAATTCGATGGCCACGGGGAACCTCGCCACGATCCTAGCAGGCCCAGGGGGCGGGGAACCGGCCCAAAGCATGAATACGATATCTTTGACCCAAACCGAATTGCTGCAATAAATAAAGTTAGAAACCGGACGAAGTTGTCCAAAAATTTGGTGGTAGGACCACCAGACCTTTGGTAGTCTTTCTCGCTCCCCTGATCTTTCTTCCAACCCACCCACTCCTCACCTAAAGGAGGTCCAATGAATTGGACTCAGGTGTACTCGCCCGTAATGGGCAACATCTTCTTGTCGGCCCTCGTGGCCGCCCTGCCCGTGTTCGTGCTCCTGGGCCTGCTGGCCTTCTGGCACGTGAAGGCACATATTTCGGCCCTTCTGGGCCTCGCCACCGCGCTCCTGGTGTCGATCTTCGTCTACCACATGCCCGCCAAGCTCGCGGGCATGGCCGCGGTGAACGGCGCCCTGTACGGGCTGCTGCCCATCGGCTGGATCGTGCTGAACGCCATCTTCATCTATGACATCACCGTGAAATCCGGTGATTTCGAGGTGGTGAAGCACTCCATCGCCGGGATCGCGGCCGACCGCCGCATCCAGGCCCTGCTCATCGCCTTCAGCTTCGGTGCCTTCATCGAAGGCGCCGCGGGCTTCGGCACCCCGGTGGCCATCTCGGCGGCCATGCTCATCGGCCTCGGGTTCCGGCCCCTCCAGGCCGCCGGCCTCGCCCTCATCGGCAACACGGCCCCCGTCGCCTACGGCGCCCTGGGTTCCCCCCTCATCGCCCTCGCCGGCGTGACGGGTCTGCCCCTGGAACTGCTCAGCGCCGCCGCGGGCCGCATCCTGCCCATCTTCTCCCTGGTCGTGCCCTTCTGGATCATCTGGACCATGGCCGGCCGCAAAGCCATGATGGAAGTCTGGCCCGCCTGCCTCACCGCCGGTGCCTCCTTCGCCGTCTGCCAGTTCCTCGTCAGCAACTACCACGGCCCCTGGCTGGTGGACATCGCCGGCGCCATCATCTCCATGGTCTGCACGGTCATCCTCCTCAAGTTCTGGCAGCCCAAGACCCTCTGGCGCTACGAGCATGAGCGCGAGGAAGCCCACGCCGAGATCCCCGACCAGTCCACCGGCAAGGTCGTCAAGGCCTGGATGCCCTGGGTCTTCCTGTCCCTGTTCGTGTTCGCCTGGGGCACCCCCCAGGTCAAGACCTTCCTGAACGGCGGCACCAAGGCCGCTCCCAACTTCCTCTACGGCATCTCCAAGCTCGACTACCCGATGCCCCTGCTCCACATGGCCGTCACCAAGACCCCGCCGGTCGTCGCCAAGCCCGCCAAGGAAGCCGCCGTCTACACCCTGAACTGGCTCTCCGCCACCGGCACCAGCCTCATGCTGGCCGGCATCGCGGGCGGCCTCCTCCTGGGCTTCGGCCCCTGGCAGCTCCTGAAGATCTGGGGCAACACCGTCAAGCGCGTCCGCATCTCCCTGCTCACCATCGCCGCCATGCTGGCGCTGGGCTTCTGCACCAAGTCCGCGGGCCTGGACGCCACCATGGGCCTGGCCTTCGCCGCCACGGGCGCCGTCTTCCCCTTCTTCAGCGCCATGCTGGGCTGGCTGGGCGTGGCCCTCACCGGTTCCGACACCTCCTCCAACGTGCTCTTCGGCGGCCTGCAGAAGATCACCGCGCAGCAGCTGGGCCTCAACCCGATGCTCACGGCCGCGGCCAACACCTGCGGCGGCGTCATGGGCAAGATGATCGACGCCCAGAGCCTCGTCGTGGCTTCCGTCGCCACCCACCAGGAAGGCCAGGAAGGCACGATCCTCCGCTACGTCTTCTGGCACAGCATCGTGCTGGCGGCCCTCGTGGGCATCGTGATCATGCTCTACGCCAAGGTGCTCCCCTCCAGCTGGATGCCCACCGCCCCGGCGCCGGCTCCCGTCGTCACCGTCGCCGCCCCGGCTCCCGCCGTGGCAGCTCCCGTCGCGACGCCCGTCAAGTAGGACGAGTTCGTTTCCGCACGACCGGGTCCTGCCAGCCTCCCGCTGGCGGGACCCTTTTCAGGGCCGCCAGGGCCCGAGGACAGTACAATGACCAACGCCGCCACCCTCCGGGATTCCCTCGCAGCCATCGTGGGCCAGGACCGTGTCCTGGACCGCCCCGTGGACCTCATCGCCTTCGCCTCCGACGCGAGCTTCTACCGGCTGATCCCCAAGGCCGTCGTATTCGCCGGCAACGTCGAGGAGGTCAAGGGCCTCTTCCGGGCCAGCCACGCGCTCCGCATGCCCATGACCTTCCGGGCGGCGGGCACGAGCCTTTCCGGCCAGTCGGTCTCCGACGGCATTCTCGTCGAGGTCGCGCGCAACTGGCGCGGCATCGAGGTGCTCGAGGGCGGCGCCAAGGTCAAGGTCCAGCCCGGCGTCATCGGCGCCCACGTGAACCTGGCCCTGGGCCGGTTCAAGTCCAAGATGGGCCCCGATCCCGCCTCCATCAACACCTGCACGGTGGGCGGCATCCTCTCCAACAACTCCAGCGGCATGTGCTGCGGCGTCGCCCAGAACGCCTACCACACCCTGGACTCCCTCACCTTCGTCCTGCCCTCGGGCACGGTGATCGACACCGCCCGCCCCGATGCGGACGAGGCCTTCAAGGCCGCGGAACCCGCCCTGTGGGAGGGCCTGCTGGCCCTCAAGGCCGAGCTGGAGGCCAACGCGCCCCTGGCCACGCGCATCCGCGCCAAGTACAAGATCAAGAACACCACCGGCTACTCCCTCAACGCCTTCCTGGACTTCCAGCGCCCCGTGGACATCTTCCGCAACCTGCTGGTGGGTTCCGAGGGGACCCTCGCCTTCATCGCCGAGGCGATCCTGAGGACGGTGCCGGACCTGCCGGTGAAGGTCACCGGCTTCCTCATCTTCCCCGACGTCTACGCCGCATGCGCGGCCATCGTGCCCCTGAGGGACGCGGGCGCCGCGGCCCTCGAACTGCTGGACCGCGCCAGCCTTCGCTCCGTGGAGAACCAGGCCGGCATCCCCCCCTCCATCAAGGGCCTGCCCGAGGGCGCCGCGGCCCTGCTGGTGGAGTTCCAGGGCCAGGAGGAGGCGGCCCGGTACGACCTGGAGGCCAGGGCCATCGGGGCCACCGCCGGCCTGACCCTCCTGGAGCCCGCCAAGTTCACCCACAACCCCGTGGAGCAGGCCCTCTTCTGGAAGATCCGCTCGGGCACCTTCCCCTCCGTGGGGGCGGTGCGCAAGCGCGGCACCACCGTCATCATCGAGGACGTGGCCTTCCCCATCGAGAAGCTCGCCGACGCCACCGTGGATCTCACCAGGCTCTTCGCCAAGCACGGCTATGACGAGGCGATCATCTTCGGCCACGCCAAGGACGGCAACCTGCACTTCGTCATCACGCAGTCCTTCAACGACCAGGCCGCGGTGGACCGGTACGCCCGCTTCATCGACGACGTGGTGGAGCTGGTGGTGAAGAAGTACGACGGCGCCCTCAAGGCCGAGCACGGCACCGGGCGCAACATGGCCCCCTTCGTGGAGACCGAGTGGGGCGCCGAGGCCAAGGCCGTCATGGAGAAGCTCAAGGCCCTGGTGGACCCCGAGCGGCTCCTCAACCCCGGCGTCATCCTCACCGCCGACCCCAAGGGCCACCTGGCCGACCTCAAGCCCATGCCCGGGGTGGAGGAGGAGGTCGACAAGTGCATCGAGTGCGGCTACTGCGAACCCAAGTGCCCCAGCCGCGAGCTCACCCTCACCCCCCGCCAGCGCATCGTGGTGCGCCGCGAAATGGCCCGCCTGGAGGGCACCCGGGAAAACCCCGGCCTCCTGGGCTCGCTCACCGAGGCCTTCCCCTACATGGCCCTGCAGACCTGCGCCGTGGACGGCCTTTGCGCCACCGCCTGCCCCGTGGGCATCGACACGGGCCAGCTCACCAAGCGCTTCCGCCGCGCCAGCCACTCCCCCCGCGCCCAGAAGCTCGCGCTCACCGTGGCCCGCAACTTCGCCACCCTCGAGCCCGGAGTCCGCCTGGGCCTGCGCTCCGGCCACATCGTGCAGAGCATCTTCGGCAACGCCGCCATGCCCATGCTCACCCGGATCCTGAAGGCCTTCGGCTGGGCCCACCAGTGGAGCCCGGAGATGCCCAAGGCGGCCAAGGGCAAGCTTCCGGTCACGCAACGCGCCGGCGCCCAGGCCATCTACTTCCCGGCCTGCATCTCCCGCACCATGGGCCACCTGCCCGGGGAGGACACCAGCATCAGCCTCGTCGAGGCCCTCGTCGCCGTTTCCGCCCGCGCCGGGGTGCCCGTGCACATCCCCACCGACGTCGCCGGCACCTGCTGCGGGGTCCCCTTCTCCTCCAAGGGCTTCGACCTGGCCCACACGTTCACCGTGAACCAGGCCATCGAGCGTTTCTGGACCTGGAGCCACGAAGGCGAACTGCCCGTGGTGGTGGACACGTCCCCCTGCACCTACGGCCTGACCACCTGCCGCGCCTACCTCACCCCCGAGAACCAGGCGAAGTTCGACAAGCTCACCATCCTGGACGCCGTGGCCTTCGCCCATGACGTCCTGCTCCCCAAGCTGCAGGTCAAGCGCAAGATCGGCTCGGCCGTGCTGCACCCGGTGTGCTCCCTGACGAAGATGGCCCTCGCCCCCAAGCTCGAGGGCGTCGCCAAGGCCTGCGCCGAGAAGGTGCTGGTGCCCAAGGATGCCGGCTGCTGCGGCTTCGCCGGCGACCGCGGCTTCATGGTGCCCGAGCTCACCGCCTCGGCCACCAAGCACGAGTCCGCCGAGGTCCGCAAGGGCGCCTTCGACGCCCACCTCTCCAGCAGCCGCACCTGCGAGATCGGCATGACCCGCTCCACCGGCTCCATCTACCGCAGCTTCGTCTACCTCCTGGAGGCCTCCACCCGTCCCTGAGGTAGAGTTGGGGGATGGTCTTTCTTCTCGCCGTCTCCCTCCTCTGGGCCCTCTCCTTCGGACTGATCCCCCGGGTCAGTCCGCTGGGGGCGCCCTTCGTGGCCGCCGCCCGGTCCCTGCTGGCCCTGGCCCTCTTCCTGCCCTTCGTGCGGATCAGGGGCCTGGCCCGGCGGGACGGGTTCGCGCTGGCCCTGGTGGGCGCGCTTCAGTTCGGCCTGATGTACGTCTTCTACACCGCCAGCTTCCGGTGGCTGCTGCCCAGCGAGGTGGCCCTCTTCACCATCTTCACGCCCATCCTCGTGGCCCTGGCCGACGATGCCCTCTCCCTGCGCATGTCCTGGTCCGTGCTGGGCGTGGCGGCGCTGGCCGTGGCAGGCACCGCGATCTGCCTGGGCGCGCGGGTGCGCCAGGAAGGCGTGCTCCTGGGCTTCCTCCTGGTCATGGCCTCCAACGCCTGCTTCGCCCTGGGCCAGGTGGGGTACCGGCGCCTGGCGCGCCGCCTTGGAAGGCCCGACCGCCAGCTCATGGGCCTCCTCTTCACCGGCGCCGCCCTGGTGACCCTGGCCATGGCCGTGCCCGGGATCGACCTTCCCCGCATCCGGCAGGCCTCCGCTTCCCAGATCCTGGTGCTCGCCTACCTGGGCCTGGTGGCCTCGGGGCTGGGCTTCTTCCTCTTCAACACCGGCGCCCGCAAGGTGGACGTGGGCACCCTGGCGGTCTTCAACAACGCCAAGGTGCCCCTGGCCATCCTGGCTTCGGGCCTGGTGTTCGGGGAGCGGGTGGAATGGATACGACTCGCGATGGGGGGTGGGGTGATCGCCTTCGCACTGGCTCTGAATGCCACTATTCGTGGAAGATGAATAATTCTGTTGCAAAGTGGCGAGGCCATCACTAATTTCTGTAAATGCCCACGGCCCGCCTCATCACCCACCGGCTTGACGCAGATGATCCGGACATTTTTCCTTGAATTTAATTTCAATACCATTTTACAGCACCAACAAAATTGGCTCTCCATTGTCCAGCGCAAGCATTTGATATCGTAAAAATCTATTACGACAGGTGATATTTATGATTCGTTTTTTATCCTATATTACTTTAGGTTTTACATTTCCCTTCACGGGCGGCCTAACAGCAGGAGCGCCCGCCCAGGGTGCCATGCCCGCGGAAGTCGGCCCCGGAACCTGCGATTGGGGGATTTCGCTTCTGAATGGGGGCCGCTCCCGTTATAAGAGCCGGTGCCGTAACGGGGGGAATCATTGCAGGGCTTGGGGGACTGGTTTCCTCTGCCGTTCCGGGCGGTATCGAGCTTAGAGATAAATTCAATAGGAACGAAGAAAACTGGAAGGCTAATTTCCGTGCCATCCAGAACTATTCGGACACCAATTGCGCGGGCAATAAACCCGACATAAGTTATTAAACCAACAACTACTCACTGCATAATAAGGACCCACCAATGGCATTAACTCAACCAAGGTTGATTGCATCGAGCATGGTTTTCATTGTTGCCGTCACCACACCAATTTTTATAAAAGCTATTGATATTGAAAGTTGTCTTAACAAACTTCCATTCGTCATCCAATTCCTATTATCGAATATTATGGCATTTGGATTGTTATCTATATTCATAACAATAATAAAAGCTGTCGTGCGCATGCTGAAATCAAAAACCGTCAGGCCTGGTGAGGATTTCCCCAAATAAGCCTCGAAGGCACTTGCCTTATTCACCAACCGCCAACCAGAGTGGCATGAACAACCTCCGGCCCACGGGCGTCCAAGATCCACAGTATCCCCTCAGCGGGGTATCCAACGCTGATGATAATTGGGTTAATGCAATTTTTGCTTTTCCTTGGCGCCTCGGCGTTAAAATTTTCCTAGGTTATGCCGACGCAAAGATTACTCGCGCCGAGGCAACCGGCAAAAAGCCTAACGCCGAGGCGCCGAGGGGACCGAGGATCGCAGAGGAAAAGCCCAAAAGCCTTTTGCAGATCAGCACGTTCGGATGGACGGGGGTGGCTGAGGGGATACGGTCCACAATGGGACCTTCCCCGGATCCGGCACGTCACCGCTTCCCAGTTTCGGGTGCTCGCCTACCTGGGCCTGGTGGTTTCCCTGTGCGATTCCGGGGAAAAACCGAGCGGGACGGAATACGCCCTGCCCTTGGACCTGGGATGACCCCCATTCACCGGAAGTAGTCGACGCCCGCCCTGAAGATCTCCATGTCCTTGTCCCCCGGCACGTTGTACCACACGTGGGGTGTGTAGCGCTCGGGGTGCGCCATCTTCCCGAAGACCCGGCCGTCGGGGCTCGTGAGGCCCTCGATGGCCAGGGAGCTGCCGTTGGGGTTGAACTCCAGGTCCAGGGTGGGTTCGCCCCGGTCGTCCACGTACTGGGTGGCCACCTGGCCTCGGGCCAGGAGGTCCTCCAGCACGTCGGCGGGGCCCACGATGCGGCCCTCGCCGTGGGCGATGGCCACGGTGTGGACGGCGCCGGGCTGGAGCCGGGAGAGCCAGGGGCTGCCGTTGGCCACCACGCGGGTGCGGGCGAAGCGGCTGGCGTACCGCAGGCTGTTGAAGGTGAGGGTGGGGCTGCGGGGGTCGAGGTCGCGGATCTCGCCGAAGGGCACGAGGCCCAGCTTGATCAGGGCCTGGAAGCCGTTGCAGATGCCCAGCACGAGACCGTCGCGCTTCCCGAGCAGTTCGTGCACGGCGTCCTTCACCCGGGGGTTGCGGTAGGCGGCGGCGATGAACTTGCCGCTGCCCTCGGGCTCGTCGCCGGCGGAAAAGCCGCCGGGGATCATGAGGATCTGGGCCCGGGCGATGGCTTCGGCCATGGCGTCCAGGGATTCCTCCACGGCCCGGGCGTCCAGGTTGCGGAAGACCACGGTCTCGGCCACGGCCCCGGCCCTTTCGAAGACCTGCGCGGTGTCGTACTCGCAGTTGGTGCCGGGGAAGACGGTGAGGACCACCCGGGGACGGGCGAGGCCCAGGGCGGGCCCCCGGGGCGCATGGAGCACGCGGGGCTGGAAGGGCGGCAGCGCCGGGGCTGCGCCCTCCAGGCGGGTGGGGAAGATGGGCTCCAGCGGCGCCTCCCAGGCGGCCATGGCCCGGTCCAGCGGCAGGACCATGCCCTTCGTGCGGATCACGGGCTCGGCCCGGGTCGTGCCGAGGCGGGTCCAGGCGAGGCCGTCCAGCAGCTCCTCCAGGTCGCCGTCGAGCTCCAGCACGAGGGCGCCGGGGCGGGGGGCGAACCAGTGGGAGGGTTCGCGGCACTCCAGTTCGAGCCCCACCCCGTTGCCGAAGGCCATGATCGACAGGGCGGGGGCGAGGCCGTCCATGCCCACGGTGCGTGCGGCCAGCACCCTGCCCTCCCGCACGAGCCGGGCGGCGTGGGCGTAGGTCTTGTCGAGCACCTCCCAGTCGGGGAGGGCCTCCTCGGTGCGCAGGAGGTCGATCAGCACCACGGCGTGGCCGGGGCCCTTGAACTCGGGGCTGGTGACCTGGTCGGCCCGCACCACGTCCACGGCGAAGGCCACCAGGGTCGGGGGCACGTCCAGGTCCTTGAAGGTGCCGCTCATGGAGTCCTTGCCGCCGATGGCGGGGGCGCCCAGGGCCATCTCGGCGTGCAGGGCCCCCAGGAGGGCCGCGAAAGGCCGGCCCCAGCGCACGGGGTCGCCTGCGGGCTTGCCGAAGTATTCCTGCAGCGTGAAGCGCAGCTTGCGCGGGTCCGCGCCCACCACCGCCAGGCGCGCCGCGGCCTGCACGTGGGCCCACACCGCGCCGTGGAAGGGGCTCCAGCGGCTGAGGGCGGGGAAGTAGCCGTGGCTCATGGCGCTGGCCGACAGGGTCTCGCCGTCCTGCACGGGGAACTTGGCCACCATGGCCTCGCCCGGCGTGCGCCGGAGGCGCCCTCCGAAGGGGGCCAGCACGGTGCCTGCGCCGATGGTGCAGTCGAACTTCTCGCCCAGGCCGCGCTGGCTGCAGGTGTTCAGGTCAGCGAGGCCCTCCAGCCAGCGGCGCTCCAGGTCCTCCGGGGCCACGGGGGGCGCGGCGAAGGGGGTGGCCGCGGCGGGGGACTCGATGCGCACGGAGGTGAACTGGGCGGCGCCGTTGGTGTCCAGGAACTCGCGGGAGAGGTCGGCGATGGTGCGGCCGCGCCAGGTCATGCGCAGGCGCGGCTCCTCCGTGACCCGGGCCACCAGGGTGGCCTCCAGGTTCTCCAGGGAGGCCAGGCGGAGCACCTCCGGGGCGTCCTCCGCGGCCACGGCCACGGCCATGCGCTCCTGGCTCTCGGCGATGGCCAGTTCGGTGCCGTTGAGGCCTTCGTACTTCCGCGGGATCACGTCCAGGTCGATGACCAGGCCCGGGGCCAGCTCCCCGATGGCCACCCCCACGCCGCCGGCGCCGAAGTCGTTGCACTTCTTCACCAGCCGGCAGAAGGCGGGGGAGCGGAACAGGCGCTGGAGCTTGCGCTCCATGGGGGGATCCCCCTTCTGCACCTCGGCGCCGCAGGTGTCGATGGAGTCCTCGGTGTGGCTCTTGGAGCTGCCGGTGGCGCCGCCGATGCCGTCGCGGCCGGTGCGGCCCCCCACCAGGATGATCACGTCGCCGGGCGCGGGCTCCTCTCGGCGCACCTGGGCCTGGGGCACGGCGCCCACCACCGCGCCGATCTCCATGCGCTTGGCCACGAAGCCCGGATCGTAGTACTCCGTCACCTGGCCCGTGCACAGGCCGATCTGGTTGCCGTAGGAGGCGAAGCCCTGGGCGGCCTCCTGGGTGATCTTGCGCTGGGGCAGCTTGCCGGGGAGGGTGGCGTCCATGGGGACCCGGGGGTCGCCCGAGCCCGTCACCCGCATGGACTGGTACACGTAGGAGCGCCCGCTGAGCGGGTCGCGGATGGCCCCGCCCAGGCATGTGGCGGCTCCGCCGAAGGGCTCGATCTCGGTGGGGTGGTTGTGGGTCTCGTTCTTGAACATGAGCAGCCAGGGCTCATGGCCGCCGGGAGCCGCCGTGTTGTCCACGTCCACCACCACCGAGCACGCGTTGATCTCGCTGGTGAGCTCCTGGTCGTCGAGCTTGCCGGCCCTGCGCAGGGCCCGGGCGGGGAGCAGCGCGATGTCCATGAGGCACTCGGGGCGGTCCGCCAGCTCCTCCCCGAAGACCTCGGCCCGCAGGTCGCGGTAGGCCCCGTAGGCGCGCCGGATGGGCCGGGCCATGGGGCCGTCCTCCACGGCCACGTCCGTGACCCGGGTGAGGAAGGTGGTGTGCCGGCAGTGGTCGGACCAGTAGGTGTCCAGCAGGCGCAGCTCGGTCTCGGTGGGGTTGCGGCCCTCGCCCCGGAAGTAGGTGCGAGTGTGCTCCAGGTCCGCCAGGGTCATCGCCAGGCCCATGCGGGCATGCAGTTCCTCGAGGAAGGAGGGGCCGCCCTCGTTGAAGCCGTCCAGCACGGCCACGGCGGCGGGCTCGGGCAGGACCGGGGTGAGCGTCGCGGGCTTGTGCCAGGAGGCCTCCCGGCTGTCCACGGGGTTGATGAGGAAACCCCGGATGCGGTCCATGTCCCCGGGCGCCAGCGCGCCCCGGAAGACGAAGACGTGGGCCCCGGCCACCGCGGGCCGCGCGCCGTGGGACAGGAGCTGGAGGCACTGGGCGGCGCTGTCGGCCCTCTGGTCGTACTGCCCGGGCAGGTACTCCACGGCCAGGGCCGTCTCCTCCGGGCCCACGGGCAGTTCCTCGTCGAACACCGCGTCCACCGGGGGTTCGGCGAAGACGGTCCAGCGCGCCGCCTCGAGGTGGGCCGCGGAGAGGCCCTCCACGTCGTAGCGCGCCGCGAGGCGCACGCCCTCCAGGCCCGTGATGCCCAGCTGCTCGCGCAGGTCGTGGCGAAGCTTCTCCGCCTCCACGGCGAACTCGGGCTTCTTCTCCACGAACAGGCGGCGGATGTCGGGCATGGGGGGTTCCCTGTCAAAACAGAACGGCCGCCCGAATGCGGCCCCGTGTCCCCTAGAATATAGCAAGAACGCGGTATTAATGGTTCAATGCAAAGCCCGTGGCCGAGGCCCCGCACGCCATGATGTCCGCGGGCGTGCCGGCCGCCACGAGGTCCCCGCCCTGGGGCCCACCCCCGGGGCCCAGGTCCACGACCCAGTCCGCGGCGCGCACCAGGTCCAGGTCGTGCTCCACGGCCACCACCAGGTTGCCGCCTCCGGCCAGCCGGCGCAGCGCCGCCACCAGGCGCTCCACGTCGCCGGCCCCCAGGCCCCGCGCGGGCTCGTCCAGGAGCACGGCGGCGCCTTCCGGAGGCGCGGCGAGGATGGAGGCCAGGCGCAGGCGCTGCCATTCCCCGCCGGAGAGTCCCGGGCCGGGCTGCCCCAGGCGCAGGTAGCCCAGGCCCACCCGGGCCAGGGCGTCCAGGGGCCCCGCCAGGACCGGGTCGGACCCGAAAAGGGCCAGGGCCTCCTCCACGGTCGAGGCGAAGACCCCGGCGATGGACCGGCCCTCCAGGAGACACTCCAGGACCTCGGGCCGGAAGCCCGCGCCCCCGCAGGTCTCGCACCCCACGGTCACGTCCGGCAGGAGGTCCATGGCAACGGTGAGCACCCCCCTGCCCTCGCAGGCTTCGCAGCGCCCTCCCGCCGAGGCCGTGGAGAAGTGCCGGGCCGCGAGCTTCAGGGCCCGTGCCCGGGGGGTGGCGGCGAAGCGCCGGCGCAGGGGTTCCGCCAGGCCCGCGGCGGTGGCCACGGTGGTGGACCAGCCCGGGCCGGAGCCCCCCTGGTCCAGGACCTCCACGCGCCGGAGGGGGATGTGGACCCGCAGCTCCCCGCAGCCCACCGGGCCCCGCCCGGCCAGGAGGGAGCGCAGCGAGGCCGCCAGGACGCCCCGCACCAGGCTGGACTTGCCGCTGCCCGAGACGCCCGTGACGGCCACCAGGGCCCCCGCCGGCAGGTCCACGTCGAGGCCGCGCAGGTTGTGGAGGTTGGCGCCGCGGATGGACACGCCGGGGGAAAGCGAGCGCGCCGGGGCGAACGCGGCCGGGGTCCGCCGCGCCAGGATCCGGCCGGTGTGCGAGGAGGCCGGGAAGGAGCCCGGGGCGCCGTGGCCCGTCACCCGGCCGCCTTCGGGTCCCGCCCCGGGGCCCAGCTCCAGGATGTGGTCGGCCCGGGCCACCAGGGCCGGGTCGTGCTCGACCACCACGACGGCGTTGCCGGCGTCGGCCAGGCCGCGCAGGACCCCCGCCAGGCGCGCGGTGTCCCGGGGGTGGAGGCCGAGGGTCGGCTCGTCCAGCACGTAGGTGACGCCCGAGAGGCCCGAGCCCAGGGACGCGGCCAGCCTCACCCGCTGGGCCTCGCCGCCGGAGAGGCTCGCCATCTCCCGCCCGGGCGCGAGGTGCCCCAGGCCCGCCTCCTCCAGGGCCGCCAGGCGGGGCAGGATGTCCTCCCGCAGGGCCGCGGCGGGACCGGACAGGTCCAGGGACCGGAACCAGGCCCGGGCCGCGGCCGCGGGCATGCCCGCGAGTTCGGGCAGGCGCAGCCCCGCGAAGGCGGCCCCCCGGGACCGCGGGTTCAGGCGCTCCCCGCGGCAGTCCGGGCAGGGGGTCTCGGCCAGGAGCTCCGCCAGGCCCTCGCCCTTCTCCAGGTGCACCCGCTCGTACTCGGTGTCCACCAGGGCGGCGAAGCCCTCCCAGGGGGTGGCGAGCCGGTGCACTCCCTCGCGCCTGCCCCGGCGGTAGGCCCACTCCACGTCCAGGATCCCCTCGCAGCCGCGCATGGCCACGGTCCGGGCGCGGGCGTCCAGCCCGCGCCAGGGGAGGGTGAAGTCCAGCCCCAGCTTCCGGCCCGCGGCCAGGAGGGTGGCGACGTACCTGCCGTCGGGCTCTCCCAGGTAGGCGCCGAAGCGGGTGCCGTCCATGGCGCCGGCGCCGAGGGGCAGGTCCGGGGCCGTCACGAGCCGCTCCGGGTCGCAGGCCTGGAGGAAGCCCAGGCCCTTGCACCGGGGGCAGGCCCCGGCTTCGGCGTTGGGCGAGAAGGCCGAGGCGGGAAGCGGCTCCGACCCGGCCCTGGACCAGAGCATGCGGTAGAGTTCGTCCAGCTCCGTGACGGTGCCCACCCGGGAGCGGGGGTTGCGCCGGCCCGAAGCCTGGGGCACGGCCACGGCGGCCTGGAGGTTGCGGGCCGAGACGAACTCGGCCCCGCCCTTGCGGGGCAGGAGCCGGCGCGCCCAGGGCGCCACCAGGTCGTTGAACCGGTTGAGGCTCTCGGCCAGCAGGGTGTCGAAGGCCAGGGAGCTCTTGCCCGAACCCGAGGGTCCGGTGACCACCGTGAGACCTCTCGCCGGGAAGGCGGCGTCCACCTCCCGCAGGTTGTGGGTGGTGACGCCCCGGAGCTCCATGGGCGGGGCGGCGGCCGGGGCGGGCGGGGACGCCGCGGGGAGGGGGAAGCCCCGCAGCCCCGCCCCCGTGAGGGAGCCAGCGCAGGCGGCCACCGCGGCGGGGGGTCCGGCCACGACGATGCGGCCGCCTCCGGGACCGCTGCCGGGCCCCAGGTCGATGACGTGGTCGGCGCGCAGGATCACGTCGGGATCGTTGTCCACCACCAGGAGGGTGTGGCCGGCTTGGGCGAGGCGGTCCCAGGCCCGCAGCAGCACCTGGGTGTCGGCGGCGTGGAGCCCCGTGGTGGGCTCGTCCAGGGCGATGAAGGCGGTCCCCTTCCCCGCCCGGGCCAGCTCCGTGGCCAGCTTGACCCGCTGGGCCTCGCCGCCCGAGAGGGTGGTGGCGGGCTGGCCCAGGGGCAGGTACCCCAGGCCGCAGTCCAGGAGGGCCGTGAGGATGCGGGCCAGTTTCGGCTGGTCCCCGAACACCTCGGCGGCTTCCCGGACGCTGCACTCAAGCACGTCGGCGATGCTCCGGCCCCGGAAGGGAACGGCCAGGACCTCCGGGTGGAACCGCCGCCCGGCGCAGGCGCCGCAGGGCACGGACACCGTTCCCAGGTGCTTCATGCCCACCTCCAGCACCCCGGCCCCTTCGCAGGTCTCGCAGCGCCCTCCGGGCGTGTTGAAGGTGAAGTGGCCCTTGCCCAGGCCCGCGGCCCGGGCCTCCGGGGTGGCGGCGAAGAGGGCCCGGATCAGGTCGAAGGCGCCGGTGTAGGTGGCGGCGTTGGATCTCGGGGTCCGGCCGATGGGGGACGCGTCCACCAGAAGCGCCGGGCGGCGTCCGGCGACGTCCTCCAGGAGGGAGGTCTTGCCGGCCCCGGAGACGCCGGTGACCACGTTGAGGCCGCCCTCCACCAGCTCGATGGCGAGGTCCTGCAGGTTGTTGCGGCACAGGCCCTCGATGCGCGTGCGGGGCCCCTCCCGGGGGGTCCGGGGCGGAGGGCGGAAGCCGCCCCGCAGCCAGGTGCGGGTGGGGGCGTCGCCCGGTTCCAGAAGGCCCGCCGGGGGGCCGCTGTAGAGCAGGCCTCCGCCCTCCCTGCCCGGACCGGGGCCCAGGTCGACGATCCAGTCGGCACCCAGGGCGACGACGGGATCGTGCTCGACCACCACCACGGTCTGGCCCTGGTCCCGCAGCCGGCGCAGCACGCCCAGCAGGCGCGCCGCGTCGCCCGGGTGGAGGCCGGCGGAAGGCTCGTCCAGCACCAGCAGGAGGCCCCGCAGTTCCCCCAGGGCCAGGGTGAGCAGGCGCAGGCGCTGGGCCTCCCCCAGGGAGAGGGTGGGCGCGGGGCGGTCGAAGGCCAGGTACCCGAGGCCCAGTTCGGTCATCAGGGCGGTGCGGGCCAGAAGGTCCTCCCGGATGGGCGCAAGGACGCCGGCCCCGGGACCGGAGGGCTCCAGTCCCGCCAGGAATCCGTGGAGTTCCGAGGCCGTCCTGCGGGCCAGGTCCGTGATGGCCAGGCCCCGCCACCGGACCGCCAGGGCCTCCGGACGCAGCCGCGCCCCCAGGCACGATGAGCAGGGGGTGGTGCGCACGTAGCGCAGGATGGAGTCGTTGCGCTTGCCCCGGAGGATCTCCTCCATGACCGGCGCGAGGCCCCGGTAGAAGCCGTCCTGGCGGGGGCGGGCGGTGATGCCGGTCCACTTGAGGCGGGATTCCAGGGGGTGCTTGCCGTAGGGAACCCGTAGGCGCTCCGAGCCGAACAGGACCACGTGCCGGGCCTCGTCCCCCAGGTCCCGCCAGGGGACGTCGACGGAGCCTCCGTGGGCCCGCAGCACCTGGTCCAGCACGTCCAGGGTCACCTGGGAGTACATGAGGTAGCCGTTGGGCGTGCTCACGTGGAGGGCCCCCTGGCGCAGGCTGCGGGCGGGGTCGGCCACCAGGAGGTCCAGGTCCAGCCGGTCCTCCACCCCCAGGCCGGCGCAGGCGGGGCAGGCGCCCTCCGGGCCGTTGAACGAGAAGAGCCCCCGCGTGGGAGGGACCGGCCCCTTCCCGAGCCGCGCGAAGAGGAGGCGCAGCAGGTCCCACACCTCGGTGAGGGTGCCCACGGTGGAGCGGGGATTGGCCAGGGCCGCGCGCTGGCCCACGGCCACGGCGGGCCCCAGCCCGGTGATGGAGGCCACCGCCGGCCGCGCCAGGCCCCCGGTGAACTGCCGGGAGAAGGAGGGGAGGGTCTCCAGGAACCGCCGCTGGCCCTCCCGGAAGAGGGTGTCGAAGGCGAGGGAGGACTTGCCGGAACCCGACACCCCGGTCACGACGGTGATGCGGCCCCTGGGGATCGCCACGTCCACGCCGCGCAGGTTGTGCTCCCGCGCGTCCCTGACGACGATCCAGCCATGGTCCTCCATTGGAGGATTCTAGCGCGGCCTGCCGTCGGGGAGGTCCAGGGGCTTGCCGTCGATGCGCTTGAGGCGGGACATGAGGACGGTCCCTGTGCGGGTGTTGAAGATGACCTTTCGCCCCACGTCCCCGCCCACGTCCGAGGCCACGATGGGGATGCCGGCCTCCTGGAGCAGCTCCCGGGCGACGGCGATGTTCCGTTCGCCCACGGTGACGGCGCCCTGGCTGTTGCCGATGACGTTGCCCCCGCCGAAGACCTTGGCCACCAGCCGCTCCCGGGTGCAGCCCCGGTCGAGCATGGCCCGGATCAGCTTGTCGATGGCGATGTTGCCGTACTTGGGCGTGGGCAGGCCGTCCCCGTTCCACAGGGCCAGCATGTAGTGGTTGATCCCCCCCATCTGCATCGTCGCGTCCCAGAGGCACACCGCCACGCAGGACCCCAGCACCGTCGACACCTCGAACTCCTGCCGGTGCGCGAACACCATGCAGGGGTAGAGGTAGTGGCTGGGGACCTTCTCCAGGACCTGGTCCATGGTCAGAACGCTTGCGGCTCGTCGAAGATCAGGATGTTGTCGTCCTGGGCACGGGCTTCCGGGTCCGCCAGGGACAGGGCCCTGGGCAGGACGACGCGGAAGAGGCTGCCCCGGCCGGGTTCGCTGTCGACGTGGAACCGTCCGTCCAGGATGTCCACCAGGGCCCGCACCACGACCAGGCCCAGGCCCTGGCCCCGGGCCACCTTGAAGGATCCCCCCTTGTTCCGGAAGGGCTCGAAGATCGCCTTCAGGCCCTCCCCGGACATGCCCGGACCGCCGTCCTGGACTTCCAGGACCAGGCCGGCCTCCGTCACCTCGGCGCGCACCTCGAGGGCGCCCCCCCCGTGCTGCACGGCGTTGGAGACGAGGTTGGCGAGGATGTGGTGGAGCATGTCCGCGTCGGTGTGCCAGTCCGCCTCCAGGCCCTGGAGGCTGATGGCCACGCCGAGCCCCCTTTCCCGGGCCTTGGGCTCGAAGGAGGCCGCCACGTCCCGCACCACGGAGCCCACGTCCACCCTCGAGATGAAGGGGCTGGCCTCGCCGGCCTCCACTTCCGCGGCGGCGAAGACGTTGCGGATCTGGCAGTCCAGGTGGAACGCCTCGTCCTTGACCAGGAGCGCCAGCTCCCGGGCCTTGCCGGGGGGCAGGGCCGGGTCGGCGATGCTGTCGGAAAGGGCCATGATGCTGCCGAGGGGGTTGTTGATCTCGTTGCGCATGAGGGCCAGGAAGCGGGTCTTGACCTCCTCGGAGTGCTGGAGCTTCTCGTTGAGGGCCAGGAGGTTCCGGTTCATGGCGCTGGCGTCGTGGAGGGCCTTGCCCAGGCTGTCGCGGCTCTCCTTGAGCTCCTGCGTCCTCCGGCGGATGGCGAGATGGGTCTTCACCCGGACTTCCAGCTCCTCGTACTGGACGGGCTTGGCCAGGCAGTCCACGGCGCCGGCGTGGAACGCCCGCACCCGCTGGGTGGTGCCCAGGAGGCCGCTCATGACGATCACGGTGGGAGGCCCGTCCCCGGACTGGGCCAGGAGTTCCCGGCAGACGTCGAAGCCGTTCATGCCGGGCATGGACAGGTCCAGGAGGACCAGGCCGGGTCTTTCCCGGAGGGCCACCTCCAGGCCCAGGGCGCCGTCGGGGGCGTCCAGCACCCGAAGGCCGATGCCTCCCAGGAAGGCCCGCAGGGCGACCCGCAGGCCCGCGTCGTCGTCGATGACCAGGATGGTATCCGTGGGCTCCATGGCTTGCTCCGGGCTTCAGCGGGCGATCAGTTCGGGAATCATGGACAGGGGGACGACCTTGTCGGCGGCGCCCAGCTTGATGGCCTCCTTGGGCATGCCGAAGACCACGCAGCTCTCCTCGTCCTGGGCCAGGGTGTGGGCCCCGGCCTGCTTCATCTCCAGGAGGCCCCGGGCGCCGTCGTCGCCCATGCCGGTCATGATGACCCCCAGGGCGTTCCTCCCCGCGTACTTGGCCACGGACCGGAAGAGCACGTCCACGGAGGGGCAGTGCCGGTTCACGGGGGGCGCGCTGACCACCTCGGCCACGTACTGGGCGCCGCTCCGGCGCACCACGAGGTGCTTGCCGCCGGGGGCGATGAGGGCCCGCCCGGCCAGGACGCGGTCGCCGGTCTTCGCCTCCCGCACCTCGATCTCGCAGATGCTGTTGAGCCGGGCCGCGAAGGCGGCCGTGAACTTCTCGGGCATGTGCTGGACCACCACGATGCCCGGGCAGGTGCGGGGCAGGGAGGCCAGGACGAACTCCAGCGCCTGGGTCCCCCCGGTGGAGGTCCCGATGGCGGTGAACCGGTCGGTGGTGACCACCATGGCCTCGCCTCCCGGCGGAAGCACGATGTCCGCGTTGGCCTTGGGCGGGACGGGCTTGAGCACCCGGCTGACCCGGGCGCCGGCGGCGGCCCGCACCGCCATGACCAGATCGCCGGAGCTGTCCTCCAGGAAGTTCTTAACGCCGAGCGTGGGCTTGGTGAAGATCGTGAAGGCGCCGGCGGCCAGGGCCTGCATGGTGGTCTCGGCGCCCTTGGCCGTCAGGGACGAGCAGATGATGACGGGCGTGGGGCGCTCGGCCATGATCTTGCGCAGGAAGGTGATGCCGTCCATGCGCGGCATCTCCACGTCCAGCAGGATGACGTCCGGCCACTCCTTCTTCATCTTCTCCATGGCGAACAGCGGGTCCATGGCCTGGCCGATGACCTTGATCCCGCGGTCCTTCCCGAGGATCTCCGAGAGGGCCTGCCGCACCACCGCGGAATCGTCGATGATCAGGACTTTGATGGGTTCAGGGGACACGATACACCGTCGGGCGAAGGGGGGTGAGGTTGTGATCGAGCCCGGTCAGGCTCTCGGAGTGGCCGACGATGAGCAGGCCCCCCGGCTTGACCTGCGCGGCCACGGCGTCCACCACGAGCTTCTTCTGGGGCGGCTCGAAGTAGATGAGGACGTTGCGCAGGAAGGCGACGTCGAAGGGGCCCAGCCTTGGCAGGGGCTGGATGAGGTTGGCCTGGGTGAAGGTCACCCGCTGTCTTAGATTCCGGTTGACGAGAAACATTCCCTCCTGTTTTCCGGTGCCCTTGAGGCAGCTGGCGTGGAGCAGGTCCTTGGGGATGCCGGCGCTGCGCTCGATGGGGTAGAGGCCGGTGCGGGCCCGCTCCAGGACGCGCGTGCTGATGTCGGTGCCCAGCACCTGCCAGTCGGCGGTGCCCAGGAGGTCGGACAGCACCATGGCGATGGTGTAGGCCTCCTCCCCGCTCGAGCTCGCCGCGCTCCAGACCTTGAACGGGAAGGGCACGGGGCGCAGGGCGCGGATGTGGTCGGCCAGGATGCGGAAGTGCTCGGGCTCGCGGAAGAAGCTGGTCTCGTTGGTGGTCATCAGGTCGATGGCCGTCTGGAGCTCGGCCTTCTCGGAGGGGTCCTGGAGGATCTTGAAGTAGTCCCCGAAGGAGGCCAGGCCGCGGTGCCGGAGGCGGCTGCCGAGGCGGCCCACCACGAGGGCCTTCTTCTGGTCCGAAAGGTTGATGCCGGTAAGCTGCTTGACCAGGGTCCGGATGCGGCCGAACTCCTGGTCCGAGATCGCTGGAGAACCCGCAGCCAGCGGAAGCCCGGAAGGAGGAGGGCGCAGGGTCACGAGGCTTCCGTCCTGGAACCGCCCGAGGCCAGGGCCGCCATCTCGTCGATGGAGAGGACGTGGTTGACGTCCAGCAGGATGACGAACTTCCCGCCCACCTTGCCCACCCCGGCCAGGAAGTCGCTCCTCAGGGTGCTGCCGAAGGACGGGGCCGGCTCGATGTCGGAGGCGCCGATCTCCAGGACCTCGCTCACGTGGTCCACGATGACCCCCAGCTCCACGATGTCCCCCTCCTGCTCCACCTCGAGGATCACCACGCAGGTGCGCCGCGCCACTTCCGTGGCGGGCCGGCCGAACCGGACCGAGAGGTCGATCACCGGCACCACCGCCCCGCGCAGGTTGATCACGCCCCGGATGAAGTCCGGCATGAGGGGCACCTCGGTGAGGGCCCCGTACTGGATCACCTCCTTGATGGACCGGATGTCCATGGCGAAGTTCTCGCCGCCCAGCACGAAGGCCAGGAACTGGTCCTTCTTCTCCACCTGGGCCCGCTCGACGCCGCCCCGGGTGCGTTTGTTGACCTGCATCGCTTCGGCCATGGCCGTCTCCTTCAAGTCAGAACCGCGAGAATTCTTGTTCGTCCAAGGCCGGGGCCAGGGCCCGGGGTTTCCGGCCCTGGACGGGGGGCCGCCCCGGAGCCTTGGCCCGGGCCTGGGGGCGGGCCCCCGCCAGCCGGAAGAAGGCCACGGTGCTCTGCATCTCCTGCGCCTGGGCGTTCACCTCCTCGGAGGTGGAGGCCAGTTCCTCGGAGGCCGCGGCGTTCTGGGCCACGGACTGGCTGATCTGTCCGATGGCATCGTTGATCTGGCCCACGCCGGAGTTCTGCTCCGCGGAGGCCGCGGCGATCTCCATGACCAGGTCCGAGGTCTTCTGGATGGAGGGCACGATGGTGTCCAGGAGCTTGCCGGCGCGTTCCGCCAGCTCCACGCTGCCCGAGGCGAGGCCGCTGATCTCCTCGGCCGCGATCTGGCTCCTTTCGGCCAGCTTCCGGACCTCCGCCGCCACCACCGCGAAGCCCTTCCCGTGCTCCCCGGCCCGGCCCGCCTCGATGGCCGCGTTCAGGGCCAGGAGGTTCGTCTGGTAGGCGATGTCGTCGATGATGGCGATCTTCTGGGCGATCTGCTTCATGGCGCCCACGGTATCCTTCACCGCCTGGCCCCCCTCCCGGGTGTCCTGGGCCGTGTGGGTCGCCAGGTCCCCGGTCACCTTGGCGTTCTCGTTGTTCTGGGCGATTGAGGCGCTCATCTCCTCCATGGAGGCGCTGGTCTCCTCCACGCTCGCCGCCTGTTCGCTGGCGCCCTGGCTCAGGGACTGGGCCGTGGCGCTGAGCTGCTCCGAGGCGCCCACCAGCATGTCCGAGGACTCCTGCACCTGGCCGACGACGTCCGACAGCTTTTCCACCATGACCTTGATGGAGGCCATCATGCTCTCCGTATCGCCCCGTTCCGTCACGACCTCCAGGGCCAGGTTGCCCTCGGCCACCTGGCGCACGATGGACGCGGCGTAGGCGGGCTCGCCCCCGACCTGGCGCTTGATCAGCCGCGTCACGAGGAGCCCCAGGCCCACGGCCAGGAGCATGCCCACGCCCATGGCCACGGTCATCTGGACCGAGGCGGAGTGGGCGGTCTGGGCGTTGGCGGCGGCGATGCCCTCGGCCTCCTCGACGTTCTCCCGGATCATCTTCTCGATGACGCCGTTGAGCTCGCTGGTGATCTTGCCGACGTTCGGGCTGTAGGAGACCGCCACCGAATCGGCGATCTTGTTCTCGTTCCGGAACCGGATCATGGGCTGGGCCACTTCCCGGTCGTAGGTGACGGTCAGTTCCCTGAGCCGGGCCAGGTTGGCCTTCTCGTCCGCCGAACTGGCCTGCTTGGCGTAGGCGGTCATGGCCTCCTGCATGAGCTTCCAGTTCTTCTCGTAGGCGGCCAGGACCTGCGCCAGCTTCTCCTTGTCGGGGGCCGCGATGGTCTTGCTCAGGGAGTTGCGCACCAGCTGGAAGTTCCCGTTGATGGCATCCAGGTTCTTCATGGGCGCGGTGGCGTTCTCGAACATGAACCGGTCGCTTTCGGCCAGCTTGCCCAGGTTGCTGATGCCGATCGCTCCCACGCCGCCGGCGATGAGGGCGACCAGAATGAAGGAAAGGATGAGTTGCGTCGCGAGACGGAGTTGCTTGAACCAGTTCATGGGGCTCCTGATGGTGGAAATGACTAGTTGGAAATCACAGGCTGGGAGGAGGATCGGCCGCGGCGGGTCGCGAGCTGCACGAGCTGGGGGACGTCGAGGATCAAGGCCACTTCGCCGGTGCCGAGGATGGTGGACCCCCCGACGCCCTTGAGGTTGCGGAAGAGCTCCCCGAGCGGCTTGATGACCGTCTGGAATTCCCCGAGGAGCCTGTCCACCACGATGCCGGCGCGCGTCTCCCCGTACTGGATGACCACCACCCGCTCCTTGGCGGGCCGGGGCCCCGGCACGCTGAAGACCTCCCGCAGGCGCAGGAAGGGCAGCACCTCGCCCCGCAGGTTGATGAGGTGGTTCTCCTCGGACTCCAGGAAGGGGCCCAGGTCCAGGCACTCGATGACGGTGTCCAGCGGGATGACGTAGCAGGTGGATTCCACCTCCACCCGGAAGCCGTCGATGATGGCGAGCGTCAGGGGGAGCCGGATGCGCATGGTGGTGCCCGAGCCCTCGTAGCTCTCGATCTCCACCGTCCCCCGCAGCTCGTCGATGTTCCGGCGCACCACGTCCATGCCGACGCCCCGGCCCGAGAGGTTGCTCACGGCGGCGGCGGTGGAGAACCCCGGCTCGAAGATGAGGGCGTGGACCTCGGCGTCGGACAGGTCCGCCCCGGCGGGCACCAGGCCCCGCTCCACCGCCTTGGCCAGGATCCGCGCGCGGTCCAGGCCGCCGCCGTCGTCGGCCACCTCGATGACGATGCTGCCGGATTCATGGAAGGCGTTGAGCGAAAGGGAGCCCGTGGCCGGCTTGCCCCGGGCCAGGCGCACGTCGGCGGACTCGATGCCGTGGTCGATGGAGTTGCGCACGATGTGCATGAGCGGGTCGGCGATCTTCTCCACGATGGTCTTGTCCAGCTCGGTGTCGGCGCCCTGGATCTCCAGCTCGATCTCCTTGCCCAGCTCCCGGCTCACGTCCCGCACGATGCGCCGGAACCGGCTGAAGGTCTCCCCGATCTGCACCATGCGAAGGCTGAGCGCGTTGTCCCGGATCTCCTCCACCAGCTTGTTGAACGTGGCGGTGGCCTCCAGCAGGCGGGCCTCCTTGGAGTGGCTGGCCAGGGCCTGGGCGCTGGCCCCGGCGATGACCAGCTCGCCCACCAGGTTCACCAGCTTGTCCAGCTTGTCGGCGGCGACCTTCACCACCTTCATCTCGTTGGCCAGCTTGTCGTGGAAGCGCTTCTGCTTCTCCAGGGCCGCGACGACCACGGGAGGAGGCACGGACTGGTCCTCCACGAGGATCGTCCCGATCATCCGCTGGGAGTCCTCGGCCTTCTGGGTGGCGAGGGCCGACTCCAGGTCGTGGGGCGTGATGCAGCCCCCGGCCACCAGGATCTCGCCGAGGTAGTGCTCCTCCTCGGGCAGGGCCTGGATGAGGGACAGGTACTCCTCCACCTTGGAGTGGGGCGGGATCATCCGGATCCGGCTGTCGTCCTGGATGAACTCGAACACGCCCTCCAGCGTCTGCCGGTCCGCGTCCGTCTCCAGGTCCATCTCCAGGCCCAGGTAGCAGAGCTCCGGGTCGAAGGCCTCCCCTGCGGGGAGCCTCTCCAGGAGGGAGTGCAGGCTGACCATGCGGCCCAGGGTGCGCAGGTAGCGCACGAAGGACAGGGGGTCCATGCCGTTCTGGAGCACGGTGGGCGAGAAGCGCACGGAGATGTGCCAGTGGTCCCCTCCGCCCTCGCGGCGGGGGGCCACCTCCGGGCGCACCGCCTCGGCCACCGTCGCCACGCCGTTCTCGAGCCAGGGCACCAGGGCCGCCATCAGGCGCTCGCCCTCCGCGGCCACTTCCGGGGGTTCGGTCGCGTTCTCCCGCACCGTGGTGGCCAGGAGGCGCACCAGGTGGTCGTGGCACTCCAGGAACAGCCCCACCAGTTCCGGGGTCAGCGGGGTCCGCCCGCCGCGCACCCGGTCCATGACGCTTTCCACCGTGTGGGCGAAGCGCACGATGGGGTCCAGGCCGAACAGGCCCGCCGAACCCTTGATGGTGTGCACGGCGCGGAAGATGGCGTTGATGGACTCGGAGGCGTCGTCCTGGTCCTCCACGGTGAGGAGCGCCTCCTCCATGGAGGCCAGCAGCTCACGGCATTCGATGATGAAGGTCTGTTTGACCTGTTCCATGTCCATGGGTGCCTCAGGCGGTGGGGGCGATGAGCAGGGTGTCCCCGAAGGCGGCGGCCAGGTTGAGCTGGTCGAGGACCTCCAGGACGGCGGGGCTGTGGCGGATGAAGGGCAGGACCCCGCCCCTGGCGCGGGCCTCGCGCTTGAGCCAGAGCAGCACCTGGGCGCCGGCGGTGTCCAGCTCCTCGATGCCCGAGAGGTCCACTTCGAGGGCCGGGTCCATGGTCAGCTCCTCCCCGAGGCGCTGGCGCGCCTCGGCGGCGTGGTAGATGGTGAGCTCGCCCGCGACGAGGAGGGTGTGCTGGGTGCGTTCGAAGGAGATCATGGCCGGCCTCAGGGAAGAATCAGCTTGGAGACGGCCACGAGCAGCTGCTCGGGCTTGAAGGGCTTGACAACCCAGGCCCGGGCGCCCGCGGCCTGGCCCTCGCGCTTCTTGTCCTCCCCGGCCTCGGTGGTGAGCATGATCACCGGGGTGAACTTGTAGGCCGGATGGACCCGGATGGACTTGAGGAAGGTGATGCCGTCCATGTTGGGCATGTTCACGTCGCAGATCATCAGGTGGACCTTCTGCCCGGTGAGCTTGGCCAGCGCGTCCTGCCCGTCGCAGGCCTCGATGACGTCGTAGCCGGCGCTGGCCAGGGCGATGGCCACCACCTGCCGGAGGCTCACGGAATCGTCGATGATCATGATGGTTTTTGCCATGGGGTCCACTCAGAAGAAGGTGATGTCGGAATCCGTGTCATGGGAGGTCTGCTCCCCACGGTGGATGGCGAGCTGCTCGGCGGTCGTGTAGGTCGTCTCCAGCTCGGCGAGCCACTGGTCCACCTCCAGGCCGGAGGGGTGGTGCTCGAGGCGGTGGCTGAACTTCTCCATGTCCGCCACGACGCTCTGGAGGATCTGCCCGACCCGGTCCTGGAACTGCAGGTGGACCAGGGTGCTGGAGATCTCCTGGCCCAGGTGGATCCCCACGCCCTCGAAGCGCTGGGCGGAGTCGGACAGGAGGGTGACGCCCTGCTGGATGTCCTCCACCACCTTCTTGATGGTGGCGTCGGCCTTCCGGACCATCTCGGCGTCGGTTGCCGCGAAGGACTGGGTGGCGGCGAGGGTGTCCAGGAGCGACTTGTTCACCCAGGCCACCTTGGAGGTGATGGCGTTGCCCGTGGTGCCCGAGCGCATGCTCAGCTTGCGCACCTCGTCGGCCACCACGGCGAAGCCCCGCCCCAGCTCCCGGGCGTGGGCGGCCTCGATGGCCGCGTTCAGGGCCAGGAGGTTGGTCTGGTTGGCGATGGCGGCCACCTCTTCCGACATGGTCCGCAGCTCTTCGGTGATGGCGGCCAGGTCCTGGATCTTCTCCAGCACCTCGTTCCGGACCCTGGCGCCCTTCTCCAGGTCCTGCACCACCCCGTGCAGGGCGGCGGAGCCGCCCTCGATGGCGGCCTGCAGGTTCCGGTTCGACTCCAGTCCCGCGGAATGGACCGCCTCCTTGAGGTTGCGCTGCATGGCCGAAAAGCGTCCGGTGAGCGCCGTGACGGCCTCCTCCATCTCCGACCGGGCCTGGGAGGTCTGGCCGGCCCAGAGGGGGACCACGGCGCCCGCGACCTGCTCGATCCCGGGACGGGCCTGGGGGGTGGCCTGTTCGGGCGCCGACTCGGGCACGGGGGGGGCGGGGGCGGGGCGCCGCCCCAGGAGGACGCACCCCAGGGCCGCGACGCCCAGGAGCGCGCCCATCCGGGAGAATCCGGAGGCCAGAAGGGGCGCCAGGAAGACCGCGGCAGGGACGCCGTAGGCGGCCAGATGCCGCGTGAGCGGAGGTTTTGTTCCAGTCTCTGGGGATTCCAAGGGGTCCGGTCTCCTGAACGGGGCGCAGGGTCGCGCGGGGAAGGTCGAATCATACAGGCGAAGGAAAGGATTCCATCACCCCGGCGGGTCAGCCATCAAAATCGTGTGAACTCACCCGCTTCTTCCTCCCGCTGGGGGGCGGCCCGCCGGGGCGTGACCGGGGAACGACCGGACGTGCGATTCCGGACGGGCGCGGCGGCCTTGGCGAGCCGGAAGAAGTCCATGGTCCCCTGGAGTTCGAGCGCCTGGGCGTTGACCTCCTCCGAGGTGGAGGCCAGTTCCTCCGAGGCGGCCGCGCTGTGGGCGACGGCCTGGCTGATCTGCCCGATGGCGGCGTTGATCTGGCCCACCCCTGAATTCTGCTCCGCGGAGGCCGCGGCAATCTCCATGACCAGGTCCGACGTCTTCTGGATGGAGGGGACGATGGTGTCGAGGAGCTTGCCAGCGCGTTCCGCCAGGTCAACGCTGCCCGAGGCGAGCCCGCTGATCTCCTCGGCGGCCACCTGGCTCCGCTCGGCCAGCTTGCGCACTTCGGCCGCCACCACCGCGAAGCCCTTGCCGTGTTCCCCGGCCCGGCCCGCCTCGATGGCCGCGTTCAGGGCCAGGAGGTTGGTCTGGTAGGCGATGTCGTCGATGATGGCGATCTTCTGGGCGATCTGCTTCATGGCGCCCACGGTCTCCTTCACCGCCTGGCCCCCTTCCACCGTCTCCCTGGCCGTCCTGGTGGCGATATCCCCGGTGACCTTGGCGTTCTCGTTGTTCTGGGCGATGGAGGCGCTCATCTGCTCCACGGAGGCGCTGGTCTCCTCGACGCTGGCTGCCTGTTCGCTTGCACCCTGGCTCAGGGACTGGGCCGTGGAACTGAGCTGCTCCGAGGCCCCCACCAGCGACCGGGAGGCTTCCTGCACCTGCCCGACCACGCTGGCGAGCTTTTCAACCATGTTCTTGATGGAGGCCATCATGCTCGTCGTGTCGCCCGGCATGAGGTCCACCTGGACCGCCAGGTCCCCGGCCGCCACCTTCTGGGCGATGAGGGCGGCTTCCGTGGGCTCGCCGCCCACCTGGCGCTTGATCACCCGGGTCACCAGGAGTCCCAGCCCCATGGCCAGGGCGAACCCCGCGGCCATCGCGATGATGAGATTGCGACGCAGCGCCTCGTAGGTGGCCGCTCCGGCCTTGTCGGCCTCCTGCGCCACATGGCTGTTGTCGTCGAGGATCTTCACGAGGAGGCCCCGGAGCTCGAGGTACTTGGGCCGGGCCGTCTGGACCGTCAGTTTCTTCGCCTCCTCCGATTTCTTGGCGTCCAGGAGGGTGGAGACGCTGTTGATGGTTTCCACATAACTGGCCCATTTGGTGTCGATTTCCGCCCAGAGCGCCTTTTCGGTGTCGCTCATGTTGGTGGACCGCTCCTTCTTGGACCAATCCAGGAATTCCTTCTTGGCGCTTTCGATGTTGGCGAGTTCCACGGCCCGCCCCTTCTCGTCCGGGGCGATGACCATGTAGATCACCCGCAGCTGGAGGGCGGCCACCCGCACGATGCAGTTGGCCATGTAGTTCTGGCCCTGCACGTTGTCCGTGTAGACCTGGTGCATGAGTCCGGCGACGGTCGAGGTCCCCCTCAACCCGAACAGGCCGACCCCGATCGAAAGGATGGAAACGATCAGGAAGGCGAGCAACAGCCGTGCTGAAAGACGGAGGTTGTTCAGGCTTGACATGCGGAACTCCTTTCGGTGCCGTGGATTGGGACAAGACGAACAAGGCTTCGATGAGTTATCGGTATTCCCGGTGGAGAGCTTAGATTCGGCAGGTATTTCAACCCTTTCCGGCGCCCGGGACGTCAGGAACGAGAAAAAACGGGCCTGAAATTCTGCACGTGGGCCTAGAACCTGACGAACGCCTCCCGGCCAGGGGCGGCCAGGGCGGTGGGCGCCCGACCCTTCCCGGGATCCGCCAGGGGGTCCGGGGCCCGCTTCCGGGACGGCGCGGCCTTCCCCGCCAGCCGGAAGAAGGCCATGGTCGACTGCAGCTCCAGGGCCTGGGCATTGACCTCTTCGGACGTGGAGGCCAGCTCCTCGGAGGCCGCCGCGCTCCGGGCCACGGCCTGGCTGATCTGGCCGATGGCGCCGTTGATCTGGCTGACGCCCGAGTTCTGCTCCCCGGAGGCCGCCGCGATCTCCAGCACCAGGTCGCTCGTCTTCTGGATGGAAGGGACGATGGTGTCCAGGAGGTGCCCGGCCCGCTCTGCGAGGCCCACGCTGCCCGAGGCCAGTCCGCTGATTTCCTCGGCCGCCACTTGGCTGCGCTCGGCCAGCTTGCGAACTTCCGCCGCCACCACCGCGAAGCCCCGGCCCTGGTCCCCGGCCCGGCCCGCCTCGATGGCCGCGTTCAGGGCCAGCAGGTTGGTCTGGTAGGCGATTTCGTCGATGATGGCGATCTTCCTGGCGATCTCCTTCATGGCCCCCACCGTGTCCTTCACGGCCTGGCCCCCTTCCCGGGTGTCCTGGGCCGTGCGGGAGGCCAGGTCCCCGGTCACCTTGGCATTCTCGTCGTTCTGGGCGATGGAGGCGCTCATCTCCTCCATGGAGGCGCTGGTCTCCTCCACGCTCGCGGCCTGTTCGCTGGCGCCCTGGCTCAGGGACTGGGCCGTGGAACTCAGCTTTTCCGAAGCTCCCGCCAGGGACTGGGAGGTTTCCTGCACCTGGCCGATGATCCCGGCCAGCCGGCCCACCATTTCCCGCATGGCCAGCAGGAGGCTGCCCTTGGCCCGGGGATCCACGTCCACGGGGGTCGCCAGGTCCCCATCCGCCACGCGCCGGACCACCTCGGCGGCGTACGAAGGCTCGCCGCCCAGGCTCCGGGTGATGCTCCGCGTCACCAGGAGGGCAGCGGCGGTCCCGACGATCAGGCCCAGGGCGAGCAGGGCCAGCTGCAGGCGCTGGGCCTGGGCCACGGCCTTCTCGATGGCGGCGGCCTTGACGGCGTTCTGCTGCGTGAGCTGGGCGCCCAGGTCGTCCAGGGCCTGCATCCAGCCGCCATAGATGGGACGCAGCGTGCCCAGGATGAAGTCCCCGGCCTCCTGCTTTCCGGGTTTGCCCATGAGGTCCATGAGGCGGTCGATGGCCGGGAAGGCCTGCTCCCGGCTGGAGCGGATCCGGTCCAGGATGTCCTGCTCGGCGGCCGGAATCCGGCCCCGGCGGCCCTCGTTGACCCGGGCCAGCCGGCCCTCGGCCTCGCCGTAGCCCTCGCGGGCCTTCCGGTACAGACCCTTGGACCGCTCGAAGGCGGCGGGCTCCCGGGCGATGACCATGTCCCGGTAGGCCACCCGCATGCGGTCGGCGGAGATGATCATGGCCTGGGAGGCGTCGGCGGCGGCCTGGTTCACCCGGAACATTTCCACGGTCTGCGTTTCCATCGCTGCCATCTTCCGGTTGTCCACCAGGATCGTGGCCAGCATCAGGGCGATCAGCAGGCCGAATCCCAGACCCAGTTTCACGCCAACGCGCAGATTGGAAAAAACATTCATAACGAGCCCCCTGGGGAGGGATTCGAAGCACACTTCCCCCAACCCCGTTTGGAGGAAATGGTCCTGGCAAAATCCGTTATTTATACATCGGAGCCAGTCTCATGAATCTAAAGTCCTGAAAATCCCCAACCTTTACCAACTCAATAATTAAATAACTGCACTTCAAACATTTGGGGCATGTAAAAAACTTTTTACATGAGCCGCACCCATCGAGCGCCACACCGCCCCGGAAATGGAACCAGAATGACCCCGGAGGTTCCGCCATGCCCATGCCCCCCATCCTTCCGGCCCTGGACTGGAAATCCATCTTCGAGTCCGGACTGCCCTACGCCGAGTGGATCGCCACCGGAACCGCCCCCGCCAACCGCGAGCGCATGCAGGAGCTCCTCAAGGCCACGGCGCTGGAACCCCACGTCGCGGGTTTCCTGGCCGCCCTGGCCCGCCCGGTGCGGGTCGTGGCCATCGCCGAGGACTGGTGCGGGGACGTCGTCAAGCACGTGCCGGTGCTCGAGCGCATGGCCCGGGCTGCCGCCGGCCTGCAGGTTCGCTTCGTGTCACGGGAGCAGCACCCCCAGGTCTTCGCGAGGTTCCTCACCAACGGCGGGGAGGCCATCCCCAAGTTCATCTTCCTGTCGGAAGCCTGGGTGGAAGTCGGCAACTGGGGCCCCATGCCCTCGTCCCTGCGCGAGCTCATCGCCCGCGGCAAGGCCTGCGGCGACGTGGCCGCCGCCCGCAAGAAGGTGTCGGCCCGCTACGAGGCCGACCCCGCGGGCCGGGAGACCCAGCGGGAACTGCTGGCCCTGATCGAGATCGCCGCCTGCACCGAACCCTAGGCCCGCTTCGGTCCCCCCGGTGCCTCCTCCTGGCGCGCCTCGAAGGCGGTCGGCAGGGCGGCGGACGTCAGGGAGTGGACGGCCCGGGCCCTGGCGTCCCTGACCGGGATTCTTGGTAGGGTGGGGAGCCGATGAAGGCTCCAGTCTGCACCTGGTCCGGCCCGGCTCCAGGAGCACCCGTGACCCAGGTCCCCACCCCCGAGGAACGCTTCGCAGCCCAGCGGGAGGCGCGGTGGCGGGTGGGTTCGGCTTGCGCCTCCGCACGCAGGCGCAAGCTCCGGGCCCTCATGGGGGCCCTCCTGGCCCGGCTCCCGGAGGCCCGGGCCGCGCTGGCCGCGGACTTCCGCAAGTGCCCCGAGGAGGTGGACCTCACGGAGATCTACCCCGTCCTTTCCGAGATCCGCACCGCCCTGCGCCACCTGGGTTCCTGGATGCGGCCCCGGAGGGTGCGGACCCCCCTGGCCTTCCTCGGCAGCGCCGCCAGCGTCCGGGCCGAGCCCAAGGGCGTGGTGCTGATCATCAGCCCCTGGAACTACCCCCTCTTCCTGACCCTGGGGCCCCTCGTCTCCGCCATCGCGGCCGGCAACTGCTGCATCGTCAAACCTTCTGAATTCTCGCCCCATGCCACCGCCTTCCTGAGGTCCCTCCTGGAGGGCCTGTTTGCGCCGGAGGAGGTGGCCGTGGTGGAGGGCGCGGCCCCGGAGGCCCGGGCCCTGCTGGACCTGCCCTTCGACCACGTGTTCTTCACCGGCAGCCCCGCCGTGGGGAAGCGGGTCATGGCCGCCGCCGCGCGGCGCCTGGGCTCCCTGACCCTGGAACTCGGGGGCAAGTCCCCCGTCCTGGTGGACGCCGGGGCGGACCTGGAGGAGGCCGCGGGGAGGATCGTCTGGGGAAAGTTCATCAACGCGGGCCAGACCTGCGTGGCCCCGGACTACGTGCTGGTCGCCGAAGGCGCCCACGACCGTCTCCTGGAAGCCCTGGTCCGCGCGGTGAAGCGCCACTACGGCGAGACGCCGGAGGCCCGCAGGGCCAGCCCCGACCTCGCCCGCGTCATCAACGCCGCCCACCTGGCCCGGCTCACGGGCCTCCTGGCGGTTTCGGGAGGCCGCGTGGTGCTGGGCGGCGAGGCCGATACGACGGAAAACTACCTGGCCCCCACCCTCCTGGCGGACGTACCGCCCCACTCGGCCCTCATGCAGGAGGAGATCTTCGGCCCCATCCTCCCGGTGCTGAAGGTGGCCTCCATGGACGAGGCCGTGGCCTTCGTCAACGCCCGCCCCACGCCCCTGGCGCTCTACGTCTTCGCGGAGCGGGCCCGGGCGGAGCGCATCCTCGCCCGCACCGCCTCGGGCGGGGCCTGCATCGGCGACACGGTCCTCCACTTCGCCCATCCCCACCTCCCCGCGGGCGGCACCGGCGCCTCGGGCTTCGGGAGGGCCCACGGCCACCACGGCTTCCTGGCCTTCTCCAACGAGCGGGCCGTGCTCCGCCAGCGGACGCGGTTCTCCCCGGCCCGGCTCATGCACCCGCCCTACACCCGGTTCGTCCGGAAGCTGGTGGCCCTGACCCTCCGGTACCTCTAGCGGAACATCCAGCTCACCTTCACCTGGACCGCATCGTCCGAAGGCAGGCGGGAAAGCACGGCCACGTCCGCACGCGGGCTGAGGCTGCCCCGGTCGTTGACCAGCGCATCCGTGGCCACCCCGTGGGTGTAGACGAAAAACAGCGTGGACCCCGGGTTGAATTCCCATCGGACGATAAGGTTCTCATTCCATACCCGGTCCGAGAAGCAGGTGGCGGCGCTGGCGGCGTTGGGGGCCAGGGTCCCGTCGTCCACGTAGCTCTGGAGGTTCCGGAACTCCCAGTTGGCCATGAGCCACTGTCCGAGGACCTGCAGGCTGAGCTTCGGGGTCACGGCGTAGGCCAGGCGCAGGGTCTCGTTGAACTGGGTCATGCGCCGGAGGCCGACCACGGGGGTCGTGCCCTGGGTCTCCAGGTACCTGAGCTCCCCCTCGTTGCGGGTGACGGAGGTGTCGGACTGGATCTCGATGGCCGGACCGAGCTTGATGGACTGGTACCACCCCGCGTCGGAGGTGGGGCCGTCCGGCCAGAACGACCGGTTGGCCGTTATGCGCACGTACCAGGGCCGGTTCCCCGGCGTGTCGAACCCCAGGCCCAGGCCCGGGATGGAGCCCCGGTGGAGGTACTTCTTGACGGGATCCGTGTAGGCGCGAAGCTCCCGGTCGTCGTCCACGGGCAGGGAGACCCGGGCGCTGCCCCACACGGCCCAGAAATTGGTGAAGTCCGTGCTGGCCCAAGTGCTTGCGGTCCGCTGGAAGACCTTGCCGGCCTGGTCCCGGGCGAACGAGAAATCCACACCCCACTCCCAGTTCCGCATGGAGAGGATCCGCTCGTCCCAGTGGCGGACCACCCCGGCGTAGACGCGCTGCTCGTCGGCCCGCGCCTGGTAGCCCTGGTCGTTGGGGTTGAAGTTCCGGCTGGCGTTGTCGCCGTTGACCTCCATGCGCCAGCCCGAGCTCCAGCGCCGGAAGTACCGGGCGTACTGCCACGCCCCGGTGGCCTCGGCCCCCCTGGCCCCCGCCTCGCTCCATGCGGCGCTCAGCTCCAGGACGGAAGCCCGGTCGGCGCTCTTCAGGACGCTGTCCACGGCCCCCACCTTGGCTATCCGCCCAGTGCGGTCCGCCTCCCGCACCACGGACGCGAAGCCGCCCACGGTGCTCCCCCGGCCGTCCACGGTCTGCAGGGCCCGGACGACCCCGTAGGTGGCGTAGGGGGAGATGGGGCGGCCCAGGCGCCCGCCGTCCGCAGTGTCCACGATGCCCCGGGCGTTCTCCACCCCCGCGGCCAGGGCGCCCAGGGCCAGACCCCTGTCCAGCTTGGCCGTGTACTTCGCGGCCGCCGCGATCTCCGCGGTCGGGGGCCCGTCCAGGAGGGTCTGGCCGTCGTCCAGGGTGGGGCTGGCGAGGCTCCGGCCGATCCTGCGGCTGTAGAAGAGGCGGACCCCGGGGAACTGGAAGATCTCCATGCCCTCCAGGAAGAAGGGCCGCTTCTCGGGAAAGACCGTCTCGACCGTGGAGAGGTTCAGCACCGCCTGGTCCACCTCCACCTGGGCGAAGTCCGGCCGCAGGGTCAGGTCCAGCTGGGAGGCGGAGGTCAGGCCCAGGTGGGCATCCAGCCCGGCGTTCCCTTTCCGGTGCCGGTCATCGTAGGTCTTGGCCGTACGGAACTTGTCCGTGAAGGTGAAGAAGGGGATCCACTCCCGCCGGAGCTGGGGGGCCACCCCCTTGATGCCGGTCAGGTCCGGGAACCGGCTGGCGAAGGCGTTCTCGCCCCGGGGCGGAAGGTCCCAGTAGCTGGACTCGCGGATGGCGCCCGAATCCGTGCGGCTGAAGTTGATGCCCCAGACCTCGTTCCCTCCGCTGCGCAGGCGCAGGGCGGAGAGGGGGATCTTCAGGATGGCCGTCCAGCCTCCCGGACCGGCCTTGACCTGGCTTTCCCAGACGGCGTCCCAGCTCGAGTCGCCCGAGATGGCGTCCCCGGCGTAGAGGGCGTCCCGCTGGACCCCGGCGGCGTTGACCAGGAAGCCGAAGGCGGTGCGCCGGTCCCGGTTGCTGTCGATGTAGACGCCGAACCAGTCGCTGGTGCTCTCCTGGTCCCGGCGGTGCAGGCGGCGCACGGGGCGCACCCCCCGGGGCAGCCCCATGTGCGCGCCCACGTAGAGATACTGGTCGTCGTAGAGGACCTTCACCTCGGTGGGGGTGGCCGCCTCCCGGCCGAAGTCGGGCCAGGAGGTGCGGAACCCCGTGGCCGCGGGGGCCCGGTCCCAGTCGGGCTCGTGCATGCCGCCGTCCAGCCGGATGGGTCCCCGGGCGCGCACCGCTTCCAGCCCGGCCGCCCCCAGGGGAATGCCCCAGGCCACCAGCCCGAGCGCCGCCCACCGCGCGAGGCGCAGACCGATCACGGGCGAGCAAGGAACCATGGACGCTCTCTCATAAGGTGGGACCGAACGAACAGAAGACCCGCTGATCCCGTTTGTTATCCTAGCAAAGAACGTAAGCTCCACGGCTAAGATGGTTTCCAACTTCCCGGGAGTACGCCCATGGTATCCCTCACTCAGCTGTGGCTGCCCATCCTGCTGGCGGCGGTGTTCGTCTTTCTGGGCAGCAGCCTGGTTCACATGGCCCTCAGGTGGCACAACTCCGACTACCTGCCCCACCCGGACGAGGAGGGCCTCCGCGCGGCCATCCGCAAGGGCTCGCCCGGCCCCGGGCAGTACACCCTCCCCCACTGCGGCGACCACAAGGAAATGGGTTCCGAGGCGATGAAGAAGAAATTCGAGGAGGGCCCCATCGGCTTCCTCATCCTGACCGCCCCCGGGGTCCCGAACATGGGCAGGTACCTTGGCCAATGGTTCGTCTACACCCTGGCCATCTCCTTCTGCGTGGCCTACCTGGCCTCCCGCACCCTGGCCCCGGGAACCCCGTACCTCCAGGTCTTCCGGGTGGCCGGCACCGTGGCGTTCCTGGCCTACGCCGCCGCCACCGTGCAGGGCTCCATCTGGTTCGGGAAGCCCTGGAAGGTGACCCTCAAGGACCTGGCCGACGGGCTCATCTACGCCCTCCTGACGGCCGGCGCCTTCGGGTGGCTCTGGCCGCGCTAGGGGGATTGCGGAACCTTCTCGAACGGCCTGGGGGCGGACCGGGACGGCTCCCCCCGCCCATCACCGTCCCTTGAACTCGTCCATGGACCGGTTCACCCCGAAGAACCCCGTGATGGCGTCAAAGAGCGACGCGGGCAGGAACTTGATCATCAGCACCGACACCACGAACCTCGGCATGATGAGCCGGGCGCGGTCCTTCTCGATGGCGTCCAGGATGCGGACGGTGACGTAGACGGGGTCCAGGATGGGCAGGAGCCAGGAGAAGCGGGTCTTGACGCCGCGGAACATGCCGGTGTCGATGTAGTAGGGGCAGACCACGGTGGTGCGTACGGGGTGGCCCAGGCGCTTGAGCTCCAGGCGCAGGGACTCGTCGAAGCCCACGGCGGCGAATTTCGAGGCGCAGTAGTCGGTGAGCCGGGAGGTGCCCGAGAGGCCCGCGGCGCTGGCGACGGTGACGAGGTGGCCCCGGCCCTGGGCGATCATGGCCGGCAGGAAGGCCCGGGTCATCCAGAAGAGGGCCAGGGTGTTCACCTGGAAGGTGCGCTCGATGGCCTCGTCCGAACATTCCAGGATGGGCTTGCCCGTGACGATGCCGGCGTTGTTGACCAGCACGTCCACCGCGCCCCGGGTCTTGAGGACCTTGGCGGCCGTGGCCTGGATCTGGGCGCGGTCGGAGAGGTCCACCGTGAACACCGCGGTGTCGCCCCCCAGTTCCGCCATGACGGAACGGAGCCCGGCCTCGTCCCGGTCAAGGAGCGTCAGGCGCGCCCCCCGCACCCGGGCGTCCTGGGCCATGAGGCGCCCGATGCCGCTGGCGGCGCCGGTGATGAGCACATGGGAACCGCGCAGGCGGGTCATGGAACCTCCACGGGAAAAGGGCCGGGGGGCGCCTGGCGGCACCCCCCGGCGTTGCGGTTGATCAAAGGCCTCCGAGGGTCGTCATCATCGCGCCGATGGATCCGATCGGATAGGACTGGTTCCGCACCGTGACGGCCGGGCCCCAGCGCCCCGCGACGGCGAAATCGGAGAAGACGGCGGTGGACAGGTAGTAGGGCGGGATGGTGCCGCCCAGCGCCCCGATGTACTCGACCAGGGCCATCCACTCCTTGAGCTCGACCACCGGGGCGACGGGCCCGCTGGCGTTGATGCGGTAGGCCATGGCCGCGGCCAGGTTGGCGGCGGACACCGTGGTGGCGTCCCCCGCGGTCCCCTTGGCGTAGGCCGTGATGTCCACCCCGAACTTGGACTTCGCCGCGCCCATCATCAGCACGGCATAGAGGTCGCCGGCCACGCGGTAGCGGGTGGCGGGGGCGAGGTTGAGGGCGGGGGCGCCCATGCAGGTGGCGTCGGCCGCGGCGAAGGCCGAGATCTGGCCGATGGCGCCGATGGCCATGTTGAAGATCTTGGTGTTGAGGGTGATGCTGCCCGTGGCGGCGTCGGTGGCGCCCTTGGTGGCGACGTCCCCCAGAACCTGCAGGTTCGTGCCGATCTGGGTCTGGGTGAGGGTGGCGGCCGGGTCGTTCAGGGCGACCATGGCCGTGGCGTAGGCGTTGCCGCCGGCCATGGCGGTGAGGAGCGCCGTGGGATCGCCGGTGGCGCCCAGGGCGGCCAGGGCCTGGTAGGCCGCGCCGGCGGCGGCGACGGTGGCGGCCTTGGACTGGACCACGGAGAGCACGGCGGCGGCGGTGGCGTACTTGAAGTACAGGTAGGACCCGGGGCCGTCCAGCGCGTAGGTGAGGCCGGAGAGGTTCAGGTAGTAGTCCGAGGGGGTGAGGTTGCACTGGCTCAGGAGCTGGAGGGCGCAGACCTTCTGGAGGTCCTCGGTGGTGAGGTAGATGGACATCAGGGGGTAGCCCACCGGGATGGCCTGGGTGGTGTCCGGGGAGATGCCCAGGGGCAGCACGTTGTAGGCGTTGGCGAAGGAGATGGGGCCGGCGCCCAGGTAGTCGCGGATGACGCCTGTGGCCACGACGCCCGCCGTGTAGGGGGTGGTGTCGTAGCCTCCGGCCTGGAGGGCCGCGACGGCCTGGGCCTGGGTCAGGGAGTACTTCGTCATGGTCCCCGCGACGGCGGCGGAGATGATGCCGTTGGGAACGTTGCGCACGGAGTCCGCTGCGAAGTCGCCCAGCCCGTTGGGGCAGCGCACGGGGTTCTGGTCGTTGGAGCGCATGTCCTGGGGGGTGGTGCCCACCACCTTGTAGATCCCCGTGGTCAGGTCGGTGGCGTTGTAGGTGTATCCCGCCTGCGAGCCGAAGAGGGTCGTGAACAGGGAGCCCAGCCCGTAGTTGAGCTGGGAGTCCGCCTGGGCCACGAACACGGACTGGGCGGGGTCGCGCACGGGGTTGACCGCCAGGGCCGTGAGGCTCGCGTCGGTCATGGCCTTGTTGGAGGAGGCGACCAGGGTGGTCGCCCTGGAGGCGAAGTTGTAGGTGAGGTCGATGCGGGCGACGTTGGTGGTGTAGGCGCCGGCGCAGATGATCTGGGTGGTCCAGGTCTTGCCCGCGACGGCGGTGGCCTGGGCGAAGTTCGCCTTGGTGTCCGGGAAGGCGTTGTGGGTGTGGCCGGAGGCGATGACGTCGATGCCGGTGGTGTTCTTGGCCAGGTTCACGTCCTCGCCGGTGACGGCGTTGATGTTGGAGGAGTCCGTCCCCGCGTGGGAGAGGGCGATGACCACGTGGCAGCCCTGGGCGTTGCGGAGGTTGTCCACCAGGTTCTGCACCAGGGCGTAGTTCTTGCTGTAGTCGGTGAAGGTCACCGGGGCCGAGGCCGGGGCCGCCGCGGCGGCCTCCGTGCCCATGAGGCCGATGAAGCCGATCTTCAGGCCCGAGGCGTAGGTCTTGGTGTAGGTGGGGGTGATGGCCGTGCCCATGAAGGGGGCCAGGTCCGCGTTCCCGTTGAGCACCGTGTTGGAGGCGACGATGGGGGTGTGGTAGCCGAACTTGGCCTGGGACTGGGCGAGGGCCGACGCGAGGCCCAGGGGGGTGTAGTCGAACTCGTGGTTGCCCAGGGTCACGCAGTCGTAGCGCAGCGTGTCGATGAAGAAGGTGGCCAGGGGCTGGGACCCGATGGTGAGGTCGTACAGCGTGCCCATGGTCCAGTCGCCCGAATCCACCAGCACCACGGAGGTCCCGGCGGGCGCCCCGGCCCGCACGGAGTTCACGTAGCTCGCGACCCGCGCGTAGGAGCCCACGGGGCCCGGGCTGGTGGCCGACATGGGCCCGAAGCCGTTGGCGTGGTCATGGACGTCCGTGGTCTGGAGGAGGATGACCTTGGCGTCGCCGGCGAGGGCGCCCTGGCCGGCGAGTTTTTCGGGGGAGGAAAGCGAGCAGCCTACGAGCAGTACGGTGAGGATGCTCCCGGCGGCCAGCGAAACGACATTCCTTGGCATGGATGGCTCCTGTCCGTTAGAAATGGAAATCGACGCCGATGGCGAGGATGTAGTATTCCTTGTTGTATTCCTTGGTCGGCGCGATGGTGACGCCCTGCGTGGCGTAGGATGCCGCCAGCTGCCGGTCCCCGGCGTCCGCGTTCTTGTACTTGTTCTGGAAGGCCGTGTGGGCGAGGCCCACGTTGATCTTCATGCGCTTCGAGGCCGAGTACTGGAAGCCGACGCCCTCGGACATGTAGTTGGCGTGGGCGCCCGGAACGCTGATGTCCATGGTGGATTCCTGGCGCTGCCCGATCTGGTTCAGGTTGACCCCGAAGCTCACAAGCCATTTGGGATTGATCTGGTACTCGAAGGCCGCCGACTCCTCGTAGGTGTTCCGGTAGGCCCGGGAGGCCTTGATTCCGAACTGCACGTTGTCGAGCGCGCTGAAGTCGACGTCCTTTTCCAGGTAGGCGTTGGCCCCCATGGATAGCCGCAGGGCGGGCGTCAGCTGGTAGCCGAAGCCCAGGCGCACCACCTGGGGCAGGTCGAGGTGGGCCTTGGCGCCGTCCTTGAAGAGGCCGCCGCCGTCCTTGCCGTCGTGCACGGTGGTCTTGAAGTTGAGCGAGGTGCCCATCTCATAGGTCAGATTCAGCACGGCCTTGTCGTTCGGGTAGTAGTTGAAGCCGAATTCGGCCGAGAACCCCGTGGCCTTGTCGACCTTGTCGATGACCAGGCGGTTGTGGGTCCTCAGGTCATGGTTGAACTGGTTGTAGGTGCAATAGCCGTCCACACTGCCCACCGTGGCCTGCTGGGACGTCACGAACCGCCCCGCCGCGGCCACCGAGAACTTCGGGTTGACCTGGATGGCGCCGCCGATCCGCACGGCGATGTAGGCGGAGGAGCCCTTCAGGTAGGAGTTGGAGGGGAAGTAGGCGGTGCCCAGGCCCGCCGCAAGACCCGCGGCCTGGGCCTGGGTGGGGGTGGCGCCGCCGGCCAGAGCCGCGGCGATGGCGTCGGCGCCGATGACCTGGGAGTACTCTGTCTGGCCATAGCCCGCCAGCTGCTTGCCCATGAGGTCGAGGGTGGGCAGCCCGCCCTTCCATTCCCGGATGGCCGTGGCCCCGAGGGTCTCCACGCCCAGGAAGGCCGCCCAGGTGTCCTTCTTGTACGCCAGGTAGAAGTTGGGGACGATCAGGACCGGGTTGTCGGAGGTGTAGGTCCTGTCCCCCACCGCCGGGTTCCCGATGGTGCGCACCGTGGCCTTCTGGAAGATCATCTGGTCGCTGAAGTTGAAGGTCCAGCCGTCCTTGAGCCGGGTGGTGCCGGCCATGTTGTAGTAGACGATGTCCGCGTTGTCGATCGCGCTGTTCCGGTCGAACATTCGGATGTATTCCGCGCTCTGGTTGCTGTTGTAGAAGATCCCGCCGGCCGCCGCCGGGGGCATCAGGCCGAGGATCAGCGAGGAATAGAGCAGACCTCTCTTCATTAACGTACCTCCTGTGTGGGATCCGGACTAAGGGGGATTGATGCTGTTTCAGGTCAAGGGCAGCCCAGGGCCTGCCGTTGGAGGGACATGGAAAAACGAGTGGTTGGGTGGATGCTAGACCTGCCCGTACCGCCCGTCAAACCTTTGTTTGGGATGCCATTCCTAAGCTTAGGCATTTCAGCTTGACGGCGTCCGTCCGCAGCTTCCAGAATCCGGTGAGTCCAAAGCTTGCGAGGCACCATGGCGATGCGCGATCCCGAATCGGCCTGGCAACCCTATTCCGCCTACCCCGGAACGGACGCCGGCGTCCTGGTGTCCCACGGGTTCACCGGCAGCCCCGCCAGCGTGATCCACCTGGCCCGGCGCCTGGCCGAGGCCGGCTTCAACGTGGAGTGCCCCCGCCTCACGGGACACGGCCTCCACTGGCAGGACCTGGCCACCGCCACCCGGGAGGACTGGCTGCGGGACCTGCGCGACGCGATGGAGCGCCTCAAGGCCCGGAGCCGCATGGTCTTCGTGACGGGCCTTTCCATGGGGGGGACCCTGGCCCTGCGCCTGGCCCAGACGGACCCCGCCATCCGGGGCGTGGCGGTGGTCAACCACGCGCTGGTCTTCGGCAATCCCCTGGTCCCCGTGGCCTTCCTCCTCAAGCACCTCGTGCGCTCCACCCCCGCCATCGCCTCGGACATCCTGGATTCGGGCATCAGCGAGCCCGGCTGCGACCGCACCCCCACCGCAGGCGTGGAGCAGGTGTACCGCCTGGCCCGGGAGGTGCGGGCGGACCTGCCCGCGCTCCGCCAGCCCCTGCTGGTCTTCAAGTCCCGGGAGGACCACGTCCTGCCGGCCCGGAACGCCCCCATCACCCTCCTGGAGGCCGGTTCCGCCGACAAGGAACTGGTGTGGCTGGAGCATTCCTACCACGTGGCCACCATGGACCACGACAAGGAACTCATCGCAGACAAGTGCATCGCCTTCTTCACCCGCCTTTCCCGGGAGGAACCATGATCCGCAAGGCCGCCATCGCCCTCCTCGCACTCGGTCCCGCCCTGGCTGGGATCACCGTCGGCCAGAAGCTCCCCGAAGCCGAAGTGGCCGACAAGGGCGTCATGGTCCTGGACGGCAGGTCCATCGCCTATCGCCCCTGGAAGGCCTCGGAAACCAACGGCCGGATCCGCACCCTCTACCACCTCGCCGCCCGCATGGGCATCGACGACATCAACAAGCCGTACATCGACGCCCTCATCGCCGCCAGGCTCCCCGAGACGCTTCCGGACAGCCCCTACAAGACCATCACGGTCCTGAACCTCTCCGAGGCCAACTGGGTCACCCACGGCGTCGGGGTCGGCCGCCTCGAGAAGAACCAGAGGGACACGCCCTACGCCATCTTCGTGGCCGACGAGAAGGGCGCCGCCAGGGCCGCCTGGGGCCTGCTGCCGGGGCAGTCGGCGGTCATCGTGCTGGACCGGGACGGGACGGTGCTCTTCTTCAAGGAAGGGAAGCTTTCGCCCGAGGAGATCCGGAAGGCCGTGGGACTCATCCAGGACAGGCTGAAATAGGGCTCACCATACGGAGAGGTGGATCTCCGCCACCCCCCGCATGCGGTCCAGCCGCACCGAGCGCCCGCCGGGGTCCCGCAGCCACCCGGTGTACTCCCCGAAGAACTGCCGGAAATTCACCTTCAGGAAGGGCACCCGGGTCCGCTCCCCCCGCTCCCCCAGCGGCCGGAACCGCAGGTCCACCTGGCCGTCCTCGGTGAAGACGCGCCAGTCCTCCCCCCGCGGGTCCGCGGGGTCGTAGTCGAAGACCACCTGGGCCAGGCGGATCCGCTTGGCGCCCACCCAGAAGGCGTTCTCGGGGTAGAAGGACTCGTTCACCAGGGCGGCGAAATTGGCGCCCACCGGGGTGCCGTCCGGCAGGATCCCGGCCAGGGCCGACCAGAGCCAGTTGCTGTGGCGGTTGAAGAAGCCGGCTGACCAGTCGTACACGGCGGCCGCCTGGGCGAGGGGGCCCGCCCGCTCGACGCCGTCGAAGGTCACCGACAGGGCCTCCGGCAGGAGGGGGGCGCACTTCTCGGTGAAGGTGAAGCGGTTGGGGTCCCCGCAGCTGGGGTTCACCACCCGAAGGGGCTTGTTCGCGAAGCCGTAGGGGAACCGGCCGCTCACGGCCAGGCGCTTCCCGAAGCGGGCCTCCACCTCCAGCCGCTCCCGGCTGTGGGACTTGGCCAGATCGAGGCTGCAGCTGCGGCTCCGGTAGCGGATGGCGCCCTCGTCGGGGTCCAGGGGGAAGTCCAGGCGGCCCGGGAGGTCCTTCACGGTGTGCTCCCAGAAGTCCCCGGTGCGGAAATCGAAGAAGAAGCCGAAGACGTTGGCCACGTAGCCCAGGCGCACGGCTGCCAGGCCCGCCAGGCAGCCGTCCCCCAGGATGCCCAGGTAGCTGAAGGCCCCCAGGGCCATGCGCCTTCGCAGCCGGCCCGCCCTGCGCCCGAAGAAGGTCCGCAGGGGGAAGGCCTCGTGGTTGAAGTCGACCGGCCCGTCCAGGCAGCCGTAGCCGACCTTCCCGTTCTCCCCGATGAGCGTGTGCATGACGGACCCTTTTCCCCCAGTCTACGCCGCGCCCGTGGAATTCCATTGACTGTTTCAGGGAAGGGATTAACTTGTCTATACAAGTGTTGTCCGTACAAGTTGCAGGGAGCCGCCGCCATGATCAGGAAGACCCTCGCCGCCAGCATCCGGGACGCCCTCCGGGCCCGGATCGCCGACGGCGTCTGGGAGGACCGCCTCCCCTCCGAGCCCGAGCTGGTCAAGCTCTTCGAGGCCAGCCGGGAGACCGTGCGCAAGGCCCTGGGGATGCTGGAGGCCGAGGGCCTCATCTACCGCATGCACGGCAAGGGCACCTTCGTGGAGGCGCCCATGAGCTTCAACCCGCTCTCGGGCACCCTCTCCATCACGGAGGAGCTGGCCCGCACCCGCCACCCGGTGCGCAACACCGTCCTGGAGTCGGGCTGGATCGCCCCGGACCGCATCTCCTCCCCCTTTCTCCGGAGCTTCTTCGAGGGGGCCCCGCGGGTCTTCCAGGTCAAGCGCCTCCGCCTGGTGCGCAGCGACGTGCTGGCCGTGGAGACTTCGTACTTCCGGGAGGGGGACTTCCCCGGCATCGAGACGGCGGATTTCTCCGGTTCCCTCCACGGGCTCATGAGCGGACGCTTCGGCCTGGCCCCTGACAGGGTGCGCAACCGGTTCCATGCCCTGGACTTCCGCATCAAGGAGGAGCGGGAGGCCGCCCGGGCCCTGGGCAGCCGCCAGGCCATCCGGGTGGAACGGGCCCTGGTGCTGAAACGGGAGGTCTACTACGCGGTGAGCTTCACCCTGCGCACGGACCTCCATCCGCTGGAGTTCATCCAGCTGCCCGGCAGGACCGGGGAGGGGGTGCTGTGAGCCGCGGCGACGATTTCCACACCGCGGGCACGGGCCTGGCCTGGTCCGCCCTCGAGCGCCCCGGCGCCCTGGACCGGGCCGCCAGCCTGGACTTCGACCTGGTCATCATCGGCGGCGGCATCACCGGGGCCGGCATCGCCCGGGAGGCCGCGCTCCGGGGGATCACCTTCCTCCTGGTGGACAAGGAGGACTTCGCCTTCGGCACCTCCTCGCGCTCCTCCAAGCTGGTGCACGGGGGCATGCGCTACCTGGCCCAGAAGGAGTGGAAGCTGGTGCGCGAGTCCACGACGGAGCGGAACTGGCTCCTGGCGGCCCTGCCCAACCTGGTGCGGCCCCTGGGCTTCCACTACTGCGCCTACCTCGGCAGCAAGGACAGCCCGGGCCGCGTGAAGGCCGCGCTCCGCCTCTACGACCTCCTCTCCAACGCCTTCTCCCGCTACCGCATCCCCCGCCACCGGATCCTCACGCCGGCCCAGCTGAACGAGCGCGAGCCCGGCGTGCGTTCCGAGGGCATGGTCCTCGCCGGCCTCTACTACGACGCCAACGTGGACGACGCCCGGCTCGTGGTGGAAGTGCTCAAGGAAGCCCGGGACTTCAGCGGGGGGCGCTCGGTGGCCCTGAACTACGCCGAGGCCGCGGGCATCCTCGTGGAGGACGGGAGGGTCCGGGGCGTCGAGATCCGTGACCGCCTCTCGGACCGCGCCTTCACCGTGAAGGCCGGCTGCGTGGTGAACGCCACCGGGGTCTGGACGGGAGAGCTCGCGGGCCCCGAGATCCGGCCCACCAAGGGCGTGCACCTGGCCATCCCCAACGCGCGCCTGGGCAACCGGGAGGCCTTCATCCTCCGTTCCCTGGACGACGGGCGGAACTTCTTCGTGCTGCGCCGGGGCGACATCAGCCTCATCGGCACCACCGACACCGACTACCAGGGACCCCTGGACGCGCCCTTCTGCACGAAGGAGGACGCGGACTACCTCCTGCGCACCGTCAACATCCGCTTCCCCGGGGCGAACATCACGTACGACGACATCCTCTCCACCTACGCCGGCATCCGGCCCCTGGTGAAGGACGGGGGCGCCACCGCCTCCGCCGTGAGCCGCCGGCACGTCATACGGGATCCCGGCACGGGCCTGGTGGCCATCGCCGGGGGCAAGCTCACCACCTTCCGGGTCATGGGCTGGGACGTGCTGAGCCACTGCTCCCGCCAGGGCTACCTCCGCCCCCTCAAGGGCCGGGAGAGGCACCGGAACTTCTCGCGCCGCCCCCTGAAGGCGGGCGTCACCTGGGAGGCCTTCGGGAAGGTCCTGGCCGGCCTGGGGCTGGAGGGCCTCCTGCCCGAGGCCACCCTGCGCCACCTCCACCAGCAGTACGGCCACGGCGCCGTGGCTATCCTCGCCGAGGTCAAGGCGGACCCGCCCTCCGGGCTGCCCCTGCTGGAGGGCCACCCCTTCTGCGAAGCCGAGCTGCGCCACATCCTGGCCTTCGAGAACGCCCCCACCCTCATGGACCTGATGCTGCGCCGCACCGAGATGCAGCTCACCGTCTCCCACCGCCTCCAGGAGGCCCTCGCCTCCAGGGTTGCGGCGGTGGCGGGAAGCTTCTACGGTTGGGACGAACCCCGCACGCAACGAGAGATCGCGACCTACCTGGACTACATCCGGAAAACCATCTTCTTCCAGCAGGCAGCCCATGGATGAAACGCTTCTGGCCCTGGATTGCGGAACGCAGAGCCTCAGGGCCATGCTCTTCGCCAAGGACGGCACCCTCCTGCACAAGGTGAAGATCGAGTACGAGCCCTACACGAGCCCCCGCCCCGGCTGGGCCGAGCAGGACGCCGAGCTCTACTGGAAGAGCCTCTGCGAGGCCGTGGGCACCCTGAAGCTGGAGGCCCGGGAGGCCTTCGACGCCGTGCGCGGCGTGGGGGTCACCACCCAGCGGGACACCATGGTCTTCCTGGACCGGCAGGGCCTCCCCCTGCGCCCGGCCATCACCTGGCTGGACACCCGCAAGGCCCGCTCGGTCTACCGGCCCATCTGGTTCAAGCGCCTGGCCTTCTGGGCCGTGGGCATGCTGGAGGCGGTCCAGAAGACCCAGAAGGAGTGCCGGGCAAGCTGGGTGCGCCAGGAGCAGCCGGACATCTGGGCCCGAACCACCAAGGTCCTCCAGGTCTCGGGTTTCCTGAACCACCGGCTCACCGGCGCCTACCGGGACTCCGTGGCCAACCAGATCGGCCATATCCCTTTCAACTACAAGAAGATGCGCTGGGCCCGCAAGGGCGAGCTGCCCTACCTCCTCTTCCCCATCGAGCGCGCCCTGCTCCCGGAGCTCCTGCCCGCGGGTTCCCTGCTGGGCACGGTGACGGCCGGCGCCGCCCGGGCCACGGGCCTTCCCGAGGGCCTCCCCGTCGTCGCCTGCGCCTCCGACAAGGGCGCCGAGACCGTCGGCATCGGCTGCGTCGGGGAAACCATGGCCAGCCTCTCGCTGGGCACGACCGCCACGGTCCAGACCAGCAGCCCGCGCTACTTCGAGCCGGTGGCCTTCATGCCCCCCTACCCCGCCGCCATGGCCGGGCACTACAACCCCGAGGTGGAGATCTTCCGGGGCTACTGGATGATCTCCTGGTTCAAGCGGGAGCTGGCGCCGGTGGAAGTGAGCGAGGCCGCCGAGGCCGGGGTCCCCCCGGAAGTGATCCTCGACCGGTTCCTGCGGGAGGTGCCCGCGGGGTCCATGGGCCTGATCACGCTGCCCCACTGGGGCCCCAGCCTCAAGCTGCCCTGGACCAAGGGCGCCATGGTGGGCTTCGGGGACGTCCACACCCGCGGCTACATCTACCGGTCCTTCCTGGAGGGCCTGGCCTTCGGCCTGCGGGAGGGCCTGGAGCGGATCGAGAGGGCCGGGGGCAGGCGGATCACCCGCATCGGCATCTCCGGCGGCGCCACCCAGTCCGGGGAGATCTGCCAGCTCACCGCCGACATCCTCGGCCGGGAGCTCACCTCGGGCGAGACCTTCGAGACCGCGGGCCTGGGCGCCGCGGCCATCACCGCCGTGGGCGTGGGCCTCTACCCGACCCTGCCCGACGCGGTGGCCGCCATGGTCCGCCACGGCCACGTCTACCGCCCCCGGCCCGCCGAGGCCGCGCTCTACGACAGGCTGTACCGGAGGGTCTACCGGAAGCTCTACGCCCGGCTCAAGCCCCTGTACCAGGAGATCCGGTCCATCGTGAACTATCCGGCGAGGGCCTCCGATGAAGACTGATCCCCAGCCCCCCTGGATCCACGAGGCGCCCCCCCCGGGCTCCTGGCGCTCCCTGCTCAAGTGGGGCGCCCCGGGGGAATTCAAGCACCCCAACCCCCGGCTCTTCGGCCTCATGAAGACGACCTTCGGCATGTGCGACGCGGACTTCCGGGCCCCGGGCCGCACCGGGGAGGGCCGGGTGGACCTGGACCCCCCCTGCGGGCTCGCCGCCGGCGACCTCGAGGCCTTCCGGGCCCTCCTGGGGGCAGGCGGCGTCGCCACGGACGGCCTCGCCCGGCTCCGGGCCGCCTACGGCAAGACCATGCTCGACCTCCTGCGCCTTCGGGAGGGCATCGCCGAGAACCTCCCGGACGCCGTGCTCTTCCCCCGCAACCGCCACGACGTGGCCCGCATCGTGGAGCTCTGCGCGGGCCGCGGCATCGCCGTGACGGCCCGGGGCGGCGGGTCCTCGGTGACCCGGGGGCTGGAGTGCCCCCGCGGCGGGGTCTCCCTGGACCTCACCCGGCACATGCACAAGGTCGTCGCCTTCAGCGAGACCGACCAGACCGTCACCGTCGAGGCCGGCATGTACGGCCCCGAGCTGGAGAAGCTCCTCAACGGCGCGCCCGGGCTCTTCGGCGCCACCCGGCGTTACACCTGCGGCCACTTCCCCCAGTCCTTCGAGTTCTCCACCGTGGGCGGCTGGGCCGTGACCCGGGGCGCCGGGCAGAACTCCACCTACTACGGCAAGATCGAGGATCTGGTGCTGGCCCAGGAGTGCGTCACTCCCGCCGGCGTCCTGCGCACCGCCTGCCACCCCGCCGCGGCCACCGGCCCCGACCTGGACCAGCTGCTCCTGGGCAGCGAGGGCGCCTTCGGGATCGTCACGGAGGTCACCCTGCGCGTCTTCCGGCTCCTGCCGGAGAACCGCCTCCGCTTCGGCTACATGTTCCCGGACTGGCCCGGCGCCTGCCGGGCCGTGCGGGAGATCCTCCAGTGCGAGGCCGGGTTCCCCTCCGTCTTCCGCCTGTCGGACCCGGAGGAGACCGACGTCGCCCTCAAGCTCTACGGGGTGGAGAGCCCGGCGGCCAACGCCCTGCTGGGCCTGTGGGGCCTGCGCCCCGGGAAGCGCTGCCTCCTGCTGGGCTCCACCGACGGGGAGCGGGGCTACGCTCGCAACGTCCGCAGGGCCGTGGGGCGCATCGCCAGGCGCTTCGGCGCCCTGCCCACCACCGGCCTGGTGACCCGGGCCTGGGAGCACGGGCGGTTCCGGGACCCCTACCTGCGGGAGGACCTCCAGGACTTCGGCATCATGACCGACACCCTGGAGTGCTCGGTCACCTGGGACAGCCTGGAGCGGGTGCACCGGGAGGTGCGCGCCTTCTGCAAGGCGCGGCCCGGCACCCTCTGCATGACCCACATGTCCCACTGCTATCCCCAGGGGGCGAACCTCTACTTCATCTTCATCACCCGCATGGACGCCATCCCCGACTACCTGGCCTACCAGGCCGGGATCCTGGACGCCATCCGCGCCCAGGGCGCGGCCCTCAGCCACCACCACGGCATCGGGCGCATGACGGCGCCCTGGCTGGAGGGCCAGCTGGGACCCGCGCACATGGACCTCCTGCGCGCCATCAAGCGCCACTGCGACCCCGGGGGCATCCTGAACCCCGGAGGCACCCTGGGCCTGGACCTCCCGGAGGACCAGCGGCGGTAGACTGCTTCCCATGTGGAACCCCGCCGGCTACCTCCGCTTCGAGCAGGAACGCACCCGCCCCTCCCGGGACCTCTGCGCGCGCATTCCCGCCGCGGCCCCCGCTTCCGTCCTGGACACGGGCTGCGGCCCCGGGAACAGCACCCAGGTCCTGCGGGAGCGCTGGCCCGGCGCCCGGGTCACGGGCATGGACAACTCCCCCGAGATGATCGCCGCCGCCCGGAGGAACGATCCGGAAGGCGACTGGGTCCTCGCGGACCTGGCGGACTTCGGGGGAGGACCCTACGACGTGGTCTTCTCCAACGCCGTCCTGCAGTGGCTTCCGGACCACCACCTGCTCCTGCCCCGCCTCATGGACCTGGTGGCCAGGGGCGGCCACCTGGCGGTGCAGATGCCCACCGGCAAGGATTCCCCCGCGCGCCTGGCCATGGAGAAGGCCGCCGCGCACCCGCGGTTCGCGGGGCGCCTGCCCGGGGCCGAGCCGACGCTCACCTTCAAGGACCCCGGCTTCTACTACGACCTCCTGGCCCCCCTGGCCACGCAGGTGGACCTCTGGGAGACCACCTACCACCACGTCCTGCCCGGCCACGAGGCCGTGGTGAAGTGGTTCGAGACCACCGGCATGCGCCCCTACCTGGAGCGCCTGGAGCCCGGGGACCAGGCCTTCTTCAAGGAGCTGGTCCTCGAGGGCGTCCGGGAGGCCTTCCCCCTGAGCCGGGACGGGAACCTGCTCATGCCCTTTTTGCGGCTGTTCTTCGTGGTCCAGAAATAAGACCTATTCATCGTCAAAATAGAATATGAAATGAGGGATGTTAGTTTTTTTCAAAATTGATGTTTGCACATGCAATAACCTGCGGGTAGCTTGAAGAACCAAGATCTTCAAGATTTTGCTAATCGATGGATCCCGGAATCCCGATCAGCACTTCATAGCACCCTTCCAGGAGTACCCCGGGCCATGGTCAAACGTGTGCGTTTCAGGTTAATGATTAGATCATTAATTCAGAAGCTCCCCGCCGGGCTCGTCCTGCTGCCCCTCCTGCCGATCCTCCTGGCCGTGGGCTGCGGAAGCGGCTCCGCCGCCGCCAAGGGGAACTACCACCCCAAGGGCTGGCTGGGCGTCCATCAGGGGCAGGCCCTGGCCGACCTCGCCCGCTGCAGGACCTGCCACGAGATGACCGTCCTCAAGGTGGGCAGCAGCATCCCCAACTGCATGACGGCGGACTGCCACCACGGCACCGTTCCCGGCTTCAGCCTGGCCGCCTCCCACGGCCTGCGGGCCAAGTCCGCCCAGGACGCCACGGGCGGGGGCCTCGCGTCCTGCCAGACCTGCCACGGGGCGGACTTCGCCGGCGGCGGTTCCGCGGTGTCCTGCAAGAGCTGCCACGGCGTCCCCGCGCCGCACCCCGCCAGGCCCTGGAATGATGCGGCCGGCCTCACCCACAGCACCACCGATCCCGCCAACGCCGCGGTGTGCGCCCAGTGCCACCTGGCGGGTTCGGCCAGCAATCCCGCCGGGCATCCCGCCCAGTCCGCGGCCGCCGGCGCCGTGCCCTCCTGCTTCAACAACACCCTGTGCCACGGCGCGGCCGCCGCGCCCCACCCGCTGGGAGCCGCGTGGCGCGACGCCGCCAGCAGCGCCTTCCACGGCTTCCAGGCCAAGCAGAACCTGGTGTACTGCCAGTCCTGCCACGGCATTCCCGGCACCACGTCCTTCGGCGGCGGCTCCGTCTCCACGGCCTGCTCGGCCTGCCACACCGCGGCGGGGGCCCACTCCACCGTCTGGAGCGCGGCGCCCGTGGACACCTTCCCGGGCTACGTGCCCTCCCACCGCAACGCCCAGAACCGGGACCTGGCCTGCCCCCTCTGCCACGACTACACCCGGGGCCGCACCGCGCCGCTGCCGGCCGCTCCCAGCTGCTTCGCCGCTTCCTCCAACGCCGTGGCCTGCCACGCCAACGGCCCCGGCCAGGCCAACCACCCGGTGCCCTTCCAGGGTTCGCTCCACACCGCGGCCACCCAGACCTCCTTCAGCGCCGACTGCGCCACCTGCCACGCCGTGACGGGCGCTTCCCCGCTGACGGGCGCGCCCAGCTGCGCCACCTGCCACGTGGCCGGTTCGCCCCTGGCCCGGACCTCCTGCACCTCCTGCCACGGCAGGCCCCCCACGGGGACCTCCTTCCCCGACGTGGCGGGCTCCCACGCCATTCACGAGGCCCTGGCGGGGGTGACGGGCCTGTGCTCCACCTGCCACAACACCTACGACTCCGGCTCCCTGGAGCACTACAACCGCGCCAACGCCAGGCCGGGCCTGGGCACCGCCACCCAGCCCGCACCCGTGTCCCTGCTGGCGAGCTTCAACGCCAAGGCCGGCACCGCCGCCCTCAATCCCACGGCGCTCACCTGCTCCAGCGTGAGCTGCCACGGCGGCATCCCCACCCCGGCCTGGGGCAGGGCCACCATCGACGTCAACTCCGATCCCGGCTGCCGCCAGTGCCACCAGGTGGGCACGGCCCAGGCCACGCCCGAGAACAACGCCGCCTGGTCCGGCCTCCACAGCTTCCACCTGGCCTCCGGCGTGGGCGCCCTGTGCACCGACTGCCACGGCATGGCCAACGGCACGCCCGGGGCCGCCAACCACTTCGCCCACCTGGACACGCCCCAGATGGAGGGCCCCGCCAGCGACACCATCCTCCTGCTGGGGAGCACGGCCAACACCTACGACCCGGTCAACCAGAACTGCACCGTGACCTGCCACAGCCACGTGCACGCCGCCTCCTCCTGGAAGGGCGGCCCCAGCCACCCGGTGCCCTACCTGGGCACGGGCCACACCGGCGCCGGCAGCCAGACCGCCTTCAACGCCAACTGCTCCAGCTGCCACGCGGTGACGGGCACGTCCCCGGTGTCCACGGCGCCCCTGTGCAGCGTCTGCCACCAGGCGGGCTCCCCGCTCACGGTGGCCAACTGCGCCTCCTGCCACGGCAGGCCCCCGGCGGCCGCCGCCTTCCCCGACGTCGCCGGGGCCCACGCCAGGCACAATGCCCTCGCGGGCGTCGCCGCCCAGTGCGGGGTCTGCCACACGAACTACGACGCCGGGACCCCGAACCACTACACCTACGCCAACGCCCGCCCCGGCGCCGACACGCTCCGGGTGCCGCCCGCGCCCACGGGCTTCTCGCCCACCTACAACGCGAAGGCCGGCGCCGCAGCCTTCGCTCCCGCCACCCTCACCTGTTCCAACGTGAGCTGCCACGGGGCCCTGTCGGCACCCAACTGGCGAACCGGGACCCTGGACTCCGCCGGGGCCACGGGCGACGCCGGCTGCCGCGCCTGCCACTCCCGGGGCACGTCCCTGGGCGTGCCGGAGAACAACAGCTACTATTCCGGCCACCACGGCACGCACCTGGGTTCGGAGGTGGCCGCCAAGTGCACCGACTGCCACGCCATGGCCAACGGCACGCCCGGGGCCCTGGCCCACTTCACCCGCCTGAACACCGCCGCCATGGAAGGCCCGGCCGGCGACACGATCCAGTACCTGGGCAGCCGCTCGGTCTACAACGCGTCCAACCGCACCTGCACCCTCACCTGCCACGGCGAGAACCACGCCAACCGGTCCTGGTAGGCCGCATTCCAAGGAGATTCCATGCCCTTCCCACGCCTCGCTCTCCTCGTCCTCCTCTGCGGAGCGTCCCTGGCCGCCCAGAGCAGGAAGGAGGCCCCGCCCTTCGGCGGCGACTACCCCAAGTACTGGCTGGACGTGTGCGCCCGCTGCCACGGCGTGAACGGCAACGGCCGCGACAACGCCGGCCAGCAGCTGCCCGACAACGGCTTCGATTTCACCGACAGCCGCAAGGCCGGGCGGAAGAAGGATTCCGACTGGGTCCGCATCACCCTGGAAGGCAAGGAGAAGATGCCGGCCTTCAAGGGCAAGATGACCCCCGAGCAGGCCCAGAAGATGATCACCGACATCATCCGTCCCTTCGGCGCCAAGCACTAGGAGGCTGTCCATGACCCCATGCCTGCGAACCGCCGCCCTGTGCCTGGCCTCGAGCCTCCTCTTCGGCGAGTCATCCGAATACCCCCTGGGGGTCAACCTGCCCACGGGCGACATGATGCAGTTCTGGGACCTGGGGATCGCCTTCACCCACCGCTTCTCCACGCCCGCCTCCGGCCACGGCAAGGACGCCTACGGCCTGGACGGCTACGCCTATCCGGGCTTCGGCGTGGACTTCGGGTTCAAGCCCGTCAAGGGCCTCAACGTGATCCTCTACCGCACGGCGGACAACAAGACCTTCACGTTCGCCCTCCAGCAGCGGCTCCTCAACGCCGACGTCGTGCGCATGGCCCTCCGGGCCGAGCGGTTCGACGAGGTGGTCAGGCGCACCGAGACCCCCCTCGGCACCGTGGGCCTCACCGGCGCCGCCTGCCAGCTGCCCACGGAATTCTTCCTCGGGGACTTCGGGATCCTGACGGTGGTTCCCACCTGGCTGAGCCGCACCACCACCCAGAAGAAGGCCGTCTTCACGGCGGGAGCGGGACTGCGCATCGATTTCACCGACAAGCTGGGCTTCGTGGCCGAGTACTACCCGCGCCCCCCGAAGATCGACAAGGCCTTCAAGCCGGGCTACGCCGCGGGCTTCACCTACAAGACCTTCAAGCACCGGTTCACCCTGGTGGGCACCAACACCTCGGGCACCACGGCCAACCAGGTCCTGTCCGGGGACTACGGCGGGGGCGCGCGCTCCACGGGCCAGTGGGCCCTGGGGTTCAACGTCGCCCGGACCTTCTGAGTGATGGGAAGCGCGCTCTTCGAGATCTTCTCCCGCGAACACCCCGCCCTGGTGCACGTGCCCCTGGGCATGGTCGTGGTGCTGCCGGTCATGATGGTGGCCGCCCACCGCTCCCGCTACCCGCAGACCTGGCGGCGCATGGCCTTCCGGGTCGCCCTGCTGGCCCTGGGGGGGAGCCTGCTCACCCTGCTGAGCGGCTTCTACTGGGCCCGGCTCCTCAACCTCATCCCCACGGGCGCCTTCCTCCCGGTCGTGGCCTCCCAGGGCCAGGCGCTCCAGCGCATCCTGCGCACGCACGAGCTCACGGCCCTGGCCGGCTTCGGCGTGGGGCTCCTGAACCTCCTGCTGCTGCGCAAGTCCTACCACGAGCCCGACCGCATGCGGTGGACCACCGCGTGCCTGGCCGGGACCATCCTGTGGGCGGGCACCTGGGGCTACGTGGGCCGGCTGGGCGGGGTCATGGTCTTCGGCAGCGCCGAGACCAACAAGGCCGCGGCCGACGCCATCAACGCCAAGAAGAACGACGCCGAGGCGGAGCTCCCCGTCCGGGCCCTGGACTATGCCAGCCTGGAGCCGCTGCAGGCCGCCCCCTTCCGCAGCAGGGCCCACGGGGACCGCCTGGCCCGCACCTGGGTCACCGCCTCGGGAAGCGACGCCCTTGCGGCCGGCAAGGCCCTGCCCGTGGGCGCCTATGCGGTCATGAGCACCGAGGCCAAAGGCGGCCCGGGGCCCCTTTTCATGCGGGAGGCCAAGGCCGACGGAACCCAGGCCTTCGCCCTCTACTGGCCCCGGATCCCGGAGGCGGACCGCAAGGACTACGGCGGGGAGGACTTCGTCTACTGGCGCAGCCCGGCCCGGGGGCTGGAGACCTGTGCCGGGTGCCACGCTAGGTAATCGCCGGGGCATCTGGGATCATGGTCCCATCCCCCCGCGAAGGAACCCCCCATGGATCTGATGGCCTACATCCGCGCCCTGCCCAAGGCGGAGCTCCACCTGCACATCGAAGGAACCCTGGAGCCGGAGATGATGTTCGAGCTGGCCCGGCGCAACGGCGTCGCCCTGCCCTACGCCAGCGTCGAGGCAACCCGGGCGGCCTACGCCTTCCACGACCTGCAGTCCTTCCTGGACGTCTACTACGCCGGGGCCGCGGCCCTGGTGCGCGAGGAGGACTTCTTCGACCTGGGCACGGCCTACTTCCGCCGGGCCGCGGCGGACGGGGTGGTGCACGCCGAGTTCTTCTTCGACCCCCAGACCCACACCGCCCGGGGCATCCCCTTCGCCACGGTGCTGGACGGCCTGGAACGGGCCGCGGCCCTGGCCCGGCGTGAGCTGGGCGTCAGCTCCCGGCTCATCCTCTGCTTCCTGCGCCACCTGCCCGAGGAGGAGGCCTTCGCGACCCTGGAGGAGGCCCGTCCGCACCTCCACCGCATCCACGGGGTGGGTCTGGACTCCTCGGAAGCGGGCCACCCCCCGTCGAAGTTCGCCCGGGTCTTCGCGCGCGGCCGGGAGCTGGGACTTCGCGCCGTGGCCCATGCGGGGGAGGAGGGCCCCGCCGCCTACATCACCGAGGCCCTGGACCTGCTGGGCGCCGAGCGCGTGGACCACGGGGTGCGCTGCCTGGAGGACCCGGCCCTGGTGGAGCGCCTGGCCCTCGCCAACACCCCCCTGACGGTGTGCCCCCTGTCCAACCTGAAGCTGAAGGTGTTCCCCGGAATGCCGTCGCACAGCCTCAAGCGCATGCTCGACGCGGGCCTCCGCGTCACCATCAACTCCGACGACCCCGCCTACTTCGGCGGCTACGTGGCGCAGAACTACCTGGAGACGGCCGAAGGCCTGGGCCTCACCCGCGCCGACCTGGCCGCCGTGGCGCGCAACAGCCTTCTGGCCAGCTTCGTGACGGACGCGGAACGGGCGCCCTGGCTCGCGGCGCTGGAGGCGCTCTAGACTTTCAGGTGGCCCCTGCCCAGCAGGCCCTGCGCCTGCAGCACGGCGCGGATCTGCCCCTCCGAGAACGGCTTTTCCAGGAAGCCCCCGACCCCCAGGGAGCGGAAGGTCTCCAGGGCCTCGTCCTCCATGCGGCCGCTGGAGACGATGATGGGGATGGCCGGCAGGAGCCGCCTCAGGGCGCGGACGAAATCCAGGCCGTCGAGGGCCGGCATGTGCAGGTCGGTGATCACGCCGTGGAGGACCTTCCGGTGGTCCTCGGCGCGCATCAGGCCGTCCACGCCGTCCACGGCGGTCACCACCTCGAAACCCAGGCGCCTGAGGACGATGGCCGCCATGGTGAGCACCCCGGCCTCGTCGTCCACCACCAGGAGGGTCCTCCCCTCCCCGGACTGCGCTGCCCCGGGCGCCTGGACCTGCCATTCGTGGTAGCCGGGGCGGGCCAGGGGGAAGTGCACCCGGAAGGTCGTGCCGTGGCCGGGTTCGGTCAGCACCTGGAGGAAGCCCTCGTGGCCCTTCAGAATGGCCACCACCGTGGCGAGCCCCAGGCCCGTGCCCTTGTCGATGGGCTTGGTGGAGAAGAAGGGGTCGAAGATCTTGGAGAGGATCTCCGGAGGAATGCCCGTTCCGGTATCCCGCACGTCCAGGACGAGGTAGGGTCCCGGCCTGGAGGCAGGGAGGGCGTCGGGGACGGGGCCCGCCACCTCCTGGACCCGGGCCTCGAGGGTCAGCCTCCCGCCGTCGGGCATGGCGTCCCGCGCGTTGACGCAGAGGTTCAGGAGGACCTGGTTGACCTGGGTGGCGTCCCCCCACAGCGGCGGCAGGTCGTCCCGGCCGATCAGCTCGACCTGGATGTTCTTGGGGAAGGTGCTTTTCAGGAGGCCGGCCAGTTCGGCGAGGATGAGACCGCTCTGGATGGGTTCCTTGACACCCTCGGTGCCCCTGGCGAAGGCCAGCAGCTGTCTCACCAGGGCGGCCCCGCGCTTGGCGCTGGCCTCCAGCAGGTCCAGGACGGCCGAAGGGGCATCCGGGAACTGCTCCCTCAGCGCCTCCACGCCCATCAGGATGGGCGTGAGCGCGTTGTTCAGGTCGTGGGCCACGCCGCCGGCCAGGGTCCCCAGCGCCTCGATGCGCTGGGACCGGTGCACGGCGAGGTCCTGGAGCCGGCGCTCCGTGATGTCCCGGGCGAGGTAGATGAACCGGGGCGACTCCCGGGCGGGGGTCACGTACTGGATCTTGATCTCCACCGGGATCTCGTGTCCGTCCTTGTGCCGGTGCGTGGTCGTCAGCTGCAGGGAGGGCGATTCCCCCGCCGCCAGCTGGGCCAGGTACGCGTTGAAACCCTCGGCCTCCTCCCCGGGCAGGAGCTCGGGCGCGGTCCTGGCGAGCAGTTCGGCCCTCGTGTAGCCCGTCTGGCGCACGGCGCCTTCGTTGACGTAGGTGAACCGGAGGGTGCCGGGCTCGAAGACGAAGGCGCCGTCCTCCGTGGCGTCGAGGGTCGCCAGCGCCTGGCGGACCTCGGCGGTGCGCGCCTCGACCCGGCGCTCCAGGTCGGAATTGAGGGAGCGCAGGAGGTGCTCGCTCTCCACCAGGGCCCCCTGGGAAAGCCGCAGGGCCGTTTCGGCGTCCTTGAGCAGGGTGACGTCCCGGGCCGTGGCGTACATGGAGCCGTCGGCCACGGGCACCGAGCGCCAGGAGAGCCACCGCCACGAGCCGTCCTTGTGAAGGTACCGGTTCTCGAACTGGAGCACCTTCTCGCCCAGGCGCACCTGCCGCTCCACCTCCCGCAGCGTCGCCTCCCGGTCATCGGGGTGCACGAGGTCCAGGAACGGCCGGGTGAGGAGTTCCTCCATGCTCCAGCCCAGGGTCTCGGTGAACGCCGGGCTCAGCCGCTTGAAGTAGCCGTCGGCATTGGAGATGCAGAGCATGTCCAGGGACAGGGTGAAGAAGCGCTCCCGCTCAGCTTCCGCCCGCCGCTGGCGGACCCGGCTGCGCCCCGAGGTCTCCGACAGCCAGGCCAGGATGGTCGTGATGGCGATGAAGAGCCCCATGCCCAGGAGGCCCATGCCGTCCCGCACCGGCTCGAGTCCGGCGAACCAGGGCAGGCCCCAGAGGACCACGGCGCAGGACAGGGCGGTGGCGGCCAGGCCCGCGCGCATCCCCCCGTAGAGCGCCGCGAGGATGACCGCAGGGTAGAAGGTCAGCCAGATGAGGTGCCCGCCCAGGGCGTGCAGGGGCCAGACCCGGGCCAGTCCGGCGAGGAGGACCAGGCCGGCGCCGAGGCCGTAGGGCATCCATTTCGAGCGTGGCGACAGCAGGGAGACCATCGTATTTTTCCTATCCCGCCCCCAACGGCGCATGGAAAGGAAGGGACTTCCAGGGCAGGGATTCTACCCTGATTCGAGGATGCGTCCCAATCTCGTTTTATGCTTGTCCGTGCTGTCGCTCGCCCTAGGCCTTGGGCATGACCCCGTCCACGCCCTCGACGTAGTAGTTCATCTTGTCCAGGTCCTCGTCGGAGATGTTCTTCCCGGCGGGCACGCGCACCGTCCCGGCCTGGTCCACCACGGGCCCGGCGAAGGGATGGAAGGTGCCGGCGCTGATCCGGTCGCGCAGCTTGAGGATGGAGGCGCCCAGTTCCTTGGGGACCTTGGGGCCGAAGGGGGCCAGGGCGATCATGCCCTTGTTGAAGCCGCCCCAGACGTTCTCGGACTTCCAGGTGCCGGCCAGCGCGGCCTTGACGGTCTTCGTGTAGTAGTCGCCCCAGAGGTGCACGAGGCTGGTGAGGGTGGCCTTGGGGCCGAACTGGGCCTCGTCGGAGTTGTAGCCGAACACGCCGATGCCCTTCTCCTCCGCGGCCTGGATGACGGCGGTGGAGTCGGTGTCGTGGGTCATCATGTCCGCGCCCTGGGTGATGAGGGTGAGGGCGGCCTCGCGCTCCTTGCCGGGATCGAACCAGGAGTTGGTCCAGATGACCTTGACCTTGGCCTTGGGGTCGACGCTGCGCATGCCGCGGGTGAAGGCGTTGATGCCCATCACCACCTCGGGGATGGGGAAGGCGGCGACGATGCCCGCGGTGTGGGTCTTCGTGAGCCTGCCGGCCATGACGCCGCAGAGGTACCGGGCCTCGTAGAACCGGGCGTTGTAGACGCCGACGTTGGGGGCCGTCTTGTAGCCGGTGGCGTGCATGAACACGGTGCCGGGGTAGGCCTTGGCCACGGCGAGCGTGGGGTTCATGTAGCCGAAGGAGGTGCAGAACACCACCTTGCAGCCGGACCTGGCCATCTCGCGGATGACGCGCTCGGAGTCGGCGCCCTCGGGCACGTTCTCCACGAAGGACGTGGTGACCTTCCCGCCCAGGTCCTTCTCCATCTGCCGGCGGGCCACGTCGTGCTGGAAGGTCCAGCCCGCGTTGCCGACGGGGCCGACGTACACGAAGCCGATCTTGGCGGGGGCCGCTGCGGGCGGGGCTCCCAGGAGACTGGCGGAGGCGACCAGGGCCGCCGCGCCGAGGGCCTTCTTGACAAGCGGATGTCGATTCATGGGAGCACCTCCTGGATGGGGCGGGCAGGGATGGGGATGGGTATCCCACTACCTTGCCCCTGGACGGGCCCCCTGTCGATCCTGTACGTTTAGCTATCTTGTCACGAGGTATGCCCATGCGATGGACCCTGCCCCTCCTCTGCCTCTGCCTCGCGGGCGCCGTCTCCGCCGCCGACCGGGTCACCGGGCGCGCCTTCGCCACCCGGTCCGAGGTGGCGGCCCAGCACGGCATGGCGTGCACCAGCCAGCCCCTCGTGACCCAGATCGCCCTGGACATCCTCAAGGCGGGGGGCTCCGCGGTGGACGCGGCCATCGCCGCCGACGCGGCCCTGGGGCTCATGGAGCCCACCGGCGCCGGCATGGGCGGGGACCTCTACGCCCTGGTGTGGGACGCCAAGGCGAAAAAGCTCCATGGGCTCAACGCCAGCGGCCGGTCGCCCCGCTCGCTCACCCTGGAGCACTTCCAGAAGCTGGGCCTCAAGCACATCCCCCCCACCGGCCCCCTGCCGGTGTCGGTGCCCGGCGCGGTGGACGGCTGGTTCATGCTCCACGGCCGCTTCGGCAAGCTGCCCATGAAGGCCCTGCTGGCCCCCACGATCCGCTACGCGGAGGAGGGCTTCCCGGTGTCCGAACTCATCGCGTACTACATGGGGCGCAGCATGAATTCGCTGGGCCGGTATCCCGGCTTCCGGGAGACCTTCTCCGTGGACGGCCAGCGGGCCCCCGCCTCCGGCGAGGTCTTCCGCAATCCCCGGCTGGCCAGGACCCTGGCCCTGGTGGCCGAGGGCGGCCGGGACGCCTTCTACAAGGGCGGCATCGCCCGGAAGATCGACGCCTACATGAAGGCCCAGGGCGGCTTCCTTGGCTACGAAGACCTGGCCTCCCACCACGGCGACTGGCTGGACCCCGTGAGCGTGAACTACCGCGGCTACGACGTGTGGGAGCTCCCCGGCAACGGCCAGGGCATCGCCGCGCTCCAGATGCTGAACATCCTGGAAGGCTATGACTTCTCCAGGATCCCCTTCGGCAGCCCCCGCCACCTGCACCTGGCCGCCGAGGCCAAGAAGCTGGTCTTCGAGGACCGGGCGAAGTTCTACGCGGACCCCGACTTCGTGAAGGTGCCGGTGCAGGGCCTGCTCTCCAAGGCCTACGCCGCCCAGCGCCGGGCCCTCATCCGGGAGGACCGGGCCGCCAGGCGCCTGGAGGCCGGCAACCCCGCCCTGAAGGAAGGCGACACCGTCTACCTCACCGTGGCAGACGCCGAAGGCAACATGGTGAGCCTCATCCAGAGCAACTACCGGGGAATGGGCAGCGGCATGACCCCCGGGGACCTGGGCTTCTGCCTCCAGGACCGCGGGGAGCTCTTCAGCCTCGAACCCGGCCAGGCCAACACCTACGCCCCCGGCAAGCGCCCCTTCCACACCATCATCCCGGCCTTCATCACCAAGGGCGGCGAGCCGTTCCTGAGCTTCGGCGTCATGGGCGGCGAGTTCCAGCCCCAGGGCCACGTGCAGATCGTCATGAACATCGTGGATTTCGGCATGGGGGTCCAGGAGGCGGGCGACGCCCCGCGCTGGGCCCACGAGGGCTCGCCCGAACCCACCGGCGAAAAGGGCCACCTGCCCGGCACCGTGCAGCTGGAGAGCGGATTCCCCCTGGAAACCGTGCGCCAGCTCATGGACATGGGCCACGGCGTGGCCTGGATGCTGGGCGGCTACGGCGGCTACCAGGGGATCCGCCGGGAGCCGCGGAGCAAGGTGTACTTCGGGGCCAGCGAAAGCCGGAAGGATGGCCAGGCGGCGGGTTACTAGCCCGGATCCCAGGCCGGCAGAGCCCGATTGGGCTGGTGTTTTATGTGGATTTTCGGCGTAGGATACAAGGAACCTCCACCAGCCCCATGTAAGGATCCGTATGCGCCTGTTCCTCGCCCTGGCCTTCGTCCTGTCTCTGGGCGGGACCGTCCCCCGCCTCGATCTCGCCCTGACCCTGGAAGGAGCCCCCCGCCAGGTGCAGGATCTGCGCTGGTCCGTGGGCCACGGGCAGCTCCAGGTGCCCAGCGGCACCGCGGACCGAGTGCTCGCCGGCGGCAAGCCCGTGGGCGTGTTCTTCACCGGCCAGGGCACCTTCCGTTACGCCTCCGCCTACGCCCCGGAGTTCCCCGTGTTCCGCCACAACATGGAGAGCAATTCGCTCCCCGTGCGCCCCTACGGCGCCAGGTGGGAGGAGGGGCCCGGCACCCTGGGCTTCACCATGAAGATCGAGGAGGGCCTCGTGCTGGGGATGCCCTCGGAGATCCTGGCGGCCCTGCCCGCGGCGCCCGGCCCTCTCAAATCCGCCTTCGACGCGCACCAGAGGAAGTTCTCCCTGGAGGCCCAGCCCGGCATGGCCGCCACCTACTACCACGGGAAGGAGCACCTCCTGGCCTACGCCGCGGCCAACGCGCCCGGCAAGCGCCTGGCCCTGGCCGAGGTCATGGGCGGCGACTACGCCGTCATCCACCGTTTCGACGACGCCTGGAGCCAGGTGGAGGCCCTGGATGCGGTGGCATCGACCTTCACCGACCAGCGCGAGTACCGCTGGTTCCTGCCCCTGTCCTTCCAGCCCCTGGGCTGGGTCATGGCCGACCAGCCCCTGCCCACCTACATCCTCCAGGACGTGGTGCTCAAGCTGGACGCGCGCCCGGAGCAGATGTCGGACCTGGCCGTGGACGAGACGCTGATGCCCTTCCAGCCCATGCGCATCCTCCCGCTGCAGATGCTCAACTTCGTACGCCGGGGCGGCAGCAAGACGTCGGTCCGGGTCGCCTCGGTGAAGGACGCGGCCGGCAAGGAACTGGCTTTCAGCCACATGGGCGACGAACTGCTGGTGGACCTGGGACGCACCGTGCCCGCGGACCAGCCCGTCAAGCTCTCCTTCGCCATCGAGGGCATGCTGATGTTCAACGTGGACAACTTCGACTGCTGGAAGCTGGGCGTCGAGCCCTGGTTCCCGCAGCCGGACATCGGAGGCCAGTTCTACACCATCCGGGCCCTGATCCGGGTGCCCAGGCCCTACGTCCCCCTCGCCGGCGGCACCACGATCCGCCGCGAGGCCGAGGGGAACCTGAACTGCCTGGAGGTGGCCTTCACCAAGCCCGTGGAGGCCTTCACGGTCTTCGCCGGATCCTACCAGGTCCAGGAGGAGACCCAGGGCGGCCAGCTGGTGCGGGTGGCCGCGTACCACACCCAGGGCTCCGGCATGCAGAAGCTCAGCAACCTCGCCTTCGGACTCATCGAGGTCTACTCCGCCCTCCTGGGCCCCTTCCCCTTCCGGGAATTCAACATCATCCAGGACCGCTCCTTCGGCTACGGCCAGGCGCCGCCGGGGATCATGATCATCACCGACGAGGCCTTCAGCGGCCAGATGGATGACCTCGCCAAGCTGTTCACCACCAACGTCAACCAGCGCTTCGCCCACGAGATCGCCCACCAGTACTGGGGCCACGCCCTCAAGGCCACCAGCTGGGAGGAGGAGTGGCTCCAGGAGGCCTTCGCGGAGTACTGCGCCGGCGAGGCCCTCCGCTCCATCCGGAGCAAGGGCGAGTCTGCCTTCGAGGGCGCCGTGGCGCGGTGGAAGACCAACGCCGAGTCCGCGGCCTCCGTTGCCCCCATCGCCCTGGCCAACCGCATCTGCATCATCAAGGACCCCTCGAACCTGGAGTCCAGGCGCCGCTACGGCCTGCTCTACGGCAAGGGCCCCCTGCTGCTCCAGCGCATCCGCGAGCGCGTGGGCGACGCGGACTTCTACCGGTTCCTGCGCCTCCTCCAGGGCCAGTTCCAGGGGAAGTTCCTCACCACGGCCGATGTCCAGAAGCTGCTGGAGGCGGTCACCCGGCAGGATTTCAAGGCCTTCTTCGACCAGTACTACTGGGGCCTGGCCCTGCCGCCCAAGGGCGGGCGCTAGCGTACCGCGCCGATCCGGAGCATCATGATTCATTCGCGCGAAGCGCCTTGGATGGGGGTCCATGCCCATGAGACCGTGGTTTCTGGCAGGTCTGGCCCTGGGGCCGGCGGTGCTCCACGCCCAGACGCCGGGAACCTCCGCGGCCCCCTTCTTCCTGCTCACCCAGCAGGCACGCACGGCCTTCACGGTGGAAGGCGCCGGTGCCAGGGCCATGGGCATGGGGGGCGCCTTCACGGCCATCGCCGATGACGCCACCGCCGTGTCCTACAACCCCGCGGGCCTGGCCCAGCTGGTCCGGCCCGAGGTTTCCGCCGTGGCGCAGGGCTTCACGCGCAACCTGGATTTCAAGGGGTTCGCGGGCAGCGTGGCCGGAGTGAGGACGGCCTTCGAGGACACCTACAACAAGGACCGGGACCTGGCTCTCAGCTTCGCGTCGGCGGCGGTGCCGTGGAAGTGGGGGGGCCGGAACCTGGTCCTGCTCCTCAGCTACCAGAAGGTCTTCGACTTCACCTACCGCAGCGACGTGTCCTACCTTGCCTCCACCAACGGGGGGACCACGTCGCAGGCCATCGGCCAGAGCGTGGCCCAGAACGGGGGCGTGGCCCAGTACTCCCTGGCCCTGGGCGCGGAGGTGTCCAGCCGCATCCTCCTGGGCGTGGCCGTCAACCGCTGGACGGGGCGTTCCGGGTTCACGTCGTTCTCCCAGCGGACCACCACGGGCGTCGACCACATCTTCGATTCCAATCTGTCCCAGGAGAGCACCTTCCAGGGACTCAACGCCACCCTGGGCCTGATCTGGCGCTCGGAATGGCTGAACCTGGGCTTCACCTACCGGACGCCCTTCCGGGCCACCTACGTCTTCACGAACACCTACACCTACCTGGACAACGCCATCGGCATCCCCGCCACCGAAACCAGCGGCGCCACCACCACGGCCATCAACTGGCCCGAGACGCTCACCTGGGGCCTGGGGGTCCACCTGGGGTCGCGGGTCCTGATAACGGCGGACTGGAGCCTCACGCCCTGGTCCAGGGCCCGGTTCAAGGGGGGCTCCCTGGACGGCCTCAACTGGTTCGACCTCCAGTCCCGGTCCCTGACGCCCAAGGCCACCGACACGAAGGTGGGGGTGGAATGGCTGGCCCTCGTCCGGCCCGGGCTGGTCGTACCCCTCCGGGCCGGCGCCTTCCGGCAACCCCAGCCCCTGGTGGACCCCCTCACCGGCGCCCAGCGGGTGCTGGAGGGCTGGACCGTGGGCGTGGGCGTCAAGATGAGGAACCTCACCGTCGACATGGCCTTGAAGGCCTCCCACGACCACCGCTTCATCTCCAGGTTCAACACGGACGCCCCCATCGGCGGGGTGGCCTCCACAGCCTACGGCATGGAGCGCCTGGCGGAGTACCGCCTCTACCTTTCCTGCATCTACCAGTTCCAGACCGAGCCCGTGCACCGGGCCATCGCCTGGGTCTTCGGATGACCTGGAGCCTGCCCCACGCGGCGCTGGCGGCCCTGCTCTCGGTCTCGGCCCCGGCCTGGTTCAACTTCCACACCGCCTACCAGGACGGCCTCGATGCCCAGAAGCGGGGTGACCACGCCCTGGCCGCCCAGGCCTTCGCCAGGGCCATCGACCTGGAGCCCAGGCCGGGCCGCCAGGTGAAGACCTATGGCCTGAACTTCCTCCCCGCCTACTTCCCGTACCTCCGCCAGGCGGAATCCCTCCTCGCCCTGGGCGACCTGGCCGGGGCGGAGCGGGCCCTGGCCCTTTCCGAGCGCCTGGGCGTCGAGCCCGCCGCCGAAAGGGAGGCCCTGAGGAAACGGCTCCGCCCGGCCCCCCAGCAGTCGGCCTCCCCCGCTCCGGCGGCGGTCCAGAGCCAGGTTGCCGCCACCCCCCCGGTGCCCGGACCGGTGCGGATCCCAGAGACGCCGGTCCAGGAACCGCCCGCAGCCCCGAAGGCGCGCGCTCAGGAAACCCTGCCGCCCCGCCCCGCCCCAAGGCCCGGGCCCGCGGCCACCCCTGCCGAGGCGCCCCCCCGGGCGGCGCTGCCGGTTCCATCCCCGCCGGCAAGGCCGCGCTGGCCCTGGGGCCTGGGCGGCCTGGGCCTGGGCGCGATGGGCCTGGGCCTCCTCTTCCGGAGGCGATCGCGCCCCTCCGGGGACCCGCCCACCCTCGCGACCGATCCCAACCTGATGCGCACCTTCGGGCCCTACCGTCCCCTGCGCCTCCTGGGCGACGGGGGCTGCGCCTCCGCCTACCTGGGGGTCCACCGCGGGACGGGGGATCCCGTGGCCCTCAAGGTTCCCCACCGGCACCTGGCGCAGGATCCCCAGTTCCGCGCCCGGTTCCGCCGGGAGGCCGCCCTGGGAGCCCGGCTCCACCATCCGCGCATCGTCCCCATCCTCACCCCCGATCCCGCGGAGGAGGACCTCTGGATCGCCATGACCTTCATCGAAGGCACCACGCTGGAGGCGTTCCTCCGGGCCCGGGGCGCCCTCCCCGTGCCCTGGGCCACCGCCATCGCCACCCACGTCGCTGAGGCCATCGCCCATGCCCACGACAGGAACGTCGTGCACCGGGATCTCAAGCCCGCCAACATCATGCTCAACGAGGCCGGGGCCTGGGTCATGGACTTCGGCGTGGCCCGCGTCCTCGACGGCACCGCCACCTCCTCCACCATGTTCATCGGGACCCCTTCGTACGCGGCCCCGGAATGCCTGGCGAATCCCCAGGTGGGGCCGGAGGCCGACGGTTATGCCCTGGGCCTCATCCTCTTCGAGATGCTCACGGGGCAGCAGGCCTTCGGCGGCACCTCGGCCTTCCAGATCCTGGAGGCCCACCGCACCCGGCCGCTGCCCGAGATGCGCAGCCTGCGGCCCGAGGCTCCGGAGGCCCTGTGCGCCCTGGTGGCCGCCCTCTGCCGGAAGGCGCCCGGAGAGAGGCCCGGGGATGCCGCGATCCTGGCCGTCCTGCGGGACCAGGCGCCTATCGCATCATGGCCACCGCCCGCTGGAGTTCTTCAGGGGTGAAGGCCGTGAAGCCCAGGCGCGTGGCGGCGAGGTCCTTTCCCGCGAAGTCGTAGTACCGGCCCTGCCGGAGCTTGAGCCCCTGAGACTGGCAGCCCTTGACCCAGGCGCTGAACGCGGCCGGCTCTTCCAGCGGGCCCCGGCCCTCCAGCCACAGGGCCATGGCGCCGCGAACCCACCGGAGCCGGTCCCCGAGGGCATGGCCCAGGGCGTCCTGGGCGGCTTCGGCGCGCTCGACTCCCGCCCTGCGCACCCGGAGGATCTGGCGCTCCATCTCGCCGTCCAGGAAGAGCTCGGACAGCGCCCATTCCGTGGCCGGATCCCCCTGCCAGTCGATGCGCTGCCGGGCCCGGGCCAGGAGGGCCGCCATGGAGTCCGGCACCACCAGATAGCCCACGCCCAGGCCCGGTGCGAAAATCCGGGAGAGGCTGCCGAAGTGGAGAACCTGTCCGGGGTCCAGGGCCGCCAGCGGTTCCCGGGCGTCGAGGTGGTCGCCCTCGGGATCCAGTTCGAGGATGGGAAAGCGCCCCCGCCGGGACAGCTCGAGGATCGCGACGCGGCGGGCGTCCTCCAGCCGCGCCCCGGTGGGGAAATGGCATCCGGGGGTCAGCACCAGGAGCTTCAGGGGACCTTCCCGGAGGAGGTCCTCCAGGGCCTCCACCCGCAGGCCGCTTGCATCCACCGGAAGGCCCCGCAGCTGGGCCGTGCAGGCCTGGCGCAGGCTCTCCCAAACGGCCGGATCCCCCGGGTCCTCGACCGCGACGGTGCCGCCCCGGCCTCCCACCAGGGCCTGGGCCGCGAGCGTCACGGCCATGGATGAGCTTCGCAGGATCAGGATCCGCCCCGGGTCCGCCTGGAGCGACCTCCGGCTGCCCAGGTGGGTGGCGAGGGCCTCCCGGAGACGCAGGAGGCCCATGGGGTCCCTCGACCCCATCAGCTGCGGCCCCTTGAGGCGCAGTCCCCGCTGGTAGGCGCGCCCCAGTTCCCGGAAGGGGGCGAGGCGGGCGTCGGCGCAGGCCTCCGAGAGGTCCATGACCACGCCCGCGGCACTGGTGACAGGGTCCAGGTTGTCCGGCAGATCGAACCCGGGCGGGACCCTGGCGCCCGGGGCGCCCGCGCGGCCATCCACGGGAAGCGAGGCGGCCACGAAGAAACCCGCCCGCTCCTGGGAGGTGAGCCAGCCCTGGGCCTGGAGTTCCCGCAGACCGGCCAGGATGGTGTTGACGGTCACCCCGAGCCGGGCGGAAAGCTCCCTCACCCCCGGCAGGGACATGCCGGGCCGCAGCCGCTCCCGGGCGATGGCCTGCACCACGGCGCCCGCGACCTGGAGGTAGAGCGGGCCGCGCGACTGCGGGTCCAGCCTGAGTTCAAGCTCGGTTCCCTTCGCCACGCCCCCCCCTGTCCTTCCCCGGTTCCATTCAGAAGGAATGATAGACGCACTGGAACACCGCACGGGCCTTGAGGTGCCCATCGGCCGCGGGAATCCCGAAGACCTTCACCGCCGCGCCCTTCAGGAGGGCCGTGGCGGGGCTCACCTCGGTCAGCACCGGATAGGGGTTTCCCCCGTACCAGTCCGTCGCGGGCAGGTCGGCCCGGTAGCAGACCGTCGAGGCGTCCATGTCCACGGTGACGGTGTTGGCACCTCCGGGAAGCATCAGCCCGAAGCCCGAGGACGCATACGCTTCGGCCACGGTGCCGGCCGGAAGGGGCAGGGTCTCCAGGACCGCCCACTGGGCGCTCCATCCCGCGGGATTGGCGGCGTTCCCCCACACGGCGTGGACCGTGGCCAGGGCCCGCATGGCCCCCACGGTTCCACCGAAGTCCACCACCGCGGCCGCGGCCCCGGCGAAGGACGCCGCCCCGGCCTGGATCCTGTCCGGGGCGCCGGCCTCCCACCAGGAGAAGCCCTGCTGGATGGTGCCAGCCCCACCGCTCCCTCCCGCGGGCCCGGCGAAGGGCAGGACCGGGACCAGGGCCGCGGCGTCCGTGCCCGTGGGACAGGACAGGGTCACCTGGTTCCCGTCCACGGCCGTGACCGTGCCCTTGAAGTCCGGGGAGACGATGTCCACGGACAGGAGCGTGACCGCGCCGTGGAGGGGGAAGCGGAATACCGGGATCGCGGTGAAGCCCAGCGCGAGGTTGCCTGCGGACAGGAAGCCCGGTCCCGCCTCGGGGGCCGGGGCCATGAAGAGGGTCTCCTCGGTGACGACGCCGCCGGATCCGGCGGTCCAGCCGTTGAGGGCGTCCCCGTCGAAGGCCGCCAGGGCCCGGCCGGGATCGACGCGGACCACGCGCCCCTGGATCTGGGTGCCGAGGAAGGTGCCCGTGCCGGCCCAGATGCGGGTGGCCAGGAGCGTCCCGTCCTGCTGCAGCGTCCCGCGCACCGAAACCGGCCTTCCGGGCAGCGCGTCCCCGACCGCGGAGAGGTCCTTGATCACCTTGCGGGTCCCGTCATCCACGTCGAAGAAGTAGGCCCCGCCCGCCGCATCCACGGTGACCCCCACGAGCTGGGGCAGGAAGCCGGCATTGAACACGCCCGCCCTGAAGGTGGGCGACATCTGGAAGGACTTCCTGGAGGCGTCGACCTTGTAGACCGAGCCCCGCAGGGGAAGGAGGTCCAGCCCGGCCGGGTCCGCGACCACGCGCTGGCGCAGGCTGTTCTCGAAATTCACCGTCCAGTAGACGGAGGCCAGCCTCGGCACCGCCGCGCCGGTCAGGAAACCCGGCCGGGCGGTGTCCCACTCCAGGTCCAGCACGACATTCCGGTCGGTGGTGACCACGAGGGGAGCCGCGAAAGGAACCGCCAGGGCGAGGGTCTTCGCGCCGTTCGCGCCGGAGATCCAGAGCTGCGGGACAGCAGTCTGGGCGGCCTGCGGGAACTGCGGGGAGGGCGTGGAGGACACGTTCAGGACGACATCGCCGCTGGCCGAGGCCAGGGTGACGGTGGCGCCCGTGTAGGTGCCCACCGGCGCCGCCAGGCTCCCGATCAGCTGGGTGGCACGGCCCAGCAGCGCGAGATTGACCGGAAGCGGCCCGGTCTGGGGCGCGAGCAGGGCCACGGGGGCGCCGCCCCCCTGGGGGGTCAGGGTCACGCTGACGATCTTCACGTCGATCTCCACCCAGTCCTGCGTGCCGGTGCTGGTCATGCAGACCGAGACCAGGCCCGTGGAGGGAGGAAGCGTGTGGGTTCCCCGGGAGGACGATGCGCAGCCCAGGACGAGGGGAAGGAGGGCGATCAGGAGACGGGAAGGGAAGGTCATGGAAGCTCCTGTTCAGCGATGGACGAGGCAGATCGAGGAGGCCCAGGCTTGGCTCCTGCCGTCCGAAAGCAGCGTCTCGGCGCCGTTCTTCCAGAGCACCGCGTTGCCGCCGTCGGAGCCGGAGACGTAGACGTCCCTGCCGTAGGGGGCGATCCCGGTGGCCTCGGAATCCCGCCCCGAGGTTGCGCGCAGGGTGGCCTGCACGCCGTTCTTCCAGGTGGCAGCCACGCGGGTCGTGCCCACCACCACGTAGCCCGCGGCGTAGACATCCCCGCCGGCCACGGCCAGGGCCAGGGCGGAGGCCGGGAGGACGCCGTCGGAAAGCGCGACCGGTTCGCCGTTCCGCCACAGGGTGGCCACCTGGACACCGGCCAGGTTCAGAACGTAGCCCGCCGTCAGGACCTCTCCCGCGTCCGTGACGGCAACCGCCGCGACATCCCCGGTCCCCGTGGCCGATCCGAGTCCGAAGGCCACCGTGTTCTTCCAATACTTCGCGCCCCCGTCCCACCCGGCGACGAAGGTGTCCGCGCCCTTGAGAGCGATCCCGCTGGCCCAGGAAAGGACCGCGCCGCCGCCCAGGACGGTGCCCTCTCCGTTCTTCCACCTTACGGCGAGGCTGTAGGGGGAGTTGCCGTTCACCGTCCCGGCGATGTGGACGTCCGCCCCCGACACCGCGATGCCCGTGAGGCCGACGCTGCTCGGGAGATCCGCCAAGGGCGCGCGGACCTCCGTCAGCGCCCCGTTCTTCCACATGGCCCCTGATCCCGGGAAGCCGGAGTGCCCGCCCACCGCGTAGACATCCGTTCCCGACACGGCCAGGGCCGAGACTCCGGCATGCATCCCGGCCTCGTTTTCCAGGGAGACCGGCGTTCCGTCCCGCCAGTAGAGGGCTTCCGTCCGGTCGTCCCGCGTGACGCTGCCTCCGACCAGGACGGAAACCGGCGCCTGGGGGAGGACCGTGTTCTCCTGGCTTCCGCCTCCGCCGGCACAGCCCAGGGCCAGGAGGGCAAGAAAGGGCAGCAGCGTCCGGACGGCTTGAGCGCGTTTCATGGGGAGCTCCGTGGGTATGGACCAGTCTGATCCCCGCTCCCCTGCCCGGACAGGTACAACTCCAGGATCCCGGAGGGTACAGCCCTACCTTTGCACGGGCGCCGGGGGCAGCGTCTCCTTGGTGAAGAAGGGCAGCCGCTCCGGGCGCTGCGCCAGGTGGATGGCCACGGAGGCCAGCACGGCGGCGGTGCGCTTGACGTCCTCGGGGGGCACCCGGTCGAGGGTGTCGATGGCGGTGTGCCAGGTGTACTCGAAGTACTCCAGCCCGTCCTGCACCACGCCGATGGCGGGCAGGCCCGAGGCGGTGAACGAGCTCATGTCGGTGGAGGGGCCCGTGAGGGACTTGGGGGGACGGTTCCGGGTGGCCGAGGCGCCCCGCACGCCCAGGTCCTGGAAGGGCGCCAGAAGCTCGCGCAGCACCTGGGACCCCTGGGCGGGGCCGAACATCGTGAGCCCCCGGACCTGCCCCGCGCCGCCGTCCATGTTGACGTAGGCCACGAGCTGGCCGAACTCCGGCTTGGGGGCCTCGGCGCTGCCGTAGTGGGCCGCCACGTAGGCCATGGAACCCAGGAGGCCGTGCTCCTCCCCGTCCCACAGGGCGAAGCGGAGGGTGCGGGCGGGACGGACTCCCAGGGCCTTGACGATGCGGGCCACCTCCATCATCACGGCGGCGCTGGCGCCGTTGTCCGTGGCGCCGGTGGCGGTGTGCCAGGCGTCCAGGTGCGCCCCCAGCAGGATCACCTCGCCGGGCCTGGAGGATCCGGGAAGGTCGGCGATGACGTTGTAGCCCATGCCGCCCTTGTACGCCCGGTTCGCGATGTCCAGGGCCAGCTCCACCCGGGGCCCGTCCGCCAGCACCCGGCACATGCGCCCGTAGTCCTCGTGGCGCATGACGAGGGTCGGCACGGCCTTGGCGGTGTCGTAGGCCCGGTTCTGGAAGGCGCGCACCTGTCCGTTGCGCAGGCCCGCGTCGTTCACGCGCGCCAGGGCGCCGGACGCCACCAGGAAGGCGTCCAGCTGGGCCTCGGCCTCCCGGGGCGGCAGCGCGCCGGCGCGCCGGGGCGCCGGGGTCCGCGGTCCCTGCTCCGGAGCCGCGGGATCGAAACGCCGGGCCAGGGCATCGTCGGCCAGGCGCGGGGGGCGCGGGGACGGATTCAGGGCCGGCAGGTCCTTCGGCGCCCCCGCCAGCACCACGCGTCCGCGCACCGCCTTGCGGCTCGCGTCGAAGAGGGCCGTGAGCTCGGCCTGGGTGGGCTCCTCGGGAACCCTGAGCAGGTAGGCGTCGCCCCTCACGGCGCCGCGGGTGGAGGGGGTCCAGCTCACCACCTCCACGCCCAGGTGGGCCTTGTAGGGCGCTTCCACGTGGGCCGAGCAGCGCTCGTTGGCCCAGCCCGGGTGGCCGAACTGCCAGGATTCGAGCTTGGCGTCCAGGCCCCATTCCTGGAACCGGCCCACGGCCCAGTCCGCGGCGGCCTTGTAGGTGGGGGACCCGGTGAGGCGCGGGCTGAACACGTCGGTGATGGGATGGAGCGTGGCCATGACCTGGGACCGGTCCAGCGCCTCCGCGCGAATGCGGGCGTTCAGGCTGGCGTCGATAGGCTCCTGGGCCAGGCCCGGCGTCAGCAGGGCGATGAGGGGAAGTAGGCCCAGACCATTCATCAAGCTCTCCATCGTTATACGATGGTAGGCCCGGGAGAGGCTCCAGGGCGACGGAAATCTGCGGAGCGCGCCGGAACCCGCGGGGCTCCTGGGAGCACGGGTCAGAATCCGGAAGCCGAAGGCTTCCTCCAACCCCCGTATCCGGTGCTCCCATGGCCTACCGTCCGCTCCTGCTCGCCGCCGCCCTGCTGCCCCTGGACGCCCAGGTCCTCGTCGAACCCCGCCACGGCGTCCTGCAGGCGGGCAGCACCCAGGCCTTCACGGCCCGTTCCCCCGAGGGGTTCCCCGTGGCCTGCGCGTGGACGGTCACGGGTCCCGGAGGCGCCATCGGGGCCGACGGGGTCTTCCGGGGCGGGCCGGGCCTGCACCGGGTGCGCGCCGCCAGCCTCAAGGACCCTTCGCTCTTCGACGAGACCGGGGTCCTGGTGCTGGAGGACATCCCGGGCCTGCGCACCGTGGGCCAGGTATGCCCCGGGGCCTTCGCCCCCGGGTGGTCGGAGGCCCTGCCCTTCGTGGACATCACCACCGGCAGGCGCCTGGGGGATCCCGGGGACCGGGTTCTGCAGCTGCAGGGAGCCGCCTTCCCCCAGCGCGACATCATCGGCTACGGCCTGCCCGTGACCGTGGCCTGGCCCGCGCCGGGCCTGGTCCCGGACGCCCAGCTCCTAAGCTGGAGCGAGGGCGGCGAAACCTTCCGCAGGGACGTGACGGGGTGCCACGGCGCCGTCCTGCAGGCCCGCGGCCCCATCACCGGGGCCCAGGTGGAGTTCCTCAACCGGGGCACGGCCCGGGACTGGACGAGCCTCGTCCAGCCCCTGGCCATCACCGTGCGCGGCGCCCTTCCCTTCGCCGGCAATCCCCTGGGCCCGGGGGACGCGGACGGGACCGGCCTGTCGGCGCGGTTCCGGCGTCCGGAGGGCCTGGCCAGGATGGCCGACGGCACCCTCGTGGCGGCCGATTCCGAGGCCCGGGCCCTCCGCCTGGTGAGCCCCGGAGGCGCCGTCTCGACGCTGCGGGGGGCCCCCTTCGTCTCCCCCGCGTTCGTGGCGGTCCGGGGCCGGGACATCCTGGTCGCGGACGCTGGCGGCCACGCCATCCTGCGCGTGGACGGCGGCGGGACCGCCACGACCCTCGCGGGCGTCCCGGGCCTGCGCGGCCACCGGGATTCCCCGGAGCCGGGCGAAGCCCTCTTCGACAGCCCCCAGGGCCTGGCCCTGGACCGCGACGGCAACCTCTTCGTGGCCGACCGCGGCAACCACGTCATCCGGAAGGTCACGCCCCAGGGGGCCGTGACCACCGTGGCCGGCATCCCCGGCGCCCCGGGCCGCCAGGACGGCCCCCAGGGCACCTTCAGCGCCCTGGGGGGCCTGGCCTGGAGCGCCCCCGCGACCCTCTACGCCGTGGACGGCCACAGCGTGCGGAGCGTCGTGGACGGCGCCGTGACGACCCTCTGCGGGGACCCGGCCCGGCCCGGCCCCTCCCGGCAGACCCGCGCCGGGGTGCCCGTCGACGGCCGGACGCCCTGCCTGGATCATCCCCACAGCATCGCCCTCCTGGGGCGGGACCTCGTGGTGACCGACACGGGCAACCGCACCGTCCAGGCCATCCACCCCTGCCCCGGCGGCCGGGTCGACCTGAGCCTCCTGGCCGGGGACCGGTCCCTGGCGGGCACCCGCTTCGGCCTGCTCCGCATGGGCATCAAGGGCCCCCTGGGGGAGGCGTTCGCCGCCCTGGCCGAGCCCCGGGGCCTCGTGGCCGGCGGCGCCGGCGATCTCTTCCTGGCCGACGGCACCTGCCTCGTCCACCTCTCCGCCCCCGCCGCCACCCTCCATCGCACGGCCCCGGCGCTCATGCTCCTGTCCGGGGGGACCGTCCGGAGGGACCTCCCCCTGACCGTGGATTTCGCCGGCCCGGGCCTGAACCCGGAAGGCCAGGCGCCCTGCTTCTGGACCCTGGACGCCCTGGATCCCGAGGGCCGGCCCGTGCTGCCCCGGATCCGGGGCGCGCTGTCCGGCGGGAGGGCCGGCCGCGCCGAGTTGACCTTCCGGAAGCCGGGGCGGGTGGAACTGCGGCTCACCTGCATCACCGAGGACGGCGTTCCGGCCCAGGACGCCGCCGTGGTCACGGTGGAGTGAATCCGGCCCGGCGCTCGCGCAAGCTGCGATCTCCCCGGGGAACCCCGCTACCCTGGAGGTCATCCCCGCCCATTTCCGAGGTAACCCCATGCGCCCCCTCCGCCTGCTCCTCCTGACCACCGCCGCGGCCGCCCTGGCCCAGGCCCCGCCCCTCTGGCTGCGCTACCCGGCCATCTCCCCCGACGGCGCGTCGGTGGCCTTCTCCTACCAGGGGGACCTCTACCGCGTGCCCTCCACCGGCGGCGCGGCCACCCCGCTCACCGTGGGCGGCTCGTACAGCTCCCGCCCGGTGTGGAGCCACGACGGCAGGTGGATCGCCTTCGCCTCGGACCGCAGCGGCAACCTGGACGTGTACGTCATGCCCAGCCAGGGCGGCGAGGCCCGGCGCCTCACGCACCATTCCGCGCCGGACCTGCCCTTCGCCTTCACCCCGGACGACCGGGAGATCCTCTTCACCAGCCAGCGGGGCCACTCCGCCCAGAGCCGGCAGTTCCCGGGACGGTCCTTCCCGGAGACCTGGCTGGTGTCCCGGGAGGACGGCCGCACCCGGCGCCTCACCGACACCACCCTCGAGCAGGCCGCCTACGATCCCGCAGGCGCCCGCATCCTGTTCCAGGACGTGAAGGGCTACGAGGACCCCTTCCGCAAGCACCACACCTCCGCCGTCACCCGGGACATCTGGAGCTTCCAGCCCGCCTCCGGCGCGTTCACCCGCCTCACGTCCTTCAAGGGCGAGGACCGCAACCCGGTCTTCGGCTCCGATGGGGACACCTTCTACTACCTCAGCGAGCGCAGCGGTTCCTTCAACGTCTTCCGCGGCTCCGTGGCCCACCCGGACCGGGCCGAGGCCGTGACCCGCTTCAGGACGCACCCGGTGCGCTTCCTCACCGCGGCCCGGGACAACACGCTCTGCTTCGCCTACGACGGGGAGGTCTGGCTCCAGGGCCCGGGGGGGACGCCCCGCAAGCTGGCGGTGACGGTCCAGGTGGACGGCAGGGGCTCCCTGGAGAAGGTGCTGCCCGTGAACGGGGCCATCACCGAGATGAAGGTCTCGCCCACCGGCAAGGAGATCGCCTTCGTGGTGCGCGGGGAGATCTTCGTCACCAGCGCCAACGGCAAGGTCACGCGCCGGATCACCAGCCTTCCCGGCCAGGAGCGCAGCGTCAGCTTCAGTCCCGACGGGCGCTCCCTGGTCTACGCCGCCGAGCGCGGCGGGAGCTGGGACGTCTTCACCAAGCGCATCGTCCGCAAGGAGGAGCCCACCTTCTTCGCCTCCACCCAGCTGGAGGAGAAGGCCGTGGCCGCCACCAAGGCCGACGAGTTCCAGCCCCTGTTCTCGCCGGACGGCAAGGAGGTGGCCTACCTGGAGGAGCGCACCTCCATCAAGGTCACGGAACTGGCCGGCGGCAGGACCCGCACCCTCCTGCCCGAGGGCCGCAACTACTCCTACGCCGACGGGGACCAGGACTTCCAGTGGTCGCCCGACGGCAAGTGGATCGTCTATGCCTGCGACCGGGGCATGGGCTGGCTGCGCGACATCGCCCTGGTGCCCGCCGACGGCTCCGGGCCCGCCCGCAACCTCTCCCACAGCGGCTTCGGCAGCGGCGACCCGCGCTTCGCCCCCGGGGGCGCGATGATCTACTGGACCTCCTCCCGGGAAGGCAGCCTGAACGCCGCCCAGCAGGGCGTCACCCGGGACGTCTTCGGGCTCTTCCTCACCCGCAAGGCCTGGGACCGGTTCAACCTCTCCAAGGAGGACTTCGCCCTGGTGAAGGAGAAGGAGGACGCCGAAGAGAAGGCCAAGGCCAAGGATGCGGCCAAGGACGCGAAGCCCGAACCCGTGGCCATCGAGTGGGACGGCCTGGACGACCGGAAGGCCCGGCTCTCCAGCCACAGCGCGGCCATGGCCGACGCCGAGGTCTCGCGGGCCCTGGACAGGATGTACTACCTGGCGCGGTTCGAGAAGGGCTACGACCTCTGGTCCGTCGACCTCCGCACCCACGAGAGCCGGCTCGTCCTCAAGGTGGGAGCTGAGCGCGCGGCCCTGGAGGCCACGGCCGACGGCAAGGCGCTGTACCTCCTGGCCGACGGGAAGCTGGTGAAGATCGACCCTGAGACCGCCAAGCGCGAGGACCTGCCCGTGGCCTCCGAGCTCATGCAGGACCCCGCCGCCGAGCGCGCCTACATCTTCAACCACGTGTGGCGCCAGGTGGAGAAGAAGTTCTACGTCACCGACCTCCACGGCGTGGACTGGGCGATGTACCGCGAGGCCTACCGCCGCTTCCTGCCTTCCGTTCGCAACAACTACGACTTCCAGGAACTGCTCAGCGAGATGCTGGGCGAACTCAACGCCTCCCACACCGGGGCCCGCTACAACCCGCCCCAGGTGAACACCCCCGTCACGGCCTCCCTGGGCCTGTTCCTGGAGCCCGCCGGCAAGGGGCTGAAGGTGGCCGAGGTCCTGAAGGGCGGCCCCCTGGACCTGGACGCCAGCAGGGTGCGGCCCGGCCACGTGCTCAAGGCCATCGACGGCACCCCCGTGGACAGCCCGGAGGACGTCGCGCGCCTCCTGAACCGCCGCGCGGGCCTGCCGACCCTGCTCGGCTTCGACGACGCGGGCGTTGCCTTCGACGAACCCGTGAAGCCCCTGGCCCCCGCCCGCGAGAACGAACTGCTCTACCTCCGCTGGGTGGAGCGGAACCGCGCCGAGACCGAACGCCTCTCCAGGGGCCGCCTGGGCTACGTGCACGTGCGGAGCATGGACGACTCCAGCATGCGCACCGTGGTGGACGAAGCCCTGGGGCGCCACGGCGCCAAGGAGGCCCTGGTGGTGGACACCCGCTTCAACGGCGGCGGCAACATCCACGAGCAGCTCTCGGACTTCCTGAGCGGAAAGAAGTACTTCGACATCATCCCCCGCGGCCTCCCCTACGGCCACGAGCCCCTGCTCAAGTGGGTCAAGCCCTCCATCGTCCTCATGAGCGAAGGCAACTACTCCGACGCCCACCTCTTCCCCGTGGCCTACAAGCTCAAGGGCCTGGGCAGCACCGTCGGCAAGCCCGTGCCCGGCACCGGCACCTTCGTGTGGTGGGAGCCCCAGATCGACCCCACCCTGGTCTTCGGCATCCCCCAGGGCGGCTGGCGCACCCCCGACGGCAGGTTCTGCGAGAACAACCAGCTGGAACCCGACATCGAGGTGGCCAACGAGCCTGCCGCCATGAACGGCGGCCGGGACCAGCAGCTGGAGGCCGCCGTGGGCGCCCTGCTGGGCCAGCTGGACGCGAAGCGGAAGTAGCGCTTCCGGCTGAATGAAGATATTTAGCCAAACATCTAAATAACCCTATACTGATCCCAGAGGCCGACGATGGAACCCGGTTCCCTGGTATTCAAGGCGCTTGCCGACCCCACCCGGAGGCGGATCCTCGATCTGCTCCGGGAGGGCGACCTCAGCGCCGGGGACCTCGCGGCCGGTTTCGACATCACCAAGGCGAGCATCTCCCACCACCTGAACCTGCTCAAGCAGGCGGGTCTGGTGCGCGTGCGGCGCCAGGGGCAGCACCAGATCTACACCCTGCATACGACGGTCTTCCAGGAGGCGATGCAATGGATGATGAACTTCTTCCCGTGAGCGAGGAGGGGCTCCAGCTGAGGAGGGAATGGCCCAGCTGGGTCCTGCTGGCTGCGGTGTGGGGCTTCAGCCTCTGGGCCGCGCCGCGGCTGCCGGCCCAGGTGGCTGTCCACTGGGGCCTCGATGGCCGGCCCAACGGGTGGGCCTCCCCGCTGCAGGCCGCGCTGCTGCTGCCCGGCCTCCTCACCGTGGTCTACGGCCTGAGCCTGCTCTTCCTGAACGGGCCCTTCGATTTCCGGGCGGCCCGGTCCATGGACCCGGCCCTGGCGCGGCGCGTCCGCCTGCTGCTGGTCCTGTTCCTGGGCGGCCTCCAGGCGCTGACCCTGGGCGGCGCCCTGCGGGGCGGCGCTCCCGGGGCCACGGGGATCCTCGCCCTCCTGGCCCTGTTCTTCATCCTGCTGGGCAACCTCATGCCCCGCCTGGAGCCCAACGCCCTGGTGGGCATCCGCATCCCGCCGACCCTGGAGGACCGCGCGGTGTGGAAGCGCACCCACCGCCTGGGCGGGCGGGTGTTCATGGCCGGCGGGCTGCTGCAACTGGCGGCGTGCCTGCTGCCTGGCCCAGTGGCGGGTCCGGTGGTCATGGCGCTCATCGGAGCCATGGTCGTGGTGCCCGTGGTGTATGCCTACCGCATCCGCCCGGCCCAGCCGCCCGAAGCCAGGTAGGCGGAGACCCCTCCGCCGGGGTCACCCCCGCCCCAGCCTCAGCGAGTTGCCGATCACCGACAGGCTCGACAGGACCATGGCCCCCGCCGCCAGGATGGGGTTCAGGATCCCCGTGATGGCCAGCGTGATGCCCGCGGCGTTGTAGACGAAGGCCCAGAAGAGGTTCTGCCGGATGATGGCCACCGTCCGCTCGGCCAGGCGGAAGGTTTCGTTGATGCGCAGGAGGCCGCCCCCCAACAGGACGATGGGGGCGGCGTGCATCGCCAGGTCGGCGCCCGAACCCAGGGCGATGCCCAGGTCGGCGGCGGCCAGGGCCGGGGCGTCGTTGACGCCGTCGCCCACCATGGCCACGACGGCGCCCTTGGCCTGCAGGCGCCGCACGGCCTCGGCCTTGTCGGCGGGGGGCACCTCGCCCAGGCACTCGTCCACGCCCAGGCGCTGGCCCATGTGCAGGGTGGTGCTCCGGGCGTCGCCCGATAGGAGGATGGTGCGCACGCCCCGGGCCTTGAGGGCCGCCACGAGGGCGGCGGCCTCCCGGCGCGGGGCGTCGCCGAAGGCCAGGGCCCCGGTGGGCAGGCCGTCCACGGCGCCGAAGACCACGGTGTAGCCCTCGGCCTGCCACACCGAGGCCTGGGCGGTCATCTCCGGCGTGGGTTCGGTCCCCTCCAGCTCCATGAGCCTGCGGTTGCCCACCACCACACGGTGGGGGCCCACCCGGCCCGCCAGGCCGAGGCCGGGCCGGATCTCCAGGCCGGCGGCGTCCTGGGGCGCGAGGCCCTGCTCGCGGGCGTAGGCCACCAGGGCGTGCCCCAGGGGGTGCTCGGAGTAGGATTCCAGGGCAGCGGCCAGGTCCAGGCGCTCCATGGCCGCGCCCCTCACCTTGAAGACGCCTTCGGTCATGGTGCCGGTCTTGTCCAGCACCACGGCGTCCACCTTGCGGAAGGTCTCCAGGACGCCCACGTCCCGGATGAGGATGCCCTTGCGCGAGGCCGCCCCCACGGCGGCGGTGGTGGCCAGCGGAGTGGCGATGCCCAGCGCGCAGGGGCAGGCGATCACCAGCACGGCGATGGCCCGCAGCATGGCCACGGTGGGCCCCAGGTGCAGGGCGAGGCAGCCCGCCAGGGTGCCCAGGGAGATGAGCAGCACCACGGGGATGAAGAGCCGGGAGACCCGGTCCACGGCGCGCTCCAGGGGGCTGCGGTTGGCCAGGGCCCCTTCCACCGACTCGACGATCCGGGCCAGGGAGGAATCCGCGGAGGCGTGGGTGACGAGCACCTCCAGGACGCCCGAGGCATTGAGGCTGCCGCACACCACCGGGTCCCCGCTTCCCCGGGCCCGCAGCTCGGACTCCCCGGTGATCACCGACTCGTCCACCGAGGAGGCCCCCGCCACCACCACCCCGTCGGCGGGGATGCGCTCCCCGGCCTTCACCAGGAAGACCATGCCGGGCTCGAGGGCCTCGATGGCCACGAAGCGCTCCTCGCCATCCACCCGGATGCGGGCCTTGCGGGGCAGGAGGCGGTGCAGCATGGCGATGGCCCTGGCGCTGCGTTCCTTGGCGGAGCGCTCCAGGGCCTTGCCCGTGAGCATGAGGGTGACGATGGCGCAGGCGGTGTCGAAGTAGTAGTGGCGCCCCCCCAGGAATGCCTGGGCCGCGCTGTAGGCGAAGGCGGCCAGGACGCCTGTGGAGATGAGCGCCTCCAGCCGCAGGCGCCCCTGCCGGAGCCCGTAGAAGGCCAGACGGTGGATGGGCCAGGCCGAATAGGTCACCGCCGGCAGGGCCAGGCCCATGAGGATGAAGGGCACGGCCCTCCGGGCCCCCTCGGCGATGCCTTCGAAGAACGAGGCGTACACAACCAGGCTGAACAGCATCACGTTCATCCACATGCCGAAGGCGATGCCCAGGCGCAGGAGCATGTCCTGCCATCCCTTCCGGTCCCCCTCGGCCCCGAAGGGCAGGGCCCGGTAGCCCAGGGAGGCCACCCGGTCCGGGATGACCCCCGGCGGAAGGTACTGGGGGCAGTAGCGGATCTTCAGGAGATCGGAGGTGAACAGGACGTCGGCGCTCACCACGCCGTACTCCCGGGCCAGGGCGTGCTCCACCAGCCACCCGCAGGAGGTGCACCACATGCCGTTGATCTGGTACAGCTCCTCCCGGATCTCGGCGTCCTCCGGGATGGGAGGACGGCCCTCGTCGGGGGCGGCGATCAGGCCCAGCTTGAGGCTCTGGAGGTAGACCTCGGTGGTGCGCAGGTCCTGCCCCGCGGCCACGGCCCCGCTCTCCACCAGGATGGCGTACACGTTCATGCACCCGCTGCAGCAGAAGGTCCGGGGGACCTCCAGGAAGGTCCTCGAGCAGGACCCCGTGCCCGCGGGGGTGCCGCAGAGGTCGCAGACCGCCATGGTCAGCGGACGGGAACGGTCTTGCCGTGCTCGTCCAGCATCTCGATGCGCACGTGGGAAACCCGGTTGTAGACGTAGCCAAGGAGGCCGATGAACAGCACGCACACCAGCCCGAAGAACGTCAGGTAGAACCGCCCGGTCCGCTTCTTGTCATCCATGGTCAGTTCCTCTTGGTGGGCATGATGAAGTTCATTTCGGCAGCGTCCGGGGCGCCCCGGTCCGAGGACTGGATCACCACGCGGATGGGGTTGAGCTCCTGGCCGCCGGCGGGGGCGGCGATGTCGAAGGTCCGCTCCAGGGCGGCTCCGGGGGCCAGGGTGAGGGGATTGCGGTCCAGCATCACCCGGGCGCCCGGCAATCCCTCGACCCAGACCCGGATCTCCACCGGCCTGGGGGAGCGGTTGGCGAGGTTCATGCGGACCCGGTTGGCCACGCTGCCGTCGGGCAGCAGGGTGAAGAGGGTCGCGCGGTCCGGGGTGACCCGCATGAGCACCGGCTTGCGCAGGTACAGCGTCAGCCCCAGCGCCGTCAGGTAGGCCGCCATCACGAAGAGGATCACGAAGCGCTTGGGGTCCCTGAAGCCCCAGCGGCGGAACCAGGGCTCCTTCCGGGCGGAGGCCGCGGAGCCGCCCCAGGAGTAGTGGATGAGGCCGGGGTGGCCCACCTTGGCCAGCACCTCGTCGCAGGCGTCGATGCAGTCGCCGCAGTGCACGCACTCGATCTGGTAGGGGCCCTTGCGGATGTCGATGCCCATCTCGCAGACCCGGACGCACTTCTTGCAGTCGATGCAGGCGGAGGTGGGGTCCTGGTAGGCCACCAGGAGGGAGTGGCGGTCCTGGAGCATGCCCTGCATGTAGCCGTAGGGGCACACGGTGGTGCAGAAGGTCTGCTTGACCAGGGTGAAGTCCAGGAAGGTCACGAGGGTGACCGAGGCGCCCATGATGCCGCCCACCGAGGCCAGGTCGAAGCGGAGCAGGCGGTGCAGCAGGTCCCGGGGTTCGATGAAGTAGGCCATGAAGACGAAGGCCAGGAACACCGAGGCCGCCGCCAGGACGGCCAGGAAGAGGCCCTTGCCCAGCATCTTCCGGCCCAGGGGCTTCGCCGTCCACCTCTGGGCCAGCTTCATGGCCCAGGCCTCCACGGCGGTGCTCGCCTCGCTGAAGATCATCTGGGGGCAGGCGTAGCCGCAGTACACGCGCCCGTACATGATGGCCACCACCGCGATGACGAACATCAGGAACATCAGGGCGAAGAACAGGATGCTGAACTCGCTGATGAGCACCTCGAAGCCGGCGAAGTAGAACCGCTGCCGGGGGATGTCGAAGCGCATCAGGTTGGAGAAGGGCAGGACCAGGAAGACCAGGAAGCAGATCAGGTGGAACAGCTTCCGGAGGGGACGGTGGCCCCGCCCCGGGGGGGGCAGGGGCTTGCGTTTCTCAGCCAGGAGCCAGTGCCGCGCGGGAGGGACGGCCTCACTCATCGGCTATAAAGAATTCGTGGATTCGGGGTGGGCACGGCGACGCATTCCTTGTAATGCACAAAACGTTTCATGAGAATGGCCTGGGTGGGGCACCGGGAGGCGCACATGGCGCAGCGGATGCAGGTGCTCTCGTCCTTCAGCATGATTCCGCCCAGTTCGTCCTTCTCCTCCATGGACATGGCCCGGTAGGCCTCGAACGGGATATCGGCACCGGCCTGTTCGAGCTTGAGCCAGGCGTCCTCGTCCTTGAGGCGGCTGAGGCCCACCAGCTTGATGAGGTCCTCGGGGCACACGTCCACGCAGCCGTTGCAGGCGATGCAGGTGGAGGTGTCGAACACGGTGTTGATGTTGCAGCGCAGGCAGCGGGCCCCCTGGCGCCGGGCCATCTCCTCGGGGTAGCTCAGCTCCACGATCTCGGTGGAGGCGGCACGGATCCCGCTCTCCAGCACCGGGGCGTTGCAGCGCTCCTCGCGGTGCCAGCCTTCGGCCATGGTGTAGACGGCGGGTTCCCAGTGCTTGCGCACCACCACGTCGGTGCGGGTGCCGCGCAGGAAGTCGTGCATGCTGCGCGCGGCGGTGTGGGCCGAGGCGATGGCGTCGATGAAGAGCCGGGCGCCGTGGGCGATGTCGCCGCAGGCGAAGATGTCGGGGGCGGTGGTCTGGTAGGTCTCCTTGTTGACCTTGATGAGGCCGCGCTCGGTCTCGACCCCGTCGGCCTCGGAGAGGAACGTCAGGTCCGAGGTCTGGCCGATGGCGAAGATCACCGTGTCCACCGGGATGTCCTCCAGGGCCGTCTCGTCGAAGGTCGGCGCGAACCGCCGCTCCTCGTTGAAGACCGAGAGGCACTTCACCGTGCGCATGGCCTTGACCTTGCCGTTCTCGACGACGATCTCCTTGGGGCCGCGGCGGTTGTGGAGGCGGATGCCCTCCTCCTCGCCCTCATGGATCTCCACCTTGTCGGCGGGCATCTCCTCGAGGGACTCCAGGCACATGAGGTGGATCTCCTTGTCCCCGGACAGGCGCAGCGCGGACCGCGCCACGTCGTAGGCCACCTTCTCGTCGTGGCCCATGGATTCGCGGACCAGCTCCTCCTCGGTGGCCTCCATGGGCCGCAGGGCGCTGCGCGCCACGTCGTAGGCCACGTTGCCGCCGCCCACCACCATCACGCGCCGGCCCAGTTCCAGCGTCCTGCCGTCGTTGAAGGCGCGCAGGAACTCCATGCCGTCGTAGACGCCCTGGGCGTCGCCTCCGGGCAGGCTGAGCTTGCGCCCGTTGGGGAGCCCCACGCCCAGGAAGATCGCCTTGTAGCCCTGGTCGCGCAGCTGCTGGATGGTGAAGTCGCGGCCCAGCTTCATGTTGCACTTGAGGTCCACGCCCATGGAGACGATGGCCTCGATCTCGTGGTTGACCAGCTCCCGGGGGAGCCGGAAGACCGGGACGCCCGTCATGAGCATGCCGCCGGGCTTGGAATCGGCCTCGAACACGGTGACCTTGTAGCCCACCTGGACCAGGTCGTGGGCCACGGTGAGCCCGGACACGCCGGCCCCGATGACCGCGACCCGCTCGTAGTCGCCCCGGTTGGGGGGCAGCATGCGCTGGTCGCAGCCTTCCCTGTAGCGGGCGTAGTCGCCCGTCTCGGGCCCGAACTTGTCCGTGACGAACCGCTTGAGGGCGCGGATCGCCACGGGCTCGTCCAGGGACCCCCTGCGGCAGTTGGCTTCGCAGGGGGCCCCGCAGACGCGGCCGCAGATGGACGCGAAGGGATTGGTGGCCCGCGCGGCCCGGTAGGCGTCCTCGTACCGGCCTTCGGCGATGGCGGTCACGTAGGCGCATGCGTCGGTGTTGACCGGGCACGCGTATTGGCACTTGACCATCTCCAGCCAGTACTGGGAGTCGTCCGGAACCCTGAGCTGCCAATTCCCCATATCCACGGCTCTAATGCTCCTTGACGGACCGGAAGGTGAACACGGCCATGATGACCACGTAGATCAGGGCCAGGATCGCCACGGCGTACTGCAGGGCCGGGCTGGTCTGGGTGACCTTGTTGAACTGCTGCACGAAGGCGCCGCGGGTGGCGTGGTCCACGTCGCCCATCATCTGGAGGACGATGTAGGCCACGCAGCCCAGGCCGATGATGGGGAAGACCAGCTTGAGGAAGAAGGGGAAGTCGGTGCCCTTCCTCTCCATGATCCAGCCGCCCGCATAGTCCTTCAGTTCTTCCTTCTGCTCACTCATGGGTTCTCCTCTGATCGTCGTCTTCCAGCATGCGGAACTTGATGTCCTCCCCGTCCTTGCCCCAGTAGCCGTCCTTGGCGGTCTTGACGAAGAAGAACACCGCCAGGGCGAACATCAGGAAGAAGAACAGATAGGCGAAATAGACGCTGGGCCAGGTGTAGTCCATGGCTACTTCTCGTAGTCGTTGGCCGGGCGCCAGTCCTTGGCGCGCCCGAGGGTCTGCATGTAGGCCACCAGGGCGGTGAATTCCTTGGGATCGTTGACGATCCATGGGAAGGCCGGCATGATCGAGCCCTTGACGAGGTCGCGGGGATTGCGGAAGTGGGTGCGGTGCCACTGGGTGTCGTAGCGCCCGCCGATGCGCGCGAGGTCGGGACCGGTGCGCTTGGTGCCGAACATGTGCGGGGTGTCGTAGACGAACTCGTCGGGCGTGGAGATGGGGGCGTCGACGCCCTTCCAGCCGTAGCGCTTGGTGTCGGCCAGCAGGGTGCGGATCTGCTGCGTGTGGCAGTACCAGCAGCCTTCCCGCACGTAGATGGCGCGGCCCTGCAGCTGCTGCTCGTTGAGCTTCGCCAGGTGCCCCGTGGGACCCTTGGCGGGATCGGAGTTGGCGAAGGGCTTGCCCCAGCTCTTGTCGACCATGGGCGGCACCACGGTGGTGAGCAGGCCTCCGATGAAGAAGAGGACGAGGGACGCGACGATGGCCCAGACTGCGGAAGTGTCGGCTTTTCTCAGCATGTTCGCTCCTTTCTGGCCGCTACGCGGCCGCCTCGGTTTCGGGTCCGAGGACGGTGGCCATGATGTTGTAGGCGAACATCACGATGCCGACGAAGATCATCACGCCGGAGATGAACCGGACGGTCCAGATGGGCTTGAGGGCCACGACCGTGTCGATGAAGGGGATGGAGACGTTGTTCCACTGCCAGCCCTGCCAGAAGCCGCCGAGCCAGAGGGTGGTGAAGAAGCCCAGGCCGCCGATCATGATCATCCAGTAGCTCCAGTTGGCCAGGGGCACCGAGTGCAGGAGCTTGCCGAACACCCGGGGCGCCGCGTAGTAGGTGCCCGCGATGGCGAAGAAGCTGAAGGCGCCGAGCACCGCCATGTGGGCGTGGCCGGGGATCCAGTCGGTCTTGGAGACGATGGCGTTCACGGTGCGCAGGCTGTGCATGGGGCCCTGGAAGCACGTGAGCAGGTAGAAGACGACGCCGGACATGAGGAACTTCAGCTCGACCTTGTCGCGCAGCTGGTGCCACTGGCCCTTCATCGTGATGATGAGGTTGTAGACCACGGCCCACACGGGGACCAGGAGCATGAGGCTGAAGGCGATGGCGATGGTCTGCAGCCACTGGGAGATGGGTCCGTGGAGCATGTGGTGGGCGCCGGTCCAGACGTAGACGAAGGCCAGGGACCAGAAGCCGACCATGGAGAGCTTGTGGCTGAACAGCGGGGTGTTGGAGGAGCGGGGGATGAAGTAGTAGGCGATGCCCAGGCCCACCGGGGTGAAGATGAGGCCCACGGCGTTGTGCACGTACATCCAGTTCAGGTTGGCCTGGTTCACGCCCGTGGCGAGCAGCGTGGCGAAGTTCCCTGTGAGGTAGACGAAGGCCGTCCAGAGCAGGCAGCCCATGAAGTACCAGATGGACACGTACATGGCCTGGTACTTCCGCTGGAAGATGGTCATGAGGATGTTGGCCGTGAACATGAGCCAGGCCACCACCACCAGGACGCTGATGAACATCTCCAGCTCGCCGTATTCGAAGCCCTTGTTGCGGCCCAGGAGCAGGCTGACCACGGCGCTGAGGATGATGATGTTCCAGAGGATGCCCGTGGCCACGCCCAGCTTCTCGCTCCAGATCTTCACGGCGCAGAGGCGGGGCACGATGTAGAAGGTCAGGCCCATGTCGGCGGCCAGGAGCCAGCCGAAGAGCATGCCGTTGACGTGCAGGGGACGGAGGCGCCCGTAGGTGAGCCAGGACGTGGTGCCCATGAGGTCGGGCCACACGAACTTGGCCGCGATGACGAGGGCGATGATCCCCACGATGAAGAAGTAGCTGATGGAACTCACTACGAACCACTTGACCGTGGTGTCCTCGTGGATGATGGCCCCCGGAGCTGCGCCTCCGGATTCCGCACGGCTAAATTGTTCCTGCATTCTGGCCCCCCTTGGGTTTGGGATTGAGATTCCTGAGGAAGTTCACGAGATCGCCCACATCGTTGTTGCTCATGCCGTAGTCGATCCAGGACGGCATCGCCGTGCCCTGGACGCCGTAGAGGATGGAGTCGAAGAGCCGGGTGTCGTTCACGCTGGCCATGAAGAGGCCGTTGCGCAGGTTCCTCGGCTTGGGGAGGATGTCCAGGGAGTTGGGCCCCTTGCCGTCGCCCTTGCGGCCGTGGCAGCCCGCGCACCGGTTGACGAAGGTGGCTTCGCCGCGGGCGATGGACTCGGGGCTGGAGGCCACCGGGTTGGCGGCGGGCAGGTTCCGGGCCTTGGGCTCCTGGCGGGGCTCCTTGACGAAGGCCGTCTGGATGTAGCCCAGGAGGGCCGTGGCCTGCTTCTCGTCCACCAGCTTTCCCCAGGCGGGCATGGACGTCCCGTCAACGCCCTTGCTGATGGAGGCCACCAGGCGGCCCATGGGCTTGGAGTTCATGAAGGCGGCCTTGGTGAAGTCCCGGGGGGACGGGTCCAGGTGCTCGGCGATGAGCCCGCGGCCGTCACCCTTTTCCCCGTGGCAGCGCAGGCAGAGCGCCTTGTAGGTGGCTTCGGGGGTGGGCATGGCCGGCACCGCCTTCAGGCCGGACAGGTAGGAGGTCATGGCCTTGAACTCGTCGTCGGTGAACCGGAAGGCCGGCATGATGGAGTCCGGCATGGTGATGCGCGGATTCCTGAAGTGGGAATCCAGCCACGCGGGATCCTTCACGAGTCCCTCGAAGCTGAGGTCGGGAGCGATGGCCCCGTCCTTGGCGCCGAGCTTGTGGCAGGCGGTGCAGGCGCGGTCGAGGACCAGCTGCTCGCCCTGCTTCGCCATCTGGGCGGGGTTGATCTGGACGGGCTTGATGTGGGCCTGGACCAGTTCCGCGCCGCCGGTGGCGCGCAGGCGGTAGCGGTCCATCTCCGTCTCGGAGAAGTTCTTGCCCTTGCGGCTCTTGAGGAAGATGACCAGGGCCTTGATGTCCTGGTCGGAGAGCATGTTGAACTTGGGCATGATGGAAGTGGCCAGCACGGACTTGGGATCCTTGATGCGGGTGTACAGGTAGTCGATCTTGAACTTGCGGCCCACCTCCGTGAGATCGGGGCCGATGGTGCCGTCCGAGAGCCCTTCGATGCGGTGGCAGCCGTAGCAGTTGCTGGCGTAGAAGAGGTCCATGCCCTTGCGCACGGTGGGCGTGCCGGTGAAATGGGCGCCGGTGTGGCACTGGGCGCAGTTGGCCTCCAGGTACTCCTTGCCCCGGAGCATGGGCACGAACTCCTTGCGCCAGTTCTCCTGGACCGCGGCTCCGAGGATGGGGTCGGGCCAGTACTCGTCCTCCCCGTGGGCGTCCTTGGGGCTGAGGCCCCGGCCCTGGCCGTCGTGGCACACGGTGCAGCCGAACTCGCTGAACTTGTGCCGGCGCTCCCACCTGCCGTTCTTCTGGACGTCGCCCATGGCCAGCGAATAGGGGTGGGTCTTGAGGGGCTGCTGGTAGGTCGAGAACCGGGGGTCGTCGGAGGCGATGTGGCAGGTGATGCAGCGGTCCACCCGGGTCTCCCCGAAGTCGGCCACCACGGTCTGCTCGATGCGCGGACCCCGCGCCTCGAGGGAGGCCCTCTCCGCCTCGCCCTTCGCCATGGCCTTGGCCTGGTTGAAATAGGCGATCTGGTGCGCCTCCCACTTGTGGGAGAACTGGTTGTAGAGGATGACCCCGTGGATCACGAGGATCAGGAAGGTTCCGACGGCGAGTGCGAATCTCATGGGTTGGACCTCACCAAGGGGTAACGAAGGCCCAGTTGGGACCGCGGAAGAACGTTCCGATGATGACGAAGATGACGTTCGCCAGGAGGAAGGTCAGGAAGATGGTGTTGGCCAGGAGGCGGTCCTTGGAGAACCACACGCCCACGCCCTTGGGGGAGCGGTCCAGGTAGGGCGTGAGCAGCAGCAGCCCCACGAAGATGCCCGGAACCCCGATGCCGCCCCAGAACGCCGAGTAGGACACCATCTCCTGGAGGCCCAGGAAGTACCAGGGCGCCTTGGCGGGGTTGGGCGGATGCATGACGTTGACAGGCTCCTCCAGCGGCGCGTTGAAGAGCAGCGCGAGCACCAGGATCACCGCGAGGGTCATGACGAACACGAAAAGCTCGGACATGAAGAGGTTCGGCCAGGAGAAGACCGTGTTGTCCGGGATGTTGTTCACCTTGGTCAGGGGCCCGCGCACCAGGCCCTGGAGGCCGTAGGTCTTCTTGCCCTCCAGGAGGGAGGGCTTGGGGTCCGTCATGGCGGCCATCATCTCCATGGGCGGGGTGGGGTCGGCGTCGGCGGGCCGGGAGAGGCCGCCATCCTTGCGGATGCGCCAGAAGTGGATCGCGATGGCCATGGTCAGCACGGCGGGGAGCACGGCCACGTGGAGGACATAGAAGCGCAGCAGCGCCTCCTGGCCCACGGTGGATCCCCCCATGAGCAGGAACTGGATGTCCTTGCCGATGACGGGAGCGTAGCCGGCGATGGCGGTGCCCACG